>NZ_LLXT01000148.1 GCF_001431625.1 Stenotrophomonas geniculata ATCC 19374 = JCM 13324
CGTCAAAAGCTGGCTTCCCGTGGGTTGGCGGGGTGGGTCCGGTTGCGGGGGGTGTCCGCGGCATGGATGCCGTGGCCAAGGCTACAGGGACGTACTTGCGCCGTCCCCCTCAACCGGACCCACCCCGCCTTCGACAGTTTCCTGCGATCTGTCGGAACGGCGTTCTGCTTTGGTGGGTGCCGACCGTTGGTCGGCACGGGGTCTGACTCCGTTCTGAATATCGATATCTGACAGATGTGTCGACCAAGGTCGACACCTACCAACAGCCGCGAAGATCTGTCAGAGGTGGGGCGGTGTCGGAGTGCGGGGTGTCAGCCGCATGGATGCGGCTGACAAGCTTTCAGGGACGTACTTGCAGCGTCCCCGCACTCCGACATCGCCCCGCCAACCCGCGGAACGCCCGCTTTGGCTGTTGGCGTTGCATTGAGCCGGGTGCAGGGCTGCAAGCCCTGCAAAAACCCCCCTCACTTCACCCAGCTGTCGATCTCGCCGTGGGCGAATGGTCCCAGCTTTGCCTTCACCAGCCGCCCTTGTGCATCGAACAGCACGCTGTAGGGAAGCAGGCCCTGTGTATTGCCCAGCTGCACGCTGGCATCGCGCGGCCCCGGGGTCTCGATCACGATCGGGTAATCCACCGGGACACGCTGCAGGAAACCGCGCACGTCTTCCGGGGTATCCAGTGCCAGGCCCAGCACCTGCACGCCGTTGTCGCCCTGGGCATGGGCGAAGCGGGCAAGCTCCGGCATTTCTTCCACGCACGGAGCGCACCAGCTGGCCCAGACATTGATCAACAGCGGGCGACCGGCAGCGTGCTGGCGCAGGTCCAGCGGCCGGCCATCAAGATCGGGCAGCGACAATGCGGGCAGGCTGTCGCCAACCTGCAAGGCGGGTGCCGCAGCCGCAACGGCGGGCGCCGCTGGCATGGCCTCAGGCGCAGCCGGCGCAGGAGCCAATCGATGCCCGGCCCACAGTCCAAGGCCGGCGGCCAGCACCGCTGTCCACAGCAGCGCTGGCCGTTGCCACTTCATCGTGCGGTGCGCAGCAGCGCTTCCTCGACCACCGCCTGGGTCAGCAGGGTCGGCAGCACGGTCGGCGGTGCGCCCGGGCCGTACACCACGTACAGCGGCACGCCCACGGCCTTGTGCTCTTCCAGGAACGTGGTGATCTGCGGATCGACGTTGGTGTAGTCCCCGCGCATGTACACCGCGTTGGTGCGCTTGAGCAGTTCCTTGAACTCCGGCCGCGACAGCACGGCGCGCTCGTTGGCCTTGCAGCTCACGCACCAGTCGGCGGTCATGTTCACGAACACCACGCGGTTGTCGGCGCGCAGGCGGTCCAGCAACTGCGGCGAGTACTCGACCACGTTGTCGCTGGTGGCCTGTGCGGCGCGTGCCGGCGGTGCCAGCTGGGTCACGCCCCAGGCGGGAACCAGTGCACCGATCGCCAGCAGCACGCCGAGCAGGGTCACTGCACGCGAACCAGTCCAGCGGTTGCGCTCGAATAGCCACAGGCCGAAGGCCAGCAGCAGCAGGCCACCCAGCACCAGCGCCATGCCGTCCACGCCACGCTGCTTGCCCAGCACCCACAGCAGCCACAGCGCGGTGGCGTACATCGGGAAGGCCAGCACGTGCTTGAGCGTCTCCATCCACGGGCCCGGCTTGGGCAGGCGGCGCGCCAGTGCCGGCACGAAGCCGATCAGCAGGAACGGCAGCGCCAGACCCAGGCCGAGGAACAGGAACACGGTCATCGCCTTCAGCGGCGGGGCAATGAACGCGTAGGCGATCGCGCCGCCCATGAACGGGCCGACGCAGGCACTGCCGACCACGCAGGCCAGCGCACCGGTGAAGAAGTCACCGGCCGGGCCACTGCGGCTGGCCAGCGACTGGCCCAGGTTGCCGATACCACCGCCGAGGGTGAATACGCCGGACAGGCTCAGGCCCACCGCGAACATGATGTAGGCCAGCACTGCCACCACGCCCGGGTGCTGCAGCTGGAAGCCGATGCCGACGGCGTTGCCGATCGCGCGCAGGCCGACCATCAACGCGCCGATCACCGCGAACGCGACCAGTACGCCCAACGTGTACCAGAGGGCGTGGCTGCGCGCGCGCTGCGGGCTTTCGCCACTCTGCGCCAGGCTCAGCACCTTCAGCGAGAGGATCGGCAGCACGCAGGGCATCAGGTTCAGTACCAGGCCACCGGCCAGGGCCAGCAGCAGCACCCAAACGAACGAACGGTCCGGATTCGGCGTGGTCGCCGGTGGGCGCGTGCGCAGGGCGTTGTCACCGCGCGCATCGGCAGCGAACTCATTGCCATTTTCGGCGCCTGCAACGGCCGGGGTGCTGGCATCCGTATTGGGCACCGTCGGCAGCAGGCGCAACGGGGCGCCGTTGGCGGCTTCGCGTGGTGCGCCGCTGGCGGTAGGCAGCGGACTGATCACCTCGTTGCGCGGCGGCGACTGATCGGTGCTGGCGTTGATCTTGCCGACCGGGATCGACAGCTTCACCCGGCGGGACATCGGCGGGTAGCAGATGCCATCGGTCTGGCAGCCCTGGAACGTCACCACCAGGGTGCTGTCGACCGCATCGGCGACGGCGCGGCGCAGCGGCAGCGGCACTTCCACCTGGTTGAAGTAGACCGAGACATCGCCGAAATGCTCGTCCCGATGCGACTGTGCGGCCGGCCAGCGCAGCTTGTCGGCCAGCACGCCGGTGCTGCCGTCCAGCTTCACCGAAGTGCGGTCGCGATACAGGTAGTAGCCCGGCGCCGGGCTGAAGCGCAGCAGCAGGGTGTTGCCGTCACTGGCGATGGCGTCGAAGCCGAACGCCTGCTCCGAAGGAAGCGGCAGCGCCTGGCTGTTGCTGGCGGCACCCGGCAGGCGCAGGCCGCCGCTGTTGCCGGCACCGGCCAGCGGGTTGTTGAACGGGCTGGTGGCGCCGGCACGCGTGGCCGGCGCCGCGGCCTGTGCGCCGCTACCGGGCAGGGTGACCTGCACCACGCGCTTCTGCGGCGGGTAGCAGACACCGGCATCGGCGCAGCCCTGGTAACGCACTTCCAGGCTGATGGTGCCGACGGCGTCGGTCGGCGTGCCGGGCAGGGTGGCCTGCAGGCGTTCGCGATAGGTTTCGACTTCGCCGAAGAAATCGTCGTGGTGCTTGTCGCCCTTGGGCATCTGCAGCGCGCCAGCGTTGAACGCCGGATCAGCCTTGACGCTGGTGCGGTGGCGATACAGGTAGTAGCCGGGTGCGATCTTGAACTGCAGTTGCACCTGGCCGCGTTCGGGGGCGGTGGCGGTCAGCGCGAACGCCTGGTCCACCGGCAGCAGGTCCTTCTCATCCAGGGCGAAGGCGGGCAGCGAGAGCCACATCAGGGCGCACAAGGCGGCGCCACGCGCAAACAGAGTCTTCAATCAGTGTCCTCCCGGGTCTGTGCCCGGATCCAGTCCAGATACGCCGGCAGGCCGGCCCGGGTTTCGACCGCGATGCACTCCGGGAGTTCATACGGATGCAGTTCGACGATCCGGGCAATCGCGTCATCGACGCGGCTTGCGGTGGTCTTCACCAGCAGTTGCAGCTCGGCGTCGGTGGTCACCTCGCCCTGCCAGCGGTAGGTCGACTGCGCGCCATCGAGGCGGGTCACGCACGCGGCCAGGCGCTCGCCGACCAGCGCGTGCGCGATGCGCTCGGCACTGGCCCGGTCCGGGCAGGTGGTCAACAGCAGCAGGACGGGATCGACGGTCGACATGACCGTCGAGTATAGGGCCGCCGCCGGGTCAGGGCCCGGCGGCGGCAGTGGACCGCTGCGTTGCGCGGTCAGTTGGCCAGATGGCAGGTAGCCGGCTTGGCCGAGGTGAACAGGCCCGGGGTCGCCCACTCGGGGTGGTCGATGAACGGATTGCGGTTGCCCTGGAAGCTGTAGATCACGTCATTGCGCGCACGTTCGGCATCATCCGGCGGATCGGACAGGTGCCAGTCGATCAGCGTGGACAGCAGGCCCATGTAGGCCGGCGAACTGCTGGTCTTGACGATCTTGCTGCGGTCGTCGGTCAGCTCCAGGTCCGGCTCGGACTGGCCGGTGGCTGCATCCTTGCCGCCCTCGTAGCGGATGGCCATGTACAGCACCGCACGCGCCATGTCGCCCTTGCGCTTGCCCCACACCTCGAAGGTGCCGGTGTTGCCGTCCGGCGTGCGTACCCAGTTGGAGTTGCCCGGGTAACCGCCGCTGCCGCCGCCCTGGCCGTTGTTGGCCTCGGTGGCGCGCTCGCCGCAGTTGGCGTCGCACTTGCCGAACGGCTTGTTGCCACGGTCGGCGTTCCACTGCGCATCGGTCAGGTACAGCATGTGGGTGTCGGTGTACGGCGCGTACGGCAGGCCCTTGTCGCCGGTGGTGCTGGCAAAGCCCAGCGAGTTCGGCCAGGTGTGCTCGCGGTTGTACTTCAGGCCACTGCCGCTGCCGGCGCGGTCGGTCACCTTGGCGTAGCTGCGGTTGCGATACGCATCCAGGATCCTGCCGGAATTGTTCGGATCCTCGTCGGCGATTTCCAGGATGGTCCAGGTGCTGGTGCCCGAGCCGCTGTACGGATAGGCGGTATGGCCCTTTATGGTGGCGTGCAGCGAGCAGCGCAGCTGGCTGGGGCTGCTGGTGTTGACCTTTGAGTAATAGCCGGCCGGTACACCCGGATTGCCCGGGTCGGGGTTGCCGCCGGTGCTGGCCACGGTGAACGCGATGCGGCTGTCGGCCGCCGGATGCGCGCCCTGCAGGTCGGTGATGCGCGCGGCGCGGATATCGAAGCGGCAGGCTTCACCGGCCACCAGCGCGGTGTTGGTGGACAGTTTCACGCTGCGGCCGCTGGCCGGGAAGGTCAGCGGCACGCTGCCGGAGGTGCCGCAGCTCAGCGCGAATGCGCCACTGGCCAGGTTCACGGTTTCGCTGAACACCACTTCTAGATCGGCCGCGGCCGGGAAGGTGCTGCTGCCCTGTGCCGGGGTGGTGGTGGAGACCGACGGCGGCGTGTTCGGGCCCGGGGTGCCGCCGCCGCTGAAGGTCTGGCCGTTGTTGCAGCTGCCAAACGTCTGCCCGGCCGATTCGGCCCAGGTGAAGTGGGCGTATTGGCTGCCGCTGCCGGTCAGCTGCAGCGAGGTGCCCGGCGCGGTGCTGTTGGTCTCGGCCACCGGGATGTTCTGGCTGGTCATGCCGGCGGCAGGGCCACCGGAGGCGGTGATGGCGCCCTCGTAGCTGAGGAACTGGACCACCTTGCCGCTGGCATCGACCAGGGCGATGCCGTCGTTCGGGCCGTTCTGGAGGCCGTTGGTCGGGTAGCTGACCACGGCCAGGGTGGCGCTGCCGCAACCGGCGGCGGTGCCGGCCGGAACCGGGTTGTTGGCGTAGACCGTGGCGGCCGAAGGATTGCTGCCGTTGTAGAGGTAGAGGCGGTAGCCGGACAGGTCCTCGCCCGCGGTAGCGACCACTTCGATGGCTTCGCCGACGTCACCGGCGGCGGTGCTGTCGTCGTAATGCAGTTCGTTGATGAAGACCTCGGCCTGGGCCGGCGCGGCGGCCAGCGCCAGCAGGCAGGCGGCGGCAAGCGGGGACAGCAATCGCATCGACTACTCCTTGTGATTGGGAATGCGCGGCCGAGCCTAAGGCCGATCCAGTGACACTTTGTCGTAAATGAACGTCAGATATCTGACAGTGGGACATCTATCACTAAATAGCACCCCTTGCCCCCTTGGCTTGCCGCACTGCATCCCTATACAGGCGTCCACGCAGGGAGGCAGGTTTCCCGGTCCCGAGAAAAATTTCGGGATCGGCCCTTGAAAGGCCTGTGGAGGTCTCCATCTCTGTCGTGCTCCCGACTTGTCGGGCTTTTTCACGCGCGTTGCTGGCACTCGCCTGGTGTGACTGCTAACATCGCCGGACTTTTTCAGACCAATCAATAACTTAAGAGGTCTCTCATGAGCATCAAGCCGCTGCACGACCGCGTTGTGGTCAAGCCGATCGAAGCCGACGAAATCTCCGCCGGTGGCATCGTCATCCCCGACTCGGCCAAGGAAAAGTCCACCAAGGGTGAAGTTGTGGCCGTCGGCCCGGGCAAGCCGCTGGACAACGGCAACGTGCGCGCGCCGTCGCTGAAGGTTGGCGACAAGGTCATCTACGGCCAGTACGCCGGCAGCTCGTACAAGAGCGAAGGCGTCGAGTACAAGGTCCTGCGCGAAGACGACGTGCTCGCCATCATCGGCTGAGCCTCGGTGCGACCTGCTTTTCTGTAAGACATCCCTTTTCGTCGCCGGGCCCGGCCCGGCGCAAACATCGAGGTAATCGCAATGGCTGCCAAGGATATTCGTTTCGGTGAAGACGCCCGTTCGCGCATGGTGCGCGGCGTCAACGTTCTCGCCAATGCCGTCAAGGCCACCCTGGGCCCGAAGGGCCGCAACGTCGTGCTGGAAAAGAGCTTCGGCGCGCCGACCATCACCAAGGACGGCGTCTCCGTCGCCAAGGAAATCGAACTGGCTGACAAGTTCGAGAACATGGGCGCGCAGATGGTGAAGGAAGTTGCTTCCCGCACCAACGACGACGCGGGCGACGGCACCACCACCGCCACCGTGCTGGCCCAGGCCCTGATCCGCGAAGGCGCCAAGGCTGTGGCCGCCGGCATGAACCCGATGGACCTCAAGCGCGGTATCGACAAGGCCGTTTCGGCCGCCGTGGCCGAGCTGAAGAACATCTCCAAGCCGACCGCCGACGACAAGGCGATCGCCCAGGTCGGTACCATCTCGGCCAACTCGGACGAGTCGATCGGCCAGATCATCGCTGACGCGATGAAGGAAGTCGGCAAGGAAGGCGTCATCACCGTTGAAGAAGGCTCGGGCCTGGACAACGAGCTGGACGTGGTCAAGGGCATGCAGTTCGACCGCGGCTACCTGTCGCCTTACTTCATCAACAACCAGCAGTCGCAGACCGCTGACCTGGATGACCCGTTCATCCTGCTGCACGACAAGAAGATCTCCAACGTCCGCGACCTGCTGCCGGTGCTGGAAGGCGTCGCCAAGGCCGGCAAGCCGCTGCTGATCGTGGCCGAGGAAGTTGAAGGCGAAGCGCTGGCCACCCTGGTCGTCAACACCATCCGTGGCATCGTCAAGGTCGTGGCCGTCAAGGCGCCGGGCTTCGGCGACCGTCGCAAGGCGATGCTGGAAGACATGGCCGTGCTGACCGGTGGCACCGTGATCTCCGAAGAAGTCGGCCTGTCGCTCGAGAAGGCCACCATCAAGGACCTGGGCCGCGCCAAGAAGGTGCAGGTCTCCAAGGAGAACACCACCATCATCGACGGCGTCGGCGACAAGGCCAACGTTGATGCACGCGTGGCGCAGATCAAGACCCAGATCCAGGACACCTCCTCGGATTACGACCGCGAGAAGCTGCAGGAACGCGTGGCCAAGCTGGCCGGCGGTGTTGCCGTGATCAAGGTCGGCGCCTCGACCGAAATCGAAATGAAGGAAAAGAAGGATCGCGTCGACGACGCCCTGCACGCCACCCGTGCGGCCGTTGAAGAAGGCGTGGTTCCGGGCGGCGGCGTTGCGCTGGTCCGCGCGATCACCGCGCTGGCCGGCCTGAAGGGCGCCAACGAAGACCAGAACCACGGCATCCAGATCGCCCTGCGTGCGATGGAAGCCCCGCTGCGCGAGATCGTTGCCAACGCCGGTGACGAGCCGTCGGTCATCATCAACAAGGTCAAGGAAGGCACCGGCAGCTTCGGCTACAACGCCGCCACCGGCGAGTTCGGCGACATGCTGCAGTTCGGCATCCTGGACCCGACCAAGGTGACCCGTTCGGCGCTGCAGAACGCAGCCTCGATCGCTGGCCTGATGATCACGACCGAAGCCATGGTTGCCGAAGCTCCGAAGAAGGACGAGCCGGCCATGGGCGGCGCCGGTGGCATGGGCGGCATGGGTGGCATGGGCGGCATGGACTTCTAAGTCCCCGCGTTACCGATGCAATGAAAAACCCCGCCGGAAGGCGGGGTTTTTTTTTGGGGCCGGTCGGAATCGAATCAGATCCACGCCATGCGTGGATACCGCTCCCAGGCGGGTATCTACGCGCGGCCCTCGCGCCGCTGCAGCCACAGGTGGGCCGCCAGCAGGGCCAGCGCGCCACCCGCGATCATGCCCTGTACCCACGGCAGCTCCGTGATCGGCGCAAGCAGCAGGCCCGCCGCCATGCCGATCAGGCTGGCGCCGGCGCCCACCCGCTGCCGCCGCTGCCGATGTGCAGCCTGGCGATGGCGTGCGGCGATGCGCAGGCGCCGTGCATCCGGCTGCAACACCGCTTCGGCAATGGCATCGATCTCTGGGCGATTCATCCTGTCTCCTGCATTGCGTCCGTGTCTGCATGCTGCACGACTGCGGGACCTGTGTGCAACGGCAACGCTTCGATCATCTGACGAACGCCTTCGCCGCGCCGTACTCCCACTGCCACGGCACGCCGGTGTCGCCCAGCACAAACGCTACCAGGGCCGGGAAGGCCGCCTCTGCCCGCACATCGTTGCCCAGGATCACCACGCAGCGCTGGTGCTGCTCCACGCATACCAGCGTGTTGCCCACTGCATCGTCGTGGCCGCCCTTGTAGAAGCCTGCGCCCTGCGGGCCGAGAAACGTCACCACGCCCAGACCTGCCGCCAGGTCCTTGCGTTGCTGCGCCTTCGGCAACTCCGGTTGCAGGGTGGGGAACTGGCTGGCCGTGGTGATGGGCAGCTGCGGCCGCACCAGCTCCCTGCGCATCGGTGCGGATAGCCCGTCGCCACGCACGTAACCGGCGGCGAAGCGGGCCATGTCGGCAATGGTGGTATCCATGGACCCTGCCGCACGTACGCGGCTGCGCTCATCATGCGGTTCGGCCACACCTTCCGCCGTCCAGCCATCGGCCAGGTTGGCGGCGAAATCCTCGCGCCACATCATGCTGGTGCGGGTCATGCCGAAGCGGTCGAACACCCGCTGCTGCATCAACGCGCCCACATCCTCGCCCAGCCGCCCGCGTTCGATCACGAACTGCAGCAGGATCAGTCCCTCTCCGGAATACCCATATCGACTACCCGGATCAAAGTGGAACTTCAGGCGCCCATCGGGCTCCAGGAAGCCGAAGTTGGCAAAGCCACTGGAATGGTTGAGCAGCAGGCGCGGGGTGAGCTGGCGCCAGCGCGCATCGTCGGCCAGCACACGGTAGTCGGCGTACTTCTTCGGCTCCGGCGGATATTCCGGCAGGGGCGTGTCCAGCGCCGCAGCAATGCTGGCATCCAGCTCGATCCTCCGGTCCTGCGCCAACTGTGCGACCAGATGGCCGAACGCCATCTTGGTCAGCGACGCGGCGTACATCACGGTATCGGTGCGCAGCGGTTCGCCTGCGGCATTTCGCTCGCCGTAGGCGGCCACATGCACCACCCTGCCGTCATCTATCACCGCCAGCGCCATGCCGCGCGCGTGGGCGGCATGCATCAAGCGCTGGGCTTCGGCGTCGATGTGGGCCGGGGTGGGTAACGGGGGCGGCGCGGCCAGCACGGCCAGCGGGAACAGCGTCAGCAACAACAGGGCAGCACGGCGCATGCGTGAACCTCCTGGTGGGAC
This sequence comes from Stenotrophomonas geniculata ATCC 19374 = JCM 13324, assembly GCF_001431625.1. GTDB lineage: Bacteria > Pseudomonadota > Gammaproteobacteria > Xanthomonadales > Xanthomonadaceae > Stenotrophomonas > Stenotrophomonas geniculata. The sequence continues at coordinate 9,612 of NZ_LLXT01000148.1, forward strand.
GTGGCGCGATGCTACGCCGGCCCGCCGCACACGTCATGGCCCCAGGGTCACGTGGCCGCTTGGCGGCGCAGGCAGATCCGCGCGGCACCTGTGCTGATGTCGACCTGGCCGCCACGCATGGCATCGGCGCCAAGGATCAGAGCCGGGCGGCTGTCCAGGCCAATGGCCTTGAACACGGGCAGCTCGCTGATCCTGACCTCCATGGCCGGGTGCTGCCAGGCGGTGCTGCGCATGCCGGGCAGGGTGTACAGCCAGGTCGGGTGCGGCTTGCCGCCGAGGCCTTCGGTGCCCTTGCTTCGCTTGCGCAGGCGGGGATCGCTTCCATCAGTACGCAACCCGAGCGCGTGCGCGGCGGCATTGTTGAGTACGGTCTGCGCCGCGCCGGTATCGACCACGGCAACAGCGGCGACGTTCGTTCCGTCCAAGGTGAGGGTGATGAATCCAAAATCGCGCAGGCCTTCAGTGCGGTCCTGCAGCGCGTTGGCCTGGCAGCTGTCATCGTCGAAGCGGAGAGTGCCGGTCCTCGACAGCGATAGCTCACCTCGAGCGAAGTCCCAGCGGGTGTCCCAGCGCGCGGTCAGGTCGTTGCCGACGAGGCCGTCGATGGCAGGGTCGTCGCCCCCGGACAGTGACCCCAGATCAGTCTGCAGTGCGCTGGCCCGCAGCTGCCAGCTACCCAGCTGCCAGGTGGTAGTGCGCGTGCGCCTCAGCTGTGCCCCCGAGGCACTGGCGCCTTGGGCAGTGGAAACGTCGGCCTTTCCATCGACCAGGCCGTAGCGGCGTGCCACACGCCCATCGATGAGCGTGGCCCCGGCTGCACTGTCGACCACGAAGCGCAGCGGCTCGGCTTGACCATCCAGCGAGAGCGCTACCGTCGGGTGGCCGCCCTGCATCCACATCGGCAGCACATGTTCGGGGGTGTCGGCGGCCAGCGTGGGGAAGGCGGCAGCAAACAGGGGCAGCAAGGTGAGGCGCACAGGAAACTCCAGAGTGAATGCGGAGGTCCATTGGCGCGCAGCGGCGTATCACCGGAACATCGGTGTTGATACCGTCCTGATACACGCCTGCACGATACTGGCCGCATGAACACTCCCGCCCGGGTCATCGTTGTCGATGACGATGCCAGCATCCGTGATGCCATTGCCGACTGCCTGCTGCTGCATGGCTACCACGTGCGAGTGGCTGCCGACGCGGCGGCGCTGGATGTGCTGCTGCAAGTCGAACGTCCGGACCTGATCGTGCTCGACTGGATGATGCCCGGCGAGGACGGCCTGTCGGTGTGCCGCCGGCTGCAGGCGCGGGCCATCCCCATCCTGATGCTGTCGGCGATGGGAACAGCACCGGACCGGGTGATCGGTCTGGAAATGGGAGCCGATGACTATCTGGCCAAGCCCTTCGACCCACGCGAACTGCTGGCGCGGGTCCGCGCCCTGCTACGCCGCCAGGACAAGCTGCGTACCCAGGTGGCCAGCGAGCTGCGCTTTTCCGGCTGGCGATTGCTGCCCGATCAGCGCCGCCTGCTTGCACCCGATGGCAGCGAACTGGCGCTCAGCCGCGGCGAGTTCGCTCTGCTGCTGGCGCTGGCCGAGCGCGCCGGGCGCGTGTTGGGGCGCGAGCAGCTGATGTCCCTGACCCGCGGTGAGGACAGCGAGAGCGTCGACCGCGCCGTTGATCTGGCGATCAGTCGCCTTCGACGCAAGCTGGGCCACGCCGCACCGGGTGCCGAGGCACTGGTACAGACGCTGCGCGGCGAAGGCTATCGCTTCGACGCTGAGGTGCAGGTGCTGTGAGGGCGCGCTGGTCCACCGCGCGCTGGATCGCGATGCTGGCGCTGGCAAGCCTGGTGCTGGCCACCTTGGTCAGTGTGGCGGTGGTCGGCTGGATGCCGCGGCCGCCACCGCCGCCGATGCGCCTGGACCAAGCCATTCAGGTATTGCGCGGTGAACGGTCGGCCGCGGCGCTGGGCCTGCATCTCGAAACCCGCGCGTCTGCGCCGGAGGGCACCAGCAATGACTGGCTCACCCACCTGGTTGCCGCGCAGCTGCGCCAGCCGCTGGAGCATGTGAAGCTGGTCTGGGGCAGGCGGAGCAAGGCGCCGGAGGTGCAGGTCATCGAAGGCGGGGCCGTGCTTGACGCCAAAGCGCGCGCGGACGCGTTGCAGGCACAGGTCGCGGTGCTGACCGCAATGCAGTGGACGCCGTTCGAACTGGCAGTGCGCCAGGCAGATGGTCGGTGGCAGGTGGTGGGCAGCGACCACAGCGATCTGGCGGCATGGCGCCGGCAGGTCGTGCTGGCGCTGGTGGCAGGAACCGTGCTGCTGGCACCACTGGCGGCATGGGCGTCAATCCGCCTCGGCCGGCCCCTGCGGCGGCTGGCCGAGGCCAGCGCCAACGTGGACCTGCAGGCCAGTACACCGCTTCCGGACGATGGTCCGTGCGAGGTGCAGGTTCTGGCCCGCGCGATCAGTGCCGGGCGCGAGCGGCTGCACGAACAGGCGCAGGAGATGACCCGCATGCTGGCCGCCGTCGCGCATGATCTGCGCACACCGTTGACCGGCCTGCGCCTGCGTGCGGAGTTCGCGCCACCGCAACAGGCGGCGCGGATGGTGGCCGACATCGAGCGCATGGACGCGATGATCGAGCAGGTTCTCGACTACGCGCGTGGTGAGCTGCAGCCCTTGCAGATGCATCCGCTGGATCTGGCCGTGTTGCTGGAGGAGTGCGTGCAGAGCGCACTGCTGCGGGGCATCGACATCTCCTTCGACGGGCCGGATACGTTGCGGTGGCAGGGGGATGCGCTACTGCTGCGACGGGCGATCGACAATCTCATCGACAACGCCGATCGCTACGCGGGGGCGGTACAACTGCGGGCAGCCGTGTGCGGCAACGTGGCGCACCTTGACGTGATGGATCGCGGTCCAGGCATCGATGAGGCCGACCGCACCCGCCTGCTGCAGCCCTTCCAGCGCAGCGAGAGCTCACGCAGCCGCGCCACGGGTGGGGCCGGGCTGGGCCTGGCGGTCGCCGCCAACGTGGCGCGGCGGCATGCGGGCGAACTGCAGCTGCTGCACCGGGAGGGTGGTGGACTGATCGCGCGCCTGCTGCTGGGAAGCGCTTGCTGAAACGCCTTCCCGGCTTGCCTGGATCAGATGTCCCGATTTATGATTAGGCGCCTAATCATGCGTCTTTCATAGGATGATCGAACCCAAGCACCATGCCCTGATGGATGAGGCGCAGCGACGCGGGCAAGCCAACATCGCGCAGCTGCGACTGTGCTTCCAGCTGCTTTCCCTGTCCACCGCCATCGACCGCGACTGCGCCACCCGTCTCGCACCGCACGGGCTCAGTGAAGCCCGCTTCATCGTGCTGTTCCTGCTGCATGGCGCCGGCGGCACGTTGCCCCCGCACGAACTGGCCGAGCGCGCCGGCGTGACCCGCGCCACCATCAGCGGCCTGCTCGATGGCCTGCAACGCGAAGGCCTGCTGCAGCGGCGCAGCGATGCCGAAGATGGCCGTCGCCTCCAGATCGTGTTGACTGCGCAGGGAACGCGCCTGGCTGGGACGTTGTTCGAGCAGCACACGCAATGGATCGGTGGCCTGTTCAATGGGTTGGATACGGATGAACAGCAACAGCTGTCGCAGTTGCTGCACAAGGTCTGGCAGCACACCGATGCTGGACGAGAACGTGCAGCATGAGCCCGGCGATCGCGGCGCAACGGCTGCATGCACTCAACACCGGCCATGCCCCCACCACCCATCTGGCCGAATGCCTGGCAGTGGATTTCGCCGCGCTGCTGCAGGTGGTGGCGCCTGCGCTTGCACCGGAAGCGCTGCAACGCATGCAGGATGCCTCAGGCAAGGGCATCACACTGCGCATGGCCTTGGCTGCGCAACTGCTGCGTGAGGCGGGGCAGGGTGATCCCGTGCAATGGCAGGACCATGCGTCCGACACCGTGCGCGGCTGGGCCTGCTATCTGATCGGCAGCGATGTCCCCGCGACGTTGGCAGAGAAGCTGCAGCAGATGCGCGCGCTGGCCGATGATCCACACTTCGGTGTGCGCGAATGGGCGTGGCTGGCGCTACGCATGAACATCGTTGCCGCGCCGATGCAGGCGCTTGAGTACCTGCAACCGTGGACACAGGAAACTTCGCCGTACCTGCGCCGCTTCGCCTGCGAAGCACTGCGTCCGCGCGGTGTCTGGGCCACACATATCGCGCTGTTCAAGCAGCACCCTGGACATGCATTGCCGATGCTGGAAGCACTGGCTGACGACCCGGAACGCTACGTGCAGGATTCGGTCGGCAACTGGCTCAATGATGCCGGCAAGACTCAGCCGAAGTGGCTGCGCGTGCTGTGCACGCGCTGGCAGCACGAGCGCCACAGCGACGCCAACGCCTACATCCGCAAACGCGCACTGCGCTCGCTCCGGTAGTGCCGGATGCTGGCCGACAAACCCGCAACCCCGTCAACCTCAAGGAAGAACCACCATGTCGCACACCTTCATCGAGCTCTATACCGCCACGCCGGCCTGGACCACACTGCCGCCCGAGCAGCGGAATGCCTTCTTCGCCCGTATTGGCGCCGGCATGCAGCAGTTCGATCCAGCCCGCATCACGCCGCTGGCGATGGGCCGCATTGCCAGGGACGTACCGCATAGCAGCGATGAACAGTTCTATGCGGTCTGGCGCTGCGCGAGCCGCGAGGAGGTCGATGCGCTGGTGGCTGGCATTGCCGCTACCGGCTGGCATGAGTACTTCACCACCACCCATGCGGTAGGCGCGATGGACAGCATGGCCCAGCACTTGGCCGACCTGGCCTCCTTGTAGCGGGGCGGCAGACGCCGGCAGATCCCGGTCCTCGGCATGGGTGGCACATGCGCCTGTCACCCGGACGCGGTAAACAGGACATTGCCCATGTCCATCCGCAGGGAAGTCGATCATGCAGAGCACGCTCCAGGTCACGCTGTTCGGCCCTCTTGGCGACTGCCCGGCGTTGCAGTTGCCGGGGCTGGAGGGGCCGTCGGTGGCCATCCAGGAATCGGCCCTGCGGCGGTTGGTTTCCGACCTCTACACCGCGCGTTCCCTGCTCAACCCCGAGCAGCTGGACGAGGCCCGGCAGGAACTGGATCGCGTGCTGGAACGCTGGGTCGACATCCATGAGGGCCTGCTGCTGGACGTGGAAGTGCATGGCAAATGAGCAACGTTGCGTGGTTGCCGCCGCGTAGGCCGGGCTGGCGCGCATCTCGCTGAACCGCGTCCCCAGTTGCGTATGAAACATTTTGCACTGCGCAAAAGCTGTGTTATCAATAGATCCCATGAACGCAGCCGCCACCCGCTTTTACTGGTATTACTTTCCGAAGCCACTGGCGGAGGAAGGACTGCGCTCACCCTGAAGAAAGCTTCAGACGCATTCCCGAAAGCCGCCAGCGAACCTGGCGGCTTTTTTCATGCCGCCACGCTGGGGACCCCCAACGTTCCGGAGATCTCCCGCAATGCCCCCGCACACCGACGACCTGCGTATCCGCACCATCGAACCGCTGACACCGCCTGCCCAGCTGCTGGCGATGCTGCCCTGTGACGATGAAGCCTCCGACACCGTCAGCGCCTCGCGCGCGGCCCTGCACCAGATCCTGCATGGCCGCGACGACCGCCTGGCAGTGGTGGTAGGCCCGTGCTCGATCCACGACCCGAAGGCCGCCATCGAGTACGCCCAGCGCCTGAAGCCGCTGCGCGACGCGCTGGCCGGTGAACTGGAAATCGTCATGCGCGTGTACTTCGAGAAGCCGCGCACCACGGTGGGCTGGAAGGGCCTGATCAACGATCCGGACCTGGACGGCAGCTTCAGGATCGACAAGGGCCTGCGCATCGCACGCGGCCTGCTGCGCGACATCAACAAGCTGGGCCTGCCGGCCGGTGTCGAGTTCCTTGACGTGATCTCGCCGCAGTACATCGCCGACCTGGTGGCATGGGGCGCGATCGGCGCACGCACCACTGAAAGCCAGGTGCATCGCGAGCTGGCCTCGGGGTTGTCGTGCCCGGTCGGCTTCAAGAATGGCACCGATGGCAACGTGAAGATCGCCGCTGACGCGGTGGGTGCTGCGTCCAATCCGCATCACTTCCTGTCGGTCACCAAGCAGGGCGGCACCGCCATCGTGTCGACCACCGGCAACCCCGACTGCCATGTGATCCTGCGCGGCGGCAAGCAGCCGAACTACGATGCGGGCAGCGTCGCCGAGGCCTGCCAGGTGCTGGCCAAGGCCAAGCTGCCAGCGCGCCTGATGATCGACGCCAGCCATGCCAACAGCCTGAAGAATCCGGAGAACCAGCCGAAGGTGATCGACGACATCGCCGTTCAGCTGGAAGACGGCGAACAGCGCATCGTTGGCGTGATGATCGAGAGCCATCTGGTTGGTGGTCGCCAGGAACTGGTGGAAGGCCAGCCACTGGTCTACGGGCAGAGCATCACCGATGGCTGCATCGACTGGGACACCACCGTGACGGTGCTGGAGCGACTGGCTGCGGCCGTGCGCGCCCGTCGCGACGTAAAGGTGTCCGAAGCCGCTTGAGTGCGGCACGTGTGTGGATGGCGGCCAGCGCCTGCGGGGGTGCGGCCGCGATCAGGGCCGGTCGGAGTTGGAGACCGGCCCATCTGCACCGGCGATGCGCCTGGCGCTGCGCATGAGCGACAGCGCCAGGTACATCGCCGGGGTGGTGAGAACGATGGATGGGGCCTTCATGTAGCGTCGAGCCCGCGAAGCGCGGGGCTTTGTAGAAGATCCGCTCCACGTACGCTCCAGGTCACGTCACAATGCCACTTCCTGTTTGGTGGCCGCAGCCATGAAAGAACTGATCATTCCAGAAGCCGCACAGCGCGATGAGGATTCCATCGAGATGATCCGCGTGTGGATTGCCGAACGGGGATTGCATGCTTCGCTGAACGTTGGCCTGTATGGCGATCGTCCTGGCATTCGAGAGGAGCATGCGTGGGGACGCATCCTGGCAGACGTCGCCCAGCATGTCGCAGATGCTCTGGTCGTGAGTGGCGGGATGGACCGCGGCGCGGCGATCAACGCGATCAAGGATGCATTCGATGAAGAGCTGCGGGCGCCGTCCAGTGGGCGCTCGGGGGGATTCGTGGTCCGCCACTGAGGGACCAGATGGGCGCCGCGGCGCTGGAGACAGCGTCCCAACGCAACACGGCAACAAGCGCTGGGCGACGTGGAGAACGCGAACTTCAATGCACTTCGTCGTGGTACACGAACTTCGGCATTTCCCAGCGGTAGTGAATCGCCAGCAGGCGCAGCGCGAAGCCGCCGCCGAGGCAGCACAGGATTGCGGTGGCATCGGCCACGCCCCAGTGCAGCAGCAACAGGTAGGCCGCGCCGGTCAGCAGCGCGATGATCGCGTACAGCTCCTTCTGGAAGATGAGTGGTACCTCGTTGCAGAGGATGTCGCGCAGCACGCCGCCGAACGCGCCGGTCAGCATGCCGGCAATCAGCACGATGGGCATGGCATGGCCGGCCTCGCGCGCGATCGAGCAGCCGATCAGGGTGAAGGCGATCAGGCCCAGGCCGTCGAGCACCAGGAAGGTGCGGCGGAAGTGGTGCATCCAACGTGCGACCCAGGTGGCGATCAGCGCCGCGCATACGGTGAAGCCCAGGTACTCGGGATGCTTCACCCAGCCCAGCGGATAGTGGCCGAGCAGGATGTCGCGCAGTGATCCGCCGCCGAGGGCGGTGACGCAGGCGATCATGACCACACCGAACAGGTCCATGCGGCGGCGGCCTGCGGACAGTGCGCCAGTCATGGCCTCGGCGGAAATGGCAATCAGGTAGATGATGGACAGCAGCATGGGACAGGCTCCGGGCGCGGTGGGGCCGGCCATGCGCGACTACCGCCACTGCCTGCGCAATGACGGGATGACGATGACCGGTGCCGCTCCCGCTGTCCTTTTGCCTGAGAGTTCAGCGGCGTAGGCCGCGTGCCCCTTCGGCGGATCGTCCCGGGCGTGCCCGGTGACCTCTCTCCAGCTCGGCGAGTCGAATGCATGGTTGGTGGGATTCCAGCCCACCGGCCTGAGCGATCATGGGAGCCTGCGCCTTCGGCGGGCGCCAGCGCGGCGCCTCTCTCCTGCATTCGGGTGCCAGTATATCCGCTGCAGTGCAGCACGGCATAATCCGGGCATGGCCCCGTCCCTCCGCCCCTGGTTCCTGTACCTGCTCGAATGCCGCGACGGCAGCTATTACGCTGGCATCAGCACCGACGTGGACGCGCGTTTCGCCGCCCACCAGGCCGGCAAGGGCGCGCGCTACACCCGGGCGCGGCCACCGCTGCGCGTGCTGGCCGTGCGCAAGTACCCGGACCGGGCCGCCGCGTCACGGGCCGAATGGCAGCTCAAGCAGCAGCCGCGCGAACGCAAGCTGGCCTGGCTGCAGGCACCGGATCCCGCGCTTCTGTAGAGCCGAGCCCACGCTCGGCTGTTGTTGCTGCTGCCTGATGGTGAAGCCGAGCATGGGCCCGGCTCTACAGTAGATCCACGCCATGCGTGGATGCGGCTTGCACATGCCATGATCGCCCAGCCCTCAGCGCTGGAGACCCGGATGTCCACGATCGCCCTGCTGTTCGCTCTTTCCGCAGCAACGAGCCCCGCCGCCGACCCGGCCACCCTCGCGGCCATCGAAACCACCTGCCACGACTATGTCGATGGCCAGCTGGAAGCCGACCCGCAGCGCGTCGCCCGCTCCCTGCACCCGGACCTGGCCAAGCGCGCTGTGCTCGGCGATACACCTGACGAACGCCTGGGCCTGCGCCGTATGTCGAAGGAAGAACTGGTCTCGCTGACGAAGCAGGGCGCGTTGAAGACCCCGAAGGATCAATGGGACCGCCGCTGCACGGTGCTGGACGTGACCGGCAACGCGGCGTCGGTGCGGCTGGAAACGCCGTGGTTTGTCGACTACTTCCACATGGGGCGCTTCGACCAGCGCTGGGTAATCGTCAACGCACTGTGGTACCCGAAACCGAAGGCGCCGTAGAGCCGAGCCCATGCTCGGCTTCTGCAAACCGCGCGAAGTGCAGCCGAGCATGGCTCGGCGCTACAGGAGCATGCGTGCGGCCCTAGCGCTTCGGTCGCCGGTCGTCCTGGTCATCACCGAAGATGATGCGCGCGCTGCGCTGGTAGCTCCAGTACGCCACGGCCCAGTTCAGCAGCACCACGATGCGGTTGCGGAAGCCGATCAGGAAGAACACGTGCGCGGCCAGCCAGAACCACCACGCCAGCACACCGGACAGCTGCAGCCGGCCCAGGTGCACGATCGCAGCCATGCGGCCGATCGTGGCCAGGTTGCCGAAGTCTGCGTACTTGAACGGGCCGGGTTCGGGCTTGCCGTGCAGGCGCGCGCGGATCACCTCGGCCACGTACTTGCCCATCTGCTTGGCCGCGGGCGCCACGCCAGGCACCGGCTTGCCGTTGGCCTGGTTCAATACGGCCAGATCGCCAGCCACGAACAGTTCCGGGTGGCCAGACAGGGTGAGGTCGGGTTGCACCTGCACGCGCCCGGCGCGGTCCAGCGGCACCTCCAGCGTGCGCGCCAGCGGTGAAGCGGCCACACCGGCGGCCCACACCACCGTGCGTGCCGGCACGAACTGATCGCCGAGCCTGAAGCCCTGGCTGTCGATGTCGCTCACCGGGGTGCCGGTCAGCACTTCCACGCCCAGCTTTTCCAGCTGCCGGCGCGCCTTCAGCGAAAGCACTTCCGGGAACGAGGACAGTACGCGCGGCCCGGCTTCGACCAGCCGCACCTTGGCGCTGGCCGGGTCGATGTGGCGGAACTCGTTGCGCAGGGTATGGCGCGCGATCTCGGCCAGCGTGCCGGCCAGTTCGACGCCGGTAGGTCCACCGCCAACCACGGCGAAGCTCAACCATGCGGCCTTCTTCGCCGGGTCCGGTTCGGCCTCGGCGCGCTCGAACGCCAGCAGCAGCTTGCGGCGCAGCGCGATGGCATCGTCCAGCGTCTTCAGCCCGGGCGCATCATCGGCCCATTGGTCGTTGCCGAAGTAGGCGTGGGTGGCGCCGGTGGCCAGCAGCAGGCTGTCGTAGTCCAGCGTGCTGCCATCGGCCATGCGGATCTGCCGGGCCTGCTTGTCGATGGCCACCACTTCGCCGAGGCGGACTTCCACATTGCGCTGGTGGCCGAGGATGTGGCGCAGCGGTGCGGCGATATCCGGGGCGGACAGGCCGGCGGTGGCCACCTGGTACAGCAGCGGCTGGAAGAGGTGATGGTTGCGGCGGTCGACCAGGGTGATGCGTATGCGCTCGCGGGCCAGGGCACGGGTGGCCCAGAGACCGGCAAAACCGCCGCCGACAACAACCAGGTGGGGAACGCGCTCGCGACTCATCGACTTACTCCAGTGGGGGCATTGGGGGAAGCGCCTGGCATCTTCGCATGATGGCCCCCTGTCACGTCAGCGCCCGCGTGGATCGGCGATACTCAGGTTCAGGCAACGGCCCGTGAGGAGCCCATGAGCGAACCGGAAAAGCGCATCGCCCTGTTGATCGACGCCGACAACGCGCCGGCCTCCAAGATCGACGAGGTCCTGGCCGAAGTCGCCCGCTACGGTGTGGCCAACGTACGCCGCGCCTATGGCAACTGGAAGAGTCCGCGTTTGAAGGGCTGGGAGGCGGTGCTGCACGAGTACGCGATCCGTCCGATCCAGCAGTTCGCCTACAGCAAGGGCAAGAACGCCTCGGACATGGCGATGGTGATCGACGCCATGGATCTGCTGTACGCGCGCAACCTCGATGGTTTCGCCATCGTCTCCAGCGATGCCGATTTCACCCCGATGGTGATGCGCCTGCTGACCGATGGCGTGAAGGTGTATGGTTTTGGCGAGAAGAAAACGCCGGAACCGTTCGTCAACGCGTGCTCGAAGTTCACCTATCTGGAAGCGCTGGGCCAGACCCACGCCAGCGTGCAGGATGCAGAGCAGTCATCGAACGAACAGGCACCGAACGAGCCGGTGGCCAATGACGATGCGCGCCCGCGCAAGAGCGGCGCGGAAATGCGCAGCGACACGCGGCTTGTGAAGATGCTGCGCCGTGCGGTGTCCTCGGCAGAAGGCGAGGATGGCTGGTCGCACCTGGGCCCGGTCGGCAGCCAGATCGGCAACCAGGCCTCCTTTGACCCGCGCAACTATGGCTACGGCAAGCTCAGCGACCTGCTGGCGGCCATCGGCCTGTTCGAGCTGAAGAAGGATGGCAAGTCGTCCTACGTGCGCGCGTTGCCGAAGAAGAACCGGTAACGCCCGGACCATGCCCGGCGGAAGCCCGATGCAGTCATCCTGCACGCACACACCCGCACCGATCAGGCGTATCGTTGCCGCTCGCATTGCCAGCAAGGAAAATCCGCATGTTGAAGATCTGGGGCCGCCGCAATTCCAGTAACGTCCGCAAGGTGCTGTGGTGCGCCGAGGAGATCGGCCTGCCGTATGAATCCATCGAAGTCGGTGGCAGCCACGGCGGCACGCAGACGCCGGAGTACCAGGCGATGAATCCCAACAGCCTGGTGCCGGTGATCGAAGACCACGGCCTGCCGCTGTGGGAATCGAACGCCATCGTGCGCTACCTGAGCGCCCGCTACGCGCTGGGCACCCTGTACGCCGAAGACCCGATGGAGCGTGCCCAGGCCGAGAAGTGGATGGACTGGAGCACCTCGCGGATGGCGCCGCTGTACACCGACCTGATCTGGGGCATCATGCGCACCGCCCCGGCCGACCGTGACGAATCGCGCATCAATGCCGCCATCGTGCGTGCCGGTGACTACCTGGCGATGGCCGATGCCACGCTGGCCAAACAGCCGTGGCTGTCGGGTGAGAAATTCGCGATGGGTGACATCCCGCTGGGCTCGCTGATCTATGCCTGGTTCGAACTGCCGATCCAGCGCCCGGAACTGCCGCACCTGGCCGACTGGTATGCCCGCCTGCGCGAGCGGCCGGCCTACCAGCGCGGCGTGATGTCGCCGCTGACGTAAGCGGGGCCGGGTCTTTTCCTGGAAAGAGAAGCAGCCGAGCATGGCTCGGCTCTACCGTAGTGCCGAGCCATGCCCGGCAGCACCGACCGGATCAATACAGGTCCGTCGGATCCACATCCAGCGACCAGCGCACCTTGCGTGCTTCCGGCAGCGCATACAGCTGCGGAACCAGTTGCCCGAGCACGCCGTGCAATGGCGGCCGCTGCACGGCAGACAGCAGCAGTTGCGTGCGTTGGTAACCGGCCCGCCGCGGCATCGGCGCCGGCATCGGCCCATACGCCTCCACCACGTTCTGCTCGCCCAGCAGCTGCCGCGCTGCCAGCAGGAATGCATTGGCATGCTCCACCTGCTGCGCCTCGGCGCGCATCAGCGCCAGATGCGCGAACGGCGGGAATCCGGCGGCCTGTCGCTGGTTCAACTCGGCTTGCGCGAACGGGTGGTAGCCACCACTCACCAGGGTTTCCAGCAACGGGTGCCCGGGGTGATGGGTCTGCAGCCAGACCTCCCCGGGATCACGTGCACGGCCCGCACGGCCCGCCACCTGGATCAGCTGCTGCGCCAGCTTCTCGCTGGCGCGGAAATCGGCCGAGAACAGGCCCTCGTCGATGCCGACCACCACTACCAGGGTCAGCTTCGGCAGGTCGTGGCCCTTGGCCAGGATCTGCGTGCCGACCAGGATGCCGGGCTGGTCGCCCAGCTTCGCCAGCTGCTGTTCCAGCGCGTCACGTCGCGACGTGGTACCGCGGTCGATGCGCACCACCGGGAAATCGGCGAAGGCCGCGGTGAGATGCTCTTCCAGGCGTTCGGTACCGATGCCCTGCGGCTGCAGCGCCAGGCTGCCGCAGGCCGGGCATGCCAGCGGCGCCGGTTGCCGCGCGCCGCAGTGATGGCACTGCAGGCGACGGCCGCCGCCATGCACGGTCATCGGTGCATCGCAGCGGTTGCACGGCGCGGTCCAGCCGCAGTCGTGGCACAGCAGTACCGGCGCGTAGCCACGGCGGTTCTTGAACACCAGCACCTGCTGGCCGCGCTGCAGGTGCTCGCCGATGCCGGCCAGCACATCAGCCGAGAGGCCATCGTGGAGCGGCCGCTTGCGCACATCGAGGATGCGCACGCGCGGTGGCCGCGCATCACCGGCACGCTGCTTCAGGCGCAGGTGGGTGTAGCGCCCGGCATAGGCGTTGTGCAGCGTTTCCAGCGAAGGGGTGGCACTGCCGAGCAGCACCGGAATGCCCAGCGCCTTGGCGCGCACCAGAGCGAAATCGCGCGCGTGATAGCGGATGCCGTCCTGCTGCTTGTAGCTGCCGTCGTGTTCCTCGTCGATGATCAGCAGCCCGGCCTGCGGCAATGGCGTGAACACCGCCGAGCGGGTGCCGACGATGACCTGTGCCTCGCCACGCGAAGCCGCAGCCCAGACGCGCGCGCGTTCGTTGTCGTTCAACCCCGAATGCAGTGCATGCACGGCGATGCCGAGGCGGCCGCGGAAGCGTGCCAGGGTCTGCGGGGTCAGGCCGATTTCCGGCACCAGCACCAGCGCCTGCCTGCCCTGTGCCAGGCAGTGGATGATGGCCTGCAGGTAGACCTCGGTCTTGCCGCTGCCGGTCACGCCATCCAGCAGGAAGGGTTGGAAGCCTTCGGCAGCGTTGATCGCGGCCACGGCCTCGGCCTGGTCCGGGTTGAGCGTGGGGCCGGGCAGTGGCTGCGCATGCTGCGGTGCCACCGTCATCGCCACGCGCTCGGCCAGCGCACGCTTGGCCAGGCTGCGCGCGGCGGTCCGCCAGTCCTCCATGCGTTCGCCCAGCACGTCCTCGTCCACGACGGCTTCGGCCAGCAGTTCTGCCAACTGTCGCGGGCGGCTGCCGGCGCGCAGCTTCCCGCGCTGGGCATGGCCTTCGGGGGTCAGCTGCCAGCCCCAGTGATGGATGTCAGGCAGGGTGTCGCCATGGCGCAGTGGGCCGGGCAGGGCGGTGCTGAGGACTTCGCCCAGCGGTGCGTGGGTGTAACGCGCCAGCCATTGCAGGCTCTGCCACAGCTCCCCCTGCAGCAGCGGCTGCGGGTCGCACCAGGCCAACGCCTGGCGCAGTCCCTGGCCGTCGTCGGTCTGGCCGTGCCCCACCACCACCCCGACCAGCTCGCGGTTGCCGAACGGCACCTTCAAGCGGCAGCCGACCGCAACCGTGGGGCCATCGCCCTCCGGCGACAGGTAGTCGAACAGGCGGGGCAGGGGGACGGGCAGGGCGACCTGCAAGGTCGGAATCGGTGAAAGCATCGGGCCAGTGTACCGGGCCATGCGCGCCCGAATGGCGGGGTGGGAGACGGCGGAGCGGCGCCCGTTGAATCATAAATGTCACCTAAATATCGGTGTCCATTGGAGATTCAGGCTTATCCACATGTTCTGTGGATAACGTTGTGCGTTACCGGTCGACGGGAACGCAGGAGGCCGATGGCGACGAGCTCACGCTTGGGTTGGTCAAAAAATCGCCATACTTAAAAGGAATTCAAAATCAAGGACTTAAGTGTGAAACATTGCTGAAACAGAGTGAATTCAGCTGCATGCCGCAGTTTCCCGCGCCGGGAGCGTGGTGCTGTGCACAACCTGCAGCACGAAGTATCCGTGGGCGCAAGTCCTACGGGCGTCGATTGCCTGCCGCTATCATTCCCCCAGACCTTTGGAGTGACCGATGACGGCTGTGCCCGCCCCTGTTTCCTCGACCGCGGCCGGCGCGCTGTCGGCGTTCCTGCGTGGCGTCGAGCGCCGCGCCCTGGTGGTGGCTGAGCTGCAGTGCGGCGATGCCGCGCGTGCCGAGCAGACCCTGGTGGCGGTGATGCGTGCCTTTGCCGCGGTCGCCAGTGACCTGCCGATGGCGCAGTGGCCGACCCGCTTCTGGACCCTGCTGGGCCAGCGCCAGGCGCTGCGCGAGCCGGTGGGCGGCCAGTGGGAACCGCCGCTGGCCGCGCTGGGCGAGATGGGACCGTCGCCGCGCCTGGCGCTGTTGCTGCGGGTGGGCGGCAGCCTGGATGAAGGTATCGCCATGCGCGTGCTTGACCAGGATGAAGCCGGCTACCAGCACCTGCTGGCCGAGGCCTGCCCGCGTGACGCGCACGGCCAACCCGATGCCTCGGCCTGGCGCCAGCTGGCCGAACAGGTGCAGTTGCGCATCCGCGACCTGCCCGCCAAACGCCTGCAGCAGCTGCAGCAGCCGGCCGCGCCGGCGGCCAACAATGAAGCCCCGACCTCCGGCTGGCGTGCGCCGCAGCGTGAAGATCGCACGACTGCCAATGGCAAGCGCCGCCGTTCGAACGCAAAGCCGCGCTGGCGCGGTCCATTGATCCTGCTGGTGACCGTGGTTGTGCTGTTGGCAGCCGCGCTGGGCTGGCGCTATTGGCAGGGCCATTCGTCTGGCAGCGACGCACCGCTGCCGGAAGGCGTGGTCGGTGAGGCGGGCCCCGTCACGGTGGAAGCACTGCCGCCAAGCAAGGTCAACGCCACGCCGGACGCGACCCCTGCGCAGGCTACGGACGACGCCACCATGCTGGCCGACCGCGACTATCCGCTGGTGGCCGATGCTGATCTGTATGCGTGGACCGCTGCTGGCGGCCCGCTGCCGGTGGACGAATCACAATCCAAGCCGAGCCGGCCCGAGCCGGCCAGTGCCACGCTGGAAACCGCTGCCGCCGATGAATAAGACCCTGCTCGCCAGCCTGCTGCTGGCCCTGCCGTTGTCGCTGTCCGCCGCGCCGCAGACCTTGAACGTGCCGCTGCCGCCGCCAGTGCCAGGCAGTTCACCGGCGGCTACGGCCCCGGCCACCACAAGCACGACACCCGCCGCGTTCGCCCAGCTTGACGCCCCGCAGCAGCGCCAGCGTCGGGCCGATTACGCGGCCTGGCGCGCCCTGCCGGAAGGCGAGCGCGAGCGGATCCGTCAGGCCGCTGCGCGATTCAATGCACTGCCAGCCGACCAGCAGCAGCGCCTGCGCCAGCAATTCCAGGCGCAGGACCAGGCGTTCCGCGAAGGCTGGCGGTTGGGCCCGCAGCTGGGCCTGGAGTTCCCCAAGCTGCACGGCCTGTTCGGGTTCGTGCCGCCGCAACAGCGCGAGGCCGCGCTGGCCGTGCTGCGCCAGCTCAGCCCGGCGCAGCTGGCCCAGCTCACCCTGGTCGCGCAGCGCACGCCGCCGCAGGAGCGCGACACGGTTCGCAGCGCGTTCCTCGCGGTGCCGGCCGCCGAGCGCGACACCTGGCTCAAGCGCCAGGCGGGTCAGTAAACAAAGGGGACGGAGGGGATTAAGTCGTGTTCGGCACAGTCGGGCTGGAAACGACTTAATCCCCTCCGTCCCCTTTCCTGTTCGTAACGCGATCGCAACGCGTGATGCTGGGGCCTGCCGGAACCCAGCATTCACGCCATGTCATGGGAATGCGCGCGCTGCACGCGTAAGATGACCGGCCGCAACCCGGTGCCTGTGCCCTTCGCGCGCAACCGCAGTTCGCGTCAAGCACCTTATGTCTACTGCAACCTCCACGCCGCGCTTCAGCAAGGAAGTCGGCGCCACCGGTCTGCTCGCCCTGCCGCTTGTGCTCGGGCATGTATCCACCGGTCTGATCTCCTTCGTCGACAACGTCATTGCCGGCCACCACGCCACCGCGACCCTGGCCGCGGTGACCATCGGCACGGCGCTGTTGTGGCTGCCGATGCTGATCCCGATCGGCACCCTGATCTCGCTCACGGCCTCGGTGTCGCAGCTGCATGGCGCCGGCCGCGAGCGCGAGATCGGCCCGCTGTTCCGCCAGGCACTGTGGCTGGCGTTGGGCCTGGGCCTGATCATGTTCACCTTCCTCACCGTGGTGCCGCCGCTGCTGCCGGCCTTCGGCATCGCGCCGGACATCGTGCCGGGCGCCACCGCGTTCCTGCATGCGGTGCGTTGGGGCGGCCCGGCGCTGACCCTGTATTTCTGCATGCGCTATCTGAGCGAGGGCATGCACTGGACGTTGCCGACCATGCTGCTCGGCTTCGGCGGCCTGCTGGTGCTGGCGCCGATGGGCTACGTGCTGGCCAACGGCAAGCTGGGCTTCCCGGAAATGGGTGCCGAGGGCCTGGGCATCGCCTCGGCGGTGATGATGTGGCTGCAGGCGATCGCCTTCGCCACCTACCTGTGGTTCACCAAGCGCTTCGCCCACCTGCAGCTGTTCTCGCACTTCGAAGGGCCGCGCTGGAAGGCGATCTGGGATCTGCTGCGCACCGGCCTGCCGATCGGCATCACCGTGCTGATGGAGGGCGGCCTGTTCATCGTCACCGCGCTGCTGATCGGCCGCCTCGGTGCCAATGAAGCGGCCGCGCACCAGATCGCGATCAACGTGGCGCAGCTGTGCTTCATGATCCCGATGGGCGTGGCCGAAGCCACCACCGTGCGGGTCGGCCATGCAGTCGGCCGTGGCGATGGCTTCGGCGTGCGCCGTGCGGCGTGGGCTGGCTACGCGATCATCATGGGCACGCAGACGTTGTCGGCGGCGGTGCTGCTGTTCGGCCACGATGCCATCGTCGGTGTCTACACCAACGACCTGGCGGTGGCCGGCCTGGCCTCCACCCTGCTGCTGTACGCGGCCACCTTCCAGTTCCCGGATGGCATCCAGGTACTGTCCGCCGGCGCACTGCGCGGCCTGAAGGACACCCGCGTGCCGATGTTCATCGCCATGTTCGCGTACTGGGGCCTGGGCATGCCGCTCGGCGCCGGGCTCGGCCTGGGGCTGGGCATGGGCCCGCAGGGCATGTGGATCGGCCTGATCGTCGGCCTGACCGCCGCCGCCATCCTGATGGGCTGGCGCCTGCGGCGCAGCAGCCTGCGCATCGGCCAGTCCGTACTGTCCTGATCCGCCCCGCCCGCCGCGATGACCCGTGGCGGGCGATCCCCTGACTTGTGTCCGATGCCGCATCACGCGGCACCGGCTATGCTGGCACCACGGCAAGAAGCCATCCGGAGCGTTCCATGAATCAACCCGTGCCCCCGTTGCCCCCGGCGCGTCGCAACCCCGTCGCCAGTTTCTTCATCGGGCTGTGGGACGTCATGAACTTCACCCGCCGGTTGATCCTCAACCTGGTGTTCTTCGGCCTGCTGTTCCTGCTGCTGGTGATGTTCGTCATCGCTGCCGGCATGGGCGCCGGTGCCAGCAAATCGCTGCAGGACCGCACCACCCTGGTGATCGCGCCGGAAGGCCGCCTGGTCGAGCAGTTCAGCGCTGATCCGGTCAGCCGTGCGCTGGCCAAGGCGGTGGGCGACAACGGTGCCGAAGAGATCCAGCTGCGCGACCTGCTGCGGGTGATCGAGTCGGCCAAGGAAGACAAGAAGATCGAACGCGTGGTGCTGGAGCTGGACAAGCTGCAGCCGTCGGGCTTCGCCTCGCTGCGTGAAGTCGCCGCCGCACTGCAGGACCTGCGCGCCTCCGGCAAGCAGCTGGTGGCTTACAGCGAGAGCATGGGCCAGTCGCAGTACCTGCTGGCCGCGCAGGCCGACGAGGTCTACCTGGATCCGATGGGGTCGGTGGTGCTCGAGGGCCTGGGCCGCTACCGGCAGTATTTCCGCTCCGGCCTGCAGGACAAGCTCGGCGTGGACGTGCACCTGTTCAAGGTGGGCGAGTACAAGTCCGCGGCCGAGCCGTACGTGCTCGATGCTGCGTCGCCGGCCTCCAAGGAAGCCGACCTGTTCTGGATGAACGACGTGTGGCAGCGCTACCTGGGCGACATCGCCAAGGCCCGTCGCCTGGACCCGGCACAGCTGGCCGCCGGCATCGACACGCTGCCGGAAGGCATCGCCGCTGCCGGTGGTGACCTGGCCAAGTTCGCCCTGCAGCAGAAGCTGGTGACTTCACTGAAGACCCGCGAGGAATTCGAGGATCTGATGATCGAGCGCGGCGTGGCCGACGACGATGCCGACGGTGGTTTCCGCAACGTCGACTTCGGCACCTACCTGGGCCAGCTCGATGCGCGCCGCAACCCGGTCGACAACCGTCCGCAGGTGGCGGTGGTGGTGGCCGCCGGCGAAATCAGCGGCGGCGATCTCCCGGCCGGCCGCATCGGTGGCGAATCGACCTCGGCGCTGCTGCGTGCCGCGCGTGACGATGAGAACGTGAAGTCCGTGGTGCTGCGTGTCAATTCGCCGGGTGGTGAAGTGTTCGCCTCCGAGCAGATCCGCCGTGAAGTGGTGGCCCTGCAGGCCGCCGGCAAGCCGGTGGTGGTGTCGATGGGCGACCTGGCCGCCTCCGGTGGCTACTGGATCAGCATGAACGCCGATCGCATCTATGCCGATCCGTCGACCATCACCGGTTCGATCGGCATCTTCGGCATGGTGCCGAACTTCAGCCGCGCGCTGGACAAGATCGGCGTGCACACCGATGGTGTCGGCACCACCCGTTTCGCCGGGGCGTTCGATGTCACCCGCCCGATGGATCCGGCTGTGGGCCAGGTCATCCAGTCGGTGATCAACAAGGGTTACGCCGACTTCACCGGTCGCGTCGCCGACGCCCGCAAGAAGCCGGTCGAGGCCGTCGACGAAGTGGCCCGTGGCCGCGTGTGGAGCGGTGCGCAGGCAAAGGAACGTGGCCTGGTCGATGCCTTCGGTGGCTTGAAGGATGCCGTGGCCGATGCCGCCAGCCGCGCCAAGCTGGGCAAGGCCGATGCCTATCGCGTGCGCTACATCGAGAAGGCGGCAACGCCGTTCGCGCAGTTCGTCAGCGGTTTCGCCGGCAGCCGTGCCGGTGCCTGGATGCTGTCCGACTCGGGCATGGCGCGGATGGTGCTGGCGCGCACGATGCCGGAAGTGGATACGCAGCTGCGCTTTGTCGAGAACGCGGCCCGCGAGAAGGGCAACGGCACGCCGGTGAAGGCGCTGGCGTACTGCTTCTGCGGGTTCTGACCAGAAGCCATCCACGCATGGCGTGGATCTACTGGAAACGCCCGGCCTTGGCCGGGCGTTTTCGTTTGCGGGGTTACTGCGTGGCGTCAGCCTCGGCCTTGCGCTCGCTCGCAGCGGCGTCATCGACGGTTTTCTGCACGCGCTTGGCGCGGTCCAGTGGCTGCTGGATCGCACGGGCCATGGCCTGCGGTTCCGGCGGCTTCTCCGGATTCGGCGTGGGCGGGCGCTGGCAAGCGGACAGCAGCACGGTGGCCAGCAGGGACGTGGACAGGATCAGGATGCGCATGGCGGCACTCCGTGATGGGCGTGCGGGCAGTGTCGCATCCTCGGCAGGGGGCGGCCGTGAGCGCGTATCCTTGCCGCATCGAAACACAGCGGGCGCGGCCCCGGAGAGCACATGACCCAGCAACGGTGGCGCCTGGACGGCCAGACCGCCCTGATCACCGGCGCCAGCGCCGGCATCGGCCTTGCCATCGCGCATGAACTGGCCGGCTTCGGCGCCGATCTGATGATCGTCGGCCGTGATATCGACATGCTGGAGACGGCGCGTGACGAACTGCTGGACGTGTATCCGCAGATGCAGGTGCATGCACTGGCTGCCGATGTCTCCGACGACGAGGACCGCCGCCAGATCCTGGACTGGGTGGAGGACCACAGCGATGGCCTGCACATCCTGGTCAACAACGCCGGCGGCAACGTCACCAAGGCGGCCACCGAGTATTCCGAGGATGAATGGCGGAAGATCTTCGAGACCAACCTGTTCTCGGCATTCGAGCTGTCGCGCTACGCGCATCCGTTGCTGGCCCGCCACGCGTCGTCGTCCATCGTCAACGTCGGCAGCGTGTCCGGCCTGACCCATGTGCGCAGCGGCGTGGTCTACGGCATGACCAAGGCGGCGATGCACCAGATGACCCGCAACCTGGCCGTCGAGTGGGCCGAGGATGGCATCCGGGTCAACGCGGTGGCGCCGTGGTACATCCGCACGCGGCGCACGTCCGGGCCGTTGGCGGACCCGGACTACTACGAGGAAGTGATCAACCGCACGCCCATGCGCCGCATCGGTGAGCCGGAGGAAGTGGCTGCAGCCGTGGGCTTCCTGTGCCTGCCGGCGGCCAGCTATGTCACCGGCGAGTGCATCGCAGTGGATGGTGGATTCCTGCGCTACGGGTTCTGATCGCTCTGCTGTAGAGCCGAGCCCTTGCTCGGCTGCACTCCGCCAACGGCAGCCGAGCCTGGCTCGGCTCTACAACAGATCCACCCCATGGGCAGGTGCGGCCATGCCGCCGCTGTCACCCCGGTACCGGGCAGTTGCTGGCTTCCAGCACGTCCTGCAGCCGCTTGCGTTCACCGCGCGCGGTATCGCGGTTCTCCGGCGCGGCAAAGCGCTCACGGCCGCGGGCATCGCGGAAGCGCTGCTGCCAACCACCGCAGCGCTGCGCTTCGGGAAGCGCTTCGCAGTGGTCGCGCACCACTTCACAGCTGGCGGCATTCACCGGCGTCACTCCGCCAAGGCCCTGTACCGTCATCAGCTCGCAGCGGCCGGGCGCGGCCTCGTACTCGTACAGGTAGCCGCCGCCCTGGCTGTCGGTGCACTGGAAGATCGGAGGAAGCGGCGGCTTCGGTGGACCATCACCTGCGGCGGCGCGGGCCTCAGCATCGCGGCGCAGCGTCGCGCTGTCGAGGATCTGGTCGTCTCCTTCGTGTTCGACCATACCTGCCTCCATGATCGTGCGTCCTTCATCCGCGCGTCGTGGCTTCGCTGGGGCCGCAGGGGCAACGGCCGCTCCGGCCGGCACCGGCGCGGGTGTTTCGACAGGGGCGGGTGCAGGTTCGGCCGCCACAGGTGCAGCGGCGGCCGGCTGCGAGTTGGCCGGGTCGGGTATGCGCAGCACCTGCTGCTTGCTGCCGGTGGGGCACGGCGTGCGCTGCAGGGTAGGGACGTCACTGCTGCTGGAGGTACAGCGGTAGATCACGCCCTCTTCGGCCAACGCGCTTCCAGGCAGCAGCACCAGAAGCAGCCAGATCACTCGGTTCATGCGCACAGCGTACAGGCTGCGACGGCCTGCTGCGCTCAGCGTTCGCAATCGCGCGACAGGCGCGCATCGATGCCGCGCTGTTCGTTGCTGATGGCGGTGCGTTCACTCTGCAGTGCGCTGTTGTAACGGCGATCCAGCTCCCAGCGGCGGTCACTCAGTCGCGCGCAGACTTCCTGCGGCGGCAACGCATGGCAGCTGTCGCGAACCAGCACGCTGCCGGCCGGGACCTGCACGCCCATGCCGATCGAGGAAGGGCGATAACCCGCGCCTTCGCCGATCGGCGTGCCGATGGCCGGGCGCGGACCCGGGTAGGCCGGGCCCCGATGGCCGTGTGGCAGCCAGACACTGGTCCACAGCGGCACCCAGCGCGGATTGCCTTCGTTGTTGTCGCTGGTATAGCGGCGTCCATCCTCGCTCACGCATTCGTACATCGGTTGCGGCGGCTGGATGTAGACGTGGCGGACTTCGCGCTCGCGGATGACCGGGGGTTCGCTGGGCGGCGGAGGCGTGGCATCACTGCGTACCACCCGTGGAGCGGGATCGCGCGGGCGCTGCAGGTCGCGTACCTGCTGGCGGCCGCTGTTGCAGGGCGTGTCCTGCAGGGCAACGGCGCCGTTGCTGGCAACGCAGCGGTACACCCGCACGTCCTCGGCCCCGGCGGCGGACGCCGTCCACGGCAGCAGCAGGCACAGGCTGAAGGTGGCGCGCAGCAGGCTCATGGCGGCAGCGTGCGTGATTGTCCGCGGCAGTGCAATCGGCAGCTCAGGAGCGCAGCACGTTGCCGCTGAGCGCGTCGCGTATGGGGGTGGGTTGGGCCAGGCCACCGGTCTGTCCGTCAAGGATGCCGTCGAGCAGGCGCAGCAGGCGCGGATCCAGCTCTTCGCGGCTGCGCGCCGGTGGTTCGCCGGCCAGATTGGCGCTGGTAGAGACCAGCGGGCCACCCCAGGCGCGGCAGAGTTCGGCCACCAGCGGGTGTGCGCTGATGCGCACCGCAATCCCGCTGTGTTCGCCGGTGACCCAGGGCTGCGCGCGCGGGCCGGCGGGCAGGATCCAGGTGTTGGCGCCGGGCCAGCTGGCCAGTACTGCGCGCTGGCGGGCGTCGGGCAGCGACTGCAGGCGCACCCAGCCTTCCAGCTGCGCCAGCTCGGCCGCGACCAGGATCATGCCTTTTTCGATCGGGCGCTGCTTCAGCCGCAGCACCATGTGCACCGCAGCTTCGTGCGAGGGATCACAGCCCAGGCCCCAGACCGCTTCGGTCGGGTAGGCGATCACGCCGCCCGCGCGGAGCGTGGCGACAGCAGAGTCCAGGGTGAGTTCTTTCATGGCGGCGACCGGCCCGGCGTGGGCCTTCATTATCCCCCGGCTGCGTGCAGAAGGGGTGGTCGGCGCGGACGGTAGGTGCGGACCGCTGGTCCGCACACCTTGCCCCTCATCCACGCATGGCATGGATCTACTTCTTTGCAGCGGCCTTCTTCGCCGGGGCCTTCTTGGCGGCGGCCTTCTTTACTGCTTTCTTGGCCGGGGCCTTCTTCGCGGCGGCCTTCTTGGCGCCAAAGCCCTTGCGCACCGGCTTGCCGGTTTCTTCCATCAGCTGCTGCACTTCGGCCAGGGTCAGCGATGCCGGCTCGCGATCCTTGGGGATCTTGCCGTTCATCTTGCCGTCGCTGATGTACGGGCCGAAACGGCCGTTCAGCACCTGGATGTCGCTGCCCTCGAATTCCTTGATGATCCGGTTGCGCGCGATCTCTTCCTTCTCTTCGATCAGGAACACGGCGCGGGCCAGGTCGATGGTGTACGGGTCGTCTTCCTTCTTCAGCGAGGCATAGGTGCTGCCGCGCTTGGCAAACGGGCCGAAGCGGCCGATGCCGACGCTGACCGGCTCGCCCTTGTCCTCACCCAGCGCGCGCGGCATCAGGAACAGCTCCAGCGCGTCTTCCAGGGAGATGGTGTGCATCGACTGGCCGGGGCGCAGCGAGGCGAACTTGGGCTTTTCTTCGGCATCTTCGGCGGTGCTGCCGATGGCGGCGTACGGCCCGAAGCGGCCCAGGCGCACGCTGACCGGCTTGCCGGTCTTCGGGTCGGTGCCGAGCTCGCGCGCGCCACTGGCCTCGGCACGGTCGACCGATTCCTTCTTGTCTTCCACCAGCTCCTTGAACGGCTCCCAGAAGCGGGCCATCAGCGGGATCCACTCTTCTTCGCCACGCGAGACGGCGTCGAGCTCGTCTTCGAGCTTGGCGGTGAAGTCGTAGTCCACGTACCGGGTGAAGTGGCTGGACAGGAACTTGGACACTGCGCGGCCGACGTCGGACGGGCGGAAGCTGCGGCCTTCCATTTCCACGTACTTGCGGAACAGCAGGGTCTGGATGATCGAAGCGTAGGTCGAGGGACGGCCGATGCCGTACTCTTCCAGCGCCTTCACCAGCGCCGCTTCGGTGTAGCGCGGCGGCGGCTGGGTGAAATGCTGTTCGGCCTGGATGCGTTCCAGCGGCACGCGGTCGCCGGGCTTCATCGCCGGCAGCTTGCGGCCTTCGTCCTCGTCCTCGGCGCTCTTGTTGTCCTTGCCTTCTTCGTACACGGCCAGGAAGCCGGGCACCACCACGGTGGTACCGCTGGCACGGAACACGTGCTCGCTGCCGGCCGACAGGTCGACGCTGACGGTATTGAGCGTGGCCGGGATCATCTGGCAGGCGACGGCGCGCTTCCAGATCAGTTCGTACAGGCGGCGCTCGTCGTCGGTGAGGAAGCGTGCGACCTGGGCCGGCGTGCGCAGCGCCGAGGTCGGGCGCACCGCTTCGTGCGCTTCCTGGGCGTTCTTGGACTTGGTCTGGTAGGTGTTCGGCTGGTCCGGCAGCGAGGCGATGCCGTAGTCGCGGGCGATCACATCGCGGATCTCGGCCAGCGCGTCCTGCGACAGGTTCACCGAGTCGGTACGCATGTACGAGATCAGGCCGACGGTGCCTTCGTCGCCGATGGCCACGCCTTCATACAGCTTCTGCGCCACCTGCATGGTCTTGCGGGTGGTGAAGCCGAGCTTGCGCGAGGCTTCCTGCTGCAGGGTGGAGGTGGTGAACGGCGGCGCCGGGCGGCGCTTGCGCTCCTTGCTGGCCACATCGGTGACATGCAGCGAGCCCTGCGCGGCCTGCTGGATGCGCATGCGCGCTGCTTCAGCGGTGTCGCCATCGGTGATGGTGAACTGCTCGAACTTCTGCCCGTCCAGCTTGATCAGCTTGGCGTTGAAGTGCTGCGACGGGTGTGCGCACTCGGCGGCGATCGACCAGTATTCGCGGGCGATGAAGGCTTCGATCTCTTCCTCGCGCTCGACGATCATGCGCAGCGCCGGGCTCTGCACGCGGCCGGCGGACAGGCCACGCTGGACCTTGCGCCACAGCACCGGCGACAGGTTGAAGCCGACCAGGTAGTCCAGCGCGCGGCGCGCCTGCTGGGCATCGACCAGATCGCTGGCAATCGCGCGCGGCTGGCTGATGGCCTCCTTGATGGCGCGCGGCGTGATCTCGGTGAACACCACGCGCTGCATCGGCTTGTCCTTGACCAGCCCGCGTTCCTTCAGGATTTCGGCGATGTGCCAGCTGATCGCCTCACCCTCGCGATCCGGGTCGGTGGCCAGCAGGATGTCGTCGGCGCCCTTGGCGGCCTTGGCGATCGCATCGACGTGCTTCTCGTTCTTGTCGATCACGTCGTAGTGCATGGCGAACCCGTTGTCCGGGTCGACCGCGCCTTCCTTCGGGATCAGGTCGCGCACGTGCCCATACGAGGCCAGGACCGTGTAGTCCTTGCCGAGGTATTTGTTGATCGTCTTGGCCTTGGCCGGCGATTCGACGATGAGCAGGTGCTTGGGCATGTCAGGAAAGGTCTGTGGGCGGACCGGGGGAGAGGGGCCGCTAGGGTGGAGCAAACGGCCGCATTAGTGAAGCGGCCACGGGCAAATCCATAAACTGAACGCCCGGTAATGTGCCGGGCGTTCAGGTTTCACCTTATTAGAGGAATCACGCCCGGCCAGCCCATGTCAAGCAGCCAGGCGTGAGGATGGCCGTTCATGAGGCCATCTTGGCGATGAAGCCGACCGCGAACACCAGCAGGACCACGCCCGCCAGCGACAGCAGGCCGGTCAGCACGAGCACCAGCACGGTCACCGTGCCCAGCTCGCGGCGCTGCAGCTGCGGCTGGTCGGTGTAGGCCCAGCGGTCGACCACCAGGGTGTCGCAGATCATGTCGTGCAGGCCCTGCTTGCGCTCGGTGAAGGCCGCCATCAGGAAACCGATGCCGAGGGTGAAGCTGCTCAGCAGCATGGCCCAGTAGCGGCCAAATGCGCGCGCCTTGGTCAGGCGCTCGCCGTTGCCACGCACGACCTTGATGCCGACCGCCATCTTGCCCAGCGTGGCGCCGCCCTGCGAGGCGTGGAACCAGGTGTAGTAGGCCATGCCGATGCAGAGGTTGATCAGGGCACTGGCCAGCTGCGCCACGATCTCGATGGCCGATTCGCCACTGCCCACCGCGCCCATGCTGGCGCCGAGGATCGCACCGAGGATGGCACCGATGATGCTGCCGGGGATGACCAGCACGAAGTAGTCGATCATGTAGGCCGCCACACGCTTCCAGAAGCCTGCGTAGACCACTTCACCGCCAACCACCGGCTGTGCGTGGCCACCGCCGCCGGCGGCGGCTGGAGCGCTGTATGGCGAGCTGCTGAGTGCGCCGGTGCCGGGCAGCGGGGCGCTGCCGTTGTCGATGGCGGCATAGTCGCCACGCAGGTCGAAACCGCCGCTGCTGGTGGCAGTGCTGGCATCGGCCAGCGTCTGCAGGCCGAGCTCGTCGACCACCTGGCGCAGTGCAGCCCATTGGGCCATGCCCTCGCGCCAGACCAGGGTGTCCAGGTTGAGCTGGCCACGCTGGAAGCGCTGGCGGATCTCCTGGACCGGCAGCGGGCCCTGGCGTTGCTGTCCTTCGGCGTAGTACCACTCAGTCATTGCATGTTCCCTGTTGAATCATCCTTGGAGGTGCTGGCGTGCGCGTGGCTCAGCCGCGGCACGACGGCGGCAGGTACTTGTCGTTGCTTTCGCCACTGCATTCCCAGCGGCCGCTGTCGCGATCGTATTCCAGCCACAGCAGGTCGCCATCGAGGCTCTTGCCGGGCAGCGCCAGGGTGGCTTCGATGCCACAGTGGCCATTGTTGAAGCGACCGATGTTCACCGCCGACAGCCCTGCATGGGCGAAGTCACCCGGGGCCGGGAAGCCGGCGTCGTTGGCACCGGGGCAACGGCCTTCGTCATCGGCGAAATGCTGCACCTGGTCCTTCAACGGCTGCAGTGCGGTCACTGCGCCGGCGACCTTGGCGCGCACGGTGTAGTCGTTGTAGGCAGGCAGCGCGATGGCGGCCAGGATGGCCACGATCGGTACCAGCACCAGCAGCAGGCCGCCGCCGATGATGGCGGTCAGTGCGCAACCGGACAGCTTCTTCTTCGGCGCCGGCAGGGCGGTGGCCGATGCACTGGTGGTGTAGGGGGTGGACGGCGGCAGTACCGGCGGCTGCGGCGGAGGCGGTGCCACCGGTTCCGGTTCGGGCTCGGGTTCCACGGGTGGCGTGGCAGCGTCCAGCGCCGGCACGATCAGGCCGAGTTCGTCGACCACGGTGCGCAACGGCTGCCATTGCGGCAGGCCGTCGCGCCAGACCAGGGTGTCCAGGGAGATCTGGTTGTTGCGGAACAACTCGACCAACTGTTCCGCTGGCAGCGGACCCTGCTGCCGGTTGCCTTCTGCATGGAACCACTCGCTCACGGGGACGCTCCTGAATGCGCTATGCCCCCAAGTGTACGGTCAGTGCAGGGGTTCTGGCTCGTCCATGAACATCTGCGTCTCCATCCAGGCATACGCCGCCTCGGAGCCAGGCTGGTTGAACAGCACCATCAGTACGACCCACTTCAGGTCGTCCAGGTCCAGTTCGTCCTGGTCCAGGGCCATCGCCCGGTCCAGCACCAGCTCGCGCTGGTCGGCGTCGAGGATGCCGTGCTGTTCCAGGTACAGCAGGAAGCCGCGGCATTCCACGTCCAGCTTGTCCAGCTCGGGACCGTGGTAGACGCGCACGGGGCCATCGACCCGTGCCTGGGCCACGCTCGGCCGCTGCGCGGCCAGGGCATCGAGCCAGTCGAATGCCTTGTTGATCTCGGTTGGGCTGAAACCGGCCTGGATCAGGCCGTTCTGGAGCGAATCGCGGTCACGGATCAGGTCCGCATCTTCGCTGAAATAGTGTTCAAACAGGTACAGCAGTACGTCCAGGATGCTCTCTTTCATTGCCCCTCGGCCTGCGTCGCGCGACGCTGTGGAGGTGAAGAAACTAGGGAGTTCGACAGTAGCGGCCGTGTACGCACACCACGATTCCCGCCAGTTCCATGGCCAGCAGCATGGAGGACACCTGGGGCGCCGTCAATCCACAGCGCGTGATCAGTGAATCCATACTGCTTGGGTTGTGGTCCAGGGCCCGCCACAAGCACTGGTAGTCAGGGTCGTCGGCCCAGCGCGCCGGCAGGAGTACCGGCGGTGCCTGTTCAGTGGGGGTGGCCAACCGTGATTGCAAGCCCGGCAGCTGCTGGCGGAGGGCGGGGGCCAGCAGTTCCAGGACCTCCTCCGGGCGCTCGACCAATGCAGCACCCTCACGGATCAGCCGATGGCAGCCCGCCGCGCGTGGATTGAGCACCGAGCCGGGCAGGGCGCAGACCTCGCGGCCGGCTTCGGCGGCCAGGCGTGCGGTGATCAGGGCGCCGGAGCGCTGGGCGGCCTCGACCACCACCGTCGCCAGTGCCAGCCCGGCCACCAGCCGGTTGCGGGCGGGAAAGTGGCCGGGGCGTGCCGGCGTGCCTGGCAGGTACTCGCTGAGCACCGCGCCTTCGGTAGCGATCCGGGCCTGCAGGCGGGCGTGGCTGTCCGGGTAGGCCCGGTCCGGGCCGGTGCCGATGACCGCCACGGTGCAACCACCGGCGTCGAGTGTCGCCTGGTGGGCGGCGGCGTCGATGCCCGCCGCCCACC
>NZ_LLXT01000149.1 GCF_001431625.1 Stenotrophomonas geniculata ATCC 19374 = JCM 13324
TGAGTCGTGGCCTGGGCAGGGCGCGGCCCAAAAGAAGAGGGGGAGGGGCGGGAAAGTTGGCGGAGGGGGGGGGGGGCCGGGTGGGGGGGCGGGGCGCCGCAGGGAGGCGGCGCCCGAGTTTACAGGGACTTCTTTGCGCCTCCCCCCCCACCCGCCCCCCCCCCGCCAACCCCCAGGAACCCAGCTTTTGCTTCGGCTGTTGCTGTTGCCCTGGCCTGAAGCGGGTGCCGGGTGCAGCCCGGCCGATACCCTCTCAGTGCTAGTCTGTGGCTACCGACAACCACGGAGGCGGGATGGGGGCGATCGTGTTGTTGCCGCTGTGCGTGGACGATGCCGCGCTCGACCGCTGCCTGGCCGCACTGGATGCGGGCACCGCGCCGGGGACCGCGGTCTGGCTGGCCGACGACGCGCAGACCGGGCCGCGTGCGCAGGCGGTGGTGGAACACTGGTTGGCGCACACGCCACTGCAGGCCGAGTACACCCGGCGTGCACGGCCACTGGGTGAAGTCGCCCACCTGGACGAGATGCTGCGCGCCTGCGATGGCATGGACGTGGCGGTGCTGGCACCGGACAGCGTGCCCGCACCGGGCTGGCTGCAGCAGCTGCAGGACGCCTTCGCCCGCGATGCCGCCATCGCGACCGCAACCCCATGGTGCAATGCCGGCGAAACCGCTGCGTGGCCCCGGCTGGGCGAGATCAATCCGGAACCCGACGATGCCGCGCTGCTGGCGCAGACCTGTGCCGGCCTGCCAGCGCTGCACCCGGAGCTGCCGTCGGCGGTCACCCACGCGGTGCTGGTGCGGGGCAACGCGCGCCGGCGTGCCGGCGGCCTGGACGTGGACAGCTATGCCGGCTGGAACGCGGCGCTGGTGGACCTGAGCCTGCGCATGGCCGGCCTGGGATGGCGCAACGTGTTGTGCGAGACCGCCTTCGTCAGCCGGGCAGGGGAGGCGGTCAGCCGTGATGGCGATCTCGAGGCCCTGGCCGCGCGCTGGCCGGGCTGGGTGCCTCGGCTGGCTGACTTCCTGATGCATGATCCACTGCACGGGCTGCGTGCCGACCTGCAGCAGCGCATGCGGCAGGCGATAATGCCGAAGGAACAGGGGGACCTGTTCGTCCCGTCTTCCGCGCCGGAGCCTCCTGCTTGAATGTTGCCATTGCCGCCATCGTCGTCACCTACCAGAGTGGCAGCACCATCGATGCCTGCCTCTCGCGCCTGCGCCAGGCGCAGGACGTGGCCGAGATCCGGGTGATCGACAATGGCTCGATGGATGGCACGCTGGATATCGTGCGGCGCCATGCCAGCCACGACCCGCGCGTGCGTTTCGTCGGCAATCCGGACAATCCCGGCTTTGCCGCCGCCAACAACCAGGGCGTGGCCGATTCGCACAGCCCATGGCTGGCCTTCATCAACCCGGACCTGATGGTTGAACCGGAAACACTGGCCGCACTGCGCGCCCGTGCCGAAGCGTTGGGCGACTGCCTGCTCGGCGTCGAACAGGTCGACGAGCAGGGCCATGCCGACGAGGCCGTGCGCCGCCGCGATCCGGACTTCCTGATGATGCTGCGCTCGCCAGGCAAGGGCTCGAAGCTGGCGGTGCCGCGTGACCCGCAGCAGGTGCTGCAGCGGGTGCCGGCGTTGTCTGGCGCGCTGCTGATGATGCCGCGTGCATTGTTCGACTGCATCGGAGGCTGGGACGCGGGCTATCGTCTGCACGCCGAAGACCTGGACCTGTGCCGGCGCGCGCGCGAAGCCGGGGCGGTGGTGGCGATCGCCAATGACCTGCAGGTCACCCACGTTCGTGGCGTCTCCAGCCGCTCGCGGCCGTTCTTCGTTGAATGGCACAAGCACAAGGGCCTGTGGCGCTATTTCCAGAAGTTCGAGGCCAGGCAGCGTTCGCTGCCGGTACGGGTGGCGGTGTGGGGCGCGATCTGGGCGCACGCCCTGATGCTGGTGCCGCGCCTGCTGCGCAGGTCGTTGTAGAGCCGAGCCCACGCGCGGCTCAGGCAACAATCCAACCGGGCGTGGGCCCGGCTCTACGGAAGGCGGACGCGCCCACGGTTCACTCCGCCGGGCGCATAATCCGCCCCATGCCTATCATCCAGTCCCTGCTCGACACCGATCTGTACAAGTTCACCATGATGCAGGCGGTGCTCCACCAGCACCCCGGTGCCCAGGTGCAGTACCGGTTCAAGTGCCGCACGCCCGGCATCGACCTGGCCCACTACATCGACCAGATCGACGAAGAGATCGACCACCTGTGCAGCCTGCGCTTCAGCGACGCGGAGCTGGACTACATGCGTGGCCTGCGCTTCGTGAAGCCGGATTTCGCCGATTTCCTCGGCCTGTTCCACCTCGACCGCAAGTACATCCAGCTACGCGCGTCGAAGACCGTGCCCGGTGAGATCGAACTGGACATCACCGGCCCGTGGCTGCACACCATCCTGTTCGAAGTGCCGCTGCTGGCGATCATCAACGAAGTCTGGTTCCGCAACACCACCACCGCCGACTTCGCCGAGGGTGAGCGCCGCCTGCAGGCCAAGGCCGCGCTGCTGCGCGATACCCCTGGCTTCGAGCAGTGCCGCATTGCCGACTACGGCAGCCGCCGCCGCTACTCGCGTGACTGGCACGCCCGTCTGCTGCCGCTGCTGCGCGACGCGCTCGGCCCGCAGCTGGTCGGCACCAGCAACGTGCACTTCGCCCGCCTGTACGGCATGACCCCGCACGGCACCATGGCGCATGAGTATCTGCAGGCCTTCCAGGCACTGGGCCCGCGCCTGCGCGACTCGCAGGTGGCGGCACTGGAATCGTGGGCACGCGAGTATCGCGGCGATCTGGGCATCGCGCTGTCCGACGTGGTCGGCCTGGATGCGTTCCTGCGCGACTTCGATATGTACTTCTGCAAGCTGTTCGACGGTGTCCGCCACGATTCGGGCGATCCGTTCGACTGGGGCGACCGCATGCTGGCGCACTTCCAGCAGCGCCGGGTGGATGCACGCAGCAAGGTGCTGGTGTTCAGCGATGGGCTCGACATCGCCAAGGTGATGCGCCTGTACGACTACTTCCGTGGTCGCTGCCAGGTCGCCTTCGGCGTCGGCACCCACCTGACCAATGATCTGGGGCCAACGCCGCTCAACATCGTCATCAAGATGGTCCGCTGCAACGGCCAGCCGGTGGCCAAGCTCAGCGATTCGCCGGGCAAGAGCATGTGCGACGACCCGGGCTATCTGGCCTATCTGCGCCAGGTCTTCGAGCTGCCGCCGGCGTAAACGCGTCGGCTTGCAGCACGCCGGCTTACAGGTAGTCGACCACCACCAGGTAGGCGCCCTGCAGCGGCTGCTGCTTCGAAGCCTGCACGCTGTAACGCTCGGAGAAGGCGATATCGCCGGCGCGCATCGCGCTGGCCGACACCGACAGCTTCTGGCCCTGGCGCTTGCCGTCGCGCAGCGTGGCGGCCTGGCCATCGGCAAGGGCCGTCACGGCAACCGTCGAGCCCTTGGCCGACGGCGGGCAGGCGGCCAGGCTCAGCTCACCCTGGGACAGGGCCGTCGTGCAGCCCGGCTCGGCGATGCGGCCGCTGAAACGGATGCTGCCGCTGCTGGCCTGGGCCAGTGCGCTGACGGACATCAGGGCCACGCACAGCAGAATGGAGTTCCTCATGACACGTTCTCTGGTTCGGTGTGTCCTAGTTAGCGACAGGTTCGATCCGTCTTTAATAGGACAAATCCGAATCTGCTAGGGCCATCACCAAGAAAGAGTGATGCGCATCAAATAAGGCGATTTTCACTTGAAAAAAGCCTGTTTCCGCGCATGCCAAACGCGTCAGCAGGAGCGTCATGCAGGGTCGTTTGTGACCTGATCCGGCCACCGTCACCTTCCCCACGCTCCCTGGATCTCGATTTCGCCTATCACGTCACATTTAAAGCGTCAATGAATTGGCGTTCAGAAAAATAATGAGACTTTCATCACAGTTGTGCCTATACTTGCGTCACGGATTCAGGGGAAGGTATGTCCGAGTCCGGCCACAGGTGAGACGCAAGGATGGGTCTTGATAGCCCGGCAGTGCTCCTTGCTTCCTCCTCTACTTCTCATCTCTTCAGTAGGGTTAGGTAAAAGCGAATGCACAAGATCAATATCATCGCCGCTCTGATGCTGGCCGCCGCTCCGCTGGCCGCCAACGCCGCCGACGGCACCATCACCTTCAACGGCAAGGTGACCGACAAGACCTGCACCATCTCGACCCCGGGCGGCAAGGACTTCGCCGTCAACCTGCCGACCGTGTCCAAGAACACCCTGGCCACCGCCGGTGCCGTTGCGGGCCGTACCCCGTTCGCCATCAACCTGAGCAAGTGCAGCGCCGGCAACGTCGCCACCTACTTCGAGCCGGGTTCCACCGTTGACTTCAACAGCGGCCGCCTGGTCAACCAGGCTTCGGCCAACGCTGCCACCAACGTGCAGCTGCAGCTGCTGGGCTCGAACAACACGTTCCTGCCGATCAAGGCGGCTGGCACCGGTCTGGCCCAGGACAACTCGCAGTGGGTGACCGTGGCCGGCGACGGCACCGCCAACCTGAACTACTACGCTGAGTACTACGCCACTGCCGCCGCCACCCCGGGCGACGTCACCAGCAGCGTCAAGTACACGATCATCTACAACTGATCGTAGTCGTACCCGCACTGGCCGGCGTACGCGCCGGCCAGTGCATCGCGGCCCCAGGCCACATACCTCGAGCGTAGTACTTCCGATGAAAGCAATCTTTCCCCGGGCGCTGCTGCTGGCAGCGTTCACGCTGCCCTTCTGCCAGAACGCTCTGGCCGGCGTGGTGGTCAATGGCACGCGAGTGATCTATCCGGCGCAGGCGCGCGAAGTCACCGTGCAGGTCGACAACGTGGGCGATTCGCCGGCGCTGGTGCAGGCCTGGATCGACAGCGGCGACGCCAACCAGACCGCCGATACCAGCGATGCCCCGTTCGTGCTGACGCCGCCGATCGCGCGCGTCGAACCGGGCCGCAGCCAGGCGCTTCGCCTGATCTTCTCCGGCGCGCAACTGCCGACCGACCGTGAGTCGGTGTTCTGGCTCAACGTGCTGGATGTTCCGCCGTCCCCGGACAACGCCGACAGTGGCGAACAGAATTACCTGCAGGTCGCGTTCCGTTCGCGCCTGAAGCTTTTCTACCGGCCGCAGGGCCTGAAGGGCGTCGCCAACGACGCGCCGGCAGCGCTGCGCTGGACCCGCACCGGCGACCGCCTGCGGGTGGAAAACCCGAGCCCCTTCCACGTCACTCTGGCCGAAGTACATGCCGTGACCGGCAGCAGTGAAAAGGCCGTCGAGGACAAGGGCGCGATGGTCGCGCCGAAGCAGAGCCTGGAGTTCGCCGCACCGGCGGGCACCGACCAGGTCCGCTTCATCACCATCAACGACTACGGCGGCCGGGTGGAACACACCATCCGCCTCGGCAGCACCGGGGGCTGAACGCGCCGCGCTGGCCCTTGGCCTGCGCATCCCGCCACCGCCGCTGTGCGGCGAATTGAAGGAATGTCAGTGTGATCGGAAACAGATTGACATTGTCGATCCATCAGGCGCTTTGCCTGCTGGTTGCTGGCGTGGCCTGCCCAGGATGGGCGCTGGCTGCCCCGGCCAATCTCGGCGAACAGGCCCTGATGGCGCAGAGTGGTGCGGCCAATGCGCGTGCACCGGAGTCGGCCCAGTTCAATTCCAGCTTCCTGTCTGGCCAGGCCAAGCAGGTCGACCTGGCGGCCTTCAGCAACGGCAACCCGATGGTGGCCGGCAACTATCGTGTCGACGTCTACGTCAACGGTGCCTGGCAGGGCCGTCGCGATCTGCAGTTCAAGGCCGATGCGCAGGGCCGTGTCGACGCCTGCCTGCCGCTGCCGATGCTGGAAGAAATGGGCGTGGACAGCGAAGCCGTGCTGCTGCAGCAGGATCCGTCCGTGCCGACCGACAAGACCAGCTGCGTGCCGGTCCAGCAGCGCATGGCCAATGCCTATGGTGTCTATGACAGCGGCAACCTGCGCTACGACCTGAGCATCCCGCAGGTGTTCCTGCGCCGTGAGGCACGCGGCTACGTCAACCCGGCGCTGTGGGACCGCGGCATCAATGCCGGCTTCGTCGGCTACAGCTTCAATGCCATCGACAGCGACAGCCGTGTCGAAGGTGGCCAGCGCAACCGCAGTGCCTACCTCGGCCTCAACGCCGGCATGAACCTGGGTGGCTGGCAGTTCCGCCACGATTCGAACCTGACCTGGTCCGAGGGCGATGGCCGCCATTGGCAGAGCATCGCCACCTATGCACAGCGCGGCATTCCGCAGGTGCGCGGCATGCTCACCATCGGTGAGGCCTACACCACCGGTGAACTGTTCGACTCGATCGGTTACCGCGGTGCCAGCCTGGCCAGCGACGACCGCATGCTGCCCGATTCGCTGCGCGGCTACGCGCCGGTCGTGCGCGGCATCGCCGAGACCAATGCACGCATCGAAGTGCGCCAGAACGAGCAGCTGATCTACTCCTCCACCGTGTCGCCGGGCAGCTTCGTCATCGACGACCTGTACCCGACCGGCTACGGCGGCGATCTGGAAGTGAGCGTGATCGAGGCCGATGGCCGCCGCCGCGAATTCAAGGTGCCGTTCGGTTCGGTGCCGCAGATGCTGCGCGAAGGCGTGTCGCGTTACTCGCTGACCGCCGGCCAGGTGCGCAACAAGCTGCTGGCCGATGAGCCGTGGCTGGTGCAGGGCACCTACCAGCGCGGTATCGGCAACCAGCTGACGCTGTACGGCGGCAGCGCACTGAGCGACGGCTACCTGTCGCTGCTGTACGGCGTCGGCCTGTCCACGCCGGTTGGCGCGTTCGCCGCCGACGTCACCCACGCACGTACGACGTTCGACCACTACGGCAACCACACCGGTGCCAGCGTGCGCTTGAGCTACAGCAACATGATCGGCGAGACCGGGACGAACCTGACCCTGGCCGCCTACCGCTATTCGACCGAAGGCTTCTACAGCCTGCAGGATGCGCTGTACGGCCGTGATTCGGACAAGCGCGGCATCGATCCGACCACCCGTGGCCGCCAGCGCAGCCAGTTCCAGGTGACCCTGAACCAGCCGTTGGGCCGTCGGGGCGGCGCGTTGTACGTGACCGGCTCGGTGCGCGACTTCTACGACCGTTCCGGCACCTCCAAGCAGTACCAGGTCGGCTACAACAACGCCTGGCGTTCGGTGAACTACGGCTTCTCGGCGCTGCGCACCGAAGAGGGCGTACTCGGCCGCTCGGATACCCAGTACCTGCTGTCGATGAGCGTGCCGCTGGGCCGTGGTGCCCACCCGGTGTCGTTCAGTGCTGATCTTGGCGTGCGCGACCGCGGGGGCTACGACAACAGCCGCGTTGGCATCACCGGTTCGGCCGGTGTCGACAACAACTTCAGCTATGGCGCGGCCCTGTCCGATTCCCGCGAGGGCAGCACCACCGCGATCGGCAACGTCGAATACCGCAGCCGCTATTCCGCATTGAACGCCAGCTACAGCCACTCGCGTGACTTCCGTCAGGCTTCGGTGGGTGCCAATGGCAGCGTGGTCGTGCATCCGGGTGGTTTCACCTTCACCCCGCAGCGTGGCGACACCATGGTGCTGGTGGAAGCACCGGGCGCGCGCGATGCGATCGTCAGCAACGCCCCGGGCCTGCGCGTCGATGGCCGCGGCTACGCCGTGGTGCCGTACGTGTCGCCGTACCGCCTCAACACCGTCACCCTCGACCCGCAGGGCATGGCCCACGACGTCGAGCTGGAAAGCACCAGCCAGTCGATCGCGCCGTTCGCCGGTGCCATCAGCTACCTGCGCTTCGATACCCGCAAGGGCAACGCGCTGCTGATCCAGGTGCGCAACCCGGATGGTCGCACCATGCCGTTCGGTGCGCAGGTCAAGGACGAGCAGGGCCAGCCGGTGGGCATGGTCAGCCAGGGCGGCCGCCTGTACGTGCGCAGTGAAAAGAACCAGGGCCGCCTGCTGGTGGAATGGGGCGCAGGCGCCGACCAGCGCTGCACCGTCGATTACCAGGTTCCGGCGGGCGCCGATGCGTCCAAGACCGGCTTCATCCCGCTGGAGGCAGCATGCCGATGATTTCTTCCCGAGGCCGCAAGGCGCTGGCTGCCGTGGCCGTGCTCGGTGGTGTGTTGCTGGCGCAGCAGGCCAGTGCTGCGTGCCGGATCAGCTCCAGCTGGTTCACGGCCCAGGACGTCACCATGGACATGGGCCAGATCGTGATCCTGCCCAGCACACCGGTTGGCGGCGTGATCAAGGAAATCAGCGAGTCGATCACCCAGCGCGACCGTGTGGCCAGCTGCGATTGGAACGGTGGTCGTTCGATCGGCGAGTACGTCAACGCGGCGCAGAAGCGTCCGGTTCCTGGTTTTGCGAATACCTATGAAACCGACGTCCCCGGTGTTGGCATCAAGCTGTTCCGTGATTCCGGGGCGATCCAGGTCTACTACCCGCATCAGCTCAGCTTTGGCGGTGGCAGCACCGTTACGCTGATTGGCGGTCGCTTCCGCATCCAGCTGATCAAGACCGCAGCACAGACTGGCTCGGGCGTGATCGCGCCCAATGGGCGCTTCACCACATACTACTTCGACGGTGACAGTGCCAGCCGCCCAGTGC
The DNA here is from genome assembly GCF_001431625.1 of Stenotrophomonas geniculata ATCC 19374 = JCM 13324. GTDB lineage: Bacteria > Pseudomonadota > Gammaproteobacteria > Xanthomonadales > Xanthomonadaceae > Stenotrophomonas > Stenotrophomonas geniculata. The sequence continues at coordinate 8,669 of NZ_LLXT01000149.1, forward strand.
TGACTTCAACCTTCAAGGGCTCGGGCACCACCGTGGTCAGCCCGACCTGTGAAGTGCAGGCCGGCAGCCGCAACATCGCCGTCGATTTCGGCAGCGTGCCCAACACCACCTTCACCGGTGTCGGCTCCAAGGCCGTCGATCGTGATTTCGAGATCCGCCTGAACTGCCAGGGCAGCAATGTTGCCCAGTACCAGAGCAAGATCGGCATCCGCCTGGATGCCGACCAGGACAGTTCGAACATGCCGGGCGTGCTGAAGCTGAGCGCCGCCAGCAACAGCGCCACCCGCATCGGCATCCAGATGGTCCAGCGTGACGGCACCACCGAGCGCGAAGTCCGCTTCGGCCAGACCATCAACGTGGGCACCACCGCACCGGGCACCAGTGTCATGGCGCTGCCGCTGCGCGCCCGCTATGTGCAGACCCAGGCCGGTACGGTCGGCGCCGGTGTCGCGAACGGCCAGGCCACGTTCACCATCCAGTACGAGTAAGGCCGCCCCAGGCGGCTGCCCTTGCTGCGTTCCACCGCAACGTCGCCCGTTCCGCGGGCGGCGTTGACTGCGTCTTGATCTTCCAACGATGAAGATCAATGCCACGACGCGCGTACCATCATTCGAATGTGATATACGTCGCGATTTTGGAGTTTCCTCATGAGGTGACCGTCTCCTGCCTGCGGGTGTTGGACGGGAACGCCGAAAGGATCCAGACGTGGCTACAGCTCCTGGCATTCCCTCGCGCCGTCCGCCCGGAGCGCTGCGGTGAAGGTCCTGTCGGTGTTCGGCACGCGACCGGAAGCGATCAAGATGGGGCCGCTGGTGCGTGCCCTGGCCGAGGCTGCGGATATCGAATCGGTGGTCTGCATCACCGGCCAGCACCGGGCAATGCTGGACCAGGTGATGTCGCTGTTCGAGATCACCGCCGACCATGACCTCGATGTCATGGTCCCCAACCAGACCCTCAATGGCTTGTGCGCGAAGCTGTTCGAGCGGCTTGACGCGCTGTACACGCAGGTCCGTCCGGACAGGGTGCTGGTGCACGGCGATACCACCACGGCGATGACCGCCGCGCTGGCCGCGTTCCACCACCGCATTCCGATCGGCCATGTCGAGGCCGGACTGCGCACCGGTGACATCAACCGGCCGTGGCCGGAGGAAATGAACCGGCGGGTGATCGATGTGGTCGGCCACCAACTGTACGCGCCCACGCCCAGCTCGCGCGCCAACCTGGCCGGTGAACACCTGGGCGGGCAGATCCTGGTCACCGGCAACACCGTCATCGATGCCCTGCAGCAGACCGTGGAGCGCCTGGATGCCGACCCGGCGCTGCGTGCGCGGGCTGACGAACCCTTCCATATGCTTGATCCCGATCGTCGCCTGCTGCTGGTCACTGGCCACCGCCGTGAGAGCTTCGGCCAGGGCTTCGAGGACATCTGCCGCGCGCTGGCCGAGCTGGCCCGGCGACCGGACCTGCAGGTGCTGTACCCGGTGCATCTCAACCCGAACGTGCAGGGCCCGGTCAACGCCCACCTCGGCCATCTCGACAACGTGCATCTGGTGCCGCCGCAGGATTACCTGCGCTTCGTGCGCCTGATGCAGCGCGCCGACGTCATCCTCACCGACTCCGGTGGCGTGCAGGAAGAAGCGCCGGCGCTGGCCAAGCCCGTGCTGGTCATGCGCGACGTCACCGAACGCCCGGAGGCGGTCGAGGCCGGTGTGGTGACGCTGGTCGGCACCACGCCCTCGCGCATTGTCGAAGCGGTCAACGCGGCACTGGCACAACCACCGCACCCGACCCGCTTCGATCCCGACGCCAGCCCCTACGGCGATGGCCGTGCCAGCGCGCGCATCGTCGCCGCCCTGCGTGGCACGCCCCTTCCCGAATTCTCGCCCGGCCTCCGCGGCGGCGGTGCCGCCCACTCCCATCCACGCGAAGTGACGCCATGACCCAGACCGGCCGCTCTCCCCTGTTTGCATCCGCCGCCGCGTTCGTCCTGTCGGGCGTGGTTGGCAGTGCCCATGCCGCCGACAGCGTCGCCGGCCAGTTCGCCGAATGGAGCGGCGACAGCACGGTCAGCCGGCAGATGACCCTGCGCGAACTCGGTTTCCGCCAACCGCTGGTGCTCAGCGGGCAGGAGAGCCAGCGCGAGGTCTATCTGCCGGTGCCGGCTGGCGTTGCCACCCGCGATGCACAGCTGCAACTCGATGGGCGCTATGTACGCGGGCACGCTGGGCGTACCTCGGGCTTGTGGTCGGTGGATGGCGATCCAATCGCCGCGCGCTCGATCACCGATGCCCAGGGCGATGCCAGCCAGCTGCTGGCCATCGATGGCGAACCCCGCCAGAACGGCTTCGTGCGGGTCGGCGTCGGCTGGTGGTCGATCGTGTCCGACTACCAATGTGCCGACCAGAGCGCGCCGGCCAACGTGCTGCGGCTGTCGCCGGACTCGCGTTTCAGCTACCGCTTCGACGGCCGCTCCGTGGACACCGTGGCCAAGGCGTGGGGTGCGCTGCCCCCGCAGGTGCGCCTGCTGGTGGATGGCAAGGCACTGCAGGCGCCCGCCTACGATGCGGCCTGGCGCATCGGTACCGCATTGCAGGCCGGTGGCAAGCAGGTGCAGGTGGTGGCGCTGCCCAAGGTTGGTGACAGTGTCGACCTGACCGGCATCAGCATCCCGGCCAGCCTGCAGGGCGTGCCGGCCTATGCCGCGCTGGCCGCGGGCGAGCGGGCATACGCGATCAAGGATCTGGCCGAAGTCGGTGCGCTGCTGTCGCTGCGGGACAGCGGGCCGTTGGCCGCCGATGTGATGATCGGCAGTGATGCGCTGCGGGCCGGCGTGCGCGCGGCGCTGGATGCGCTGGCCGCACAGGTTGCCACCACTGGCGCCGACGCGGGCACGGCGTTCGCCGCGTGGCGCGGTACCGACATGGGTGGCCTGGAAAGGCCCGCGACCAGCGCCTCGGTCAGCGTGGTGGCCGTTGCCGGCCGTCCGACGCTGGTGGTCGACCCGGCGGCGGCGGGCAAGGTCGCCGGGTTGTTCGCCGAACAGTGGCGCAGCTATGCGCTGGGCCGCAGCCTGCAGGTCAGCGCAGCGGGCACGCCGAAGCTGGACGGTGACCAGGTGCTGCTGAGCCGGCTCGGCAACATCGCCGGCACGATGGATGTCGTCACCCGCGCGGACCGCAGTGCCACCTTCGACCTCGGCGCGCTGTCGGCCGATGGGCGCCTGCCCGAAGAGGTGGTGATCGACGTCTCGGCGGCCCCCAACGCGGCCGGGCAGGGCGCGGTGGCCACCATCCATTTCAACGATTACCTGCTGGGGGGGCAAGGTGTTGTCGGCCAACGGCCAGCCGCAGCGGCTGGTGGCCAAGGTGCCGGCCTATGCGCTGTCGGCGCGCAACGAGATCCGGGTCAGCTTCCTGCGCCAGCCGGCACGCCCCTATTGCCACGATCCGGCCACCGCCTATCCGGTATCGGTCCTGCCCAGCAGTCACCTGACCCTGGCCAAGCGTTCGCTGGGCAGTGATTTCGTCGGTGCCAGCAGCCAGCTGTCACGCGGCAACCAGGTGTTCGTGCCCGCCACGTGGCTGCAGGATGCGCCGGCATCGCTGCGCAAGGTGATCGCGGTGGCCAGTGCAGTGGGCGCCTCGCCGGAGGCGTCGGCGCTGAAGGTGGTCGATGCCGGTGCGGCGGTCAGCCCGGGTACGCCGTGGCTGGCCTTCGGTGTGGCGCCGTCGGGTGTTGATGTGGCCGGCCTGAAGGACGGCCACCTGCTGATCGGCGGGAAGCCGCAGCCGCTGCTGGATGTCGGCGGCCTGGATCGCGCTGCGGTGGTGCAGGTCGGCACCTCCGGCGGCCAGCTCGGCGTGCTGTACAGCGACCTGGGCGCACAGGCACCGTCGTTCGGCGCACCGTTCCGGCTGCTGCGCGGTGATCTTGCGGTGCTCGACGGCAGTGATGCCGTGCGCGAGTTCGATCGCCAGGATCCTTACGGAAGCCGCGTTGCCCAGGATGGCAATCCGCAATCGAAGTGGGAACGGCACATGGTCTGGTTGCTGCTGCTGGTCGGCGTGATCGTGTTCGCGCTGCTGGCCGCCCGCGTCACCCAGGTGCGCCGCCGCAAGTCCGCCAACACAGGGCACTGATCCACCGTGGACGGTCTGTTCTGGAACATCCAGCTGGCCAACTATTACGCCGCCCTGGAAACCACGGCGGCGGCGGTGGCCGTGCTGATCCTGATCTCCAGCCTCGATGACCTGTTCATCGATGTCTGGTACTGGGTTCGCGAGAGCTGGCGCGCGCTCACCATCAAGCGTCGCGAAGCGTACCGGCCGCTGACCCAGGAAGACCTGATGCAGCGGCCGCAACAGCCGCTGGCGATCATGGTGCCGGCGTGGATGGAATACGACGTCATCGCGCAGATGGTGGAGAACATGATCAACGTGCTCGACTACCGCGAGTACGTCGTGTTCGTCGGCACCTATCCCAACGACCAGCAGACCATCGACGAAGTGGAGCGCATGCGCCGCCGCTACAAGCGCCTGCGCCGCGTGCAGGTGCCGCACGACGGGCCGACCAGCAAGGCCGATTGCCTGAACTGGCTGATCCTGGCCATCTTCGATTACGAGAAGCGCCACGACATCGAATTCGCCGGAGTGATCCTGCACGACAGCGAGGACGTGCTGCACCCGATGGAACTGCGCTTCTACAACTACCTGCTGCCACGCAAGGACATGATCCAGTTGCCGGTGACCTCGCTGGACCGCGAGTGGTACGAACTGGTGGCCGGCGTCTACATGGACGAGTTCGCCGAATGGCACGCAAAGGATCTGGTGGTGCGCGAGAGCGTGTCCGGCATGGTGCCCTCCGCGGGCGTGGGTACCTGCTTCTCCCGGCGCGCGCTGCTGGCGCTGAGCGCGCAGACCGACAACCAGCCCTTCAATACCGACAGCCTCACCGAGGACTACGACGTCGGTGCGCGGCTGGCGGCGATGGGCATGCAGTCGATCTTCGCCCGCTTCCCGGTGCAGTTCCGCGTGCGCCGTCCGTCATGGTTCGGCTGGGGACCGGTGCGCGAGCGCACCCAGCAGATGGCGCTGTGCGTGCGCGAGTACTTCCCCGACAACTTCCGCGCGTCGTACCGGCAGAAGGCACGCTGGGTGCTGGGCATCGGCCTGCAGAGCTGGGAGTCGCTGGGCTGGCGCGGCTCACTGGCCACCAAGTACCTGCTGGCACGCGACCGCAAGGGCATCATCACCTCGTTCGTCAGCATCATCGCCTACATCATCTTCCTGCAGCTGCTGCTGTTCTGGCTGTTGAAGATGACCGGGCTGTGGACGATGCAGTTCCCCAGCGTGTTCCAGGCCGGTACCTGGCAGATGAATGTCGCGCTGCTGACCACCGCAGCGCTGGCGACCCGGGTCGTGCAGCGCTTCTATTTCGTCAACCGGTTGTACGGCTGGGAGCATGCGTTGATGTCGATCCCGCGCATGGTGGTCGGCAACATGATCAATTTCATGGCCACCGCCCGTGCCTGGAAGGTGTTCCTCGCCTACCTGCTGTTCGGCAAGCGCATGGTCTGGGACAAGACAATGCACGACTTCCCCGATGCGGCGCAGCTGGTGCAGACCCGCAAGCAACTGGGTGAGCTGTTGACCACCTGGCAGGCGGTGGAACCCGAGCGCCTGCAGCAGGCGCTGGACCAGCAGCAGGCAGGCCGCCAGCAGCCGCTGGGCCGCATCCTGCTCACCCAGGGCTGGCTGGATGACGAGACCCTGGCCGAGGCCATCGCGTTCCAGGGTGACCTGCCACGCGCGGTGATCGACGTGGATTACCTGCGTGCCTGCCAGTTCCCGGTCAGTGCCGATGCCTGCGTGCAATGGCGCATGCTGCCGCTGCCGCCGCGCCAGGAAGGCACCCTGCGACTGGCCGTGACCAGTCCGCTGCCCGAGGACGCCGTGGCATTGCTGAAGCAGGAAACGCGCAGCGAGCACATCGAACAGAGCATTGCCCGCGAAAACGAGATCAACGCGGGCCTGCGCCTGATCGGTGGCGAACGGCAGTGGCACCTGGACAACGTGCCATTGCTGGGCGACCTGCTGGTGGAAATGCGCCTGATCGATCACGCACGCTTCGAGATCGCACTGGACGACTACATGCCGCAGCGCGACGGTCGCATCGGCGACTACCTGGTCAAGCAGGGCATCACCACCGAGGAGGCCGTGGCCCAGGCCATGCAGGAGCAGCGCCGGCGTGCGGCCACGCTGCAGTCGCCGCCGCCCGGAGCCTTGCCGGCATGAAGACCACGCTGCTGTCCACCGTCATTGCCGTGGCACTGGCCACGGCCGCCGCGCCGGTGATGGCGCAGGCCGAGGTGCCACTGCCGCTGTCCGGTGCGGCCTACCGCATCGCCGAGCAGGCGTTTGCTGCCTATGAACGTGGCGATTACCCCACGGCCTACCGGCAGTCCAGCGAAGCGATCCGGCTGCGCCCGGACGTGGTGCGGCTGCGTCTGCTGCAGATCTATGCGCTGCAGAAGCTTGGTCGTGGCGCAGAAGCGCAGCAGCAGGCGCGCCGTGCGCTGGACGCGGGGATGAAGGATCCAGCCTTGCCTGCGCTGGCCGCCGCGCCCAGGACGACCACAGGTGCAGCGCGTAGCACAGCGGTGCCGCGTGCACCCGCAACGGTGGCCGGCCACAACAACCGGCAGGCCTACATGCTGGCAACCGAAGCCTATGCGGCCTACGACGCCGGGCAGATGGGCATCGCCGCCAGAAAGGCCGAACAGGCGTTCCGGCAGCAGCCGGAACAGGGCGCATGGGCCCTGCTGTGGGTGGCGGCGCTGGAGGCACAGCAACAGCCCGAACAGGCCGACGCCGCCATCGGCACCGCGCTGCAGTTGGGTGCACCGAATGTCGAAGCGCTGCGCGCGCGGCGCGTGACACTGGGCCGCCAACGCGCGCTGCTGCAGGCACAGCAGGCCTATCAATTGCTGTCCGCAGGCGAGGATGCCGCCGCCATTGAGCAGGCGCACGCCGCCGTGGAACTGGCACCCGACGTTGCTTCATACCGGTTGCTGCTGATCACCGCGCAGCTGCAGGGCGATCAGCTGGCCGACGCTGAGCACAGTGCTGATCAGGCATTGCAGGTGGACGCCAACGATCTCAATGCCCGGGTGATGCGTGGCTACCTGCGCCAGCGCCAGGGCAGTACGCTGCGGGCCAATGAGGATTTCGATGCCGCGCTCGCCACGCCGGGATCAACCGCGCAGCAGCGCAACGTGCGGCTGCTGGCGGTGGATGCGGCGCTGGCCGCAGGTGATCGGGTACGCGCAGCTGCACTGCTGGCACCGTTGCAGGCGGCGCTACCGGCAGTTGAAGGCGATGCACGGACACGGCAGCTGCTGCAGCAGGGCATCGAGCAGCGCAGCCGGGCGACCCGTGCCAGTCGCGAGCCTCCCCGCATCAGCGCCGAGGCCTACCCGGCACCGGTCCAGCACTGCCAGTCCGGTGACAGCGGCAACGTCTGCGAGCTGGTGCCGGCCGATCTGCAGGGGGATGGCGGTGCCGCACAGCGTGCCTACGCTGCCTACGCGCGCCAGGATTACGCCGATGCCATCGGTGAGGCGCGGCAGGCCGTGCAACTCGCACCGGACGACGCGAACCTGCAAGGCCTGCTGACCACCACGCTGGCGGCGGGCAACCGTGCCCAGCAGGACGAAGCGCGGCAGCGCCTGGATACGGCACTGGCACAGCGTCCTGATGACGCGGGTGCACTGATGCAGCGCGGCTACCTCAACCAGAGGGCCCACGAACCGGCGCGCGCACTGGCCGACTTCCGTGCCGCCGAGGCCACCGGAAAGGCACCGAAAAGCGTAGTGCTCGACCAGGCCTACGCCAGCGCAGCCAACGGCGACCATGCGCAGGCGGTGACGCTGCTGCGCAGCGCCATTGATCGCGCCGATGCCGGTGAGCTGCCACTGGATGCGCACCAGCACTACAACGTGCGCAATGCCATCGCCAATTACTCGCGCGAGTGGGGCGTGATCGCCTCGGCGGGTTTCCGTGGTGCTCGCCAGGCGGCGACCAATGTCGGCGGTGCGGCGATCAGTACGCCCGGCGATTCGGTGTTCAGCACGCTGGAGGCGTTCTGGCGGCCCCCGGCCTTCAACGACCAGCATGGCACGCTGGAACTCTACGCGCGCCTGCTCAACACGCTGTACGACGAGGGTGGCACTTACGAATCGATCCGCGCGGTGGACCCGTGCACCGGCGAATCAACGCCGGATGCGCGTGCACGCGCGGAGCGCCTCAGCCACTCGCGTTCCACTACCGGCTGGCCCTCCACCATCGCGTCCTTCGGCATGCGCTACGCGTTTGGCCAGAGCGGTTTGAGTGCTGGCATCGAGCGCCGACAGTTCCTCGGCAGTGCAACCAGCCAGGGCGAGGTCTACCCCGAGTCGGCAGCGGTGCAGTGCCGCCTGCAGCTGGCCCTGAACCGGCCACTGGAAGCCAGCACGCTGGCGCGCTACCGGCTGGCCAGTGGTTCCGGTGGCTGGATGTCCTACCTGACCTATGGCTACTACCATGGCACCGATCTGCGCACCGATGTGAACCAGTGGTGGATGGTCAGTGGCTACGCGCAGGGGGGATACACCTGGGACGACAACGGTGCCACCTTCACCCTCGACGCGCTTGATGCCAACGGCACGCCGGTGCGGCGCCTGGGCGAGGCCAATGGGCGCCTGCATCGCGAACAGTGGTTCGCTGCCGGTGAACTGCGCGCCGGGCGCAGTTTCCGCTTCGGTGCAGGGCAGACGCATTGGGTGGTCACACCCTATGTCGTGGTGGGTGCCGATTGGCTGGACCAGCGCTCGCGCGTGCGCGACATCCGTTATCCGCCGTTCCCGGCGCAGTCGTTCGCGCTCAACGATACGCAGCGCAGCTGGTCACTTGGTGCAGGGCCGGGCGTGGGCGTGCGTTACGGGTTCCGCGAGGACCACTACAACACGCCGCGTTCCTACCTGGACCTGACCGTGCAGTACCGCTTCGCGATCGGTGGCGGTGATACACAGCGCGCCAAGGGCCTGTTCGCTACCGCCATCCTCTACTACTGAGGCAGGCCCCAGCGTCGCCGCAGCGCTGCGGCCTGCGGCGTGTCCTGGGTCAGCCATGGCTCCAGTGCATAGACCAGCACGTGCTGTGCGCCGCTGTCGCGTGCCCATGCCAACTGCCGCTGGATACGTGCGGCATCGGCGGTTTCGCCCTTGAATCCGCTGCCATCAGCGGCGCTGCCAGGCAGTTCGCGGAACAGTTCGACGATCGCATCGAAGCCGATGCCGTGTGCATGGAAATGATCGAGCAACGGCTGGAGCTGCTGCACGTTGCCGGCACCGGCCACCCCCACGCCATCCTGCACCATCGGCCGTAGCGTGGCCTGTGCCAGCACCGCCTGCCACAGCGTGACCAGGTTGCCATCGGTCTGCAGGCGGCTGAAGTAACAGGAGATCGCACAGTCACCGCCGCGCGTGCTGGCGGCCTGCACCAGCCCGTGCAGCCACTGCGCCAGCCATTGCTGGCGGACCGGATCGGCCCAGTGGTACTGCTCCAGTTCGTAGGGCAGGTACCAGCCCCCGAAGGCCGGCTGCTGCGCCCAGGGTGCCTGTGTCAACCAGCTGCGTGCGTACGCCAGGCTCTCGGCCAGGAAGGCCTTCAGCGTGGCGTCGTCCGCGGCGATGGCCTGCCACCAGCGTTGCTGGAAGGGCAGGCCGACGCGGATGCGGATGCCGTTCTCGCCGGCGGCGGTGAACAGCTGCTGCAGGCTGCCGTCGGGCAGTGACCAGTCGCCGTCGCTGCCACCGACGATGCCGGTCCATTGCAGCACCAGCTGACGGCAGCCCAGCGTATGCGCAAGCTTCAAGGATCGCTGCCAGTCGGCCAGGCCCCATTGCAGGTGGCTGCGCCACGGCTGCAGGAAGGTGCCATCGACCTGCACCGGCAGCGAGCAGCCGGGCAGGGTGGCGAGCGTAGCGGCCAACGGCGCCAGCACTGCCGCGCGCAGCAAGCGACGGCGCAACGGCGAAGAAGGATCCGCGGGAAGGTCGGGCCGAACCATGCCCGCATCATCCCAGAGCGCCGTGCGTGGCGGGTGAACCTTGCGTCCGGTAGTCCCGGTCGCGGGCCGAAGCGTGCTCTGGTAGCGCCGGCCGCTGGCCGGCATCGCCTACCGCTTATTCCAGCGCGTAGCGCAGGGTAAACAGCACCGCCACCAGCCACACGGCCGGATGCACTTCGCGCCAGCGCCCGGTACCGGCCTTCAGCGCGGCATAGGCAATGAAGCCGAACGCCAGGCCGTTGGCGATCGAGTAGGTGAACGGCATCGCCAGCGCACAGAGTGCGGCTGGCACCGATTCGGTCAGGTCGCTCCAGTCCACTTCCACCAGCTCACGCAGCATCAGGCCAGCCACGAACAGCAGTGCCGGCGCGGTGGCATAGCTGGGCACCATTGCCGCAAGCGGCGAGAACAGCAGCGCCGCCAGGAACAGCGCCGACACCACCAGCGCGGTCAGGCCGGTGCGGCCGCCCACCTGCACGCCCGAGGCGCTTTCGGCAAAGGCCGTGGTGCTGCTGGTGCCAAGCATCGAACCGGCCACGATCGCGGTGCTGTCGGCCAGCAGCGCACGGCCGAAACGCTTCTGCGCGCCCGGCAGCTTCAGCAGGCCGGCGCGACCGACCACGCCGTACAGCGTGCCGGTGGCATCGAACACTTCCACCAGCACGAACACCAGCACCACCTGCAGCAGCACTGCGATCGGTGCGCCGCCGTCATGGTGCAGCAGGCCCGGCAGGTCCAGCTGCAGGAAGGTAGGTGCGAGGCTCGGCGGCAGCGAGACCAGGCCCTGGTACTGCACGTCGCCCAACGCCCAGCCCGCGCCGGTCACCGCCAGGATGCCGATCAGGATCGCACCGCGGATGCGGCGTGCTTCCAGCACCGCGATCAGCAGGAAGCCGGCCAGTGCCAGCAGCGGCGGCGCCGTGTTCAACGGGCCCAGCGCCACCAGCGTGTCTTCATTGCCGACGATCATGCCGGACTTCTGCAGCGCGATGATCGCCAGGAACAGGCCGATGCCGGCCACGATCGCCGAGCGCAGCGACGAGGGGATGCCGGACACCAGCCATGCGCGCACGCCGGTCAGCGACAGCACCAGGAACACCAGGCCGGAGATGAACACCGCACCCAGCGCCTGCTGCCACGGCAGGCCAGCGGCACCGACCACGGTGAAGGCGAAGAACGCGTTCAGGCCCATGCCCGGTGCCATGCCCACGGGGAAGTTGGCGGCCAGCGCCATCACCGCCGAACCCAGCGCCGCAGCCAGGCAGGTGGCCACAAACACCGCGCCCGCGTCCATGCCGGTGGTGCCGAGGATCTCGGGGTTCACGAAGACGATGTAGGACATCGTCAGGAAGGTGGTGACACCGGCCAGCAGCTCGGTACGCACGGTGGTGCCGTGCTGCTGCAGCTGGAACAGGCGCTCGAAAAGGGACATGGGGAATCTCGACCCGTTGGTGGTGGGTACCGACCGTTGGTCGGTACGCCTTGAAGCGTCACCACCAACGGTGGTGACCTACCGAAAGGAGAAAGGCCGCGCGAGCGCGGCCTTTCCGGTTGCCTTATTTCAGCGCCTTGAAGCGCAGGCGCTTCGGCGCCGCGTCGTCGCCCATGCGGCGGCGCTTGTCTTCTTCGTACTCGCGGTAGTTGCCCTGGAAGAACTCCACGTGCGAGTCGCCTTCGAACGCCAGGATGTGGGTCGCGATGCGATCCAGGAACCAGCGGTCATGCGAGATGACGAAGGTGTTGCCCGGGAACTCCAGCAGCGCATCTTCCAGCGCACGCAGGGTTTCGATGTCCAGGTCGTTGGACGGTTCGTCGAGCAGCAGCACGTTGCCACCCTGCAGCAGGGTCTTGGCCATGTGCAGGCGGCCACGCTCACCACCGGACAGCGAACCGACCATCTTCTGCTGGTCCTGGCCCTTGAAGTTGAAGCGGCCGATGTAGGCGCGCGACTGGATCTCGATGCCGTTGATGTTGAGGATGTCCAGGCCGCCCGCGATTTCCTGGAAGACGTTGTGGTTGCCTTCCAGCGCGTCGCGGCTCTGGTCCACGTAGGACAGCTTCACGGTCGGGCCGACCACGATCTCGCCGGTGTCCGGCTTTTCCTGGCCGGTGATCATCTTGAACAGGGTCGACTTACCGGCACCGTTCGGGCCGATGATGCCGACGATGGCGCCGGCCGGCACCAGGAAGCTCAGGTTGTCGAACAGCAGGCGGTCGCCGAACTTCTTGGAGACGTTCTTGAACTCCATCACCGCGTTGCCCAGGCGCTCGCCCGGCGGGATGAAGATTTCATTGGTCTCGTTGCGCTTCTGGTAATCGACCGACTGCAGCTCTTCCAGGCGGGCCAGACGGGCCTTGCCCTTGGTGCGGCCGCCCTTGGCGTTCTGGCGCGACCACTCCAGTTCCTTCTGGATCGCCTTCTGGCGGGCCTTTTCCTGGTTGTCTTCCTGCTTCAGGCGCTCGTCCTTCTGGGTCAGCCAGTCGGTGTAGTTGCCCTTCCACGGAATGCCGCGGCCGCGGTCCAGTTCCAGGATCCACTCGGCAGCGTTGTCCAGGAAGTAGCGATCGTGGGTGACCGCCACCACGGTGCCGGTGTAGCGCGCCAGGAACTGTTCCAGCCATTCCACCGACTCGGCGTCGAGGTGGTTGGTCGGTTCGTCGAGCAGCAGCATGTCCGGCTTCTGCAGCAGCAGGCGGCACAGGGCCACGCGGCGCTTTTCACCACCGGACAGCTTGCCGACCACGGCATCCCACGGCGGCAGGCGCAGCGCATCGGCGGCCACGTCCAGCTGGTTTTCCAGGGTGTGTGCGTCGCCAGCGGCCAGGATCGCCTCCAGGCGCTCCTGTTCCTTGGCCAGCGCGTCGAAGTCGGCGCCTTCCTCGGCGTAGGCGGCGTACACCGCTTCCAGCGCGGCCTGGGCCTGCAGCACTTCGCCCACGCCTTCCTCCACCGCTTCACGCACGGTCTTGGTCGGGTCCAGCTCCGGTTCCTGCGCCAGGTAGCCGACCTTGATGCCCGGCTGCGGGCGGGCTTCGCCCTCGAAATCGGTGTCCACGCCGGCCATGATCTTCAGCACGGTGGACTTGCCGGCGCCGTTCAGGCCCAGCAGGCCGATCTTCGCGCCCGGGAAGAAGGACAGCGAGATGTCCTTGATGATCTGCCGCTTGGGCGGGACCACCTTGGACACGCGGTTCATGGTGTAGATGTATTGCGAGGACATGCGGTCTCCGTAGGCGCGGCCCTGCGCCCGGTCCGTCACGGGAAGATCCCGTTGCGGCAGCGGGCACAGACTGAAATGGAATACCGCCAATTATAGCCGGAACCGGTTCCGGGCCGCGCCCGGGAAGGGGGCGCCGGGCTGGCCGCCCCCTGAATACTGCGTCACAGTCCTGCAACGGGAAGCGTTTCCAGCCGGAAACGGTTCAGATCGGTTGCGCAATATGGGCTCACCACCCACGCGAGCAGAGGTCTGACATGCGCATCAATCGAGTAATGGCCAGTGCCGTGGCCTCTGTGCTGGCGCTGGGCGCCGTGGCCCCGGCGTTCGCCGACAACGACCATCGCCGCAACCACGACCGCCGCGAATGGCGCGAGGATCGCCGTGAGTGGCGCCACGACCGCCGTGACTGGGAGCGCGACCGCCGCGAGGCCCGGCGCGACTACCGCCAGGATCGCCGCGAGTGGCACCGTGATCATGACCGCTACTACCGCCCGGCACCGCCGCGTGTGGTGTACCGCCCGGCCTATGGCCCGGGCTATGGCTGGAAGGTCGGCCATCGCTACCGCGACTATTACCGCGGCCCGATCTATGTGGTGAACGACTACCCGCGCTATCACCTGCGTCGCCCGCCCTACGGGCACCACTGGATCCGCGATGACCGCGGCAACATGCTGCTGGTTGCCATCGCCACCGGTGTGATCGCCCAGTACGTGCTCAGCAACCGCTGAGTCGGCGGTCATATCCGCGCATGGCGTGGATCTACCGGCACGGCGGGGCAGCGCAATCGAAACCATACGGGGCCGGATTCCTTCGGGGATGCCGGCCCCGTCCGTTTCGGCCCCAGCAGGTCGGTGCGGGGCTACAATCGGGGGCTGAGCCGTACCCCCTTTTCCCTGCCTGCTGGAGTACCCGATGTTCCCGCGTGACGTCCGCATCGAATCCTACGATCCCGAACTGGCCAAGGCCATCGCCGCTGAAACCCAGCGCCAGGAAGACCACGTCGAGCTGATCGCCAGCGAGAACTACACCAGCCCGGCGGTGATGGAAGCCCAGGGCAGCCAGCTGACCAACAAGTACGCCGAAGGCTACCCGGGCAAGCGCTACTACGGTGGCTGCGAATACGTGGACATCGCCGAGCAGCTGGCGATCGATCGCCTCAAGCAGCTGTTCGGGGCCGACTACGCCAACGTGCAGCCGCACAGCGGTTCGCAGGCCAACCAGGCCGTGTACTTCGCCCTGCTGCAGCCGGGTGACACCATCCTCGGCATGAGCCTGGCCCACGGCGGCCACCTCACCCACGGTGCCAAGGTGAATGCCTCGGGCAAGCTGTTCAACGCCGTGCAGTACGGCGTGAACGATCAGGGCCTGATCGATTACGACGAAGTCGAGCGCCTGGCCCTGGAGCACAAGCCGAAGATGGTCGTGGCCGGCTTCTCGGCCTACTCGCAGGTGATCGACTGGGCACGCTTCCGCGCCATCGCCGACAAGGTCGGTGCCTACCTGTTCGTCGACATGGCCCACGTTGCCGGCCTGGTCGCCGCAGGCGTGTACCCCAGCCCGCTGGAGCACGCCCACGTGGTCACCTCCACCACCCACAAGACCCTGCGCGGCCCGCGCGGCGGCATCATCGTCGCCAAGGGCGCCGACGAAGACCTGGTCAAGAAGCTGCAGTCGATCGTGTTCCCGGGCATCCAGGGTGGTCCGCTGATGCACGTCATCGCCGGCAAGGCCGTGGCCTTCAAGGAAGCGCTGGAACCGGGCTTCAAGGCCTACCAGCAGCAGGTGGTGAAGAACGCCCAAGCGATGGCCAACACGCTGATCGCGCGCGGCTACAAGATCGTCTCCGGTGGCACCCAGAACCACCTGATGCTGGTCGACATGATCGGCAAGGACGTGTCCGGCAAGGACGCGGAAGCGGCGCTGGGCAAGGCGCACATCACCGTCAACAAGAACTCGGTGCCGAACGACCCGCGTTCGCCGTTCGTGACCTCGGGCCTGCGCCTGGGTACCCCGGCGGTGACCACCCGTGGTTACGTTGAACAGGACTGCGTGGACCTGGCCAACTGGATCGCCGACGTGCTCGACGCGCCGAACGATGACGCCGTGATCGCCCGCGTGCGCGACGCCGTCAGCGCGCAGTGCCGCAAGTACCCGGTCTACGGCTGACCGGGGAGTGGGGTCGGATCCCTTCCCGCAGGGAATGGCTCTGACCCCAGCATTGGAGTGACCGCGCATGGATGAGCGCCACCTCAAGTATCTGTACACCGCGCTGGCGGTGCTGTTTGGCCTGCCCAGCCTGGCGATGGGCGGCGCGGCGGCGACGATGCTGCTGTTGATGGGGCTGGGCCAGTTCGGTCACGGCACGCTGGCCTCGGTGACGGTGATGCCGCTGTGGGGCCTGGCCGGCATTGCCGGCTGCCTGGCTTGGTTGTGGCTCAGTGCGGGTTTTCTGATGCAGGGGCGTGCCGGGCTGCACGTGCACCGTCTCTGGTGGTGGATGCTGCTGGCGGGCGGTCTCGCCGCCTTGCCCCCCCTGGGGCTGGCGCTGTGGTGGGGCGTCACCGTGCACGCCGAAGGCATCACCCTGTTGCTGCTGGGCCCGTCGATGCTGGTGCCGGCTGCGATGCTGGTGTGGATCAAACGCTGCGCATGACGTGGCCCATGGAAGGACATCGAACGCATGGATGAGCGTCTGCACAAACGCTGGATGGCGATCGCCGGCCTGCTGGCAGGCCTGCCCACCGTGGCGGCAGGCGGCACGGGTGCCGTGCTGGGGCTGATGGTCGTATGGGATGGCAAGTACCTGACAGGCGAAGAGCACACACTGTTGCTGCTGTGGTCGACGGCTGGAATCATCGGCCTGCTGTCGTGGTTGTGGCTGAGCGGCCTGTTCCTGTGGCGTGGCCTCGTCGGCCTGCGCGATTCCCCGGTTGTCGCCTGGGTGGGGTTGGCGCTGGGGGGGCTGGCCGCAACGGCCGTGGTTGCCGCCACGCTGTACTTCACCTTCAAGCACGGGGAGATCTCGACATTGGCCTTCCTCGGCTTTGGCCCACCGTTGCTGGTGATGGCCGGGCACCTGGTGTGGCTGCGCTGGGCACGCGCGGCCTCGGTGCCGCCAGCACCCGGTTGAGCGCACAGCGCTGACCGCGCTGGAGGCTCTGTTCGGCCGAAATGCAGGCACTTCCGCGCAGACAGCATTTGCTGCGGGGCCCTTTCTCAGGTACCTTTGCGACGCTGCCATGACCGTGGCAATAGGTACTTCCCTGAGCCAGGCGTTCCATGCATTGCCCCTTCTGCCAACATGCCGATACCCGGGTCATCGACTCGCGCGTCTCCGAAGACGGCGCGACGATCCGTCGTCGGCGTGAATGCGAAGCCTGTGGCGAGCGCTTCAGCACCCTGGAAACGGTTGAGCTGAAGCTGCCGGCCATCGTCAAGAGCGATGGCACCCGCGAGGCGTTCGACCAGCGCAAGGTCCGCGCTGGCTTCGACCGCGCGCTGCAGAAGCGTGCGGTGGCCGAAGACAAGATCGAAGCGGCCGTGCGTGCGGTGGTTCACCAGCTGCGCATCAGCGGCGAGCGCGAAGTGCCTTCGATCAAGGTCGGCGAGTTCGTCATGAACGAACTGCGCAAGCTCGACCACGTCGGCTATGTGCGCTTCGCATCGGTCTACCGCAGCTTCGAGGACGTGGCCGATTTCCGCGAGGAGATCGAGAAGCTGGAACGCGACCTGCCGTCCAGCACCGAACAGCTGCAGCTGCTGGGCGACGTGATTGCCCTGACGAAGAAGAAGAAGGGCTGACCGCCTCTTCCCTGGTAGATGCCAACCTTGGTTGGCACTGATGGCGTGGATCTCCTTTGCTCTGGTGGGTGCCAACCTTGGTTGGCACTGATGGCGTGGATGCATACCGGCAGCGTTACCATGGCCAGATGACCACCCCGTTCTCCGTCCTCGACCACCTGCACATGGCCAACGCACTTCGCCTGGCCGGGCGTGCCGCCTACACCACCCGCCCCAACCCGATGGTCGGCTGCGTGATCGCCCATGGCGAACGCGTGGTCGGGCAGGGCTGGCACCAGCGCGCCGGTGGCCCGCATGCTGAAGTGTTCGCGCTGCGCGAGGCCGGCAGCGACGCCCGTGGCGCCACCGCCTACGTCACCCTGGAACCCTGCGCGCACTACGGGCGCACGCCACCGTGTGCGCTGGCACTGATCGAAGCGGGCGTGTCGCGTGTGGTCGCGGCGATGCGCGATCCGTTCCCCAAGGTCGATGGCGGTGGCTTCGATCTGCTGCGCAATGCAGGCATCGACGTCGACGAAGGGCTGATGGCGGCACAGGCGCGCGAGCTCAACAAGGGTTACCTGTCGCGCGTGGAGCGCAACCGCCCGTGGCTGCGGGTGAAGCTGGCCGCCAGCCTGGATGGCCGTACCGCGATGGCCGATGGCAGCTCCAAGTGGATCACCGGCCCGGCTGCGCGCGAAGACGTGCAGCACTGGCGCGCACGTGCGGGTGCGATCCTGACCGGCGCCGACACCGTGCTGGCCGACGACCCGATGCTGACCGTGCGCCTGGCCGATACCGAGGTGATGCCACCGCTGCGCGTGGTGCTCGATTCACGCCTGCGCTCGCTGGAATGCAGCCGTGTGCGCGAGGGTGGGGCGCCGACGTTGTACCTGCATGGCACAGCAGTAAGCGCACCGGATGCGGCCGACGCCGAGTTTGCCAGCGTGCCCTGTGTTGATGGGCGGTTGGACCTGGGCGCGGTACTGGCGCTGCTGGCCGAACGTGGCATCAACGAAGTGCATACCGAAGCCGGCGCGACGCTGGCCGGTGCCTTGCTGCGCGGCGGCTGGGTGGACGAACTGCTGCTGTATCAGGCGCCCACGCTGCTGGGCGATAACGGTCGTCCGCTGCTGGCCGGCCTCGGCATCGAGGCGATGGACCAGCAGCGCCGATTGCGCGTGGTCGACCAGCGGCAGGTGGGCGAAGACATCAGGTTGCTGCTGCGGGCATAACGGGCCCAGGTAGTGCAGGGTTGAGCCCGACGGACTTCAAACGTCATCACACAGCTCATCTTCCTGCGGCAGCAGCGGTTCACCCAGCCACAACTCGATCGGCAGCAATCGCCACAGGATTGTCTGGTAGAGCTGACGCACGCGCTCGGCATGGGCGAACGCATGGCGTGCCTGGTACCCCCCGGTGACCCGGCTGCAATGTGGTACATCGGGTCCGTCGCGCAGCATCGCCGCCCAGCGCAGGAAAAGCGCATCGATGCGTGCCTGGCGCCCTGCTTCAGGCGCGGCCCGCAACGCCAGATACTCCTGCCGGAGGGGTTCCACGTCGGGATGCTGGCAGACCAGTGGGTACAGGCCGATCTCCGGCGATCCCGACGGCACGAACTCCCGGGCAGCGCAGCTGACCCTCGGCAGTCGCATTGCCAGTGCCTGTACAAAGGCTCGCGTGGCAGCCGGGGAAGGCGCAGTAGAACCCTGCCGCGCGAGTGCCGCAGGCACATCGTCCACAAGCAACTGCCACTCCAGGGCAACGGCAGGCTCGTATCCCTCTCCCTGCTCGCGCAGTATCTGCCGGGCCGCGGCATCGTCGTGCAGCAGCACCTGCGCCTGCAGGGTGTATTCGGCCTGCGGCGAAAGATCGCCTGGCGCGGAGGCTACCGCCCAGAGCGGTGCTCCCAGCAGCAGGATGAAGACGGGTTTCAGCATGGCGGCACACGGGCAATCCAGGAGGGCCCTGAGGATCAGGGGCGTTCCTTGCACGGATCCATGCAACTTGTCTGAAAATGTGCAGCGTTGCGGGCGTCGCCGGGCATGGCCCGGCGCTACCGCTTACCAGCTCACGCGCATTCGTCGGTCCACATCATCTCGGCGATCGGGCGCAGTGCCTTGCACTCCTGCGTCATCTCCTCGGCCGACTGCACCTGCGCCTTGGCCTTCAGTTCCTCGGCCATCGCATCCACGCCGCTGATCTGCTCCGGCGCGATCTTCGCCACGCAGGCGCGGTGCTGCTGCAGCAGCAGGTCGCAGCCCGGTACGACGGTTACTTTCGGCGCGCTCGCGGCCTGTGCATCCTGCATCCAGTCCTCGAACGGCGCCAGCGCACCGGCTACGGTGCCCACCAGATCGTCGAAATTACCGCTGTACCAGTAGCCGTTGTCCTTGGCCGGGTACAGGGTGAAGGTGCCGCTGACCGGCACGCGCACGCCACTCTGCAGTGCCTGGGTGTAGGCATCGGTGAACTGCTTGCGCGCGGCCGGGCTGGCGTCAGACGCGAGACTGGCGGCAAACAGCGGGCGGACCTTGCCCAGGTCGGGCAGCTGGCAGCTGTAGGTGATCCGCGCCAGCTTCTGGTCTTCAACGTATTCGTTGTCTTCGACCACGCTCTTGGTCGCGCGGCACTTCGAATCACGCAGCGCCTTGGCATACAGCGCTTCGGTGGCCGCAGCGTCGGACTTGTCACCGGCGCTGGCCAGCACGGTCTGCCACGGCTCGGCCAATGCCTTGGCCAGCGCACCCGGGTTGGGGGTCACGGCGTCCTGGCCTTCGAACGCCGGCTTCAGTGCGTCGTTGAGCGTGCGCGTGGCGGCCGCGTCGTCTTCCAGCAGCACGCGTGCGTACAGGTCGAAGGCCTGCTCGGGCGTCAGCTGGGCCGGTGCAGCGCTGGCAATCAGCGGGGCGCACAGCAGCACGCTGGCCAGAAGGGTACGGGTGGGGGTCTTCATGACGGTGTTTTCCTGTTCCAGAGGCGCGCAAGCCTAGCGCATCCAGCGCTACTTTCGATGGCGGCCAGAGGTCACATGGCGGTGTACCCCGGCCAAAAAAACGGGCCCCTTGCGGGGCCCGTTCGATCGCACGACGAGGAGCGATCGTTGGATCAGAAGCTGGCGCGCACGCCGGCCGAGTACTGGGTGACGTCACGGTAGCCGGAGATCTCGCCCACCAGACCCCAGGTCCTGGTGAAGTTGATCTGGCCGCCGACGGTGCCGACCCAGGTGCCCTTGAAGTTGTTGCCGCCGTCCATGTAGCCGGCCTTGGCCCAGGCTTCGGTCATGCGCGACGGCTTGCCGCGGATGCCCAGGGTGGCGCGGCCCAGGTTGGTGTGGTCCTTGTAGCGGTCGCTGTAGCCGTCGTAACGGTCGGTCAGTTCAGCGCTCTGGCGCACCCAGGCGATATCGGCGGTGAAGTCCAGGCGGTCGGTCCACGGCATGTGGTAGCCGATGCCCAGCTCCGGCTGGTTCAGTTCCAGCTTCAGCGAGCCGTCGCTGTAATGGTAGGTCTTGCTGGTGCGCGACCAGCCACCGAACACGTAGACCTGTTCGGCGATGGCCACAGAGCCACGCAGGTAGCCGCCGTCGACCTTCGGGTCGTCCAGTGCGTTGTCGTCAACCTTGACCTGCGTCCAACCGCCTTCGACGTAGGTGTAGCTCAGGGCGTCGGCCGAAGCCGAGAGCGGGGCGGCGGCCAGCAGGGCGGCCACGATCAGCATCTTGCGCATGGGAATTCCTGTGAATTTCAGTCCTTTGGCGGGCCTGCCCCAGCGGGCTGCCCGTGGCGACCTCATGTCGTCCGGGGTGGAATTTTAATGAAAGTTTTACAAATTGCGAGCGACGGCCGTCACAGCTGTCGCATCCGACCCCGTTCAGCCCGGGCTGGTACAATAGGCAGGCCGGTTCGCCGGTACACAAACGTCTTCAGGGCGGGGTGCAATTCCCCACCGGCGGTAGGTGCGCAAGCACGAGCCCGCGAGCGCCCCGGCCCACGGCCGGGGGTCAGCAGATCCGGTCCAATGCCGGAGCCGACGGTCATAGTCCGGATGAAAGAAGACGGTGCCACAGGGCTCATGCCCTGCGCGTGCCTGTTTGCCTTGCGGCGTTTTTCGCTCACTTTTCGCGGAGAACGTTTCTTGTTTACTGGAATCATCGAAGGCGTCGGCCGTCTGGCCGCACGCGAATCCATCGGCGGCGATGTCCGCTTCACCTTCAATGTCGGGAATCTGCCGTTCGACAACGTGCAGATGGGCGAGAGCATTGCCATCAACGGCGTCTGCCTCACCGTCATCGCATTCGACGCCAGCAGCTTCCAGGCCGATGCCTCCACCGAGACCCTGGGCCTGACCACGCTGGGCCAGTTGGGCGAAGGGGCGGTCATCAATCTCGAACGTGCCATGCGCCCGACCGACCGCCTTGGCGGCCATCTGGTCAGCGGACACGTCGACGGCCTCGGCCAGGTGCTGTCCATCCACGAAGACGCGCGTGCCCAGCGTTGGCGTTTCGCCGCGCCGGCCTCGCTGCGCCGCTACATCGCCAAGAAGGGCTCGATCTGCGTGGATGGCGTCAGCCTCACGGTCAACGAAGTGGACGATGAAGGGTTTGACGTCGCCCTGATCCCGCACACGGTGGCCAACACTGCCTTCTCCGCCGCAGGCGTAGGCAGCGCGGTCAATCTTGAAATCGATCTGGTCGCCCGTTATGTGGAGCGCCTGATCAGCGTGCCGGCCAACGGTCAGCACCCGCACGGAGATGCCGCATGAATTTCGCCCCGATTCCGGACATCCTGGAAGACATCCGCCTGGGCCGCATGGTGGTCATCGTCGATGACGAAGACCGCGAGAACGAAGGCGACCTGATCATGGCCGCCGAGCTGGTCAAGGCCAGCGACATCAACTTCATGGTCACCCATGGCCGTGGCCTGGTCTGCCTGCCGTTGAACCGTACCCGCGCCGCCGATCTCGGCCTGGCGCCGATGGTGCAGGCCAATACCGCGCAGTTCCAGACCAACTTCACGGTCAGCATCGAGGCTGCCGAGGGCGTTACCACCGGCATCTCGGCGCACGACCGCGCGCACACCATCCGCACCGCGGTGAAGCCCAATGCCAAGCCGTCGGACCTGCACCAGCCGGGCCACATCTTCCCGCTGATCGCCCAGCCGGGCGGCGTGCTGACCCGCGCCGGCCACACCGAAGCCGGCGTTGACCTGGCCATGCTGGCGGGGTTGGAACCGGCCGGCGTGCTGGTGGAGATCCTGAACCCGGATGGCAGCATGGCGCGCCGCCCGGAACTGGAAGTGTTCGCCCGCGAGCACGGCCTGAAGATGGGCTCCATCGCCGACCTGATCGCTTACCGCCTGGCCACCGAAAAGACCGTTGAACGCGTGGACGAGCGCGAGATCGACACCGAATTCGGCCCGTTCAAGCTGGTCACCTACCGCGACCGCATCGCCCACGACCTGCATTTCGCGCTGGTCCGCGGCACCCCGGATGCGGACACCCCGACCCTGGTGCGCGTGCAGGTGGAGAATCCGCTGGCCGACCTGCTGCACTGGCGCCGTGACGACTTCGGTGTGGCGGCCACCGACGCTCTGCGTGCGATCGATGCTGAAGGCAGTGGCGTGATGGTGGTGCTGCAGGCCCCGCGTGATGGCGAGGCCCTGCTGGCCCGCCTGCGCCAGCAGCCGGCGCCGGTGGTGCCGGGCAAGGACAAGGACGTGAGCCAGTGGCGCCGCAACGGTGCCGGCGCGCAGATCCTGTCCGACCTGGGCCTGGGCAAGCTGCGCGTGCTGGGCACCCCGCGCCGCCAGATCGGCCTGGCCGGGTACGGCCTGGAAGTGGTGGAGACGGTGGCCCTGTAACCCCCTTGGTGTGCCGACCAACGGTCGGCACCCACCGTCCGCCCTCTGGTGGGTGCCGACCATGCCCTGCCTGTGGTGGGTGCCGACCGTTGGTCGGCACACCCTGCAGGCCCCCGCTAGCCACGGCCGGGGCCCATCCACGCTAGAATTACCCCCTTATCGAGTCCCCCAAGCCGCATATGAGCCACTTCGAAGGCGATCTTCGCACTCCCGAATCGGCGCGCTTCGCCATCCTGGCCAGCCGCTGGAACGCCCGCATCACCGATACGCTGGTCGCTGGCGCCCGCCAGAGCCTGGCCGGCAACGGCATCACCGAAGCCAACATCGACGTGATCCGCGTGCCGGGTGCCTGGGAGCTGCCGCTGGTGGCCGCGCGCCTGGCTGCCGCCCATGAACACGCCGCCATCCTCACTCTGGGCTGCGTGATCCGTGGCGATACCCGCCACTATGAACACGTGGCCGACCGCTGCGCCGAGGGCCTGATGCGCGTGCAGCTGGACTTCGGCGTGCCGGTGCTGAACGGCGTGCTGGCGGTGGAACGCGTTGAAGACGCCGAGGCCCGCGCAGGCGGCAGCCACGGCAACAAGGGCGAGGAAGTCGCACTCGCCGCATTGGAAATGGTCAATCTTCTGGAGCAGCTGCCATGAACAAGAACACCCAGGGCAAGCCCTCCGGTAAACCCGTCCGCCGCGATGGCGTCGATCCGGTGCTGCGCTCGCGCGCCCGCCGTCGTGCCGTGCAGGCCATCTACGCCTGGCAGATCTCCGGCGGCAACGCCCAGTCGCTGATCGCCCAGTTCGCCCACGAGCAGGCCCGCGAAATCGCCGACCTGGCGTACTTCGAGGCGCTGCTGCACGGCGTGCTCGACAACCGTCGCGACATCGACGAAGCGCTCGGCCCGTACCTGGACCGTGGCATCGAAGAAGTGGACGCGATCGAACGCGCGGTGCTGCGCCTGGCCGCCTACGAGCTGCGTTACCGCCTGGACGTGCCATACCGCGTGGTGATCAACGAAGCCATCGAATCGGCCAAGCGTTTCGGTTCCGAACACGGCCACACCTACGTCAACGGCGTGCTGGATCGTGCCGCCGTGGAATGGCGCAAGGTCGAATCGGGTCACTGACCCGGTTCTGCTCGTCCTGGACGGGCCGTGACCTGCTGGGTCGATACCGGCCCTGACTCCGCTTCTGGTGGGTGTCAACCCTGGTTGGCACCGATGCCCGATATCGCCGCCACCCCCACGGGAACGCCCCATGTCCCTGGCTGAATTCGCCCTCATCGACCGCATCCGCGCCCGCACCGTCGAGCGCGACGACATCGTGCTCGGTATTGGTGATGACGCTGCACTGCTGCAGCCGCGCCCGAACGAACAGCTGGTGGTCACTGCCGATACGCTCAACAGCGGCGTGCACTTCCCGGCCGAAACGCCGGCGTTCGATATCGGCTGGAAGACGCTGGCCGTGAATCTCTCCGACCTCGCCGCGATGGGCGCGCGCCCGGCGTGGTGCACGCTGGCGCTGTCGTTGCCGGAAGCCAGCGAAGACTGGATCGAGGCCTTCGCCGACGGTTTCTTCGCACTGGCCGACCAGCACGACATCGCCCTGATTGGTGGCGACACCACGCGTGGCCCGCTGTCGCTGTCGGTCACCGCGATGGGTCAGGTCTCACGCGGCCAGGCGCTGCGTCGTGATCGCGCACAGATTGGCGATGACATCTGGGTCAGCGGCACCCTCGGCGACGCCGCCGGTGCACTGCGCCTGTGGCAGCAGGGTGCGCTGAACGTGGCCACCGCCACCCTGCTGGCCGACTACGAAAGCCTGCGCCTGCGCCTGCTGCGGCCGACCCCGCGCGTCACCCTGGGCCTGCGCCTGCGTGCGTTCGCGCACGCGGCGGTGGACGTGTCCGATGGCCTGCTGGCCGACCTGGGCCACATCGCCACGCGCAGCGCGGTGGCCGCGCATGTCGATGCTGATCTGCTGCCGATCTCGAATGCGTTGCGTGAGTTGCTTGGGCGCGAAACCGCCCGCGAATGCGCACTGCGGGGTGGCGACGACTACGAACTGTGCTTCACGGCAGCTGCCGACCAGCGCGACGCGCTGCATTACCTCGCCGAATCGCTGGATGTGCCGCTGACCCGTATCGGCCGCATTGCCGAAGGGCAGGGCGTGCACGTGGATGGCGAAGCCGCCGGCGGCGGCTACCAGCACTTCGCCGGTTGAGGGTGCGGGCTCAAGCCTGCTGCGCGGCAACCTGACGTTCGATGCCAGCCGCGATCAACGCGATGGCCTCAATGACGGTTGCCTTCGACGTCGCATCTGTCGCACCGCTGCTGCGCAAGGCCTGCTCGGCCTGCTGGCAGCTGCGCGCCGCCTGGGGCTCTCCCAGAAATACCAGCGCGCCGGCGAAACTGTGCAACTGATCGATCATGGCCGGTGCATCGGCACTGTCCAGCGCCTGGGTCAACGCCGTGTAGTCGCGGTGCGCGGTCTGCAGGAACGCCTCGCGCATCTGCCGCTGAACCGCCTCGCTCACCACCGGAGGTAAGGGTGGCTGTGCCGAGCGATCGAGGTCGAATCCATGCAGCGCGGCCTCCAGCGACGGCAGGTCGAGCGGCTTCAGCAGCAGTGTGGACATACCGGCCTCGCGTACGCGCTGCGCGTCCTCGGGCATCGCATTGGCGGTGAGTGCGACGATGGGGATGGAGGGGTCATCCGCACGCAGTTTCCGGGCCAGCCCGTATCCGTCCAGGTGCGGCATGTTCAGATCAGTCAGCACGATGTCGAACCGGCCCGCGCGCCAGCGGTGCCACGCCTCCTCGCCGTCGGCCGCGAGGGTGACCTGCCAACCCAGCGCATGCAGTTGCCCCAGCGTCACGTCACGGCTGATCACGCTGTCATCCACCAGCAAGGCGTGGCCACGCGGGGAATGCGCGCGCTCTACAGGCGCTGGCCGTGGCGGCGTGCCTGCCACGGCGGTGGTCCGGCGTGCTGGAATGTCCAGGCGGAAAACGCTGCCGGTGCCCGGGGTGCTGCGCACGCCAAGGGTGCCGCCGAGCAGTTCGGCGAAGCGTTGGCACAAGGCCAGCCCCAGGCCGCTGCCGCCGTGCTGCCGTGCCGAGCCGGCACCGACCTGCACGAACGGTTTGAACAACACGGCCTGTGCTTCGGCATCGATGCCCGGGCCGGTATCGCGCACCTCCACGTGCAGCCACTCGCTGCCATCGGGCTGCACCGAGGCATCAATGCTGACCGCAACCGTTCCCGATGCCGTGAACTTCACCGCGTTGCCCACCAGGTTGTTGATCACCTGCGCCACGCGGCCTGCGTCGGCCACATAGGCCGGCCCCAGCGCATCGCCGGTGTGCAGCTCCAGGCGCAGGCCTTTTGCGCTGGCCTGTGGCTCGAACAGTGTCGCGGTCTGCTGCAGCAACGCACGCGGATCGAAAGGCGCCGGTTCCAGCGTCATCAGCCCGGCTTCGATACGGGAAAGATCCAGGGTGTCGTTCACCAGCCCCTGCAGCACATCGGCGGCGCTGCGCGCGCGCGTGACATGCGCGTGCGCCGCCGCCGGCATGGTCTGGCGGGCAAGCAGTTCAAGGTGGCCGAGCACGCCGCTCAAAGGGGTACGTATTTCATGGCTGATCATTGCCACGAAGGCGGTCTTGGCCTGGTCCGCGGCCTCGGCATCGTGCTGGGCCTGTTCGGCATGACGCCGTGCATCCAGCAGGCGCTGCTGGGTTTCGGTCTGTGCGGTCACATCGGTCACCGCGCAGACCCAGATCGCCCGCCGCTGGTAGCGCGCGGCGGCCACAATGGATTGCAGGTAGCGCGATGGACCGTGCTCATCCGCGGACGGCGCCTCGAACAGCTGCCCGTGTACCTGGCCGTCAACGCGTTGCACCAGGCGGCCGACCAGTGCGTCCAACAGGTTGCCGGTGGTGTCGCCGATCAGCTGCTCCAGTGCCTGGTTGTGCAGGATCAACTGCCCGCTCTGCTGGTCGAGCAGGCACAGGCCGACCGGCGACGTTTCGATCAGCGTGCGGCTCAACGCTTCGCTTTCATGCACCCGTGCGGCTTCTTCCAGCGCCGGCCGCAGCACGCGCCGGTCCACCAGCAGCAACAGCGTCCACAGCGCGGCCAGCAGGGCGGTCAGGGCCAGCCCGCCCCCGAGCAGATAGGTCTGCTGCGCCGTCCAGATGTCGGTCCAGCGGTAGAGCCGCAGCAGCGTCCAGTCGATGCCCTGCAAGGGTGCGGACATCACGAAGGCACGGCCGGCAGGCAGTGCCAACAGCGTAGGCCGGGGCGATGGCGCGGCGCGCAGCGCAGGCCCGGAAATCGCAGCGTCCGCAGCACTGCGCAGAACATCGTTTCCCTGCCGGTCCAGCACCACCCACGTCCCCGGGCTGGCCTCCTCCAACCGCTCGCGCAGGCCTTGAAGCGGTTCAAACGTCAGCCGGTTGATGAAGGGGGTGCCATTGCTGCGCAGGCGCATCTGGGTGACCAGTGCATCCTCGCCGGTGAACGGATTGCGGCCGAAGTAGGCGCGCAGCCGGCCACTGTCCAGTTGAAGCTCGGAGTCCGCACCCGCTGACTGCCAGCCGGCATCGGCGGTCTGTGCCAGCGCGGCCAGTGCCTGTTCACGGGTAGGCACCTTCATGAGTTGCAGCAGCTGCGCTTCATCATGCAGCCCGGCGATCGCAAACAGGCGCCCTTCCGGTTCGAAGGCGAAGGAGATCAAGGAAGTGGGCGAATCCTGCGCCGCGACGGTGGCGGCCATGTACGCCGAATAGGTCTGCACCATGCCCAGGTACGCCGCCTCCGCCTGTGGCGGAAGACGGCCCTCGCGCGGGGACAGCGCCAGCCAGGGGACGGACAGGGCGCCGGGTGCCACCACGCCGGCCTGGCCATCCTGTGCTGAAAAGCGGGCAGCAACAGGCAGGCCACCGGCCACCAGTGCGGTTTGCTGGGTAGCCCACAGCATGGCGTTGGTGTTCAAGCTGGCCACGTAGGCCCGCCTGCGCTCGCCAATGTAGCGATCCACCGTCTGCTGGCCGCGCTGCAGCGCCTCGCGCTCGTTGAGGTGCACCGTTTCCAGCCGCAGCCACAGCGCCGCGCAGCCGGCGGCCAGGAGAAGCAGGGTCAAGATGGCACCGCCACCGAACAGCAGCCGGCGCTGCAAGCCTTGCAGGGTGGCAAGCACGGAGCCCAGGGGTGACGCCATGGCGCGAACCTGCGAAGTGAGGCAGTGGCCTGCAGCGTGCCGCGCCGGCCTCTCTCAATGCAAGTCGTTGGCGGTGCGCAAGCGTAGGACGAGAAAGTCGCTGGTGCAGTCATCCTGCTGCATTTCCTGTAGATCCGAGCCCATGCTCGGCTCCGCAACGGCGCGGATCTACGCCGCCCGCAACTGCACATCCAAATACTCGGCCAGCCCACGGCAGGCCAGCAGCAATCCCTCACGCACCTCATCGCCCACCTGCTGACGCTCGTCGCCATCCACGCGCACACGCTCGATGGCATGCAGCAGTTCCAGCAGCAGTGTCAGCCCGGCGTTGGCGCGGTCGATGCGGGCCATCGCGATGCCCTGACCCTGATTGCGGCCTTTACAAGGCCAGGGTCGGCCATCGGCGGCTTCCACATGATGAATGCGCTGCAGACAGCCAAGCAGGATGGCGAAGAGGTAGGGATAGAGCGAAGAAGTCATGGCGGCGTCCTTGAGTGCGAAGCAAGGGGCCGCCCTCACGCTGGGCAAGGGCGGCGGACGGTGCGTGGTTGCAATACCGGTGGCAAAAACGCGAAACGCCGGCGGGCACGAAGCCCCCACGCACCGCCCGCCATAGATGCACGGACGGATTGCCTGCCGACGCCGCCCAACAAGGAAAGAGCGACGCCGACAGGCAAGCGTAAACAACGTCTTTGCCAAACGGGATTGCAAGCCCGTGCCACCCGTTGTCGGTGGCGCGCCATGATGTGCATGCAAGTGCTGCTATACCAATCAGAAAAGTTTCAATTTCGAAATCGTTGCGGATTTACGGCGCATACAATGCGCGAAACCAGGTGCGCACCGGCGTGGCAGTTGCGACATTTTCCGTAGAGCCGAGCCCATGCTCGGCTCACCGCGTTCTGATCGAAAAGCAGCCGAGCATGGCTCGGCGCTACAGAAGGCAGAATTCGGCGCCGGAACCGTCCGGCGCCGTGCGTGTTTCTACATCACCACTTGTAGGCGACACTCACATTCGCAGTTGCCTCGCGGTAACCATGGTCGCCGCGCATCACACCGAAGCCACCCCATGCGCTCAGGCCCGAACGGAATTCCAATCGAGCGCCCGCACTCAGTTCATAACGGTTGCGCGGAATGCCGGCCTTCAGCACTTCATCATCGAAGGCGATGCCGTTGCCGGCACCATCGCGGTACCAGTTTGCCGCCAGATACGGGCTGACCGAGGCGCCCGCTGCCGAGTGGCCTTCGCCCTGCAGGCGCAGGCCCATGCGCCCGGACAAGCCGCTGTCGCCCTGCGAGCGCACTACCGTGCCGTTGTTCTCGGTGTGCACATCGATGTTGGCATCGGTATAGACCAGCTGCAGTTCCGGCTGCACGCTCAGCGCGGTGCTGCCGATCGCACCAATGCCGATGCGGTAACCGGCCTCCAGCGACGACTGCCACAGATCCGAGTCGTAACGCTCCTCAGCCAAGCCTTCGCCCTGCACGCGGTTGCGGAACTGGCCGCGTTGCACGCTGGCATCCACATACAGCGCATCGCTGTTCCAGTTGCCATACACGCCGAGTGCACCACCGTCCACCTTGCCGCGTGCGCTGTAGCCGGTCAGCTGCGAACGCGAAGTGGCGCTGGACTGCGTGATGCTGCCCATCACGCCCACGCGACCACGGCCGTTATCGAACACACCAACGTCCGCACCCAGCTGCAGGCGCGAGCGGTCCACGCGCAGGTCCAGCTGGTCTTCCACGGCCGACAGCTTGCTCTGCTTGCCGTCCACGCGGGCCCAGCCACGCACGCCATCGTTGGCGGCCGTGCTGCCGCCGTGGCGGTCACGCCAGCCATGACGCAGCAGCTGGTCCACCGCGAACTGGTTGGCCAGGTAGGCGCCCGCTTCCGGGCGTAGCACCGGGGTAGGTGGCTCAATCGGGTCAATCGGGTCCACCGGATCGACGATCGGCTTGCACTGCGGCAGGGTCGGGTCGGCCAGGCACGGGTCCGGCGTGGTCGCCAGTTCCGAGCGCAGATACCAGCCGCCGCTGGTCGCATCCTTGAACAGGAAGTACTCGTACTGGCCGCCGACCGCGCGGCCCTGCAGGTCGAACTGCGCGTTGGACGCACCGCCCACACGGATCAGCTCGATGCCCTTGTCGGTTTTTGCACCGGCTCCGCCGGCATTGAGCACGCGCACGTTGGCCTGGCCGTGGGTATCGCCGGCAATGATCAGCTTGTCCGTGGCCGAGGTGTCGTCACCGAGATGCGTATTGAACGCCAGCGTGCCGCCGTTGCCGGTGAAGGTATCCATGCTGAGGGTATTGAAGCTGCTGCCATTACCCAGTGCCACGGTACCGGTGCTGCCCAGGGTGAGGTGGCTGACGTTGCTGTCGCCGGTCATCAGCCAGGTGCTGCCGGTGTCAATGGTGGTGCTGGTGACGTTGAAGAAACGGCCATCGATCTGGGCGTTGTTGCGCAGGATCACATCCAAAGTGCCGTTGGTCACTGTGGTGGGATCGAAGGTGACGTTGCCAATCAGGCGCGAATCATCGACCACGAAATCGACATCGGTGCGTGCACTGCCGTCGCCTCCATGATCTGACCGGACCAGAAGCAGATTGCCATCGCCCGATATCAGGATCGAGCCATTGGAGACGTTGATGTCGTAATTGTTGTCTGTCGACGGCATGACGTGGATGGCGGCACCCCGTCCGGACTGCAGTCTGGATGCATTGATGCCAAGTCGAATGGTATCCGGCGCTCCTCGGCCGCGATTGTTCCACAATAGCGCAGCGACGTTGCTCGCGTTGATGAGTGATCCGTTGCTGATATCCAGGCGCCCTTGCTGAAGACGCGCGCCGATACCGCTGTTCAGCGCGAAGCCGAAGGCAGGCGCGTCTTCGACCCAGACTGCGGCCGAATCGAGGACCGCCGTGGGTGCGCCTGTGTGTCCACTGACCAGGTCGATTCCGATTGAGCGCGTGCGTGTCGGGGTGTGATTATCCTTCATCACGTGAATGGAACTGCCGGGGCCCACTCGCAGTGATGTGTTATCCAGAAGCACCACTTCGCCATTGATTCTGCTGTTGATCGCATCGAGTGAGGCGCTTCCCTCTAGCTGTATCAATGGTGCTGCAATGGGGTTTGTCGAGACAAAGGCATTGCGCAATGAGATCTTCGAGGCCGCCGTTGCGCGCAAATGGCGGGTGTGACCGCCATTGACGATCAAGTGTGCGTCGTTGGTCACTTGCCAGTTCTCAACGTTGTCGCCCTCGACAATCTCCCGGGTGCCAGTGGCAAGACTCCCCGCGAGGGCGGGTGCGGTAGCAAATGCGGACATTGCCAGCAGCAGTCCGCTGGCAAGTACCCGGCGGGCGGGTATGGTGTTATGGGTGCTGCGAGGGTTCATGCACTTTTCCTTTTCGGGGTATGGGAAAAGGACATTGGCTGTTGCGTTCATGGCCCAATTGATGCCGCCCTTCAGGGCGACGACCACGCAGATGCTGGCGGCATAGCGGCCAATGTCCGAATCGGCCGCAAGTGTCGTTGCGCAACCTTCAACATTCCATGAGATTAGTTGCAAAAACCCGCTTCTATCGCACTGTTGGAGGTGCCAGCCTTGAAGATCTATAGCGAGCGATCATTTGTATGATTCCAGCGCAGCATCACGGCAAGTTGGCGGGCGGCGTGAATGCCTCGTATCGCCCACGAGTGAGCGCTTTCGCGTCGGTTCTACTCCTGGGTATCACCACTTGTAGGAAAGATTCAAATTTGCGGTCGCCTCGCGGTAACCATGGTCACCCCGCATCACACCGAAGCCACCCCATGCGCTCAGGCCCGAACGGAACTCCACACGCGCACCTGCGCTCAGCTCATAGCGGTTACGCGGAATGCCAGCCTTCAGCACCTCGTCATCGAAGGCGATGCCACTACCAGCGCGATCGCGGTACCAGTTTGCCGCCAGGTACGGGCTGACCGAGGCCCCCGCGGCCGAGCGCGATTCACCCTGCAGGCGCAGGCCGGCACGGCCGGACAAACCGCTGTTGCCCTGCGCACGTACCACGGTGCCGTTGGTTTCGGTATGCACGTCGGTCTTCGCGTCGGTGTAGACCAGTTGCAGCTCCGGCTGCAGGCTCAGCGCGGTGCCGCCGATCTGGCCGATGTCGAAGCGGTAACCGGCTTCCACCGACGACTGCCAGATGTCCGAGTCGTAGCGCTCCTCGGCCAGGCCCTCGCCCTGCACACGGTTGCGGAATTGGCCGCGCTGCACGCTGGCATCCACGTACATGGCGTCGTTGGCCCAGTTGCCGTACACGCCCAGCGCGCCACCTTCCACCTTGCCGCGTGCGCTGAAACCGGTCACGTCCGAGCGCGAGGTAGCACTGCTGCGCGCGGCGGTGCCCATCACGCCGACGCGGCCACGGCCGTCATCGAATACGCCGATGTCCCCACCCAGCTGCAGGCGCGAGCGGTCCACGCGCAGGTCGAGCTGGTCATCCACCGCACCCAGCTTGCTCTGGGTGGCGTCCACGCGGGCCCAGCCACGGATGCCATCCGCCGCCGCGGCGCTGCCCTGACGATCGCGGTAGTTGTGGCGCAGCATCTGGTCCAGCGCGAACTGGTTGGCCAGATAGGCGCCGGTCTCCGGGCGCAGGATCGGCGGCGGCGGGTCGATCGGATCGACCGGGTCCACCGGCTTGCACTCCGGCAGGGTCGGGTCGACCAGGCACGGATCCGGTGCACCACCCAGTTCCGAGCGCAGGTACCAGTTACCGTTGGCATCCTTCACCAGGAAGTACTCGTACTGACCGCCCACAGCGCGGCCAACCAGATCGAACTGCGCGTTGGACGCGCCGCCGATATCGATCAGCTCGATGCCGCGATCGGTCTTCGCACCGGCACCGCCGGCATTGAGCACGCGCACGTTAGCCTGGCCGTTGGCATCGCCGGCAATCACCAGCGTGTCGGTCAGCGAGGTGTCGTCGCCCAGCTGGGTGTTGAACAGCAGCGTGCCGCCGTTGCCGGTGAACTCATCCAGGCTGAGCGTGTTGAAGCTGCTGCCATTGCCCAGCGCGACGGTACCGCTCGCGCCCAGCGTGAGATGGCCGACGTTGCTGTCGCCGGTCATCAGCCAGGTGGCATCGCTGTCGATGCTGGCAGTGGTGACGTTGATGAAGCGGCCGTCGATCTGCGCCTTGTTGCGTAGGAAGACGTCCAGGCTGCCATCAACCGTTGCGGCATCGAAGCTGACATTGCCGATCAGGCGCGTGTCATCCACGTTGAAGAGCACATGGCTGGCCCCCGGCGTGCTGCTACCGGTAAGCGAGTCCACCTGCAGCAGATTGCCATTGCCCGCGATCAACTGTGCACCGTTTGCCACGGTGATCTCGAAGTCGGCAGCCTCGTCGGCGCCCACGCGGATCGCCGCGCCGCGCCCGGAGCGAATAGTGGAACCGTCAATACCCAGACGTAGCGTGTCGGGCGTATGGATCGAGCCGTACATCAACACCCCCACGTTGTCGGCGTCGATTTCCGAGCCATTGACGATGTCTACCCGGCCGTTTTCCATGCGCACGCCCAGACCACTGGACATATCGCTACCGCTTGTCGTGTCCTCCACGCGCACATGGGTGGAATCCAGAATGGACCAGGCGCCGGCCAAGGGAATGCCGCCGGGGGTGCTGCCCAGCGTCAGGCCGATGCTGAGTGGATTGCTTGGCAGCAGGCCGTCGGCAGCGGTGACAAGAATGCGGCTGCCGATCAGGTGCGCCGACGAGGAGCCCTGGACCAAGATGCCGCCGCCACGCAACGTGCTGCGTTCCGACTGCAGGCTCGCCGTGCCATCCAGCTCGACAGCACGCTGGTAGGAGCCGCTGCGGTTGATGGTGGCATCTGACATGTACACGAGTGAATCAACCGCACGGATGCTGTTGGTCTGCCCACCGACCACTGTCAACACCGCGTTGTTGCGCAGTGTCCACTCTTCAATCGGGTCGCCGTTGTCGACCAACCCAACGGTACCGTCCAGATCACCGGCCCAGGCGCCGGCCAGCGGCAGCATGCAGAGTGCGAGGACGATTCCACGCGCCAGCGGGCGTTGATGAGGATGAGCAGTGCGGGTGCGATGACGGTTCATGGTCTTGTCCTTTCTGGGAAAGAGTCGACACAGGGAGTCGTTCAGGTGCTCGTTCACGGATGTGGCCTTTTCGACCTGTTCGCGTGAAGCGCGCGTGATGAGCCTAACCAGGCAACCTGTGTCTTGATCGGCACGAATTCTGGCCGCGGGCACGGCGCCGGCCCATGCAATTAGTTGCAAAGCGCTGGCCGTCTGGACGATCGGGTCGGCCGATGTTCAGCACAGTGAATCCGGTCCATATTTGGGCGCGACAGGACGACGCAGCGGCTGCGGTATGCAACCAATTCGATAGGCGCCATTGCGGCCGCTTCCTACGGTATGGGCCCTTCCATTGGAGCGTCCCCCGCATGCGTCGTGTACTTCCCCGCTCCCATCTGCTTGCCGTGGGGTTGTCCGCCGCCTGGCGTCGTCGGCCGCCATGGCACAGCAGGTCATCGCCGATGGCGACGAACAGAACCCGGCTGCGGGCGATTACCACACCACTGACCCGGTGGAGCCGGGCAATCCGGGTGGGCATGCGTTCCTTGCCATCAACGGTGGCAGCCTCATTCCAACGGGACCGGTCAATTTGATTACCGAAGGGCTGCGTGCTGCCGCTGCACGCGCCGAGGGTGCCGGAAGTCGTATCGAACTGCAGGCGGGTAGCGTCTTGACCTCCGGCTATGGTGCTGCCGGCCTTTCCGCCGCCAATGGCGGCCAGGTTCACGCCAGCGGAACGCATATCGAAACGCGCGGCACGGCAGCGTCGGGGGCGGAAGCGCTGTCCGGTGCGCTGTCACTGGACAACGTGCGGATCACTACCCGTGGCGGGTTGGCCCATGGCGTCAGCGTGCAGCAGGGGCAGGCAGTAGTGCGCGACAGCGCGATCGAGATTCTTGGCGACCAGTCCAATGGGTTGGACGTGCGTGATGGAACACTGCTGGCCGAACGTCTGCAGATCGCTGTGGCGGGGGCAGGTCATGGGGTGTGGGCGCAGGGTGGCAGCGATGTCACCCTGCGCTCGGCGCGGATAGATGGCAGCGGCGCCGGTGCATCGGGCGTGCTGGTGGGGCTGGGCAGCAAGGTGGTGTTGGAAGATGTCGACATCGATCTGACCCACGAGCGCTCCGGAATGGGATTGTTCGTCGGCGGTGAGCTTGAGATGCGTGGAGGCAGCGTGCATGCACGTGGCGACAACGCCACCGCGGTCAGCTTCGCCACCGGTGGCGGCGGCGTGCTGCGCCTGGATGGGGTGGAGCTGTCCGGTCACTTCGGCATCCATATGACCGAAGGCGCGGACCTCACCCTGCACGGCAGCCGGCTCGACAGCGTATCGATCGGCATCGACATGAACCAGCGCGATGTGGTTGCGCGTGTGACCGATTCGTTCATCACTACTCGCAATGGCGTTGGCATTCGAGTGACGAATGGCGATCTGGTAGTCGACGGATCGACCATTACGGCCAATGGCACCTATTGGCAGGCGATATCGGTGCTGGGAGGTACCGCGCAGGTTACCGGCAGCCGATTGCGGACCCTTGGCCAGAATGGTCATGGGTTGTATGCCGAAGGCGGTGTATCTGCTGCACCACTAGCGAACGGCAACATGATCGATATTCTTACCGAAGGCGACGGCGCCATTGGTGCGATCGCCCGCCTTGGCGGCACCGTACACCTTGCCGACAGCGTGGTGCGCACCACCGGCATCAATTCATACGGTGTGTTGTCGGGGGGCAGGGGCGAAATGACGCTGGCCAACACCCATGTGCGCACTGAAGGCGAAGGTGCCTGGGCGGCGGTGATCAACGACAACGGCCAGATGAGCATCGACGGCGGCTCGCTGGTGAGTGCGCAGCACGGTGGCATCTGGTTGCGCAGCAGCCGTGATCCAGTGCTGACGTTGAGTAACGGTGTGGTGGTGTCCGGTGGCAACGGCATCGGCCTGGCACTGGATGCTGCCGTGGCCGGACGCTTCGACGTGGCGCTGGACGGTGGCTCGCAACTGCACGGCGATATCGTCATCACGCCCGACGACGAAGACGCCGGGCTGGTGCCGCAGTCCGAGGTGCATGTGCGTCTGGCGGATGGTGCGCTGTGGCAGGGGGCTTCCGATCTGGTGCAGACGCTTGCGCTTGAAAGCGGCAGCCAATGGACGTTGACCGGCGATGCGACCGTGGGCGAGTTGCAGGCGCGCGACAGCGTGGTGGCGTTGTCCGATGGCAGCGGCCGCTTCAATACGCTCACGGTGGAGGGTGACCTGCACAGCGAGGGCGCCACCTTCCTGTTCCAGGGCGCGCTGGCTGGCGATGATTCGGCCATCGACCGCCTGCACGTGCGCGGTGATACTTCTGGTGATGCCCTGATTGCGGTGAGGAACATCGGCGGTGTGGGGGCGCCCACTGTGGATGGCATCCAGCTGATCGAAGTGGACGGCACATCGCTAGCCAGCTATACGCTGACCGGGCGTGCGGTGGGCGGTTCGTACGAGTACTTCCTGTTCCAGGGCGGTCTGGCCGATCCCACCGATGGCCATTGGTACCTGCGCTCGCAGTGGTTTGATGTCTGCGAGGACGACCCGGCAGCGCCGGGCTGCGTGGTGAACCCAGGCCCGGGTCCGGATCCGGGTGAGGGCGGTGAAGGCGGGGGCGGCGGCGGAATCGTCGATCCGATCCGGCCGCCGCCGGTGCTGCGCCCGGAAGCCGGTGCCTATCTGGCGAACCAGTCCGCCGCAGTGAACATGTTCGCGCACCGGATGCATGATCGCACCGGCACCCTAACGGGTGAGCGCACTGCCTGGGCACGCGTAGGTCGTGGCAATGCGGACTTCACTGCGGTGGGTGGCCAGCTGCCGGTGGATGGCAATACGTCGGTGCTGCAGATCGGCAGTGACCTGCTGCAAAATGGCAATGCCACGTTCGGTGTGATGCTGGGCAATGGCCGTGCTGACAATCGTGTCGCCTCGGATCTGACCGGCTACACCGCCACCGGCCGCGTGCGTGGTACCGCCGTGGGTGTGTACGGCACCTGGATGCAGGATGCGGAAGGCACCGGCGGTGCCTATGTGGATGCGACCATGCAGTTCGGCCGCTTCGACAACCGTGTGCAGGGTATCGGTCTGGAGCCGGAGCACTATGATGCGCGTGTGGCCACTGCGTCACTGGAAGTGGGCCATACCTTCAATGTGTGGCAGGGGGCTGGCAGTGCACTTTACGTGCAGCCGCAGCTGCAGCTGACGTATGCAGGCTATCGCGCGGATCGCCACGTGGAGAGCAATGGCACGGTTGTCGACCATGCGGATGCAGGTGGCCTGAGCGGGCGCCTGGGCGTGCGCGTGTTCGGTCATGGCACTGCGGGTGGCAACACCGTGCAGCCGTACCTGGGCATGAACTGGCTGCGCGGCAGCGGTACCAGCAGGTTGCAGTTCAACGATGACACGCTGGGCGCGGATGTGCCGCGCAATCGTTATGAAGTGCAGGCCGGTGCCGAGTTGAAGCTGGGCCAGCGCTGGGGCGCATGGGGCGGGCTGAGCGTACAGCGCGGTGAGCACGGCTACTGCAACGTGGGTGGCCAGGTGGGCGTGCGCATGGCCTGGTAAGCGGCAATGCCGGGGTCGGCACGCGGACCCCTGTAGAGCCGAGCCCACGCTCGGCTCACCGCGCGAAGCGCGGGTGCATCGTGATCTGAACGAAGAGCAGCCGAGCGTGGGCTCGGCTCTACAGGTGCACGCCTTGGTAGCGCCGGTTCATGCCCGGCCAGCATCACACCGGCGGCAGCACCTTGCCCGGGTTGAGAATGCCATCCGGGTCCAGCGCGGTCTTGATCGCGCGCATCGTCACCAGCGTGGCCGGGCTGAACGCCTGCGCCATGAAATCGCGCTTGGCCAGACCAATGCCATGCTCACCGGACAACGTGCCGCCCAGGGACAGCGTCAGTTCGAAGATCTTCGGCAGCGCGGCATGCGCGCGTGCGTTCTCGTCGGCATCGTCCGGGTGGTAAAGAATGTTGACGTGCAGGTTGCCGTTGCCGGCATGACCGAAGGTGACGATGGTCAGCGCGTACTCGCGTGCCAATGCCTGCACGCCAGCCACCAGTTCCGGAATGCGCGACACCGGTACCACCACGTCTTCATTGATCTTGCCGGGCGCGACGGTACGCAGTGCGGGCGACAAGGCCTTGCGTGCGGCCCATAGCTGGTCGCGCGCGCGGCCTTCCATCGCCACGTCCAGTTCGATCATGCCGTCGCCTTCGGCGGCGCTGGCCAGTGCCTGCAGCAGGTAGGGCAGGGTATCGTGGTCACCATCGGCTTCGACCAGCAGCATCGCGCCCGCCTCGGGTACCTCGGCACCATTGAGGCGCAGCAGCTCCAGGCTGCGGGCGTCCATGAATTCCAGGCGCGTGGGCACCACCGGCTGCGACATCAGGCGTGACACCGCAGCGGCCGCCGCATCGGCGTCGCGGTACAGCACGCGCAGGCCGGCCTGGCTGACCGGCAGTGGGGTCAGCTTGAGGGTGGCTTCCACGATCAGCGCCAGCGTGCCTTCGCTGCCCACCAGCAGGTGGGTGAGGTCGTAGCCTGTGGAGTCCTTGGTGTAGGCGCCACCGCAGCGGATCACCTCGCCGGTGCCAGTGACCGCGACCAGGCCCAGCACGTTGTCGCGGCTGGTGCCGTACTTCACCGCGCGCGGGCCACCGGCGTTGCAGGCCAGGTTGCCACCCACGCTGCAGATCTCCGCGCTGGATGGGTCCGGCGCCCAGAACAGGCCATGTGGCGCCAGCGCCTGCTGCAGCGTTCCATTGAGCACGCCGGGCTGCACCACGGCGCAGCGATCACCGGCACGGATCTCCACGATGCGGTCCATGCGGGTGAACGACAGCACGATGCTGCCCGGCAACGGCACGGCTGCACCGGTGGTGCCGGTGCCCGCGCCGCGCGCGACCAGCGCGACGTGATGTGCACGGCAGGCGCGCACCAGTGCCTGCACCTGTTCGACGCTGGCGGGCAGCGCGACGGCAGCGGGGCGCTGGTGGCGCCAGGAATTGTCCTGCGCGTTCGCCTCCAGCGCGTTGTCATCCATGCGCCAGCCCTCCGCTCCCAGCAGGGCAGACAGTTCGGCAATCAATGCGGCGGGCAGGGCAGTACTCATGACAGATCTCGTGGGGCAGCAGGAGCGGGTTGGATCAGTTTCCAGGCAACAACGGCGCTGGCCAGCGGCAGCCATACCCAGCGCAGTTCAGAGAACAGGGTGGCGATGCCGCGCGCGCTGAAGAACTGCGGCGCAAACGGTGAAACGCGGATCGGCCGCCACGGGGCGAAGAAGCGCTGTTCGCTCCACGGCCAGGCGAGGGCTACGCCGAGGCCACCGGAGGTCATTGCGTCGAGCAGGGGATGGCTGGCGGCGCAGATGAAGACGAACACCGCCGCCTGTACGGTGGACGCCAACGTTGGCCCTCGCTGGGTAGGTGCCAACCTTGGTTGGCACGAAACCGCCGACCAAGGTCGGCGACTACTGGAGCTGTGTGGTGCCGACCAAGGCCGGCCGCTACCAAAGAACGCCCACACCGCGGCCAACGCGGCCAGCACGCAGGCAATCAACAACGAATGGCTGGCACCGCGATGGCCGAACGCATCGGCATAGGGAATGTGCAGGGCAAAGGCCAGCACGTCGGCATCTGGCAGCATCGCGGCGACCACACCGGCAGCCAGCAGCCATGCCGGAATGCGGCCACGATCCGCGGCGCACCACAGCGCCAAAGGCACAGCGGCATGGGTGATGATCGAAGGCATCAGTCACGCACCATGGTCGTGCCGGCCAGGCTGCGCGCTGGTAGGTGCCAACCTTGGTTGGCACAGAAGCGCCGACCAAGGTCGGCCTCTACCAGAGCGGACGGTACCCATCAGCAATCATCCAGCCGGAACGCATCGCGCAGCCAGTTCAACTGCGGCGGTTCACCCGTGGCTTCCACCACATCGAAACGGCAGGGCGCATCGGCAAGCGCGGGATGGTCCTGCAGGTACAACAACGCGGCATGCGCCAGGCGTCGACACTTGCGCACATCCACTGAGGCCGCACCGCCACCGAAATCGGATCGCGCGCGGTAACGCACTTCCACGAACACCACGGTGCCGGCGTCGTCCATCACCAGGTCCAGTTCACCGCCGCGATAACGCACGTTGCGCGCACGCGGCTGCAGTCCGGCCTGTTGCAGATGCCGCTCGGCGGCGGCTTCCACCGCCGAGCCCCGTTGGCTGCGCTCAGCGACCACCGACGATCGGCATCGGCCGGCCGCCATTGAAGGTGGACCAGGCCGGCTGGCGCAGGATGTTGCCGTTGCTGTCCAGGAACAGGGTGCCGGTGGCGCCGTCCAGGCCGCCTTCGTTGGACAGCTTGTCCAGGTAGGCGGTGATCTTCCAGGCATCGGCGCCGAAGGCGAACAGGCGGCCGGCGGCACCGCGTGCGCTGGGCAGGGTGCTGGCGACCTGGCTGGCCGAGGGCAGGCCGGACACGCTGCGCACGTTCCAGGCTTCGTTCGGGTAGACGATGCCGTCCAGCGCCACGTCTTCTTCCACCTTGCCGCTGCCGACGGTCAGCTGCGAGGTGCCCACGCGGGTGGCGCCACCGGCACCGGCCAGCGCCAGCTGCGGCGC
This sequence comes from Stenotrophomonas geniculata ATCC 19374 = JCM 13324, assembly GCF_001431625.1. Classification (GTDB taxonomy): domain Bacteria; phylum Pseudomonadota; class Gammaproteobacteria; order Xanthomonadales; family Xanthomonadaceae; genus Stenotrophomonas; species Stenotrophomonas geniculata. The sequence goes on from NZ_LLXT01000149.1 coordinate 49,605, forward strand.
CAGCAGGCGGGCCTGCGGCGCGCGCACGGCGAGGAACACGGCATCGACCTGGCCGGCATTGCGCACCTGCCCGCCGACATCGCCAACCGCGTCGCTGACGCCGACGGTGGCCACCACCTGGCCACCACGCTGAGCGAAGCGCTGGGCGAAGGCGGCGGCGGCACGGCGGCCGGTATCGTCGGCGCTGTTGATCACCAACGCCTTGCCGCGCTCGCGGCCACGCAGGTATTCGGCAGCGACGATGCCGTCGTCTTCAGGTGCCAGCGAGAAGCCGGCGCTGCCGGCCGGCGGCGCGTCCTTGCCACGGTTCAGGGCCAGCACCGGCACCTGCAGCTGCTGGCGGCCATAGACCGCATCCACTTCGTCGCGGCCCAGCGGGCCGACCACGAAGTCGGCGCCGGAGGCGACGGCCTTGTCATAGGCGGCCAGCGCACCGGCCGGGGTACCGGCGGTGTCGATGAAGTTGATGTCCGGGCGGCGGCGGGTCTCGCCGTAGTACGCGGCCAGCAGGCCATCACGCACCGGCTGCGCGGCGGTGGCCAGGCGGCCGCTGAGCGGCAGCAGCACGGCCAGCTTGGCCGGCGGACGGTAGCCGTCGCTCATGGCCGGCGGGCGCTTGCTGGTATCGAACTGGGCGGCGCCATCGCGGTCGAACGGGCGCGGCAGCGGCAGGCCGCGCGCGATCAGTGCGCGGCCGGCGAAGTTGTACAGCGGGTCGTTGGCCGGCAGCGCGGCGGCACGGCTGCGCAGGGTGGCATCGTCAAGCGTACCGAGCAGACCGGCGATGGCGGCCTGGTTCTCGCTGCGTGCGCTGCCGGTCAGGCTGGCGTGGGCGCGGGCGCGCTCGGTGGCGGCACCGAAGGCATCGCCGGTGCCCTGCAGCGCGTTGGCGCGGGCTACGTGCCAGCGCGTGCGCAGCGCGGGGAAGACGTTGTCGCCCTGTTCCTTCAGCAGGGCCAGGGCCTGCGCCGGCTGCTTGTCGGCCAGTGCCAGCTCGGCGCCGGTCAGCTGGTAGCGCTGCAGGCTGGTGCCGGACAGCTGGCGGGCGGTGAGCTGGCCAAGCAGGCTGCGCGCGCGGGCACTGTCGCCGGCCAGGTGCCAGGCCCAGGCGGCATCGGCCAAGGCGTTGCTGCGGGCGCCACCTTTCAGGGTTGCGGCCAGCGCTTCCAGCTGCAGGGCGGCGTCGCGCGGTTTGCCTTGTTCGATCAGCGCCAGCGCCTGGCTCTGGGCCGGCGATTCGGGCGCGCTGGTCAGGCTGGTGGTGGCACAGCCGGCCAGCAGCATCAGCGACAGCGACAGGGCGGAGATCCGTGCGGCGGGCTTGTTCATGATCGGGTCCATGCGATGAGGGCAGCGGCCTTGGCCGGGTACACGCTACGATTCTACCCTTGCCCCGTGAGTACCGCTGAAATGAGTGTCCCAACCCTGTACGTCGTCGCCACCCCGATCGGCAATCTGGCCGATCTGAGCCCGCGCGCGCAGGAGGTGCTGCGTTCGGTGGCGGCCATCTGTGCCGAGGACACCCGCCGCAGCGGCCAGTTGCTGTCCCATTTCGGCATCCAGCAGCCGCTGGTGGCCCTGCATGAACACAATGAAGAGGCCCTGGCGCAGCGCTTGGTGTCGCGCCTGCAGGCCGGTGAGTCGCTGGCGCTGGTCAGCGATGCCGGCACCCCGCTGGTCAGTGACCCCGGTTTCCGCCTGGTGCGTGCCGCGCGCGCGGCCGGCATCAAGGTCAGCCCGATCCCGGGGGCCTGTGCCGCCATCGCCGCGCTGAGCGTAGCCGGCCTGCCCAGCGACCGCTTCAGCTTCGAAGGTTTCCTGCCGGCCAAGGCCAGCGGCCGCCGCGACCGGCTGCAGGCGCTGGCGGGTGAAGTGCGCACGATGGTGTTCTACGAATCCTCGCACCGCATCGCCGAGTCGCTGGCCGACATGGCCGCGATCTTCGGCGGCGAGCGCCCGGCGGTGCTGGCGCGCGAGCTGACCAAGCTGTTCGAGACCGTGCTCGATGGCGATCTGGCGGGGCTGCTGGCCAAAGTGGAAGCCGACGAGAACCAGCGCAAGGGCGAGTTCGTGGTGATGGTGCAGGGTGCCGGCGACGATGAGGAAGCGCAGTTGGCGCATGGCCGCCGTGTCTACGCCAAGTTGAGCGAGCATCTGCCGCCGTCGACCGCGGCGAAACTGGCTGCCGAGCTGACCGGCGCGCCGCGCAAGGCGTTGTACGGCAGTTGATGGATTGTGCGGACCAAGGTCCGCACCCATCAGAGCGGAGGTGGCAATAGATCCACGCCATGCGTGGATGGATGAACCGGATGCCGCGATCAGCACGGCAGGAAGGACGTGCGTAGGCTAGAATGTGCGCTGGCGGAGTCGGCCAGACAGTCGCGTCATCCCTTCGGGGGTGCCGAGGAAAGTCCGGGCTCCATAGGGCAAGGTGCCAGGTAACGCCTGGGCGGCGCAAGCCGACGGAAAGTGCAACAGAAAGATACCGCCTACGTCTTCTTCGGAAGGCCGGTAAGGGTGAAATGGTGCGGTAAGAGCGCACCGCGAGTCTGGTAACAGACCGGCACGGCAAACCCCACCTGGAGCAAGACCAAATAGGGATCCTTTGGCGCGGCCCGCGTTGGATCCGGGTAGGTTGCTTGAGCGTTGCGGTGACGTAACGCCTAGAGGAATGACTGTCCACGACAGAACCCGGCTTATCGGCCGGCTCCGCCTCTTTCTTACGGTAGGCCGAGCATGGCTCGGCTCTACAGTAGAGCCGAGCCATGCTCGGCTGCTCTCCGCCCAGATGCTTGGGATGTTGTTCAACCCGGCGTGCGGTACTGCCCGGCGGAAATGAACTGCTCGAACCGTTCGCACCACACCACTACGGTGGTGTAATCGTCCACGTTGACGCTTTCAGGCACGTCCACCAGGAAACGGTTGAAGGTCTTCACCTCGCCGATGCGCTGGGCCTGTGCCTTGATCTTCAGGAAATCGGCCTTGTTGTCGACGAAGTCGCGCACGAGGTAGACCTTGTAGTCCGGCCCCGGGCCCATCTTGCCGTCGAACGCGACCTGGCGCGGGCTGACGCTGACCTTGCCGTCGGCCCAGTGCACGGCGTCGCTGCCCTTGAGGTCGCGACGGAAAGTGGTGTGGTAACGGGCGTCGCCCATCGCCGCCTGTACCTGCGCGACCGGCGGGTCGTCGGGAGCGATCAGGATCGGCAGCAGGTAGATGCCAAGGCCGAAGCCCAGGCCGAGGGCGAGCAGGTGGGTGACGACAAGTACGAGAACACGGCGCATCGATGACTCCCTGTGGATCGGTGAGGCGCGCGGCAGAACCGCGCCGGGTCATCGTGTGGCGTGCGTGCAGACATTTATAGACACAGAAAACAGGTACAGGGTCAGAAATCGACCTGGCTCTGGCCGAGGGCGACACCCTGCGGGCCGAAGCGACGCTCGTGGATCTGCCCGTGCCCTTCGGCATCGATCAGCAGCACCGTGCTGGCGCGGGTGCCATAGTCGTCGCCGCGGATGAAGGCCGGGCTCAGCCAGCGCTCGCGTTCCAGTCCGATGCCGGTGTCGGGCAGGTCGCTGTCGGCGGGGCGATGTTCGTCCGCCAGGGCGGCCCAGAGCGGGGTCAGGTCCTCATCGCCGGCCTCGAACCAGGCTTCAAGCGCAGCCATCAGCCGCCGGGTCTTCGGCCAGGGCGCGTCCAGCGCGCCGTTGGACATGCCATGCACGCCCGGGCCCAGGCGCTGGCGCTCGGCAGGGTGGTTGCCCAGGAACTCCAGGCTGTGGCCGTCGGCCAGCAGCAGGTTGAATGGGGCGTAGGCGCCGGCCACCGTTGCCAGTCGGTCGATATGCACGGCGGCGGGGTCGCGGCCGCGCAGGAAGTCGGCCACCAGCGCACCCCGTGAAGGACCGGTCTGGGCGGCCAGCGGGTCGCGGACATTGGTGACCACGGCCATGCGTCCACCGGCACCGACGCCGGCCCAGCCGCCGCCGGAGCGCAGGTCGCGCCCCCCGATGACGGAGGTCTCATCTTGCCAGGGGGCCAGCGCCGCCGTCGGGCGGGCGTGGAACTCATCACGGTTGCCGGTCATCACCAGCCGCCAGCGCGGGTGGTGCATCCAGCCAAGAGCGAGCAGGCACATGGCCTCATTGTGCACGGTTTGCGCAGTCTGGCGCCGCTTTCTGCCCGTCCCGGATGAATGCGCGAGCGATGTTTCACGCTCTGTCCACACCCCTGAACTTCCGTTCAATCTCAAAAATTGAGACGGATCAGCAACTTGTGGATAAGCCTTGAACAATTCTCTAAAGGTTGTTGCAAGCCATTGATGCGGCTGGCGATTTCCCCGCTGAAAAGTTGTTGACAACCCTTCGGCCGCTGCTAAGGTGGACATCAGAGGGAAATCCGGGTGTTTTGTGGGTTTTCGTGGTTCAATGTTTCACCGGGCGAAGGATAGGTGCACGCGTCGTGTTCCAGGGCGAGACGGCCATCACAGTTGACGATAAAGGGCGCATGGCGGTTCCCACCGCTTACCGCGACCTCGTCGCGCGCGCCAGCAACAACCGTCTCGTGCTGACCTACAACCCGTTCGAAGCCGGCTGCCTGTGGCTGTATGCAGAGTCGGAATGGGAGCGGGTCCGCGACGACGTCATGTCCAAGCCCAACACCCAGCGCGTCGTGCGCCTGTTGCAGCAGAAGCTGGTCGGCTCGGCCGCCCATCTGGAGCTCGACGGCAACGGTCGCATCAGCATCCCCGCCAGCCACCGCGGTGCGGTGGGCATTGAGAAGAAGGCGGTATTGCTCGGTATGGGCGACAAGTTCGAATTGTGGAGCGAGCAGGCGCATCGGGCCCTGATCCAGCAGACGTTGTCTGACGAGGATCTGGGTGATGGGTTGCTCGACCTGAAGTTGTGAGCCGGGGTGCCCGGATGCGCCCAGAAGCGCAGGCCGGTCACCTTCCGGTGTCGCAGTCGCCGGCGGTGCACCTGCCGGTCCTGTACACCCAGGTCATCGAAGGCCTGAGGGTGATCGAAAACGGACGTTATCTGGATGGCACGTTCGGTCGTGGCGGTCATGCACGTGGCGTGCTCACCCAGCTTGGTCCCGAGGGGCGCCTGCTGGTCATGGACAAGGATCCGGAAGCCATTGCCGTTGCCGAGCGCGATTTCGCGCCGGACCCGCGCGTGTCCATCTTCCGTGGCAGCTTCGCCCAGCTGCTGCAGTGGGATGCGACGGCCGAAGGCCTGGACGGCGTGCTGTTCGACCTGGGCGTGTCGTCGCCGCAGCTGGACGTGGCCGAACGTGGCTTCAGCTTCGGCAAGGACGGCCCGCTGGACATGCGCATGGATCCGGACAGCGGCGAAAGCGCCGCGCAGTGGATCAACCGCGTCGAAGACCGCGAGATTGCCGACGTGCTGTGGACCTACGGCGAAGAGCGGCAGAGCCGCCGCATCGCCCGTGCCATTGTGGCCCGCCGCGAGAAGCAGCCGTTCACCCGCACCGCCGAACTGGCCGAGCTGATCGCCTCGGTGATGCCGCGGGGCAAGGACAAGATCCACCCGGCCACGCGCAGCTTCCAGGCCATCCGCATCCACATCAACCGCGAGCTGGCCGATCTGGAAGCCGGGCTCGATGCGGCGGTGGAACGGCTCAAGCCCGGTGGCCGCCTGGCGGTGATCAGCTTCCATTCGCTGGAAGACCGCATCGTCAAGCAGTACATGAACCGCCTGGCCAAGGCGCCGCCGGCCAATCGCCGCCTGCCCGAGGCGGTCGCGTTCGTGCCGACGCTGGACCTGATCGGCGGTGCCATCAAGGCCACCGACGAAGAGCTGGCCGCCAACCCGCGCGCCCGCAGCGCCGTGTTGCGCGTGGCCCAGAAGCGGGAGGCCGATGCATGAGCCGGCTGCTGCTGATCATCCTGCTGGCTTCCACCGTGGCCTCGGCGATCGGCGTCGTGTTCGTGCGTCACCGTCACCGGCAGACGTTCATCGAGTTGTCGCGCGCCGAGCGCAAGCGCGATGACATCAATCTGGAATTCGGCCGCCTGCAGCTGGAGCAGGCGACCCTGGCCGAAGCCAACCGTGTCGATCGCATCGCCCGCGAGAAGCTCGGCATGAAGTTCCCCGAGGCCGCCGACATCGTGGTGGTGCGGCCATGAGCAAGACCGGCCGCAACCGCCCGCGCAACGCCTTCAACCTGCGCCAGCGCCTGCGCTGGGTCGCGCTGGCGCTCGGCCTGTGCTCGGTGTCGCTGGTCGGTCGTGCCGCCTACGTGCAGATCGTCAACAGCGATTTCTACCAGCGCCAGGGCGAGGCCCGCTACCTGCGCGAACTGCCGATCAAGACCTCGCGCGGCATGATCACCGACCGCAATGGCGAGCCGCTGGCGGTATCCACGCCGGTCGCCTCGATCTGGGTCAACCCGCAGGACCTGCTGCGCTCGCCCGAGCGCATTCCGGAGCTGGCCCAGGCGGTCGGCATGTCGGTGGATGAGCTGAGCAGCCGCCTGTCGCAGAAGTCGGACAAGGAATTCATGTACCTGCGTCGCCGGATCAATCCGGACGAGGCAGAAAAGGTGGTCGCGCTGAAGATTCCGGGCGTGGCCGCGCAGCGCGAGTTCCGCCGCTTCTACCCGCAGGGCGAAGCGATGGCGCACGTGCTGGGCTTCACCAACATTGACGACCGCGGCCAGGAAGGCCTGGAGCTGGCGTTCGACGAATGGCTGCGCGGCAAGGCCGGTGCGAAGCGGGTCATCCGCAACCGCAAGGGCGAAACCGTCGAGAGCGATCTGCTGCGCGCTGCTGAACCGGGCAAGGACCTGACCCTCAGCATCGATCGCCGCATCCAGTACCTGGCGTTCAAGGAACTGCGCAACGCGCTGGTGGCCAACAAGGCGGCCGGCGGTTCGATGGTGATCATGGACGTGACCACCGGCGAGATCCTGGCCATGGTCAACCTGCCGACCTACAACCCGAATTCGCTGACCGGCGCGCTGCCCGATGCGCGCCGCAACCGTGCGGTGACCGATCTGGTCGAGCCGGGTTCGACGATGAAGCCGCTGACCATCGCCACCGCGCTGCAGGCCGGTGCGGTGACCAAGGACACCATCATCGATACCAACCCGGGTTACATGACCCTGGGTCGCTTCACCATCCGCGACGTGCCGCGCAACAACGGCGTGCTGAACGTGACCGGCGTGATCACCCGCAGTTCGAACGTGGGCGCGGCCAAGGTTGCGGCGAAGATGCCGGACCAGGTGTTCTACGACGGCGTGCGCCGCTTCGGCTATGGCTCGGTGCCGCATAGCGGTTTCCCCGGTGAATCCGGCGGCGTGGTGCTGCGCCCGGCGCGCTGGTCGGGCACCACCAAGACCACGATGTCCTACGGCTACGGCCTGAACGTCACCCCGCTGCAGATCGCTACGGCTTATTCGGCACTGGCGAACGGCGGTCGTCTGATCGCGCCGACCTTCGTCAAGGGCCAGCGCAATGAAGGTCAGCAGATCATCGACGAGAATGTCGCCAAGCAGGTGGTGGCGATGATGGAAACGGTGGTCACCCAGGGCGGCGCCAAGCAGGCGGCGGTGCTGGGTTACCGCGTGGCCGGCAAGACCGGTACCGCGCGAAAGGCCGGTCCGGGCGGCTACGAGCGCGGCCACTACAACGCGCTGTTCGCCGGCGTGGTGCCGGCCACCAACCCGCGCTTCGCCACCGTCATCGTCATCAACGACCCGCAGGCCGGCAAGTTCTACGGCGGCCTGGTGTCGGCGCCGGTCTACCACAACGTGATGGAAGGCACTCTGCGCCTGATGGACGTGCCGCTGGACGACCTGCAGTCGTGGCTGGCCGCACAGCAGTCCGGCAAGGTCGGCCACTCGGCCTCGATCCTGCCTGCGCCGCCCGCAGAGGCTGCGCTGCCGGTGGATGCCGCCGCTGAATTCGACGCTGCGCTGCCCAGCGCGCAAGCCCAGACGCCGCCCGCTACGGGAGGCACGCAATGAGTCCTTCGATGTTGCTTTCGCAGTTGCTTCCGGACGTGGCCCTGGCGGGCCATGATCCCGTTCTGACCGGCCTGGTGCTGGACAGCCGCGCCGTGCGCCCCGGCAATGCCTTCGTCGCCATCGCCGGTTTCGGCGCGCATGGCCTGGGCTTTGTCGAGCAGGCCCGCGCGGCGGGCGCCGGCGCCATCCTGTTCGAACCGCCGGCCCCTGCCGAGTTGCCGGCCCCGGCCGATGCGATCGCGGTGCCGGGCCTGCGTGCGCGCATGGGGGCGATGGCCGACCAGTTCCATGGCGCACCGTCGCGGGCGATGGCGATGGTGGGCGTGACCGGCACCAACGGCAAGACCTCCACCGTGCAGCTGCTGGCCCAGGCCTGGCACCTGCTCGGCACGCCCAGTGGCAGTATCGGCACGCTGGGCGCCGGACTTTATGGTGCGGTTGAACCGACCGGTTTCACTACGCCGCTGGTGCTGCAGATGCACGCGCTGCTGGCGCAGCTGCGCGACGCCGGTGCGCGCGCGGTGGCGATGGAAGTCAGCTCGCACGCGCTGGACCAGGGCCGCGTCGATGCCGTGCATTACGACGTGGCGGTGTTCACCAACCTCACCCGCGATCATCTGGATTACCACGGCGACATGGCCAGCTACGGCGCGGCCAAGGCGCGGCTGTTCCATCGTCCGGGCCTGAAGGCTGCGGTGATCAATCTTGACGACGCCTTCGGCCGCCAGCTGTTTGCCGGCCTGCCGGCGGGCGTGCAGCCGATCGGACTGAGCTCGCGTGGTGCCAGCGATGCCAGCGTGCGCGCTGAAGCGCTGCAGCTGGATGGCCGAGGCATTGCGTTCGAACTGGTCATCGACGGCCAACGTGCCGCGGTGCAGTCGCCGCTGCTGGGCCGGTTCAACGTGGACAACCTGCTGGCCGTGGCCGGAACCCTGCATGCACAGGGCCAGCCGCTGCCACGCATCGCTGAAGTGCTGTCGGCGCTGCAGCCGATCCGCGGCCGCATGAACCGCCTCGGCGGCGAAGACGGCCTGCCGACCGTGGTGGTCGATTACGCACATACCCCGGACGCGCTGGAACAGGCATTGGACAGCCTGCACGGCCACCTGCACGGCGCGCTGTTCTGCGTTTTTGGCTGCGGTGGCGAGCGCGATACCGGCAAGCGTCCTCAGATGGCCGCGATCGCCGAGCGCCTGGCCAACCAGGTCATCGTCACCGACGACAACCCGCGTGGCGAGGATGGCGACGTGATCGTGGCCGATATCCTGGCGGGCTTCCAGAATGCCGATGCCGTGACCGTGCAGCGCAGCCGCGCGCGTGCGATCGGCCTGGCGGTGAAGCGCGCCGGTGCCGGCGACATCATCCTGATTGCCGGCAAGGGCCACGAGCCATACCAGGAAGTAAATGGCGTACGCCATGACTTCGACGACACCGAAGTGGCCGCCGCTGCGTTGGCTGCCAAGGCCGGTGTTCTGAGCTCGCAGGCCGGGGAGGGCATCGCATGAAGCGCACCCTGCTTTCGCTGATCGCACACTGGGCCGGCGGCGAGATCCACGGCGACGACGTGGCCATCGATGCGGTCAGCCATGACACCCGCAGCCTCGGTCCGGGCAGCCTGTATGTGGCGCTGCGCGGCGAGCGTTTTGACGGCCATGATTTCGCCGCCGACGCACAGGCGCGCGGTGCCAGTGCGCTGCTGGTCGAGCGCCTGCTGCCGATCGAGCTGCCGCAGGTGCTGGTGGCCGACAGTGAACTGGCGCTGGCGAAGATCGCCACCGGCATGCAGCGTGACCGCGGCACCGAGGTGTTCGCGATCACCGGCAGCAACGGCAAGACCAGCGTGAAGAGCCTGCTGCTGTCGATCCTGCAGCAGGTGGCACAGCATGCGCACAAGGTGGTCTACGCCAACCCGGGCAACCGCAACAACGAGATCGGCCTGCCGCTGGCGGTGATCGATGCGCCGGAAGATGCCGACTACGCCGTCTACGAGATGGGCGCTGGCAAGCCGGGTGACATCGCCTACCTGACCGATATCGCCCGCCCGCGCTATGCGCTGGTCAACAACATCGCCCCGGCCCATCTGGAACGCATGGGCAGCCTGCTCGGCGTGGCAGTGACCAAGGGCGCGATCTATGCCGCATTGCCGGCCGATGGTGTGGCGGTGATCAACGCCGACGATGCCTACGGCCGCTGGTTCGAACAGCATTTCGTCGGCACTCCGCCGCGCTGCCGCGTGCTGCGCTATGGCCTGGAACATACCGCCGACGTGACCGCGCGCGACATCCGCGCCGGTGCGCAGGGCAGCCAGTTCACCCTGGTTTCGCCGGCCGGTGAAGCCCGCGTGGTGCTCGGCCTGCCGGGGCGCCACAACGTCAGCAATGCACTGGCCGCGGCCAGCCTGGCGCTGGCCGCCGGTGTCGATCTCGCGCTGATTGCCGCCGGCCTGGCCGAGGCACAGCCGGTGCCGGGTCGGCAGATCGCCCATCAGCTGCGCAACGGCGCGGTGCTGGTGGATGACAGCTACAACGCCAATCCCGGCTCGCTGGCTGCGGCCATCGATGCCCTGGCCGCAGCCCCGGAAGAGGGCTGGCTGGTGCTGGGCGACATGCGCGAGCTGGGGCCGGACGCTGAAGCACTGCACGCGCAGGCGGGGCTCCGCGCGCGCGCTGCTGGCCTCAAGCGCCTGTATGCGCTGGGCCCGCTCAGCGCCGCTGCCGCCACCGCCTTCGGCGAAGGCGGCCGTCATTTCGCCACCCATGACGCGCTGTCGCAGGCGCTGAAGGACGAGCTGCACGCCGGCGTGCGCTGCCTGGTCAAGGGTTCCCGTGGCAGCGCCATGGACACGATTGTCAAAGCGCTGCTGGCGCAAGGAGAGGAATCCCCGCATGTTGTATGAACTGGCTCGATGGTTGCAGCAGTTGGAGAGCCTGTTCGGGCTGTTCAACTACCAGACGTTCCGCGCCATCCTTGCCGCGCTGACGGCCCTGTTCCTGTCGCTGTGGCTCGGCCCGGCGATGATCCGCAAGCTTGCCCAGTTCAAGGGCGGCCAGCCGATCCGCAAGGACGGTCCGCAGACCCATTTCTCCAAGGCCGGCACACCGACCATGGGCGGTTCGCTGATCCTGCTCACCATCACACTGTCGGTGCTGATGTGGGCTGACCTGCGCAACCGCTACGTGTGGCTGGTGCTGGCGGTGATGCTGTGCTTCGGCGCCATCGGCTGGTATGACGACTGGATCAAGATCGTCCGCCGCGACCCGAACGGCCTGAAGTCGCGCTGGAAGTACCTGCTGCAGTCGATCTTCGGCCTGGCCGCGGGCCTGTTCCTGTTCTACACGGCCGACGTGCCGGCGGCGCTGACCTTCTACATCCCGATGTTCAAGTCGATCGCGCTGCCGCTGGCCGGCATCGGCTTCGTGGCCATCGCCTACTTCTGGATCGTCGGTTTCTCCAACGCGGTGAACCTGACCGACGGCCTGGACGGCCTGGCGATCATGCCGACCGTGCTGGTGGCCTGCGCGCTGGGTGTGTTCGCCTACGCCTCGGGCAACGTGGTGTTCGCCAACTACCTGCAGATCCCGCAGATCCCGGGCGCCGGCGAGCTGGTCATCATCTGCGCGGCCATCGCCGGTGCGGGCCTCGGCTTCCTGTGGTTCAACACCTATCCGGCCATGGTGTTCATGGGCGACATCGGTGCACTGGCGCTGGGTGCGGTGCTGGGCACGATCGCGGTGATCACCCGCCAGGAACTGGTGCTGGTGATCATGGGCGGCGTGTTCGTCATCGAAACGCTGTCGGTGATGATCCAGGTCGCCTCGTTCAAGCTGACCGGCAAGCGCGTGTTCCGCATGGCGCCGATCCATCACCACTTCGAACTGAAGGGCTGGCCGGAGCCGCGCGTGATCGTGCGCTTCTGGATCATCTCCGTCGTGCTCGTGCTGATCGGCCTGGCCACGTTGAAGGTGCGCTGAGATGAACGACCTGTCCCGCCAGGCAACACGCCTTGAAGCCATCGAAGGCAGCTACGACAAGTGGCTGCTGGGCGCGATCATCGCGCTCACCGGCATTGGCGTGGTGATGGTGGCGTCCAGTTCGATCGCGCTGATGAGCAGCCCGTTCTACTACCTCAACCGCCACCTGATCTTCCTGGCGGTGGGCATCGTGCTGGCGGTCGTGGCCGCCCGCACTGAACTGAAGTCCATCGAGCAGTACAACCAGATGCTGCTGCTGGGCTGCTTCGTGCTGCTGCTGGCGGTGTTCGCACCGGGCCTGGGCAGCACGGTCAACGGCGCACGCCGCTGGATCAACCTGGGCATCTCCAAGTTCCAGACGGTGGAAGCGGTGAAGGTGCTCTACATCGTCTGGCTGTCCAGCTACCTGGTGCGCTTCCGCGACGAGGTCAACGCGACCTGGCCGGCGATGCTCAAGCCGTTGGGCGTGGCCGGTGCGCTGGTGCTGTTGCTGCTGCTGCAGCCGGACTTCGGTTCGTCCACCCTGCTGCTGGCGATCACCGCCGGCATGCTGGTGCTGGGCGGGGTGAACATGCCGCGCATGTCGATGCCGGTGATCATCGGCCTGGTCGGCATGAGCGCGCTGGCGATCATCGAGCCGTACCGCATGCGCCGCATCACCTCCTTCCTGGACCCGTGGGCCGACCAGCAGGGCGACGGCTACCAGCTGTCCAACGCGCTGATGGCGGTGGGCCGTGGCGAGTGGACCGGCGTCGGCCTGGGCAACTCGGTGCAGAAGCTGTACTACCTGCCTGAAGCGCACACCGACTTCATCTTCTCGGTCACCGCCGAGGAATTCGGCTTCCTGGGCACCTGCGTGATCGTGGCCCTGTACGCGCTGCTGGTCGGCCGTACCTTCTGGCTGGGCATGCGCTGCGTGGAAATGAAGCGCCACTTCTCCGGCTATATCGCCTTCGGCATCGGCCTGTGGATCAGCATGCAGACCTTCGTCTCGATCGGCGTGAACCTGGGCATCCTGCCGACCAAGGGCCTGACCCTGCCGCTGATCTCCTCCGGCGGTTCGTCGGTGCTGATGACCTGCGTGGCGATGGGCCTGCTGCTGCGCGTGTCCTATGAGCTCAAGCGCGCCGAGCGCCGCCAGGCGGTGCGCATCGGCGGCGCCGAAGACGCCGCTGCCGAGCCGATGGACGGGCCCGCCGCGCCGGTGGCCGCCAGCGTGCCGATGAGCGCCGAGCCGGTGGCTGCCGCTGCGCCGAACGCTGCGCGTGGCACCAGCCGCCTGCAGTCGCGCATCGAACCGACCTTCGGGAGGCTGTCATGAGCAGTGCTTCCAACGCCCGCCCGGTGATGATCCTGGCCGGTGGCACCGGCGGTCACATCTTCCCCGGCCTGGCCGTGGCCCGCGTGCTGCGCCAGCGCGGCGTGCCGGTCACCTGGATGGGTGCCGACGGTGCGATGGAAACGCGCCTGGTGCCACAGCACGACATTCCAATCGACACGCTGGCCATCACCGGCCTGCGCGGCAAGGGCAAGCTGGCCCTGCTGGGCGCGCCGTGGCGGCTGATGCGCGCGCTGCGCGCGGCCGGCATGATCATCCGCAAGCGCCAGCCGCGTGCGGTGGTCGCCTTCGGTGGCTTTGCCTCTGGCCCCGGTGGCATGGCCACCCGCCTGCACGGCCTGCCGCTGCTGGTGCACGAACAGAATCGCGCGCCCGGCATGACCAACCGCATCCTGTCGCACTATGCGCGCCGGTTGCTGACCGGCTTCCCCGGCACCTTCGCCGCGCGCGAGGAGTTCGTCGGCAACCCGGTGCGTGCGGAAATCGCCGCCATCGCGCCGCCGGAACAGCGCTTCGCCGACCGCCACGGCCCGCTGCGCGTGCTGGTGGTGGGAGGCAGCCAGGGGGCGCGTGCGCTCAACACCGGCGTGCCGCAGGCGATTGCCGCGCTGGGCACGGGTGTGCCGGTGCAGGTGCGCCACCAGAGTGGCGAGAAGCTGCATGCCGAAGCGGTCGAGGCGTATGCCAAGGCCGGCGTGCAGGCTGAAATCACCCCGTTCATCGCGGACATGGCCGAAGCCTTCGCCTGGGCCGACCTGGTCGTGTGCCGTGCCGGCGCGTCCACGCTGGCCGAGCTGTGCGCGGTCGGTGTCGGCAGCGTGCTGGTGCCATTCCCCGCTGCCGTCGACGATCACCAGACCCGCAATGCGGAGTTCCTGGTCGAGCGCGGCGCGGCGGTTTTGCTGAAGCAGGACGGAACGCTGGCCGACGGCATTGCCGCACTGCTGCGCGATCTGTCCGAAAATCCCGCCCGCCGCATGCAGATGGCGCAAGCCGCGCGTGCCCTGGCCAAGGTCGATGCCGCCGAGCGCATCGCCGATATCATTCTTGAGGAAGCTGTATGAAGAAGGCATGCCACCGCGCCTGCCCTGCGCGAGGCCGCGCATGATCCGTCGCCTGCACGACACCAACGACCTGGTGCGCGCATTCCCGCGCGTGCATTTCGTCGGCATCGGCGGCACCGGCATGAGCGGTATCGCCGAAGTGATGCTGACGCTGGGCTATGAAGTGTCCGGTTCGGACAACGCCGACAACGTGGCGACCCGCCGCCTGGCCAGCCTGGGTGCGCGCATCATGCGCGGCCACTCCGCGGCCAACGTGCTGGGCACCGACTGCGTGGTGGTCTCCAGCGCCATCCGCGAAGACAACCCGGAACTGATGGAAGCACGCAGCCAGCGCATTCCGATCATGCCGCGCGCAGCGATGCTGGCCGAGCTGATGCGCTTCCGCCGCGGCATCGCCGTGGCCGGCACCCATGGCAAGACCACCACCACCAGCCTCACCGCTGCGGTGCTGAGCGAAGGTGGCCTGGACCCGACGTTCGTGATCGGTGGCCAGCTGCTGGCCGCCGGTGCCAACGCCAAGCTGGGCAGTGGGCAGTGGCTGGTGGCCGAGGCCGACGAAAGCGATGGCAGCTTCCTGCGCCTGAACCCTCTGATGTCGATCATCACCAACATCGATGCGGATCATCTGGAGAACTACGGCAACGATTTTGCCCGAGTGCAGGCGGCGTTCGCCGAGTTCCTGCAGCGCCTGCCGTTCTACGGCCTGGCGGTGCTGTGCATCGATGACCCGGAAGTGGCTGCACTGGCCGCCAAGACCCCGCGCCACGTGATGAGCTACGGCATGAGCCCGCAGGCCGACGTGCGCGCCGAGAACGTGGTGCAGGAAGGTTCGCGCATGCGCTTCACCCTGCGCCTGCCGCAGGGCACCAGCCAGGAAGTGGTGCTGGCGCTGCCGGGCAAGCACAACGTGCTGAACGCGCTGGCCGCGGCTGCAGTGGGCTGGCAGCTGGGCGTGGCGCCGGATGCGATCGCACGTGCACTGGAAAGCTTCGCCGGCGTTGGTCGTCGCTTCAACGACCTGGGCGAGGTGACCACCGCCAGCGGTGCCAAGGTCCGCATCATTGACGACTACGGTCATCACCCGAGCGAACTGGAAGCCGTGTTCGCCGCCGCCCGCGGTGGCTGGGCCGACAAGCGCCTGGTGGTGGCCTTCCAGCCGCACCGCTACAGCCGTACCCGCGACCAGTTCGACAAGTTTGCGGCCGTGCTGTCCAGCGTCGATGCGCTGGTGCTGAGCGAGGTCTACCCGGCCGGTGAGGAACCGATTGCCGGTGCCGATTCGCACGCGCTGGCCCGCGCCATCCGCGCGCGCGGCCGCAGCGAGCCGGTGGTGGTGGGCAAGGCTGGCGAACTGGCCAGCGTGCTGCCGGACGTGCTGCAGGACGGTGACCTGCTGCTGATGATGGGGGCCGGCGACATCGGCGCCGTGGCCACCCTCATCGCGGTGGAAGGCTTCAAGGGGGAGGGCGAGGCGTGAGCACGCTGACCTTCCCGCCGCTGCGCGTGACCGACCCGGCCCGCTTCGGCCGCGTCGCCGTGCTGCTCGGTGGCACCTCCAGCGAACGCGAGGTATCGCTGGATTCCGGCCGCAACGTGCTCGAAGCCCTGCAGTCACGCGGCGTCGATGCGTTTGCCGTGGACGGCATCCCGGCGCTGGCCAAGGCGCTGGCCGCGGGTGGCATCGATCGCGTGTTCAACATCCTGCATGGCCACAACGGTGGTGGTGAGGACGGCATCGTGCAGGGCTTGATGGACGCCTTCGGCGTGCCGTACACCGGCTCGGACGTGTTGGGTTCGGCGCTGAGCATGGACAAGATCCGCACCAAGCAGGTGTGGCTGTCGCTGGGCCTGCCGACGCCGCAGTACAGGAAGGTCGACGCGTCGAACGTACATGCGCTGGCGGCCGAACTGGGCCTGCCGGTGGTGGTGAAGCCGGCCAACGAAGGTTCCAGCGTGGGCATCAGCCGGGTGACCGATGATGCGGGCCTGGATGAGGCCGTGGCGCTGGCCGCGCGCTACGACGGCCAGCTGCTGATGGAGCAGATGGTGGTGGGCGACGAACTGACCGTGGCCATCCTGGGGGATGTCGCGCTGCCGTCGATCCGCATCGTGCCCAAGGGCCAGTGGTACGACTACAACGCCAAGTACATCGCCGAAGACACCCAGTATCTGTGCCCGGGCCTGGACGGTGACGACGAAGAAGAAATCCGGCGCATCGCGCTGGCCGCATTCCGTGCCGCCGGTTGCCGTGGCTGGGGCCGCGTGGATGTCATGCGTGATCGCAGCAGCGGCCGCTTCTTCCTGCTGGAAGTGAACACCGCGCCGGGCATGACCAGCCATTCGCTGGTGCCCAAGGCCGCGGGCCAGGCCGGCATCAGCTTCGAAGAGCTGGTGTGGCGCGTGCTGGAACAGACCCTGGAGGCCTCGCACGCATGAACGCGGTGCTGCGCATCTTCGTCTGGCTGTTGGCGCTGTCGGTGGTTGCACTGCCGGTGGTGGCCGTGGTCAATGGCTGGGTCGGCGCCGAGCGCTGGCCGCTGGCGAAGCTGCGCGTGCATGGTGAGTTCAAGCGGGTGCCGGCCGAACAGCTGCAGCAGGTGCTGCTGCCATACGCGCGCGCCGGCTTCTTCGCGGTCAAGCTGCAGGACGCGCAGGACGCGCTGGAACAGCTGCCGTGGGTGGAAAGCGCGCAGGTGCGCAAGCAGTGGCCGGACGTGCTGGAAGTGACCCTGGTCGAGCACAAGCCGTTCGCGCGCTGGGGCAGCGACCGCCTGGTTTCCGAGCAGGGCAAGTTGTTCCCCACGCCGAAGAAGCTGGCCGACCTGGCGCTGCCCGAACTGGATGGCCCGGACAGCCAGACAGAAGAAGTGATGAAGCTGTACAGCGACTCGCGTGCATTGTTCGCACCGGCCGGCGTCGACGTGCGCCGGGTGACGATGGATGCACGCGGCAGCTGGTCGCTGGTGCTGAGCAACGGCACCGAAGTGGTGGTGGGCCGTGACGACGCGCGCTCGCGCATGCAGCGCTTCGTCAAGGTGCTGCCGCAGCTGAACCGTCAGGACGCGCCGATCGAGCGCGCCGACCTCCGTTACACCAATGGTTTCACGCTGAGCTGGGGTACCCCGGCCACGCCGGCGAAAACGCCGGCGACCCCAGCCAGCAGGACGCAGGAAAGGACATGAATCGCAAGGGTGACAAATCGCTGATCGTTGGCCTGGACATCGGCACCTCCAAGGTGGTGGCGCTGGTGGGCGAGTATTCGCCGGGCAACCCGATCGAAGTGATCGGCATCGGCTCGCACGAGTCGCGCGGTTTGAAGCGCGGCGTGGTGGTGGACATCGAATCGACCGTGCAGTCGATCCAGCGCGCGGTGGAAGAAGCCGAGCTGATGGCCGGCTGCGAGATCCGCTCGGTGTACGCCTCGATCTCCGGCAACCACGTGCAGTGCAAGAATTCGCCGGGCATCGTGCCGATCCGTGACGGGGAAGTGACCTGGGGCGACCTGGATCGCGTGCTCGACGCGGCCAAGGCGGTGGCGATTCCGGCCGACCAGAAGATCCTGCACGCGATCCCGCGCGAGTACGTGCTGGACGACTCGCAGGAAGGCATCCGCAACCCGGTCGGCATGACCGGCGTGCGCCTGGAGGTGCACGCGCACCTGGTGGTGTGCGCGCAGTCGGCCGCGGCCAACATCAGCAAGTGCGTGCAGCGCTGCGGCCTGCAGGTGGATGACCTGGTGCTGTCCTCGCTGGCCTCCAGCGTGGCGGTGCTGACTGCTGACGAGCGCGAGCTGGGCGTGGTGCTGGTCGACATGGGCGCCGGCACCACCGACATCGCGGTGTTCGTGCAGGGCGCGATCTGCCACACCGCCTCGCTGCCGATCGCCGGCGACCACGTCACCAACGACATCGCGCACATGCTGCGCACGCCGACCCCGGAAGCCGAGCAGATCAAGGTGCGTTACGCCTGCGCCCTGGCCCAGCTGGCCACCGCCGAGGAGAGCATCCAGGTGCCGTCGGTGGGTGACCGCCCGCCGCGTCGCATGCCGCGCCACTCGCTGGCGCAGGCGGTGCAGGGTCGCTACGAGGAAATCTTCGAGATGGTGCAGGCCGAACTGCGCCGCTCCGGCTTCGAGGAACTGGTACGCGCCGGCATGGTGCTGACCGGTGGTGCGTCGAAGATGGAAGGCGTGGTCGAGCTGGCCGAGGAAATGCTGCAGATGCCGGTGCGCGTGGGCATCCCGCAGCACGTCACCGGGCTGGGCGAAGTGGTGGGCAACCCGGTGCACGCCACCGGCGTGGGCCTGCTGCTGATGGGCAGCCAGATCGAGCATCCGCGCCGGCCTTCGCTGCCGACCGGGCGCGCTGGAAGCATGTTCAAGAAACTCAAGACCTGGTTCCGCGGCGAGTTCTGACGCGGAATCCGCAAACCTGGGCATCGCCCAGGCGCAACACCCGCAGTACCCGCATCACAAGGCAACACCGGCAACACACAACCCACACAGCCGCAACGTCGGCATGCAGCAGGACGGCAGGACGCCCGAATGCCCATGCCAGCCAAAGCGGATACAACGAGGACACGGACATGGCGCATTTTGAACTGATCGAAAAGATGGCACCCAATGCGGTGATCAAGGTGGTTGGCGTGGGCGGCGGCGGCGGCAATGCCGTGG
Organism: Stenotrophomonas geniculata ATCC 19374 = JCM 13324; assembly: GCF_001431625.1. Classification (GTDB taxonomy): domain Bacteria; phylum Pseudomonadota; class Gammaproteobacteria; order Xanthomonadales; family Xanthomonadaceae; genus Stenotrophomonas; species Stenotrophomonas geniculata. Next base: position 68,643 of record NZ_LLXT01000149.1, read on the forward strand.
CGCACATGGTCAACTCGGCGGTGGATGGCGTGGAATTCATCACCGCCAACACCGACTCGCAGGCCATCAAGAATTGTGGTGCCAAGCTGCAGCTGCAGCTGGGTACCAACGTGACCAAGGGCCTGGGCGCAGGCGCGAATCCGGAAGTCGGCCGCCAGGCCGCGCTGGAAGACCGTGAGCGCATCATGGACGCGCTGCAGGGTGCGGACATGGTCTTCATCACCGCCGGCATGGGCGGTGGCACCGGCACCGGCGCGGCTCCGGTAGTGGCGCAGCTGGCCAAGGAAATGGGCATCCTGACCGTGGCCGTGGTCACCAAGCCGTTCCCGTTCGAAGGCCGTCGCCGCATGCAGGTGGCGCTGAAGGGCATCGAGGAACTGAGCCAGCACTGCGACTCGCTGATCACCATCCCGAACGAGAAGCTGATCACCGTGCTGGGCCGCAACGCGACCATGATCCAGGCCTTCCGTGCCGCCAACGACGTGCTGCAGGGCGCCGTGCAGGGCATCGCCGACCTGATCGTGCGTCCGGGCCTGATCAACGTCGACTTCGCCGACGTGCGCACCGTCATGTCCGAAATGGGCCTGGCGATGATGGGTACCGGCACCGCGCGTGGTGATGACCGCGCCCAGGCCGCCGCCGAAGCCGCGATCCAGAACCCGCTGCTGGACGATGTGAACCTGGCCGGTGCCAACGGCATCCTGGTCAACATCACCGCCGGTGCGGACTTCACCATGGCCGAGTTCGACGAGATCGGCCGCACCATCGATGGCTTCGCTTCCGAAGACGCCACCGTGGTGGTCGGTACCGTGCTGGATCCGGACATGCAGGACGAAGTGCGCGTGACCGTGGTCGCTACCGGCCTGAACCGCGTGTCGGCCAGCAAGACCCAGCGTCCGGGCGAGCGTGCGCCGATCAAGCTGGTCCGCAATGCCACCACCGGCCAGCCGGAATTCGGTGACTTCGACAACGGCGGCGACGCTGTGTCCAAGGCCGTCGGTGGCATGGGCCTGGGCCTGCGTCGTGCCAGCAGCGATACCGCAGCGGCTTCGGCCCCGTCGGCCCCGGCGGCTTCGGCACCGGCTGCGGCGGAACTGCCGAACGACTACCTGGACATCCCGGCGTTCCTGCGCCGCCAGGCGGACTAAGCGGGGCGGCCCGGGGTTGTCCTCCCCGGGTTGCGCCACCATGTCCTGAAAATGCGGGCGCCGGGCCAGGATGGGCCCGGCCGCCCTGCTTCATGTGCGTCCCATTGGCGCGCCGGTGCGTCCTGCCTGCTTTCAGCCGGGGTAGGGGACCTTGCGTGTTAATCTAATGTGTCACTTCCGGTCCATCCCCCATGATCCAGCAACGCACCCTCAAGAACACGATCCGCGCCACCGGCGTTGGCCTGCACAGCGGTGACAAGGTCTACATGACCCTGCGCCCGGCACCGGTCAACCATGGCATCGTGTTCCGCCGCGTGGACCTGGACCCGGTGGTGGAAGTGCCGGCCAAGGCCGAGCTGGTCACCGAAGTGACCCTGTGCACCGGCCTGACCTGCAACGACGCCAAGATCCAGACCGTCGAACACCTGATGTCGGCGCTGGCCGGCCTGGGTGTGGACAACATCATCGTCGAACTGTCCTCGGCCGAGCTGCCGATCATGGACGGTTCGGCCGGCCCCTTCGTGTTCCTGCTGCAGTCGGCGGGCATCGTGGAACAGGATGCGCCCAAGCGCTTCATCCGCGTGCTGAAGACCGTGGAAGTGACCGAGGGCGACAAGGTGGCCCGCTTCAGCCCGTACGAGGGCTACAAGCTGGGCTTCACCATCCAGTTCGACCACCCGATGATCCCGGCCAAGCAGTCGCGCCAGGAAATCGAGTTCTCGACGCTGGCCTACACCAAGGAAATCTCCCGCGCGCGCACCTTCGGCTTCATGCGCGACCTGGAATACATGCGCGAGCGCAACCTGGGCCTGGGCGGTTCGATGGACAACGCCATCGTGCTGGACGAGTTCCGCGTGCTCAACGAAGACGGCCTGCGCTACGCCGACGAATTCGTGCGCCACAAGATCCTCGACGCGATCGGCGACCTTTATCTGGCCGGTGGCCAGGTGCTGGGTGCCTACGAGGGCTTCAAGTCGGGTCACGCGCTCAACAACAAGCTGGTGCGCGCGCTGATGGCCGATGCCACCGCCTGGGAATGGGTCAGCTTCGACTCGCCGGCCACGCCGGATCCGGTCGAATATGCCACTCCGGCCTACGCCTGATTTCTGCAGGTTGTTGAATTGAAAGACAAAAACGCCGCCTTCCAGGGCGGCGTTGTCGTTTCAGCTATCTTCGTCGCATTCAGCATGCTTGACGCGCATCAAGGCCGGTTCGAGGTCACGGTTTTGTGAACCTGTTGGATCGGAAGCCTGAATTTAACGTAGTTTTAACAACAATCTAACGACAGGCCCCCGGATGGCAGCTAGGATGCGACCCGGCCCCCGAAATGTTTCACGCCGTGGTGACACGTGCGACGGGGAGCGGAGCCGGATGCTCCGTTGTCGTCAGGACCGCTTCTTCGGCTTCGAAGGAACGTCCTGCAGGCAAGCCAAGGCGTCGCGTAGCCCTTTGTGCGTGGCGGCTGAAACTGCGTGGGGTCCATTCCGGTTGTCGAGCGCTGGGGAGCGCGTGGGAGTGGGAGACGCAGTCTTGATGGTCACCTTGGTGGCCTTCAGCCCGATGGAACGGGCCGCGTCGAGCAACTGGGCTTCGGCAAGCCGCAACTTGGCATGCCAGACCGGGGACTCGACGAGAAAAACGAGGTGTTCCCCGTCCACATTGGCCAGCCGGCAACGGCTGCGCAGAGGTGGCGGCAACTGGGGGCGCAACTGACGGTCCAGCGCGTCGAGCCACAAGGCACGCCGCAGCGGGTTCCCGCTTTTGTCCGCCATCACCGCATCCAGCGCCGGCTTCGGCACTGACGCGGGGCGAACGCTGGATTTCGGCTCAGACATGAAAACTCACTGATGGCATTCAAAAAGATCGTAATCAAAACGCGTGAAGGACAGGCCAAATCGTCGCCCATCGCGCGTTTGCGGTTCTATTTCGAGGACCGCCCCCGCGCCCTGCTGGGCAGCGTGCTCGGGGTAGGCTGCATTATCGGCCTTGCCGGTGGCATTGGCGCCAGCGCGCTGAATGACTCCCGCCTGCAGGCCAAGGTCGAGCGCCAGGATGCGGAGCTGGCCAAGGTCAAGCGCGATGCGCAGACCCAGGTCAACGCGCTGGCGGCCCGCCTCGGCGAGCTGCAGGCCCAGGCCACCCGCCTCAACGCCCTCGGCGAACGGCTGACCCAGATGGGCAAGCTGGAAGACGGCGAGTTCGACTTCAACGAGACCCCCGGCCTCGGTGACGGTGACGCCGGCGGCCCGACCAGCGATATCCCGGTCAAGGACGTCAACGCCGACTTACAGGTGCTGGAGCAGCGCTTCGCTGCTTCAGGCCGGCAGTTGTCGGTGATGGAATCGCTGATGTTCGACCACCAGCTGCAGCAGAACGCCGTGCCCTCGCGCATGCCGATCCGCAACAGCTATGTGACCTCCGGTTTCGGCACCCGTGCCGACCCGTTCGGCCGCGGTGCCGCTACCCACAAGGGCATGGACTTCCACGCCAAGGTCGGTGACCCGGTGATGGCCGTGGCCGAAGGCGTGGTCAGCTTCGCCGGCGTCAAGGGCGGCTACGGCAACGTGGTCGACGTCGACCACGGTAACGGCTACGTCACCCGCTACGCGCACAATTCGCGCCTGGTGGTGAAGGTTGGCGACCTGGTCCGTGCCGGGCAGGAAGTGGCCAAGGCCGGTTCCACCGGTCGTTCGACCGGCGCCCACGTGCACTTCGAGGTGTGGGAGAACGGCAACGTGGTCAACCCGCGCAAGTTCCTTGGCGACGGCGGCAATACGCCGGTCGGCCGCATCAGCCGCGGTTGAACCCAACGCCGGGCATGGCCCGGCGCTACCGGCACGCCGTCGGATCCCGGCGGTAGCGCGGGGCCATGCCCCGCGAGCGCGAAGCGCGGCCGCCAGGACCCCGGTCCCGGCCGCCTGGACGACCGCAAAGGGTTGAAACCCCTCACGGCCGTCCCAAGCTACAATGGGTGTTGCCATCGACAGGGCGCCAGGCGCCCTGTTTCGTTTGCGGCGGACGGATCCCAAGGGGGAGGCCGGGCGTCGTGTCCATCCAACCCGGTTCCTTCAATGATCAACAGCCTGCTTACCCGCGTATTTGGCAGTCGTAACGAACGACAGCTGCGCCAGCTCAACCGCATCGTCGCCAAGATCAATGCGCTGGAACCGGAGATCGAGAAGCTTTCCGACGAGCAGCTTCAGGCCAAGACGCCGGAGTTCAAGCAGCGCATTGCCAATGGTGAAGCCCTGGACAAGGTGCTGCCGGAAGCGTTCGCGGTCTGCCGCGAGGCCGGTCGCCGCGTGCTGGGCATGCGCCACTACGACGTGCAGCTGATCGGCGGCATGGTGCTTCACCTGGGCAAGATCGCAGAAATGCGCACCGGTGAAGGCAAGACCCTGGTGGCGACCCTGCCGGTGTACCTCAACGCGCTGGAAGGCAAGGGCGTGCACGTGGTCACCGTGAACGACTACCTGGCGCGCCGTGACGCCGCGCAGATGGGCAAGCTGTACAACTGGCTGGGCCTGAGCGTGGGCGTGGTCTACCCGGGCATGCCGCACAGCGACAAGCGCGAAGCCTACGCCTCGGACATCACCTACGGCACCAACAACGAATTCGGTTTCGACTACCTGCGCGACAACATGGCGCTGTCCAAGGCCGACCGCTACCAGCGCGGCCTGCACTACGCCATCGTCGACGAAGTCGACTCCATCCTGATCGACGAAGCGCGTACCCCGCTGATCATCTCCGGCCCGGCCGATGATTCCCCGGAGCTGTACATCCGCGTCAACCGCGTCGTGCCGAACCTGGTCAAGCAGGAAGTGGAAGACGGCGAAGGCGACTTCTGGGTCGACGAGAAGGGCAAGCAGGTGCACCTGTCCGAAGCGGGCATGGAGCACGCCGAGCAGCTGCTGGTCGAGGCCGGCATCCTCGACGGCGAGACCGAAGGCCTGTACGCGCCGCAGAACCTGACCGTGGTCCACCACCTCAACGCCGCACTGCGCGCGCACGCGATCTACCAGCGTGACGTGGACTACATCGTGCGCGATGGCGAAGTGGTCATCGTCGATGAGTTCACCGGCCGCACCCTGTCCGGCCGTCGCTGGTCCGATGGCCTGCACCAGGCGGTGGAAGCGAAGGAAGGCGTGCCGGTCCAGCGCGAGAACCAGACGCTGGCGAGCATCACCTTCCAGAACCTGTTCCGCATGTACAAGAAGCTGTCCGGCATGACCGGTACGGCCGATACCGAAGCCTTCGAGTTCCAGAGCATCTACGGCCTGGAAGTGGTGGTGATTCCGACCAACCGCCCGACCATCCGCAAGGACAGCCCGGACCAGGTGTTCCTCAACCGCAAGGGCAAGTTCAATGCGGTGCTGGCCGACATCGAAGAGTGCGCCAAGCGCGGCCAGCCGGTGCTGGTGGGTACCACCTCGATCGAAACCTCGGAAATGCTGTCCGAGCACCTGCGCAAGGCGGGCGTGAAGCACGAAGTGCTAAACGCCAAGCAGCATGACCGCGAAGCGACCATCGTCGCCAATGCCGGCCGTCCGGCGGCCGTGACCATTGCCACCAACATGGCCGGCCGTGGTACCGACATCGTGCTGGGCGGTTCGCTGGAAGCGGAAATCCACGAGCTGGGCGAAGGTGCCACCGAGGAGCAGAAGGCCGCGGTCAAGGCCGAATGGCAGAAGCGCCACGAGGCCGTCAAGGCTGCCGGCGGCCTGCACATCGTCGGTACCGAACGCCATGAATCGCGCCGTATCGACAACCAGCTGCGTGGCCGTTCGGGCCGCCAGGGTGACCCGGGTTCGTCCCGCTTCTACCTGTCGCTGGAAGACAACCTGATGCGCATCTTCGCCTCCGACTGGGTGCAGAAGGCCATGCGCATGATGGGCATGAAGGAAGATGACGTCATCGAGGACCGACTGGTCAGCCGCCAGATCGAGAAGGCGCAGCGCAAGGTCGAGGCCCACAACTTCGACATCCGCAAGAACCTGCTGGACTTCGACGACGTCAACAACGACCAGCGCAAGGTGATCTACGCCCAGCGCGACGAGCTGCTGGACGCCGAGTCGGTGAAGGACAACGTCGACGGCATCCGCGACGACGTGATCTTCGACGTGGTGGCCCGCTTCGTGCCGCCGAACTCGATCGACGAGCAGTGGGACCTGCGTGGCCTGGAAGCGACCCTGGAGTCGGACTTCGGCCTGCAGATGTCGCTGACCGACCTGGTCAAGTCGCACGAAGAGCTGGACGCCGAAGCCATCGCTGCCAAGGTGCAGGAACGCGTCAACCAGCACTTCGCCGAGAAGGAAGCCGGCGTGGGCGAAGAGACCATGCGCGCGCTGGAGAAGCACGTGATGCTGACCGTGCTGGACCAGAGCTGGAAGGAGCACCTGGCCCGCATGGATTACCTGCGCCAGGGCATCTACCTGCGTGGTTACGCGCAGAAGCAGCCGAAGCAGGAGTACAAGAAGGAAGCCTTCGAACTGTTCTCGGACATGCTGGAGAACGTCAAGCGCGAAGTGGTGACCCTGCTGTCGCGCGTGCGCATCCGCAGCGACGAGGAAGTGCAGGCGCTGGAAGCGGCCGAACGCCAGCAGGCCGAAGCCCGCCTGAGCCAGTCGCAGTTCCAGCACCAGGACGTGGGCGGCTACAGCGCCGACGAGGAAGCTGCGCAGGTGCAGGCTGCCCAGCAGGGCAACGCACAGGTGCAGCGCGACGAGCCGAAGATCGGCCGCAACGATCCATGCCCGTGCGGCAGTGGCAAGAAGTACAAGCACTGCCACGGCCAGCTGAGCTGACCCCGAAGAGCCCCGCAAAAGCGGGGTTCTTCTTTTAGGGCGGCTGTTTCGCAGGGCTGATCCGGCCGGATCCGAGATTGCACGGGCCGCCCTGTTCTGGGCATGCTTCCTCCATGCCTTCCCCCACCCGATCGATCCACGTTGTGGCCGCCGTCATCACCGACGCCCGTGGCCGCGTGCTGCTCAACCGCCGTACCGAGAACCGCGACATGGCTGGCCTGTGGGAATTCCCCGGCGGCAAGCGCGAATCCGGCGAGACCTCCGAGCAGGCCCTGGTGCGCGAGCTGCGCGAGGAACTGGGCATCGAGGCCGATGTCGGCGAGTGGCTGATGGACGTGCCGCAGCGCTATCCGGACAAGCACCTGACCCTGGAAGTGCGCCACGTGCGCAGCTGGAAGGGAACCCCCCGCGGCCGTGAAGGGCAGGCGATCACCTGGGTGGCGCCGGACAAGCTGGGCCGCTATTCAATGCCGCCGGCAGACCTGCCGGTGGTGGCCGCCCTGCGCCAGCCCGACAGCTACCTGATCACCCCGGCGCCGGCCGATGATGAGGGCGGCATGCAGCATTGGCACGAACAGCTGCAGCGCGCGGTGGCCGCGGGCCAGCAGCGCATCCAGCTGCGCTTGCCGACGGCGCATCCGCAGCGCCAGGCGATGGTCGAGCAGGCCCTGCGCGCGCATCGTCGCAGCGGCGTGCAGTGGCTGCTCAACCGCGATATCGAGCTGGCACGCGCACTGGGCGTGGGCGTGCATCTGGGCAGCGAACAGCTGCTGGGGCTGTCGCAGCGTCCGCTGCCCGAAGGCCAGCTGGTGGCCGCGTCCTGCCATGACCTGCAGCAGCTGCAGGCCGCACAGCAGTTGGGCTGCGACTTCGCCGTGCTGGGTCCGGTGCAGGCCACGGCCAGCCATCCCGATGCCGTGCCGCTGGGCTGGGATGCCTTCGCCGAGCTGCGTGCGCAGGTGTCACTGCCGATCTACGCGCTGGGTGGCATGGGCAGTGGCCACATCAGTGAGGCGCGTCGCCATGGTGGGCAGGGCATCGCCGCCATTCGCGCGCTGTGGCCGGCGTGATGTCAGGGTCGGATCATCGCAACGCGCGGCTCTGACCCTCCCGATCACAACGTGATCCAGAAACACCCGTACTGCCGCCGCAACCCCAGCACCGTCGAAGCGCGCGACACGCTGCCGGGCAAGGTCTGTTCCAGGCGCAGGCCGATCGGATGCCGCGCCACGGAGGCCACAGAGTCGGATCCCTGCGCAGCCGGGTTCTGGACCTCATCCTGCGATTGCGGCAGCGCCTGCGAGGGATACACCGGCACCACGTCCACCAATGGCCGCCGCGCCAACGATTCCAGCTGGCCGAGGATGCGCTGCGCACCCGCATCAGAGACCGCGCCCCACAGGTACAGCGAGGACAGCCGGTTCACATCGTTGCTGAGGATGCCAGTACGCAGCGCATCCACCAGTTCGCTCAGTCGCCGCGGGCAGCGTGCCCCCAGGGTGTCGCGCTGCAGGGTGTTGCCGGCGGGCGCAGGCGGCGGCAGCCGCGACTGCGCACCCAGGCTGTCGCAGGGACGGTCGGTATACACGCTCTGGCCCTGGGCATCGGTACAGCGGTTCAGGCGCGTGGACTGCGCCTGGGCGACGCTCGACAGCACGCACAGCGGCAGCAGCAACAGCAGGAAGGAAAGCCGGATCATTCCTGCAGGGTAGCGCCGATCACGCTTGCGCGTCGTGCTCTCAGCCCTGCAGCAGCTTCAGCACCGAGGTGGTCGGCTTGGCCAGGTTCAGGGTGTAGAAGTGCAGGCCGGGTGCGCCGCCCTCGATCAGGCGCTGGCACAGCCGGGCCACCACTTCAGTGCCGAATGCACGCACTGACTCCGCGTCATCGCCATAGGCCTGCATCTTGCGGCTGATCCAACGCGGAATCTCCGCACCACATTGTTCGGAGAAGCGACGCAGCTGGCTGAAGTTGGCAATCGGCATGATGCCGGGGGTGATCGGTACCTGCACGCCCAGCCGCCGTACTTCGTCGACGAAATGGAAGTACGCGTCCGGGTTGAAGAAGTACTGGGTGATCGCCGCATCGGCACCGGCATCGATCTTGGCCTTGAAGTGCTTCAGGTCGGCCAGTGCGTCGGAGGCCTGCGGATGCGTTTCTGGGTACGCGCCTACTTCGATATGGAACGCATCGCCGTGCTCGGCGCGGATGAAGTCGATCAGTTCGGCGGCATAGCGCATGTCGCCGGGAAAGCCCATGCCCGACGGCAGGTCGCCGCGCAGCGCGACCAGGCGGCGACAGCCGATGGCGCGGTACAGCTTGAGCAGCTCGCGGATTTCCTGGCGGGTGCCACCCACGCACGACAGGTGCGGCGCGGCATCGAAACCGTGGTGCTGGTTGAGATGGCGCACGGTTTCGGAGGTGTAGCTCAGGGTCGAGCCACCAGCGCCGAAGGTACACGACACGTACTCGGGACCGTAGTCCTTCAGCTTGGCCGCGGCGCGGTCCAGCTGGCTGCGCTGTTCGTCGGTCTTGGGCGGATAGAACTCGAAGCTGATGGCAGTCATGGCACGGGCGGTGGCGGCGGGTGCGGGCCAGTATATCGCTTCATCAAGATGGATGTTTGACAGCTGCGTGAGGGCAGGCCATCCGTGGCACGCGACCGTTCGCCCAGGTGTCCGGCCGTTGCTCCGAAATCGTAACCGGGGGCACTGGCCCGGCGGCACGCTGTTCCCATCCCGGCACCACCCACCCGACGAAGGAGCAGACGATGAAGATCTTCCTGGCACTGTGGTACGCAATGAAGGCCTTGGCCCGGCTGGCGATGATCGGCATGGCGATGGCCGTGCTTGGCTCCGGTCCGGCCCATGCGGTGGCCGCCACAGGCACCGGCAAGGTGCAGGTCGAGGTGGTCGGCAAGGGCCGTCCGCTGCTGATGATCCCCGGTCTCAACAGCAGCGCCGAGGTCTGGCGCGAGACCTGCCTGGCGCTGAAGGACGTGCAGTGCCATCTGGTGCAGCTGCCCGGCTTTGCCGGCGCCGCAGCCGCCGATCCGCGCCCGGCCGACTTCCTGCCGGCCATGCGCGGGCAGCTGCTGGCCTACCTGCATGACCGGCACCTGGGCCCGGTGGTGGTGATCGGACACAGCCTGGGTGGCCTGCTGGGCCTGCAGATGGCGCAGGCCCAGCCGGCGGCGGTCAGCGCCCTGGTGGTGGTCGATGCACTGCCGTTCCTGCCAGCCGCGCGTGACCCTAAGGCCACCGCAGACAGCGTGCGGCCGATGGCCGACCAGCTGCGCAAGGGCATGCTCGCTGCCGACGCCGCGCAATGGCAGGCGCAGTTGAAGGCGGGCCTGCCGGGCATGACCCGTGATCCGCAGCGCCAGGCCGAGCTGGGTCGCTGGGGCGAAGGCAGTGACCGCCAGACCACCGCCGATGCCATGCATGCGGTGATGACCATCGACCTGCGCGACAGCATTGCCTCGATCAGCGCACCGACGTTGGTGCTGGGCAGCTGGGCCGGCTACCAGCCGATGGGCGGCACCGAGGACAGCACGCGCGCGGTGTTCCAGGCGCAGTACGCGAAGCTTCAGGGCGTGCAGATTGCGATGAGCGCACAGGGGTTCCACTTCCTGATGTGGGATGATCCGCGCTGGCTGCAGGAGCAGGTGCAGCGTTTCCTCGCCGCGCACCCCTGACCCTTGTCCTCGTCGAGAGCCCGCATGGACGCCACCACCTCATCCCGCCGCTTCTGGACGCTCAATGCACTGGCATGGGCGGGTTATGCGATGTACGGGCTGTGGGCGGGGATGCGGATCGGCGGCGGCGTGGTGTTCAGCGGCATCGTGTTGATCACCGTCAGCGTGGCCGCCTGCCTGTGGCTGTGCAGCGGCATGCTGCGCGCGGTGGCGCTGCGCCAGCGCTGGTGGGAGGGGAGCCTGGGCGGCCTGGTGTTGAAACTGGCCGCCGGTGTGGTGGCCGGTGCCAGCGTCGCACAGGCGATGACGGCGGCGCTGCTGCTGCCGGCGCTGGCACTGGGCTGGGTGCAGCTGCCCGGTGGCCACGCGGATTACCGATGGTCTTCGCTGCTGGTGTACTGGATGAACACCGCGCTGTTCCTGCTGATGTGGACCGGCCTGTGGGCCGGCCTGCACGGTCTGCGCCGGGCGCGCCACAGTGAACTGGCCCGGCTGCGAGCCGAAGCCGAACGCAGCGCACTGGAGCGCGATGCACTGCGCGCACGGCTCAACCCGCACTTCATGTTCAATGCGCTGAACAACCTGCGCGCGCTGATCCTGGAAGACCCCGAGCGCGCCCGCGACATGGTCACGCGCCTGTCGCGCACGCTGCGCCGGGCGCTGGCGCACAACCGCAGTGAGCAGGTCACGCTGGCCGAAGAACTGGCGGTGGTGGACGACTATCTGGCGATCGAGGCCATCCACTTCGAGCAGCGCCTGCAGGTAGCTCGGCGCATCGATGCTGACGCCCTGCAGGCGCAGTTGCCGGCGATGGCGCTGCAGCTGCTGGTGGAGAATGCGATCAAGCACGGCATTGCCAGCCGCCCCGGTGGTGGCGAGGTACAGATCCAGGCCACGCTGGACGGCGATGTATTGCGACTGCAGGTGGACAACCCGCCGGGCAGCGCCGGCGAGCCTGCCCATGGGCATGGCGTCGGCCTTGCCTACCTGCATGCGCAGCTCGGTACGCAGGGGCGTTTCACGCTGCAACCGGTCGGCGACCGCATGCAGGCCCTGCTGGAGATTCCACAATGAGTGCTACGCTGCGTGTGTTGATCGTTGATGATGCGCGGCTGGCGCGGCAGGAGCTGCGTACGCTGTTGTCGGCGCTGCCATGGGTGCAGTGCGTGGGTGAGGCCGACGATGTGCCTGCCGCGCGCGAGGCGATCGCCACGCTGGCGCCGGACCTGGTGCTGCTGGACGTGCAGATGCCTTCCGGCAGTGGTTTCGATGTGCTGGACGGCCTGGAGACGGTGCCTGCAGTGGTGTTCGTCACCGCCTACGACACCTACGCCGTGCGCGCGTTCCAGGCCAATGCGCTGGATTATCTGGTGAAGCCTGTCGAGGCGCCACGCTTGCTGGAGGCGCTGGAGCGGGCGCGCCAGCGCGAGGTGGTGGCGGGCGAAACGCGGGAGCCGCGCAGCACACTGGGCGCGCAGGACCAGGTGTTCGTGTGCGAGGGAGAACGCTGCTGGTTCGTGGCGGTCTCCGAGGTCCGCCGGCTGGTGGTGGATGGCAATTACACGCGGCTGTGGTTCCGCGACCAGAACGCCTTGCTGACCCGCAGCCTGAGCGCGTTGGAAGCACGCCTGCCGCAGGATCTGTTCTTCCGTGCCAACCGCAATACCCTGGTCAACCTGCGCCGCATCCGTGGCGTAACGCCCAGCATTGCCGATGGTTACGAGCTGACGCTGGATGATGGCAGTGAGGTGGACGTGTCGCGGCGGCAGGCACGTGAACTGCGCGAGCGGATGGCGTTGTAGCTGCCGCTACAGCTCGGCACTGACCGGGCTGGTGATGAAGCCCCACAGCAGGCGTGCCATTACGGCGGGTGAGCGTGCCTGCCTACGCGCATAGGCCAGCAGTGAATCCAACCGCGGGCGGTCATAGAGGTGGCCGGCCAGCAGCACCGCATGCACGCGACGGGTGTTTGCGGTGTCCTGCAGCGGGTCGCCGTTGAGCAGCACCAGATCGGCCGCCTTGCCGACCTCGACGCTGCCATGTGACGCCTGCAGTTCCAGGTGACGCGCGGCCTGCAGGGTAGCGGCACGCAGTACATCGGCTTGGCTCAGCCCGGCGTGCCGCAACCACTGCAGTTCATCGTGGTAGCGGAAGCCGCCCAGCCCGGTATCGGTGCCGACCAGCACGGTGACGCCCTCACGATGCGCGGCACCGGTGAGCGCCAGGCCATGGGCGAAATAGGCCTTCAACGCGTCTTCGCCACGCAGGCCGGGGTAGCGCGCCACCGTTGCCTTCAGGTCATCGCGCCACGCCCAGCGCGAGAGCGGATCCAGATAGGCCAGGCGCGGATCGTTGACGAAGGCGGGGTCGCGTGCACGTGCATCTTCTTCGCGGGTGACATGCGTTGGCACGAATGCTGCAGCACTGGCCTGCATCAAACCGAACGCCTTGCTGCAGAGCGCGGGCTGATAGCTGGCCACCATGCGTTCGGCCAGTCCAGTCGGGTCTTCGCCGTCAAGCGCGCCACCGCGCCATGCCGCCGCGTTGTCGAAGCAGTGGCGCACGAACAGATGGGCGTGTTCGAAGCTTCGCTGGCCTGCCTGCACCGCGTCTTCCAGAGGCACAGCCCTGGGCAGGTGGCCGACCAGTGGACGGTGCAGCTGCCGTGCCTCGGTGGCCAGCCGCTGGTAGGTATCCGCACGCAGCTTGTTGTAGACCTTCAACGCGTCGACGCCACGGGCGCTGTACGCGTGCGCCCGCAATGCGGCAGCCTCTGGCGAGAGTGATGGATCCTCGAAATAGAAGCTGGCGATCTGCACGAAGCGGGGTGCGACCTGTTGCCCTGCGATGGCCTGTGCAGTCCAGCGGCGCTTGTCAGCCACGCAGGCGATCAGCGGGTCGGTAGCCTGCGGGCAGTCCATCATGTCGCGGGTGCCGGTAATGCCATTGGCCAGCATCAGTGCGAACTGCAGTTGCGGTGACAGCTGCAGTGCATGGGTATGCATGTCCCAGAAGCCGGGCACCAGCCAGCGGCCACCGGCATCGAGCACCGGCAATGTAGTGTCCCGTGGAGCTTTGCCAATGGCAGTGATCGTGCCGTCGCGCACTGTCACTGTGGTGGGGGCGCTGACCTGGCCACGCGCGACGTCCACCACCCGCGCGTTGACGATCACGCGGCTGTTGCCCGGCTCGGGCAACGGCGGTGCCGACAGCGGCCAGAGCAGAGCGGCGGCGAACAGCAATGGCGGCGCCAGCAGGAGGATGGCCAGAACGATCGGCCATCGCCGACGGTGGGCGGAACGGGGCAACGCACGTGCTGCATCCATGAGCCGGCAATCCTTGCATTGGGTCGTCCGCAGGGTGCTGCAAGCCGGACACGGGCGCCAGTGACCATCGGCATCTGGCCCGGCCTGGCTCCGGGGCGGTTACCCTGTGCGGTGGAACTCCTGATCACGCCCTGCCATGTCCATCGTCCTCACCGATTTCGCCCGTCCCCGCCTGTTCCCGCGCGTGCCGCGCGGCAACACCATCCAGGACTGCACTGCCGAGCAGTTCGAGGCACACCTCAATGCGCACGCACCGCTGAAGGTGCTCGACGGCTACGCGCCGTTCTGCAAGTTGTTCGTCTACGAGAACTGGACCAGCACGCGCTGCCTGACGGTGCCGGTCACCGAGGACAACCGCCATCTGCTGCGCAGCGGCTACGAAGCGCGCAACCGTGAGGAACTGCCGGTACTGGTGCGCTGGTTCGAGGGTGTGGAGTCCCCGCGCGCGAACTACCTGGTGGTGATCCTGTACAGCGCCGGGCAGCTGGCGAGGGAAGGTTCACCGATCGAGGCCGACTGGGGCATCGTCGGCTGCATCTACACCGCCGAACCGGAAGAGGTGCCGATGGCGCCGATCACGATGATGCGCAATGCGCTGGGCGTGGAGGAGGGCGGTTCCGGTGTACCGCTGGACCGGGAGGCCTACCGGCGCTCGGTGGAGTTCTGGGAGAACAACGCCAACTGGCGGCCCTGAGCCCACGCTGTGGCCGGACAGCCGGCATGTGAACAGGGTGACGGCAGTGGAGCGCTACCATGGCGGTGAATCAACGCAGGGGGCACAGGGATGGATGTTCGACGTTGGATGCCGTTTGCATGGGTCGCCGCAGGCCTGTTGGCCGCAAGTGAAAGCTCGGCAGCAAAGTACGATGCCGGCGCTGCCTGTGGGGCCCTGTCCGACGTGACGCAGATCCGCGACGCGGGCGTGGGTTCACTGCAGGCGCAGGCAACCTCGGGGCGTTGCACGTTCCATGTGGAAGCGGATGACGCAGCAGCGCTTTCGCGTCAGCAGTCATTGCTCCAGAGCGTGTCGGCGATTGCCTGTGGTGGGCCAGCCACCACCCGGCCTTCGCAAGGGGCTGCGGGCTTCGACCTGCAGATGCCTGCCCGTTGCCCGCTCTCTTCCAGCACGCCGTTGATTGCCCGGGAAGGAGGCTGGCACCAGCGGCGGCTCTCGTCGGTCCCGGCGTATCCCGCGGCCGCCATGCGCGAAGCCCAGCAGGGCGGTGTCGAGCTGATGCTGCTGCTGGATGCACAAGGCAAGACCCAGGCGATCATCCTGTCCCGGTCCAGTGGGTACCCACTGCTCGATGCGGCGGCGCTCAAGCACGCGCGCGACTGGCGTTATGAGCGTGAAGCGGCGGGCAAGGCGCCAGACATGAGCCTGATACGCGGAACGGTCACGTTCAAGCTCAACTAAGGCATCTGCAGGGCGGGCTCGGCCTTCCACTCCCACCAGCGGTAGTGGTACTCGCGCTCGGTCGCGCTCCATTGCCGCGCGCAGCAGGTGCACGTCAGCCGGTAGCATTCGCCCCAGCCATCCTCCGCTTCGCCCCGTGCACGCAGCTGCACGTGACCTTGTTCCAGCAGCGGCTCGGGGCTGAAGAACACATAGGAAGGGTAGAGCGCACACAGGCAGCCTTCGCGCGCCTGCCAGTAGCGCAGTCGTTGCAGGGCCGCCTTGAGGTGAGCCTGGTTGCTGATCAGCATGCCGCCAAGGGCGACGCCCTGGCAGCTGCGTTCAATCGTATCCACATGCGCGCTCAACGCCTCCAGGGATGCGGGAGTGAACAATCGGGCGACGGTGCGTGCGGCATCGGTGATGCGCGTTGCGTCGCGCGACAACAGGTCCTGCAGCAGCACGTCGGCCTGCGCATCGTCGAGCCGGGGAATCGGCGCTGCAGACCACGGCCAGCGCATCAGCGTGACTTGCCGATGGCAGCGTAGTGGCCGGCGGTGAGGCGCAGCAGGTCAGCCGGCGCCAGTTCCACTTCCAGGCCGCGGCGACCGGCGCTGACATGCAGCGCGGGCAATGCCTGCGCGCTGGCGTCCAGGAAGGTGCGCAGGCGCTTCTTCTGCCCGAGCGGGCTGATGCCACCGACCAGGTAACCCGTCGCGCGCTGTGCGGCGTCGGCGGCGGCCATCTCGCACTTCTTGCAGCCGGCCGCTTCGGCCAATGCCTTCAAGTCCAGCTGGCCGGCCACCGGCACGATCGCCACCAGCAGTTCGTGTGCCTCGGTGCTGGCCAGCAGGGTCTTGAACACCTGGGCCGGATCGAGACCGAGCTTGTCGACGGCTTCGCCGCCATAGGATTCGGCGTGGGCGTCGTGCACGTAGCTGCGCACGGTGTGGGCGATCTTCTCGCGCTTGAGCAGGTTGATGGCCGGGGTCATGGGGACATCGTAGCGTGGGGCGGGGGTGTTGCCTTGACCGAGGCTATTGCCTGGCGCTGGCGGATGCGGTGCCGGACAAGCCCGGCATCCACCAGAAGCCAGGATCGGTGGACCAACGCAGAACGGGCGCCCGAAGGCGCCCGTTCCGTGTGCATCCGTTGCTGGAGTCAGAGCCCTTTCCTGCGGAAAGGGATCCGACCCCGGCACGATCAGTAGCGGTAGTGGTCCGGCTTGAACGGGCCTTCCACCGGCACGCCGATGTAGTCAGCCTGTTCCTGGCTCAGGGTGGTCAGCTTCACGCCGATCTTTTCCAGGTGCAGGCGGGCCACTTCTTCGTCCAGCTTCTTCGGCAGCAGGTAGACCTTCTTCTCGTAGCTGTCCTTGTTCGCCCACAGGTCGATCTGTGCCAGGGTCTGGTTGGCGAAGCTGTTGGACATCACGAAGCTCGGGTGGCCGGTGGCGCAGCCCAGGTTCACCAGGCGGCCTTCGGCCAGCAGGAAGATCGCGTTGCCGTTCGGGAAGATGTACTTGTCCACCTGCGGCTTGATGTTGACGTGCTTGATGCCGGCGAACGACACCAGCGCATCGACCTGGATCTCGTTGTCGAAGTGGCCGATGTTGCAGACGATGGCCTGGTCCTTCATCGCGCTCAGGTGCTCGATGCGGATGATGTCCTTGTTGCCGGTGGTGGTGACGTACAGGTCGGCACGGCCCAGGGTCGATTCGATGGTGTTGACCTCATAGCCTTCCATCGCCGCCTGCAGGGCGCAGATCGGGTCGATCTCGGTGACGATCACGCGCGCGCCGTAGGCACGCAGCGAGGCGGCGCAGCCCTTGCCCACGTCACCGTAGCCGCAGACCACGGCCACCTTGCCGGCCAGCATCACGTCCATCGCGCGCTTCAGGCCATCGGCCAGCGACTCGCGGCAGCCGTACAGGTTGTCGAACTTGCTCTTGGTGACCGAGTCGTTGACGTTGATCGCCGGAATCAGCAGGGTGCCGGCCTGGGCCAGCTGGTACAGGCGGTGCACGCCGGTGGTGGTCTCCTCGGAGACGCCCTTCCAGTCCTTGACCACGCGGCCCCAGTAACCCGGGCGCTCCTTGGCGACGCGCTTGAGCAGGTTCTTGATGACCTGTTCTTCGTGCGAGGACGAGGCGGTGTTGACCCAGTCGCTGCCGTTTTCCAGCTCGTAGCCCTTGTGGATCAGCAGGGTCACATCACCGCCGTCGTCCACCACCAGCTCCGGGCCGGTCAGGGTGCCGTCGGCCAGGGTGAAGGTCAGCGCGTCCAGGGTGCAGTCCCAGTACTCTTCCAGGGTCTCGCCCTTCCACGCGAACACCGGGGTGCCGGTGGCGGCGATGGCGGCGGCCGCGTGGTCCTGGGTCGAGAAGATGTTGCACGAGGCCCAGCGCACGTCGGCGCCGATGTCCTTCAGGGTCTCGATCAGCACCGCAGTCTGGATGGTCATGTGCAGCGAACCGGTCACGCGCACGCCCTTCAGCGGCAGGCTGGCGGCATGCTTGCGACGGATCGACATCAGGCCCGGCATTTCGTGCTCGGCGATGTCCAGTTCCTTGCGGCCCCAGTCGGCCAGCGTGATATCGCGGATCTTGTAATCACCTTCGGTGGAGAAGGTCTTGGCAACAGCGTTCATTCGTGTGCTCCGGTTGTGGACGAGCGGGTGCTCGCATCTAGCCGGGCGCCGTTGTTACAAAGCCACCTTACCGAGCCTGGCCGGGCCTCGTGGGATCCGGTCGCAGCGCCCCTCGGCAGGGGAGAACCCCCATTATATCGCGGCCCCGCCATGACATCGGAACGACCCAACCATCGGCAGATGGGATCGCGTGCACAGACTGTTAAGGTCGGTGTTTTCACGCATCACACAGGTGGAACGATGAGCATGCACGCGCGCCGCACACGGCGCTGGACCGGCCTGGTCCTGTCGATGGGACTGCTGGCGGTGGCCCCGCTGGCCTGGGCGGCAGCGCCGCAGCCTGCGGCCGCACAGGCCCAGGGCGTCAACGGCTATGAACTGCCGTCGGCCGCGCTGCAGGCGGTGGTGGACGCGCCCCGTGCGCCCTCGTTGTACCTGTCGCCACGCCGCGACGTGGCCGCGATGATGCAGATGCCGTCGCTGCCTTCGATCCAGGTGGTGGCGCAGCCGGAACTGAAGCTGGCCGGCCTGCGCATCAACCCGCGTACGTTCTCCGACAGCCGCTTCAGCTTCGGCGAGAAGCTGTGGCTGATGAACGTGGCCGACGGCAAGGAACGGCAGATCAGCGGCCTGCCGGCCAAGCTGTCGATCGCCAGTGTGATGTGGTCGCCGGACCAGAAGTGGCTGGCCTTCAACCAGGTCGATGCCGCCAGTGGCGCCAATGAACTGTGGCTGGTGGACGTGGCCGGTGGCAGTGCCCGCCGTCTGGTTGCCGGCCTGAACACGGTGATCGGCAGCGGCTACCAGTGGCTGCCGGACAGCCGCGGCCTGGTGGTGTTCACCCGCCCTGCCAGCCTCGGTGCGGCCCCGGCCGCCGACGGCATTCCGACCGGCCCGGCCGTGCAGCAGACCCGCCAGGGCGGCGGCGTGGTGTCGATCCGTACCTACCAGGACCTGCTGAAGAACGAGGCCGACGCCCGCCAGTTCGATTACTACGCCACCACCCAGCCGATGGAAGTCAGCCTGGATGGCAGCACCCGCGCGATCGGCGCGGCCGGCATCTTCATGGGCTTTGCAGTGTCGCCGGATGGCCGCTTCGTGCTGCGCCAGCCGGTGCAGCGGCCGTACTCCTACGTGGTGCCGGTGAGCAGTTTCCCGCGCCGCATCGAAGTGATCGACCGTGCCAGCGGCAAGCTGGTGCACACCGTGGCCGTGCGTCCGCTGGTGGAAGGCCTGCCGACCGGCAACGACGCCGAAGTGACCGGCGTGCGCGACATCAGCTGGCGGGGTGATGCCGATGCCACCCTGGTCTGGGCCGAGGCACAGGACGGTGGTGATCCGAACCGGGAGGCCAAGGTGCGCGATGCGGTGCTGATGCAGGCCGCGCCGTTCGACAAGCCGCCGGTGACCCTGGCCCAGCTCGGCAGCCGTCTGGTGGGTATCAACTGGGGCCGTGGCGACCTGGCCCTGCTGACCGAGTCGTGGTGGAAGACGCGCAAGACCAGGACCTGGCTGATTGCCCCGGACAATGCCGGTGCCGAGCCGCGCCTGCTGTGGGATCGTGACGCGCAGGACCGCTATTCCGATCCGGGCCGTCCGCTGTTGTCCAGCGACGACCGCGGGCGCTCGCTGCTGCAGACCACCGCCGATGGCAGCAGCCTGTACCTGGCCGGTGCCGGTGCATCGCCGGAGGGCGACCGCCCGTTCGTGGACCGCTTCGACATCTCCACGGGCAAGGCCACCCGCCTGTTCCACTCGCAGGCGCCCAGCTACGCCGCGCCAGTGGCGCTGCTGGACGACCAGGGCAGCTCGCTGCTGCTGAGCCGTGAAAGCCCGGATGAGCCGGCCAACTTCTATGTGCAGTCGCTGGCCGATGCCGGTGCCGCACCGCGCGCGCTGACCCATTTCGCCCATCCGCTCCCGCAGCTCAAGGGCGTGCAGAAGGAGCAGATCCGCTACAAGCGCAAGGATGGCGTCGACCTGACCGCGACCCTGCTGCTGCCGCCGGGTTACGACCCGAAGCGCGATGGTCCGCGTCCGCTGCTGATGTGGGCCTACCCGGGTGAGTTCAAGAGCGCGGCGGCGGCCAGCCAGGTGACCGATTCGCCGTACCGCTTCAATGCGGTCAGCTACTGGGGCCCGCAGGCGTTCCTGGCCAAGGGCTATGTGGTGCTGGCCAGCCCGTCGATGCCGATCATCGGTGAGGGCGACAAGGAGCCGAACGACACCTACATCGAACAGCTGGTGGCCAACGCGCAGGCAGCGGTGGATGAGGTGGTGCGTCGTGGCGTGACCGATCGCGAGCACATCGCCATCGGCGGCCATTCCTACGGCGCGTTCATGACCGCCAACCTGCTGGCGCACACCCGCCTGTTCAAGGCCGGCATCGCGCGCAGCGGTGCCTACAACCGCACGCTCACCCCGTTCGGTTTCCAGGCCGAGGAACGCAACTACTGGCAGGCGCAGGACGTCTACCAGAAGATGGCGCCGTTCAACTACGCCGACAAGATCAAGGATCCGATCCTGTTCATCCACGGCGTGGACGACAACAACTCCGGCACGTTCCCGATCCAGAGCGAGCGCATGTTCGCCGCGGTGAAGGGCCTGGGTGGCACCGCGCGGCTGGTGATGCTGCCGAACGAATCGCATGCCTACCGCGCACGCGAATCGATCATGACCATGCTGGCCGAGAGCGAGCGCTGGCTGGAGCAGACCATCGGCCCGGCCGAGCAGGGCAAGGCGAAGAAGAAGCGCTGATACCTGCATGAGTGCGGCCCCTGCAACGGGGCCGCCTGTGCGGCTGCGCCGCCGCCCGAGCATGGGCTCGGGCGCTACACGGTGTCACGCGCCACGACGCTTGTAGAGCCGAGCCCATGCGCGGCTGCGTCCGCCATGGATGCGTGCAGATGAAACCATTCTTGCATCGCAGCACGACGCCCGTTCTGGTTTAGGCTTGGGGCCTGGATCCGTTGACCGAGGCCTGTGCGTCGCCGATGAACGAGTACCGCAGCAGCATCGAGTTTGCTTCTCCCGATCTTCCGCTTCGCGATGACGTGCGCCGGCTCGGCGCGCTGGTCGGTGACCTGCTGGTTGAACAGGTGTCCGCCGCGTTTCTCGACGACGTCGAAGACGTGCGCACCCGCGCCATCGCCCGCCGCGAGAATCAAGCTCCATTGTCGGAGCTGGCCGATGGCCTGGCCGGGCGCACGCCGCAGCAGGCCGAAACCATGGTGCGTGCGTTCAGCACGTACTTCCAGGTGGTCAACATCGCCGAGCGCGTGCATCGCATCCGCCGTCGCCGTGACTATCAGCGCGCCGGTACCGCAGGTGCACAGCCTGATGGCCTGCAGGACGCGCTGCAGCACTTGAAGGCGCAGGGCGTGGGCCTGGACGAACTCGCGCAGTGGCTCCCGCGCATCGACATCGAACCGGTGTTCACCGCGCACCCGACCGAGGCGGTGCGCCGCGCGCTGCTGGAAAAAGAGCAGCTGATGGTGGCCAGCCTGGTCGACAACCTCGACGGCCAGCGCACGCCAGGTGAGGCCGCGGCCGACGCCGCGCGCTTCCGCATGGCGCTGACGGCCTCGTGGCAGACCACCGACTCCTCGCCGGTGCGGCCCACCGTGGATGACGAGCGCGAACATGTCGGCTTCTATCTGGTGCAGGTGTTGTACCGGGTGATCCCGGTGCTGTACGAATCGCTGCAGCAGGCGCTGCGCGATACCTACGGTGAAGAACTGCCATTGCCGCGCCTGCTGCGTTTCGGCACGTGGGTAGGCGGCGACATGGATGGCAATCCGAATGTGGATGCCACCACCATCCGCAACACGCTGGATGCGCAGCGGCAGGCAGTGCTGGGGCGCTACCAGAAGGAACTGCTGCAGCTGGCCAGCCTGCTCAGCCAGTCTACCGAGCGGGTGGGTGTGAGTGATTCGCTGCAGGCACGCGTGGCGCAGTACCAGCAGCTGCTGCCGCAGGTGCAGTCGCGCCCGCGTCATGCCGACATGCCGTACCGCCTGCTCAATGACCGCATGCGCGCACGCCTGCAGGCGACGCTGGATGATGGCAGGGGCGCCTACGCCGGCCCCGCCGAACTGATCGACGACCTGCAGCTGATCCTCGACAGCCTGCGCGCCAATCGCGGCGAACATGCAGGCGGCTTCGCCGTGCAGCGCCTGCTGTGGCGGGTGAAGACCTTCGGCTTCCATCTGGCGCGGTTGGATGTGCGCCAGGAATCGAGCGTGCATGCGCGCGCACTGGCTGCGGTGCTGGGCGGCGAAGAAAGCTGGCAGGCGCTGGATGCGCTGGGCCGTGCGCGCCTGCTGGGCCCGCATGCCAGCGGGGAAGACACGCTGCCCAATGGCGATGACGAGGGCAACCAGCGGCTGGATGCGGTGTTCGCTGCGCTGGCCGATGCGCGCGCGCGGCATGGCAGCGATGCAGTGGGCAGCTACATCATCTCGATGGCACACGACCGCAGCGATGTGCTGGCGGTGCTGGCGCTGGCGCGCCGTGGCGGCCTGGTGGAAGAAGGCGGTTCGGTGCCGCTCGACATCGCGCCGCTGTTCGAAACCGTGGATGACCTCAAGCGTGGCACGGCCACCCTGCGTGACCTGCTGGCCGACCCGGTCTACCGCGCCCATCTGCGTGCGCGCGACGACGTGCAGATGGTGATGCTGGGCTATTCGGACAGCAGCAAGGACGGTGGCATCGCTGCTTCGCGCTGGGGCCTGCAGCGTGCGCAGGTGGAACTGCTGGAGGTGGCGGCCGAGGCCGGCATCCGCCTGACCTTCTTCCATGGCCGTGGCGGTTCGATCAGCCGTGGCGGTGGCAAGACCACGCACGCGGTCGATGCGTCGCCGCGCGGCAGCATCGATGGCCGCCTGCGGGTGACCGAGCAGGGCGAGGTGATCCATCGCAAATACGGCATCCGGGCGCTGGCCCTGCGCTCGCTGGAACAGGCCACCGGTGCAGTGCTGCGCGCCAGCCTGCGCCCGCGTGCCGCCGAGCCGCGCGAGGATGACTGGCGGCCGGTGATGGACGCGGTGGCCTCGGCCAGCAGCGAGGTGTATCGCGCGTTCGTTGGCCAGGCCGGCTTCATGGACTACTTCCGTACCGCCACACCCATCGACGTGATCGAGCGGATGACGCTGGGGTCGCGTCCTTCGCGTCGGCTCGGCCAGGACGCGGCACTGGGCAACCTGCGCGCGATTCCCTGGGTGTTCGCCTGGAGCCAGGCACGCGCGGTCATCCCCGGCTGGTACGGCGTGGGCAGTGGCCTGCAGGCGGCGGTCGATGCCGGCCACGAACAGACCCTGCGCGATATGGCGCGTGACTGGCCGTTCTTCCGCACCTTCCTGGACGACATCGCGATGGTGCTGTCCAAGGGCGATATCACCATCGCCGAGCAGTTCTCGCTGTTGTCGGGCGACCTGCATGGGCGTTTCTTCCCGCAGGTGCAGCGTGAACTGGAACTCACCCGGCACTGGCTGCTGGCGTTGATGGACCAGCAGACGCTGCTGGACCACGATGCGCGGCTGGCGCTGTCGATCCGCCTGCGCAATCCCTACGTCGATCCGATCAGCGTGCTGCAGGTGGATCTGCTGCAGCGTTGGCGGGCCAGCGGACGCGAGGATGACGAACTGCTGCGCGCGCTCGTGGCGTGCGTGAACGGTGTTTCGCAGGGCGTGCAGAACACCGGGTGATGCGTATCCGCCGGGCATGGCCCGGCGCTACCTGCCTCGGTGGGTGCGGGGCGTGCCCCGCACGCCCTCACTCCTCCGGCGACGGCGGATTCGACGCCAGCAGTTCCAGGTGCCGCTGTTCCATTTCCTGGCGCAGCTGGCGGCGGATCTGTGCGGCGGCCTGGCGGCGCTTCTCGTCGGAGGTGGCCGGTTGCAGTGGCGGTACCGGCGTCGGCCGGCCTTCCTCGTCCACCGCCACCATCGTGAAGAAGCAGCTGTTGGCGTGGCGCACGCTGCGCTTGAGGATGTCCTCGGCCACCACCTTGATGCCGATTTCCATCGACGAGGTACCGGTATGGTTCACCGAGGCCAGGAAGGTGACCAGCTCGCCCACCGCGATCGGCTGGCGGAACATCACCTGGTCGACCGACAGGGTGACCACGTAGCTGCCGGCGTAGCGGCTGGCACAGGCATAGGCGACCTGGTCGAGCAGCCGCAGGATCGCGCCACCGTGGACCTTGCCGGAGAAATTGGCCATCTCCGGCGACATCAGCACGGTCATGGACAGCTGGTGGGTTTTCAGTTCGGTCGACATGGGGCGATTGTATCGGCGTGGCGTAGCTCTTGTAGAGCCGAGCCCATGCTCGGCTGCTCTTGTCGCAGGAAAAAGAAAGCCGAGCATGGGCTCGGCTCTACAGAAAGCAGAAGGGCCGCGTGAGCGGCCCTTCGTGTTTCTTACTTCAGCTTCGCATCGGCGCGCAGGGCGGCGGCGCGATCGGTCTTCTCCCAGGAGAAGGCCGTGGCGTTGACGGTCTCGCCTTCGCCGTTGAGGTAGCTGAACTCCTTCGGCTTGCGGCCGAAGTGACCATAGGCCGCGGTCTGCTGGTACATCGGGTGCACCAGGTCCAGCATCTTGATGATGCCGTACGGGCGCAGGTCGAAGTGCTTGCGGATCAGCTTCTCGATCTTGTCGTCGCTGATCTTGCCGGTGCCGAAGGTGGTGACCGAGATCGAGGTCGGCTCAGCCACGCCGATGGCGTAGGAGACCTGCACTTCGCAACGGTCGGCCAGGCCGGCGGCAACCACGTTCTTGGCGACGTAGCGGGCCGCGTAGGCTGCCGAACGGTCGACCTTGGACGGGTCCTTGCCGGAGAAGGCGCCACCACCGTGACGGGCCCAGCCGCCGTAGGTGTCGACGATGATCTTGCGGCCGGTCAGGCCGCAGTCGCCCACCGGGCCACCGATCTCGAACTTGCCGGTCGGGTTGATGTGGAACTTGGTGCCCTTGTGCAGCCACTTCGCCGGCAGCACCGGCTTGATGATTTCTTCGCGGACGGCCTCGATGAGGTCCTTCTGCTTGATGCCCGGGGCATGCTGGGTCGACAGGACCACGGCGTCGATGGCCGAGACCACGCCGTTTTCATAGCGCAGGGTGACCTGGCTCTTGGCGTCCGGGCGCAGCCACGACAGCGGCGAGTTCTTCTTCTTGCGGATCTTGGCCTGCTGCTCGACCAGGCGGTGCGACAGGTGGATCGCGGCCGGCATGTAGCTGTCGGTCTCGTTGGTGGCATAGCCGAACATCAGGCCCTGGTCGCCAGCGCCCATTTCTTCCGGCTTCTTGCGATCCACGCCCTGGGCGATGTGCGGCGACTGCTTGCCGATCAGGTTCAGCACGCCGCAGGTGGCGCCGTCGAAGCCGACGTCGGAGCTGTCGTAGCCGATGTCCGTGATGACCTTGCGGGTCAGTGCTTCCAGGTCGATCCAGGCGCTGGTGGTGATTTCACCGGCCACGATGGCAACACCGGTCTTGACCATGGTCTCGCAGGCCACGCGGGCGCGCTGGTCCTGGGTCAGGATCGCGTCCAGCACCGCATCGGAGATCTGGTCGGCAACCTTGTCCGGATGGCCTTCGGAGACCGACTCGGAGGTGAAGAGATAGCTGGACATCAGGCGTAATATCCCTTGATTCGGATGGAAAGATGGGCGCGAATGATACACGGGGTGCGCCGCCTGTGCATTGTGAACCGGTACCGGTTGCCGGTGGTTAAGCCCGCGTAGGCCTGGCAAGGGCCGTCGTGACGGGATTGGGCCCGGCCTCGAGGCCCAGTGTTCCACCAGCGTGACGACGGATGGGGCTGTCCAACCCCGGACCGCGCAGGCCGCGACCCTGCCAGGCCGGCCGTCATCGTTCTGCCCCGAAACCGCCATCTGGCTGCCGCCTGCCGGGCGCAGGCTGTCGGCCAATCCGGCCGCCGGGCATGAGTGGATCCGCCATGCAGGAACTCGAACAGCGTCTCCAGCAACGCTTCCCCGATTGGTTCCACGGCCGCCGGGGCCAACTGGCACGGCCGTTGCTGCGCAGTGTCGGCCGCTGGTCGCGCCTGGACCAGATCGAAGCGTTCCTGCAGCGCAGTGCAGGATTGCGCGGATTCGGCTTCGTCGCCGCCGGCCTGGAATTCATCGATGGCCAGTACCAGGTGGATCCGGCCGCGCTGGCGAAGATTCCCGCCACCGGCCGCCTGCTGATCGTCGCCAACCACCCCTCGGGGGCGCTGGACGCCCTCGCACTGCTGGACGCGGTCGGCCGCATCCGTCGTGACGTGCGGATCGTGGCCAACGATCTGTTGGGGGCCATCGCGCCACTGCAGGACCTGTTGTTGCCGGTGCGCATCCTTGGCGGCAAGGCCCAGCGCGGCAGTCTGCACGCGGTGGAGGAGGCGCTGGCCGCCGAGCAGTGCGTGATTGTGTTCCCGGCGGGTGAGGTCTCGCGCCTGTCGCTGCGCGGCATCCGCGATGGCCGCTGGCAGCGCGGGTTCGTCCGCTTTGCCCGTGCCGCCGGTGCGCCGGTGCTGCCGGTGCGCGTGGAAGCACGCAATTCGGCACTGTTCTACGGCGCCTCGACCCTGTTCAAGCCGGCTGGCACGGCGCTGCTGGCGCGCGAGATGTTTACCCGCCGTGGCCGCCCGCTGCGCCTGAGCATCGGCGAGCCAATGCAGCTGGGCAAAGGCGGCGACCCGGGCGCACAGCTGCTGGCGGTACGCCGCGCGCTCTATGCGCTGGGCCGCAATGGCACAGCCGGTATTGCCGCTGCCTGCGCAGGTCCGGAGCCGCTGGCTGCCCCGGTGCCGCCCTCGCAGGTCGCCGCAGGGATTGCCGCAGCGACCCAGCTGGGCCAGACCGCCGATGGCAAGCAGATCCTGCTGGCCACCTGTACCGCTGATTCACCTCTGCTGCTGGAGCTGGGCCGCCTGCGCGAACTGACGTTCCGCCAGGTGGGCGAGGGCACCGGGCGCAGCCGCGACCTGGACGACTACGACCTGCGGTACGAGCACATCGTGATCTGGGACGCGGCCGCGCAGCGCATCGCCGGCGCTTACCGGATCATGCGCGGCGCCCATGCGCTGGCCCGGCACGGCCTGTCCGGGCTCTACAGTGCGTCGCTGTTCCGCTATTCCGACGATGCCATCACCCACATCGCCGAGGGCCTGGAACTGGGCCGCAGCTTCGTGGTGCCCGATTACTGGGGCAGCCGCAGCCTGGATTACCTGTGGCAGGGCATCGGCGCCTACCTGCAGTGCCGGCCGGGCATCCGCTACCTGTTCGGCGCCGTGTCGATCAGCGCGGCGCTGCCACGCGATGCGCGCGAGCAGCTGGTGGCGTACTACCAGCGCTATTACAGCGGTACTGCTGGCCTGGTCGAATCGAACCGCCCGTTCCAGTACTTCGCCGCGCCGCCCAGTTTCGGCGAGCTGGATGCAGGCGCCGCGTTCGATGTGCTCAAGGCCAACCTGGCCGCACTCGGCACCGGCGTGCCCACGCTGTACCGCCAGTACACCGATCTGTGTGAACCCGGTGGCGCGCGCTTCCTCGCCTTCGGCGTGGACCCGGACTTCAGCGATTCGATCGACGGCCTGATCGAAGTGGACCTGTGTGCGATCCGGCCGAACAAGCGCAAACGCTACCTGCGCGACGCGGGGACGCCGGCATGAGCGCGCTGGCGAACCTGTCGCCGCACCGGCGCGCAGTGTTCGTCTCCGATGTACATCTGGGTTCACGTCACTGCCATGCCACCGAGCTGGCACGGTTCCTCTCGCAGCTGCGCTGCGAACGGTTGTATCTGGTCGGCGACATCATCGACCTGTGGTGGATGGCGCACCGCCGGGCCAACTGGCGGCAGTCACACAGCGAAGTCATCCAGGCCCTGCACGCGTTGCGCCGTGCCGGGACCGAGATCGTCTACATCCCCGGCAACCACGATGCTTCGCTGCGCCAGGTCTGCGGGTTGATGCTGCCGGCGATGCAGGTGCGCCGCCGCGCCATCCACGTGACCGCCGATGGCCGCCGGCTGCTGGTCGCGCATGGGGACGAGTACGACGGCGTGACCCACTTCGGCGGCCTGCAGGAGAAATTCGGCGATTGGCTGTACTACCGCATCCTGACCGGCAACCAGGCGTTGAACGCGGTGCGGCGCCTGCTGGGGATGCGCTACTGGTCATTGTCTGAATTCCTGAAGAAGCGCAGCGGCGCCGCCGAACGCTACATCGAACGCTTCGTGCAGGCCGGGCTGGACGATGTCCGCCGTCGCGGACTGGATGGCATCATCTGTGGCCACATCCACCGCGCTGCATTGATTGAACGCGATGGCCTGGTCTACGCGAACGACGGCGACTGGGTGGAAAGCCTGACCGCGCTGGCCGAAGACCACGATGGCGCGCTGCGCCTGCTGGACCACAACGGCCAGACGCTGGTGGAGCTGCCGGGCGCGCGCCTGTCGCAGGCGGCGTAACCCGCGTCTGTCCCCTTGTAGAGCCGAGCCCATGCTCGGCTGCTCTTCATTGCGTGTAACGGCAGCCGAGCATGGGCTCGGCTCTACATGCACCGCCCGCAAGCCGCTAGCATCGGTCCATGGATTCCCTGACCCAGATCGTGCTCGGCGGCGCCGTCGCCGCTGCCATCGCTCCGCCCGGCCAGCGCCGCGCGGCCCTGTTGGCCGGTGCCGCGCTCGGCACCTTGCCGGACCTCGATGCCCTGTGGCTTGGCTTCACCGCCGCCGACCCCGTGGCGAACATGATCGAGCACCGCAGCTTCAGCCATTCGCTGCTGGTGCTGCCCTGGGTGGCAGCGCTGATCTGGTGGCTGTTCAAGCGCTTCGGCAACGGCCGCGTTGCGCAGTCACCGGTGCGCTGGTTCTGGGCGATCCAGCTGGCGCTGGTCACCCATCCGCTGTTGGATGCATTCACCGTTTACGGCACCCAGTTGTGGTGGCCGTTGCGGCCACACCCGACCATGGGCTCCAGCGTCTTCATCATCGATCCCGGCTACACGGTGTGGCTGCTGCTGGGCTGCGTGCTGGCCTGGTTTGGCCGCGCCCGCCCCTGGGCTGGCAAGGTGCTGGGTGTGGCGTTGCTGGCCAGCAGTGCCTACCTGGGCTGGGGCCTGATCGCCAAGGCCCAGGTCGACCGTGCTGCCCAGCAGAGCCTGGCGGCGATGGGCCTGGGCGATGCCCCGCGCTTCTCGGTGCCGATGCCGTTCAACACCCTGCTGTGGCGGGTGGTGGCGATGACGCCGAACGGCTACGTGGTGGGCGACCGCTCGCTGGTGGCCGACCATGGGCCGATGCAGTTCGAAGGCCACGCGTCCAACGTGCAGGTACTGCGCGAAGCAGGGGGCATCCCGGCGGTGCAGCAGCTGACCTGGTTCAACCGTGGCTTCATGCGTGCGCAGGTGATGGACGGCCGGCTGGTGCTGAGCGACCTGCGCATGGGCCTGGAGCCGGACTACACCTTCAACTTCGCCGTGGCCGAGCAGGTCGACGGGCAGTGGCGGCCAATCACGCCCGAGCAGCTGCGGGCGGATTACAGCAGTCCCGCCGCGCGCGCTGATGCCGGGCGCCGGCTGGCGGCGATGTGGCAGCGGATCTGGCATGCGCCCGTAGTCGGCGCTGTCGAGTAGTTCCACGCCATGCGTGGATGCGGGAGCATTGGTGCCGCGTCGGCTCAATACACCGTGGCGCGGCCCTGCACGAACGAATAGAAGAACACCGCATTCGGGTCGTTCTGCACCAGGCGGAACTCGCGACGCATGCCTTCCACGGTTTCCTCGTCCACCGAGCCGGCCTGCAGCAGTTGGTCGGCGGCCGACAGCAGCAGCTGCTCCCAGAACGCGATCATCGTCTTGCGCCGCGCCGGTTCGCGGTTGTCCAGGTGGATGGTCTTGATCTCGGTGTGCACGTCGCGGAAGCCGCCGGCCAGCAGCAGGTTGCCCAGCTTGGCGCCAACGAACGGGTCGCCCCCGTGGTCGTACTGGAAATCGTTGAACGCCATCCAGTAACGCCAGATGTGCGGCGAATACGGGTCGAGCAGGAACGAGGCATTCATCACCTCGGTGATGTAGACCGGCGAACCCGGTGCCAGCACCCGGCGCACCTCGCTCAGCACGCGCGCCGGTGACGGCACATGCTCCAGTACCCAGCACAGGAACGCCGAGTCGAAGCTGCGTGCCTCGAACGGGAGCTCGCCGGCGTCAGCCTGCTGCAGGGTGTAGCGATCGCTGCACCACGGCGTGCGCGCCAGGTTCTCGCGCGCGGTGGCCAGCTGGGTCTCGCTCAGGTCCACACCGGTCACGTGCAGCTCGGGGAAGCGGCGCAGCAGGATCTCGGTCTGCGCACCCACGCCGCTGCCGACTTCCAGCAGGCGCCGCGCGCCGCTGTAGTCGATCTGGCCGAAGATGCTCGATTCCAGCAGGCGCGCCTGGGTCATCAGGCGCTGCTGCTCGGTGCCGGAGAACCCGTGCAGGTAGGTCGGGGAGGAGATCGGCGGGGTCATGGGGCGGGCTCTTGTAGCGTCGAGCAGGCTCGACTGTCCGGAAACGCAGGATTGGCGGCTCAGGCCGCCGAAGACAACGCCGGTTCCCCGGCGATCAGGCGGTCGAAGTACTCGGTCGTCAGCGCGACCTGGCTCTGCGGGTCTTCGGCGCGGTTGACCACGGCGCGGAAGGCCGCATTCTCCGGCCGGTCCTTGGCATACCAGCCCAGGTGCTTGCGCGCGATGCGCACGCCCTGCGGCTCGCCATAGAACGCATGCAGTGCGTGCAGGTGGCCGAGCAGGATGTCGCGCACTTCCGCCAACGACGGTGGTGGCAGTTCCTCGCCGGTGGCCAGAAAGTGCGCCACTTCGCGGAAGATCCACGGCCGGCCCTGTGCCGAGCGGCCGATCATCACCGCGTCCACGCCGGTCTGCTGCAGCACGTATGCCGCCTTCTGCGGCGAATCGATATCGCCGTTGGCGATCACCGGAATGCGCAGCGCGGCCTTGATCTCGCCGATCGTGGCGTACTCGGCCTGGCCGGTGTAATGCTGGTCGCGGGTGCGGCCATGCACCGCCAGCGCGGCGATGCCGCTGTCCTCGGCGATGCGTGCGATCAACGGGCCGTTGCGGTGGTCGCAGTCCCAACCGGTGCGGATCTTCAGCGTGACCGGCACGTCCACCGCGTTGACCACGGCCTCGAGGATGCGCGCCACCAGCTGCTCGTCGCGCATCAGTGCCGAACCGGCCCAGGCGTTGCACACCTTCTTGGCCGGGCAGCCCATGTTGATGTCGATGATCTGCGCGCCGTGGTCGACGTTGTAGCGTGCGGCCTCGGCCAGCTGCTGCGGCTCGGTGCCGGCGATCTGCACGCTGATCGGGGCCGGCTCGCCGTCATGGTCCATGCGGTGGATCGACTTGCGCGTGTTCCAGAAACGCGGGTCACTGATGGTCATTTCCGAGGCGGCCAGCCCCGCGCCCAGCCGTTTGCACAGCAGGCGGAAGGGCTTGTCGGTGACGCCGGCCATGGGCGCCAGCACGACGTTGGGGGCAATGGTGTACGGGCCGATCTGCATGCGCCCATTGTAGGGCGCGGGCGGCGGTACGGCCGTGTCGGACGCGGTCCGGTTCAGGCCGATCGGCACCGACCTCATGCCGTACCGGCATCAGCAGATGCTTGACGGTTGCTTCCGCCGCCCCCAAGGGCGGGCGATGGTAGGCGGCTACCCCAGGCTCTGCCAGGCCTGGCGGGTACCCAGCGCGAAGGCCAGCCCCAGGCTGAGGCACACCAGTGAACTGACCACCCAGAAGCGCCGGCCGTTGTCGCCGGGCCGGAGCAGGGCCAGCCCGAAGCCCATCGCCGCGCGCAGCAGCAACAGCAGGGCGATGCCCGACAGGACCAGACGGCTGGCCGGCAGCGGCGAATGCCAGCCCGCTGCGGCCAGTGCGTACAGGGTCCAGGCCACCAGCACGGCCGTAATGCCGGCGGTCATCAGCGGCGGCCACCAATGCCCGGCCTGTGCCAGCCGGACCATGCGCTGGCCAGCACCGAAGTACCTGTACCACGCGGCGCCGAAGGCAATACAGCCGATATGCAGCAGGGCCGCAATGGCACTACCGGCGGCGGCAACCAGCAACCAAGGGAATCCGTCCATGTCCTGCCCACGCTGAAACGCTGCGCGGATGGTGGGTGAGGGGCGGGATGCGGGCAATGCGACCGGCGGTCGCAGGGGCTGGGCAATGGGCGAAAGAAAGGCCCAGGTGCCTGTGCACCCGGGCCTTGTCATCCACGCATGGCGTGGAATTACTTTGCTTCGGCGTCGGCCGGGGTGAAACGCGGCATTGCCGCAGCGGCACCTTCCTTCTCGGTCGAACGACCGGCGAACTGGTTGGCAAAGCGCACGTGACGGGCGAACGGGGCGTCGGCCACCTGTGCCAGCGATGCGGCCAGCGCACCGTTGAAGGCGTCGCCGGCGCCGGTGGTGTCGATCGCCTGCACCTGTTCGGCACCCACGCGGTAGTACGGCTGGGTATCGCCGCGCAGGTTCTCGTCGGCATGCGACACGAACACGCCCACCGAACCCAGGGTCACCACCACCGTGCCGTTGCCGACCAGCTTGCGGCACAGCGCGTGCAGGCTGGCGCCATCCAGCGCGGCGACGTCGTTGGCGTCCACGCGCTCACCGACATGACGGCCGAGCAGGGCGGCGAACTCGGTCTCGTTCGGGGTGATCACATCGGCCAGCTTGAGCAGGCCGATGGTGGAGGGGGCATCGGCCGGTGCGGTGTTGAGCACCGTGGTGACGCCGGCCTCGCGGGCCGTGGCCAGTGCCGCTTCGATGGTCTGCACCGGCGATTCCAGCTGCACCAGCACCACCTTGGCGCCGGTCAGCAGCGCCTGCTGCTGTTGCAGGAAGTCGGTGCTCAGCGCGGCGTTGGCACCCGGGCCGATCACGATGGTGTTGCGGCCGCGCGCGTCCACATAGATGCCGGCGGTGCCGGTCGGTTCGCTGCTGGCTTCGGCGATCAGACCGAAGCCGTCCTGCGCGGCCAGCTCACGGGCGGTGGCGCCACCGGCGTCGTCGCCCAGCGCGCACACGAAGTGGGTGTCGGCACCGGCGCGGCAGGCCGCCACAGCCTGGTTGAAGCCCTTGCCACCGGGGCCGGTGCTGTAACGGCCGGCAATGGTCGCACCCGGTGCCGGCAGCGACTCGCACCGCCACACGTGATCGACATTGAAGGAACCGACGACAACGACACTGCTGCTCATAGGGAATCTTTTCTCAACCAAGGGTTCAACTGAAGTGCGTCAGCACGCCGGCGATGGTCGCCGTCATGAAGGTGGCAATGGTACCGCCCAGCACGGCGCGCAGGCCGAACTTGGCCAGGTCGTGGCGACGTTCCGGGGCCAGCCCGCCGATGCCGCCGATCTGGATCGCGATCGAGCTGAAGTTGGCGAAGCCGCACAGCGCGTAGGTAGCGATCAGGCGACCTTCCTCGGACAGGCTCACGCCGGCGATCTGGCCGTTCACGATCTGCGACAGCTCGGTGTAGGCCACGAACTCGTTGATCACGACCTTCTGGCCGATCAGCGAACCGACGGTGGTGGCATCGGCCCACGGGGTGCCGATCACCCAGGCGATCGGGGCCAGTACGTAACCGAAGATGGTCGACAGGTTGGTCGGCTTGCCGATGGCAGCGGCCAGGCCGGTCACATCGCCAATCCAGGTAAGCGGTGCGTTCAACAGCGCGATCAGAGCGATGAAGGCCAGCAGCATCGCACCGATGTTCAGCGCCAGCTTCAGGCCGTCACCGGCGCCGGCAGCGGCCGCGTCGATGATGTTGCTGGAGGTCTTTTCGACTTCCATCTTCACCGTGCCGCGGGTCAGCGGGGTGCCGGTTTCCGGGATCAGCAGCTTGGCCACGACCAGGGTGGCCGGGGCCGCCATGATGCTGGCCGCCAGCAGGTGCTTGGCATAGAAGGCCTGCTGCGCCGGATCACCGCCGCCGAGCATGCCCACGTAGGCCGCCAGCACGCCACCGGCGATGTGTGCCATGCCGCCGATCATCATGGTCAGCAGCTCGGACTGGGTCATCCTGGCGATGTACGGGCGCACGGTCAGCGGCGCCTCGGTCTGGCCGATGAAGACGCTGGCGCAGACGCTGGTGGTTTCCGCGCCGGACACGCGCATCACCTTGGTGATCGACCACGCCATCACGCGCACAATCGCCTGCATGACGTTGAGGTGGTACATCACCCCCATCAGTGCAGAGAAGAAGATGATGGTCGGCAACACCTGGAAGGCAAAGATGAAGCCGTAATTCTTGGTGTCCATCAACGAGCCGAAGATGAAGCCCGAGCCCTCGTTGACGTAGCTGAGGATCTTGACGAAGCCCTTGCCCAGCGCGTCGAACACGTCGCGCCCGCCCGGCACCAGGATCACCAGCGCCGCAAAGGCGATCTGCAGGGTGATACCGGTGGCAACCAGCTTCCAGTCAACCGCGCGCTTGTTATTGGAAAACAACCAGGTGATGCCGATCAGCACCGCCAACCCGAACAGGCCGAAGCCGATCCTGCCCAAACCTTCGACCATGTGAGTGACTCCCCTGGGGCGTCGCGAAAAACGGGAAGCCTAGTGCAGGGCAGGGGCCGGGGCAAGAAAAAGCAGCGTGTGCGCGGCCATCGGTGCCGATCAGGCCAGCAACGGCAAGGGCTTGCGGCTGGCGGCGGCAGGTAGAATGGGGTTTGATCCCGGCCCGGATGCGGGCCCGCAGCAGGAGATTCGCATGCAATACCGTCGCCTGGGCTCCACCGGCCTGCCGATTTCCGCCTTGTCCTTCGGCGCCTGGGTGACCTTCGGCGATCAGGTTCCGCGCGATGAGGCCCGCAACCTGGTGGCCGCCGCCTGGGATCATGGCGTCAATTTCTTCGACAACGCCGAGGGCTATGCCAACGGCCGTGCCGAACAGGTCATGGGGGACGTGATCACCGACCTGCGCCTGCCGCGCGACGGCTTCTGCGTGTCCAGCAAGGTGTTCTTCGGCAGC
Organism: Stenotrophomonas geniculata ATCC 19374 = JCM 13324; assembly: GCF_001431625.1. Lineage (GTDB taxonomy): Bacteria > Pseudomonadota > Gammaproteobacteria > Xanthomonadales > Xanthomonadaceae > Stenotrophomonas > Stenotrophomonas geniculata. Next base: position 103,698 of record NZ_LLXT01000149.1, read on the forward strand.
GCCAAGGACCCGCGACCGACCCAGCGCGGACTGTCGCGCAAGCACGTGACCGACGCCTGCCACGCTGCACTCAAGCGCCTGCGGGTGGACTACCTGGACCTTTATTACTGCCACCGCCCGGATCCGGACGCGCCGATCGCCGAGACCGTGCACGCCATGGATACCCTGGTACGGCAGGGCAAGATCCTTTACTGGGGCACCTCGGAGTGGTCGGCGGCGCAGATCCAGCAGGCGCTGGACATCGCCGAGGCGCGCAACCTGCAGGGCCCGTCGATGGAGCAGCCGCAGTACAACCTGCTGCACCGCGAGCGGGTCGAGGTCGAGTACGCGCCGCTGTATGCCGGTGCCGGCCTGGGCACCACCATCTTCTCGCCGCTGGCCTCGGGCCTGCTCACCGGCAAGTACGACCAGGGCATCCCGGCCGATGCAAGGCTGGGGCGCGAAGGCATGGAGTGGTTGCAGGACCTGGTGCTGGGGGCCGACGCCGGGGCCCGCCTGGGTCAGGTGCGCCGTTTCAGCGAAGTCGCGCGCGCGCTGGGCCAGGCCCCGGCCACGCTGGCGATTGCCTGGTGCCTGCGCAACCCGAATGTCTCCAGCGTGATCCTCGGCGCCAGCCGGGTCAGCCAGCTGCTGCAGAACCTGCAGGCACTGGACGTGCTGGAGCAGGTCGACGCCGCCGGCTGGGCCCAGGTCGAAGCCGTCTTCGCCTGACAGCCCTTTGCGGAGTCGAGCCATGCTCGACTCCGCGCGCAGCGCGGGCGTTTCCTGGCGACGGCGCCAAGAGCAGTCGAGCGTGGCTCGACTCTACAAAGGTGTCGCACTCAATCTTTTGATTGATGGTGTTTATCGAATTTCCGAATTCGATCATTAATCTCATCAATGAAATTGAGAATGGTTGTTGATTGTCAACTGAGAATCATTATCATTTAACTCGTCCCTCGCACGAGTCCAGATGCTCATGAATGCTCAACCTGTACTGCTGCGCCCCGAAACGCTGACGCTCCGCGATCGACCGGTCCGCGTCGTTCCGCCGGAAGAGGTCATCGACAGCGAAGCCCTGCTCAAGGGCCGTCGTGAAATCCTGATCCAGCACGGCGACCGCTTCTATCGCCTGCGGCACACCAGCAACGACAAGCTGATCCTGACCAAGTAATCGCGGCCTGGTCGCCCGCCTCCCTCCCTCCTGCCGGCAGCGCCGACAGGGTGGGCGACCCGTCCGCTCCTGCTCTCTCCCCCTCGGTCTACCGCGTGCACCTTCCGGGTGTGCCGGTAACCGGGGGTTCCCCTGCCTGACCAAACGAACCCGATGACCCGCCATACCGCCCTTTGCCTTGCTGTCTGGATGGCGCTGCCGCTGTCCGCCCACGCTGCTGCCACTGCCGCACCCGATGCGCGCGAATTCGATCGGGTGCAGGTCACCGCCACCCGCACCGAGCGGGCCGTGAGCGACGTGGCGGCCACCGTGGACGTCATCGACCGTGAGCAGATGGACCGGCACCTGGTGCAGGACATCAAGGATCTGGTGCGCTACGAACCGGGCCTGTCGGTCACCCGCAGCGCGACCCGCTTCGGCCTGGATGGTCTCCGCATCCGTGGCCTGGACGGCAACCGCGTGCGCATCCAGACCGACGGCATCGTCATGCCGACCCGGTTCGACATCGGTTCGTTCGCCAGTTCCAACCGCAACTTCACCGACCTTGATACGCTCAAGCGCGTCGAGATCGTGCGTGGCCCGGCCAGCTCGCTGTACGGCTCCGATGCACTCGGCGGCGTGGTCGCGTTCGTGACCAAGGACCCGGCCGACTACCTCAAGGACGGCAAGAACAGCTACTTCGGCCTGAAGTTCGGCTACGACGGTGAGTGGACGGGCCTGCTTGGCGGTGCCACGGCGGCCTTTGGTGGTGACCATTGGAGCGGCCTGGTCAACGTCAACCACCACCAGGGTCAGGAAAACGACAACAAGGGCACGGTGCGCAGCGACAACGATACCCGCACGGCGTCCAATCCGCAGGATCGCGATGGCCGCAGCCTGCTCAGCAAGCTGGTCTACGCACCGAGCGAGGACCAGCGCTTCCGCCTGACCGTGGAAGGCAACGAAGACACCACCGATACCAATGTCCTGTCGGCGATTGCCAGTGTTGCGCCGCGTCCCGGCGCGATGGCTGCCGCAACTGGCATGAAGTCCCACGACACCCAGAAGCGCAACCGCGTGTCCTTCGCCCACGAAATGGATGCGCTGGACCAGCCGTTCGCCGACAGCCTGCACTGGCAGGTGTACGCGCAGAACAGCGAAACCCGGCAGCAGACCGACGAAACGCGCACCGACGGCACCCGCCGCCACCGCGTGTTCTCCTTCGACCAGCATGCCTATGGCCTGCAGGCGCAGTTCAACAAGGCGTTCACCACCGGCAGCGTCGAGCACGCAGTGACCTACGGTTTCGAAGGCACCCGTACCGAGATCCGCCAGAAGCGCGACGGCTACCAGGTCAGCAAGGCGGGCGTGGTCAGCAACACGGTGTTGCCGGACACCTTCCCGGTGCGTGACTTCCCGATCAGCAAGACCACCGAGCTGGGCCTGTATGCACAGGATGAGATGCGCTTTGCCGATGGCAGGCTGTCGCTGGTGCCGGGCGTGCGCGTGGACCGCTACGAGCTGAAGCCGGAAGTGGACAGCATCTTCGCCGAAGACAACCCGACCACGGCCGTGGCGCAGCTGAAGAAGACCAGCGTGTCGCCGAAGCTGGGCATGGTCTGGCGCTTTACCGACCAGTGGTCGTTGTTCGCCGGTTATGCGCGTGGCTTCCGATCGCCGCCGTACAACGACGTCAACATCGGCCTGACCAATGTCGCCTTCCGCTATACCGCCATCGCCAATCCGGACCTGAAGCCCGAAACCAGCGACGGCTACGAACTGGGCCTGCGCTTCATCGCGCCGGCGGCGTACGTCAGCGTCAGCGGCTACTACAACGACTACAAGGATTTCATCCAGTCCAACGTCGATACCGGCCGCAACGCACAGGGTTTGACCGTGTTCCAGTCGCAGAACATCGCCGAAGCACGCATCTATGGCGCGGAAATGAAGGCCGGCATCGAGTTCGGCGAGCTCAGCCCGGCGCTGAAGGGCTGGGCGCTGCGCAGTGCGTTGGCATGGTCGCGTGGTGACAACCGGACCGATGACGAGCCGCTGGCCTCGGTCGATCCGCTTCGCGGCACGCTGGGCCTGATGTACGACACCGATACCTGGGGCGTCGAACTGGCCGGCACCTTCGTACAGCGCAAGAAGCGCCTGCCGCCGCCTGCCGCGCAGACCAATCCGAACGCACCGGCACCCTTCGTCTACCAGCCGGCCGGCTACGGCGTGCTGGACCTGATGGCGCACTGGAACTTCGCACCGGGTGCCACCTTCAATGTCGGCGTGTTCAACCTGGCCGACAAGCGCTACATCGAATGGTCGTCGATCACCCCGAGCCTGATCACCAATCGCGCACTGAGCGATCGTTTCAGCAGCCCGGGCCGCACCTTCTCCGCCAGCCTTGCCGTTTCCTGGTGACCTCATGAGCCGAGCACTGTCCGCACGCAGGAATGACTCCAGCGCCGCGCCGCACAGCGGGGCCTGGCCGACCCCGGCACAGCTGGCCACGCTCGGCACCGTGTTGTGCCTGTACCACGCTGACGGCAACGAGCTGGGTGGCTGGCGCCAGGCCGTACGCGTGCACGCCTGCCAGGGCGTGGACAGCGAGGGCCTGCGCGAAAGCCTGTGCTTCCTCGATGGCCGCGGCCGCTGCGTGTGGCGTTTGTACCTGCTGCCGGACAGCGATTTCCTGGCCTGGGACCGCTTGGTCGCGGCGCTGCCGCCCGGACCGGAACACGACAGCGAGGCGAGCGTTGGCGAACGCCTGTGGCGGCGCCTGGCCGGCCATCTCGGCGGCCAGCGCTGGCGCCTGTGCGCGCTGCGCCTGCACGCCGCCGACGATGGCCGCACCCTGGCGGCCAGCCTGTCGACCCTGTCCTCGCTGGGCGCGGCCACCGCGCGCCGCATCGCACGCCTGGAAGGTGCCGAAGGCGAGCTGGCGATCGACGACTGCTGCTGTGCCGACGCCGCCCGGCGCCCGGCGCCGCGGATCCCCGGCGACCTGCCGCTGATCCGCCTGTGACCCTCTCCTGATGGAACGCCCGTTGGCCACGGATGGCCGCTCAATGAATCTGCAACCCCGAAGGAAGACCCCGATGAAGCTCCAGACAGCCAGCGCCATGCTGCTGCTCGCCGCCAGCGGCGTGGCCAGCGCGCAGCCCTCCGATATCGCCCGCGACCACGACAGCATCCTTGCCATGCAGGGTGAGTACACCGTGGACTTCGCGTTCGACGAGACCGTGCTGCTGAAGCCGGGCTACGAGCGTGCACCGGCGATGCGCAGCGGTGGCAGCGAAGTGGTCATCGTGGTCGAGGACACGCCGAAGCGCATCGTGCTGCAGCACCTGCTGCTGGATGAGAAGAGCGGCCACATCACCAAGCACTGGCGCCAGGACTGGGTGTATGAGGCACCGAACCGTTTCGAGTTCAGTGCCGACCAGACCTGGAAGGTGCGCAGCATTCCGGCGGCGGTGAACCAGGGCGCGTGGACCCAGTGCGTGTACGAAGTGAGCGACGCACCGCGCTACTGCGGCACCGGCACCTGGACCTACACCAACAACGTGCCGAGCTGGACCAGCGACCTGAGCTGGCGCCCGCTGCCGCGCCGTGAGTACACCAAGCGCAGCGACTACAACGCGCTGGCCGTGATCAACCGCCACACGCTGACCCCGAACGGCTGGACCCACGAACAGTTCAACACCAAGGTGCAGCGCAACGCCGACGGCAGCCAGGTGGAGATCGCACGCGAGTTCGGCTTCAACGACTACGTGAAGACCACCGAGATCGACTTCACCCCGGCGCGTGACTACTGGAAGGCGACTGCCGGTTACTGGGCCAAGGTGCGCCAGCGCTGGGACGGTTTCCTGGCCCAGGCCCCGGGCGTGCACCTGAAGACCAGGATCGACGGCATGGCGATGATCATTCCGCTGTTCACCCAGGCCGAAGAAATCCAGTCCGGCAAGAAGGTGAAGGACACGCAGATCGACGACGTGTTCGCCAAGTACGTGGAAAAAGCCCAGTAGATCCACGCCATGCGTGGATGTGCTTGTTCCTTGAACACTGGCAACGCCGTCATGTGTTCTTGGTAAGTGCCGAGCTTGCTCGGCACGCGCCCCGGTCCGGCGCCGCCTCAGGCCTCGCGCAGGGCCAGTGCCGGTGGCGTATGCAGGATCGCCCGCGTACCCCACCAGCCGGCCAGCAGGCTCAACCCGATACCGGCCACGCCGCCGATCAGCAGGCCCGGCCACGGCGGCAGCAACTGCAGCTCGAACACCTTCTGCGAGACCGCCACACCGATGGCGGCCGCCGCCCCCACTGCCAGCAACGCGGCCAGGGTGCCCAGCGCGCCGAATTCCACCAGCACCGCGCCGCGCAGCTGCCGCCGGGTCGCGCCCAGCGTGCGCAGCACCGCGCTGTCGTAGCGACGCTCGCCCGCCGTGGCCTGCAGCGCGGCCAGCAGCACCAGTACGCCGGCCAGCAGGCTGAACACCATCACCAGCTGCACCGCCTGTGCCACCCGTTCCATCACATCGCGCACCTGCGAGATCACCGCATCCACGTCCAGCAGCGACAGGTTGGGCTGCGCGCGTACCAGCTCGCCCAGTCCGGCTGCCTTGCCGGGCGGCAGATGGAACGCCGACAGCAGGTTGTGCGGGGTGTCGCCCACCGCATTCGGGTTCAGCAGCACGAAGAAGTTCGGCCGGAAGGTGTTCCAGTCCGCCTTGCGCACGCTGGTGACGGTGAACTCGCGCTCCTGTTCGCCCACGGCAATGGCGATGCGGTCGCCCGGATGCACGCCGTAGCGCTTGGCCCAGCCGATTTCCACCGATGCTTGCGGCGCCGTGCTGTCGGCCTTCCAGAACGTGCCGTTCAGCAGCGTGTTGGCCGGCGGGAAGCTGCTGCGCCAGCTGAAGTTCAACGGCCGGTTTTCATCATCGTCGTCCCGCTGTGCTTCGCCTGACGCTGGCTGCCCGCTCTGTTCCGGCGAGCGGTCCACGCGCAGCGGCGGCTTGCCGTTGATCGCGATCAGACGGCCGGTGGCCATCGGTTCGATGCTGGCGTCGTTGGCGCCCAGCCCGCGCAGCGCTGCCAGCACGCTGTCGCGTTGCTCGGGCTGGATGTTGATCAGGAAGTAGTTCGGTGTATCCGCAGGCAACCGCTCGCGCCACTGCTGCAGCAGGCCGGGACCGGTCACTGCCAGCAACAGCAGCGCGCACAGCGACAGTGACAAGCCCACCAGCTGCATCACCGCCAGCATCCGGCGCCGGGTCAGCGCCGCCAGGCCCAACCGCCAGTGGCCGTGCAGGCGATGCTGCAGGCCGCGCATCAACTGCAGCAGCACGAAACCGACCACGCCGGCCGCCACCGCCAGCCCGCCCAGACCCCCCAGCACCCACAAGGCCAGCTTGAGGTCGCCGGTGACCTGCACCGCCAGCACCAGGCTGGCCCCCAGCGCGGCCACATAGGCCAGCAGCGAGGCCGGTGGCAGCGTGGCGAAGGAACGGTTGAGTACGCGCATTGGCGGCACCCCGCGCAGGCGCAGCAGCGGTGGCAGGCCGAAGCCGAACAGCAGCAACAGGCCGATGCCGGCACCGGTCAGCGCCGGCATTGCCTCCGGCAGTGGCAGGCGCTGCGGCACCAGGCTGCCCAGCACCTGTACCAGCCCTTCCTGGGCGGCTATGCCCAGGCCGATGCCGAGCGCACAGGCTGGCACCGCCAGCATCAGCAGCTGCAGTGCCAGGCCGAGCAGGATGTCGCGCTGGCGCGCACCGAGGCAGCGCAGGATCGCCACCTGGTCGATGCGGCGCAGGGCGAAGCGGTTGGCCGCCAATGCGGTGGCCACGCCCGCCAGCAGCACCGCCAGCAGCGCGCTCAGGCCGAGGAAGCGGCCGGCCAGGTCGAAGGCCTGGCGCACGCCGCGCTGGGTGTCATCCACGCTCAGCAGGCGCAGGCCCTTCACCTGTGGCAGCAGCCACTCGCGCAGGGACGCGATCTGCCCCGCCGGTCCCGCAAACATCAGCCGGTAGTTGATGCGGCTGCCGGGGCCGAGCAGGCCGGTGCCTTCCACATCAGCACGGTTGACCAGCAGGGTGGGGGATAGGGTCAACAGGTCGCCACCGGCATCCGGCTCGGCCTCGATGATGCCGGCAATACGCAGCGTGCCGGCGCCGAATTCGAGGTCATCGCCGGTCTTCAGCCCCAGCCCCTGCAGCAGGCGCGGGTCGGCATAGGCCTGGCCCTTGGGGGGCATGCCGGCCTCGGCGATCAGCGCGCCACCGGGCGTGCTGCGCACCCGCAGCGTGCCGCGCAGTGGATAGCCCGCCTGCACCGCCTTGATGCTGGCCATCTGGCTGGCATCACCGTTGAACAGCACGCTGCCGAAGCTGGCGATGCGGGTGAAGGCCAGTCCACGCCGCTGCGCCTCGTCGGCGAACGCCTGCGGCGGGTCATCGCGCCCGGCAATGCCGAGGTCACCGCCGAGCATTTCCGCTGCGCTGCCGGTCAGTGCTAGGTTGACCCGGTTCACCAGCGTGCCGACTGCGGTCATCACTGCCACGCCCAGCACCAGTGCGGCGAACACGGTCAGCAGGTCGCCGGCCAGCGCCTCGCGGCGCAGCGCGCGCCACGCGTGCCGCAGCAGGTTCATGCCTGCGCCCCACGCTCGACCGGCAGCAGGCGGCCGTTGTCGATGCGGTGGATGTACTGGCAACGCTGGGCCAGGCGCAGGTCGTGGGTGACCAGCACCAGCGTGGTGCCGCTGCTCGCGTTGAGTTCGAACAGCAGGTCGCTGATGTGCTGGCCGGTGGCGTGGTCCAGCGAGCCGGTCGGTTCGTCGGCGAACAGGATGCGTGGGCGGGTGACGAAGGCGCGCGCCAGTGCCACGCGCTGCTGCTCGCCGCCGGACAGCTGGCGCGGGTAGTGGCGAGCGCGATGGGCCAGGCCGACCTGGGCCAGCACTTCATCGACCCGTACGCGGTCCTCGCGCCCGGCCAGCTCCAGTGGCAGCGCCACGTTCTCGGCGGCGGTCAGCGCCGGCAGCAGGTGGAAGCTCTGGAAGACGAAACCGACCTCGCGTGCGCGCAGCTGGGCACGTGCTTCCTCATCCAGTGCCGCCAGATCCTGCCCGGCGAGGCCTATGCGGCCGCGGCTGGGCAGGTCCAGCCCGGCCAGCAGGCCGAGCAGGGTGGTCTTGCCGGAACCGGAGGCGCCGACGATGGCCGCGCTGGTGCCTTCATGGACGGTCAGGGTGATGTTGTCCAGTATGTGGACTTCACCCTCCGGGCCCTGCACGGATTTGCCGACCTGGTCGACGGCGATGGCAACGGACGCGCTGCGGGGGGACAGGCTGTCGATGAGGAGACTCCAATGCGCAAGACGGGATGGAGCCGGCGAGCCGGCGTGATGATGGTGCTGCTGCTAGGGTTCCTGCTGCTGCCCGGGCTGGCCTGTGCCAAAGGTCCGGCCGGCACCGTGCTGGTCCTGGGCGACAGCCTCAGTGCAGCCCACAATATCCCCGTCGACGCCGGCTGGGTCAGCCTGCTGCAGCAGCGGGTCAGGCAGCAGTCGAAAACCCCGGCACGCATCGTCAACGCCAGCATGAGCGGGGAAACCACCGCCGGCGCGCTGACCCGCCTGCCGGGCCTGCTGGCGAAGGAAAAACCGACCGTGGTGGTGATTGCCCTCGGCGGCAATGACGCGCTGCGCGGACTGACCCCGGCGCAGGTGCAGGGCAACTTGGAAAAGATGGTGCAGGCCAGCCAGAAGGGCGGTGCCAAGGTGCTGCTGCTGGGCATCGACGTGCCGCCCAACTACGGCCCGGCCTACCGCCAGCGCCTGGCGGCCGCCTACAAGGCGCTGGCCACGCAGTACAAGGTGCCGCTGCTGCCGTTCCTGCTGGAGGGCGTGGCCCTGCAGCCGGGCATGATGCAGGCCGATGGCCTGCACCCGACCGCACAGGCGCAGCCGAAGGTGCTGGACAACGTCTGGCCGCTGCTGCGCCCTCTGCTCTGAACGATTTACTTCCCTCTTGACGGAACTTCACATCGCGTCCACCGTCGATCCGGCATGTTTCACAAAGCTGAAGTTAGAGGGAATCACATGCGTCAGACGAAGGAGACCTCCGGCTTGGTGCTGGTGGTCGAAGACAACCGCAACATCTCCGAGATGATCGGGGAATACCTGGAAGGTCGCGGCTTTGAAGTCGACTATGCACAGGACGGCCTGGATGGCTACCGCCTTGCGGCGGAAAACAGCTATGACGTCGTGGTGCTCGACTTGATGTTGCCGCGCCTGGATGGCATCGAAGTGTGCCGTCGCCTGCGCAACGATGCGCGCAAGTCCACCCCGGTGCTGATGCTCACGGCACGCGACACGCTGGACGACAAGCTCACCGGCCTCGGTTTCGGCGCCGATGACTACCTGACCAAGCCGTTCGCGATCCAGGAGCTGGAAGCCCGCCTGCGCGCGCTGATCCGCCGCGAACGTCGCCAGGTGGGGTCGGAAGTGCTCAAGGTCGCCGACCTGGTGCTCGATCCGGTCAGCATGCGTGCCACCCGTGCCGGTACCGAGCTGCAGCTGTCGCCGATCGGCCTGCGCCTGCTGACCATCCTGATGCGCGAATCGCCGCGCGTGGTCACCCGCCAGGAGATCGAACGCGAGATCTGGGGCAACGGCCTGCCGGATTCGGACACCCTGCGCAGCCATCTGTACAACCTGCGCAAGATCATCGACAAGCCGTTCGACCGTCCGCTGCTGCATACCGTGCAGAGTGCCGGCTACCGCATTGCCGACATCGCCCAGCCGATGGCCTGAGCAGGCCCGCGCCGGTGCAGCCGCAGGCCGGGCCGGGCTGCGGCCCGGCACAAGGGCAGGGGATGATCGTCCGGCAGTGCCGCCGGTCATCGCCCGTGCATCCCAACGGCGCGGTGCGCTGCCTATAATCGCAGCGCTCTGACCGGGACTCCGCAATGCCGCACGGCCTGCCGCGCAAGATCCGTATCGCTTTCATCCTGCAGGCAGTGCTGGCCAGCCTGGGCATCCTGCTCGGTGCGTGGCTGGTTTCGCTGGTGATCAAGCACAGCCTGGTCGGCGCCGCCCTGCGCGAAGAGGCGGCGTACTTCTGGACGCTGCACGAGGCCTCGCCGGTGCAGCCCCCGCCCAACACCCAGAACATCCGTGGCTACCTGCTGGAAAGCGGGCAGTCGGCCCTGTCGCTGCCGGCCAACCTGCGCAATCTGGAACCCGGCTTCCACGAACTGCCCAAGGACGACCAGCTGGTGCTGGTCGATGTGCGCCCGGCCGGCCGCCTGTACCTGGTGTTCCTGCGTTCGCGCGCGGAGATGCTGGCGTTCTGGTTCGGCATCGTGCCGGTGCTGCTGACCCTGCTGGCGGTGTATGGCGCCAGCTGGGTGACCTATCGGGCCTCCAAGCGCCTGGTGTCGCCGGTGAACTGGCTGGCGCGGCGCGTCTCACGCTGGGACCCGGGCCACCCGGAGGCAGCCGACCTGGAACCGAACAAGCTGCCGGCGGACATGCAGGGCGAGACCCGGCAGCTGGCGGCCGCACTGCATTCGCTGGCCAACCGGGTCAGCGCGCATGTGGCGCGCGAGCGCAATTTCACCCGCGACGCCAGCCATGAACTGCGCACACCGTTGACCGTCATCCGCGTCGCCAGCGACATGGCACTGGGCGATGACAGCCTGGAGCCGCGCCTGCGCCGCAGCCTGCAGCGCATCCAGCGTGCAGGCCGTGACATGGAGGCGGTGATCGATGCCTTCCTGATCCTGGCACGCGAGGCCGACGTCGAGCCCCAGGTCGAGCTGTTCGACGTCAACGACATCGTCCGCTATGAAGTGGACAACGCCAACGAACTGCTGGGTACGCGCCCGGTGTCGGTGCACCTGCACAGCGATGGCCCGGTGCAGCTGCATGCGCCGCCGCGGGTGCTGCAGGTGGTGGTCAGCAACCTGGTGCGCAACGCCTGCAGCTACACCGACGAAGGGCGCATCGACGTGCATGTGCACAACGACCGGGTAGTGGTGCGCGATACCGGCATCGGCATGTCGGCCGACGCGCTGTCGCGGGCCTTCGAGCCGTTCTACCGTGCCGAGCCGAGCCGTCCGCAGGGCACCGGCCTGGGCCTGTCGATCGTGCGCCGGCTGTGCGACCGCTTCGGCTGGAAGGTCAGCCTGGCCAGCGAGCCAGGCCAGGGCACCGAGGCCACGGTGGTGTTCCGCTGACGCGGCACCTGCTGCCTCGGTAGATGCCGACCTTGGTCGGCGCTTTCAACAGGAGTCACGCCGGTGCCCGATGCCAACCAAGGTTGGCATCGACCGGAAGGCGTGCGCGTGGCGCCTCTGCGGCGTCCGCAGTCCCTAGTTGCAGTTGACCTTCGGCGCCAGCGCCCTGGTCCAGATCGCATAGCCGGCCGGGGTCATGTGCAGCATGTCCTCGCGGAACAGCGACGCATCCGGCTGGCCATCGGTGCCGAGCATGGGTGTGTAGACGTCGGTGAAACCGGTATTGGGCAGCTTGGCCAGGGCGGCCTTGATCAGCGCGTTGGCCTCGTTGATCGCCGGCAGCAGATGCGCACGCGACGGGCTCGGCTTGATCGACAGGTACTCGACCCTGGTCTTCGGCAGGTCGCGATGCACGCGCTGCACGAAGGCAACCACATCGTCACGCACCTGCACGGCGCTGCGGCCGCTGTTGAGGTCGTTGTCACCGGCGTAGAAGAACACCTTGCACGGCGCATACGGCACCACGATGCGGTCGGCATACCAGGTGCTGTCGCGCACTTCCGAACCGCCGAAGCCGCGGTTGAACACCGGCTGGCCGGGGAAGTCGGCTGCCAGGCCTTCCCACATGCGGATCGAGGAGCTGCCGATGAACTCGATGCCGCCCCGTGGCGGCGGGTTGGCCTGGTCGGCGCTGGCGAAGCGGGCCATGTCGCCGGCCCAGGCCACGTTGGAGACCTGCTCGGGCACGCGCGGCGGCTTGGCCGGGCTCAGCGCCTGGGCCAGGGGGGCGACGGTCAGCAGGCCCAGCATCAGCAGGCAGGTACGGCGACGGGACATCAGGCGCTCCAGCAGGGAAGGGGAAAGCCATCATAGAAGCTGGGGCGGGCCGGGGCTTGCCCTAGGCAGTCCATTCACCGGGCCGGTGCCGGGATGCGGCTGGCGGCCTTGTGGCAAAATGGCGGCCATCTGCCTATCCCTGTGCACCCATGATTCCCTGCCGTGCGTCTGAGCGGTCGCTGCGCCGCGCCCCTGTTGCTGGATGTTCCACCCGTGGCTGATCAGTTCGGCCATCTGCCCCGCGGCCCGCGCCGCATCGTCCAGGCCGCCCGCTGGTCCTGGCAGGGTCTGCGCGCCGCCTGGCTGCACGAGTCCTCGTTCCGGCTGGAGGTCTACCTGCTGATCCTGCTGACCCCGGTCGCGATCTGGCTGGGCCAGACCCCGGTCGAGCGCGCGCTGCTGATCGGCTCGATGCTGCTGGTGCTGGCGATGGAACTGGCCAACTCGGCCATCGAAGCGGTGATCGAACGTTACGGCAGCGAGATCCATGAACTGGCCGGCCGCGCCAAGGACATGGGCTCGGCGGCGGTCTTCGTGCTGATGATGAACGTGCTTCTGTGCTGGGCGCTGGTCGTGGTCCCGCATGCAATGGCCGGCAATTACGGCTGATCCCCATTCCCCCACTGCCCTGAAGAGTTTCCATGTCCTTTGAGTTCCTCGCCGACCCCAATGCCTGGGTGACCCTGTTCACCCTGAGCGCACTGGAAATCGTGCTCGGCATCGACAACCTGGTGTTCATTTCCATCGCCGTCAGCAAGCTGCCCGAAGAGCGCCGCCCGTTCGCGCGCAAGCTCGGCATCGCGGTGGCCTGCATCACCCGTATTGGCCTGCTGGTGTCGCTGGCGTATCTGGCACATATGGCGGCCAACCTGTTCACGGTGGCCGGCATGGGCATCTCCATCCGTGACCTGGTGCTGATCGTCGGCGGCCTGTTCCTGATCATCAAGGGCTGCATGGAGATCAAGGAACTGATCAGCGGTGGCGAGGACGAAGACCCCAGCACCACCAAGGCCTCGGCCGTGTTCGGCTACGTGATTGCGCAGATCGCGGTCATCGACATCGTGTTCTCGCTGGACTCGGTGATCACCGCCGTCGGCATCGCCGACCACATCCCGGTGATGGTCGCCGCGATCCTGCTGTCGGTGGCGGTGATGCTGCTGGCCGCCAACCCGCTGGGCCGCTTCATCGATGCCAACCCGACCGTGAAGATGCTGGCGCTGGCCTTCATCCTGCTGATCGGCGCGGTGCTGATCCTGGATGGCCTGGATGTGCACATTCCCAAGCCCTACATCTACGCTGCCATGGGCTTCTCGGTGCTGGTGGAGTGGCTGAACCTGCTGATGCGCCGCCGCGCCCGCGAACACAATGTGCCGGGCGCCGGCAACTGGTAAGCGCGCTGCTGGCGTGTGAGTCCCTCAGAACCCCCGGCCTGGCCGGGGGTTCTGCGTTGTGGGGCCCGGTTCCACACCGGCGCTGCGGCTTTTGCATCTGCAGCGGGGTTGCTGCCGCCACTTGTGAACCAGGATCAACAGTGTTTTCCCGGGGCGAGGCTTAATCCGGAACAGCAGAGCGCGCAGGCTACGCACTCCCGATTCCCGCCCCCAGGAAAACCTCCCATGAATTCCAGAGCCGCCTTGCTGGCGCTTGCCGTCGGCGCCTTCGCCATCGGAACCACCGAGTTTGCGCCGATGGGCCTGTTGCCAGTCATCGCCGACGGGGTGGGCGTGGGCATTCCCACCGCCGGCATGCTGATCACCGCCTACGCCGTGGGCGTGATGCTGGGGGCCCCGGTAATGACCCTGCTGATGGGACGGTTCGGCAAGCGCACCGCGCTGATGCTGCTGATGTCGATCTTCGTGGCTGGCAACCTGCTCTCGGCACTGGCCCCGAACTACGGCCTGCTGCTGCTGTCGCGTCTGGTCACCAGTCTCAATCACGGTGCCTTCTTCGGCATCGGTGCGGTGGTCGCCGCCAGCCTGGTGCCGAAGGACAAGCAGGCTGCTGCCGTGGCCACCATGTTCATGGGCCTGACCATCGCCAACATCGGTGGCGTGCCGCTGGCCACCTGGGTGGGCCAGCAGCTGGGCTGGCGCCTGTCCTTCGCCGGGACTGCGGTGCTGGGCCTGGTCGCGATCACTGCGCTGGGCTTCGCGCTGCCGGCGTCTGCGCCGGGTCCTCGCCCGGACGTGCGCCGCGAACTGAAGGCGATCCTGCAGCCGCAGGTGTTGCTGGCGATGGGCACCACGGTGCTCGGCGCGGGCGCGATGTTCACCCTCTACACCTACGTGGCGCCGGTGCTGACCGAGTTGACCGGCGCCTCCAATACCTTCATCGCGATGTCGCTGGCCCTGATCGGCATCGGCTTCACCTTCGGCAACGGCATCGGCGGGCGCATGGCTGACTGGTCGCTGGATGGCGCCACGCGCATCCTGCTGGCGGTCCTGGCCGTGCTGATGTTCGTGCTGCCGTTGGCCTTCATGCACCACGCTACTGCGGCGCTGGGCGTGCTGCTGTTCGGCGCGGCAACCTTTGCGATCGTGCCGCCGCTGCAGATCCGGGTGATGCAGGCGGCCAGCGAGGCGCCGGGTCTGGCATCGTCGATCAACGTGGGTGCGTTCAACCTGGGCAATGCCGTGGGTGCCGCGCTGGGCGGTGCGGTGATCAGTTCGGGGCTGGGTTACGCGGCGATCCCGGTGGCCGGTGGCCTGCTGGCGGCCACGGGGTTGCTGCTGGCATGGCTGGGGCGTCCCCGCACTGCGGTGGCTGAGGCCTGCTGAGGGGTGTTGGATTCCGGCAGGGCTGCGCCCTGCACCCGCAGAGGCAACGTCAAAAGCTGGGCTACTGAGGGATGGCGGGGCGGGTCCGGTGGCGGGGGACGCCGTAAACCCGTCCCTGGGGGCT
>NZ_LLXT01000150.1 GCF_001431625.1 Stenotrophomonas geniculata ATCC 19374 = JCM 13324
CTGCCGGGCTCCCTGCCCGCAAGGCTGCCACTGGTCATCATCGGCGCCGGCCAGGCCGGGTTGTCGCTCAGCGCGCTCCTGCAGGAGGCCGGCGTCGAGCATCGCGTGCTGGAGGCCGAAACCGTGGGCGCCAGCTGGCAACGGCGCTGGGAGTCGTTCCAGACCAACACCGCCAACGCGACGATGGCCCTGCACGGTCATGCCTATGCCGGCGATGACCCGGAAGGCTTCATGGGCGCCCCGGAGGTGATCCGGCACCTCCGCGGGTATGCCCACGAGCGTTCCCTGCCGATCAGCGAGGGGTGCGTGGTCCACCGGGTCGGGCCCGAGTCCGGTGGCTATGCCATCGACAGCAGCGAGGGGCCGATCCATGCCCAGACGGTGGTGGTCGCCACCGGTGAATACCGTCGCGCGCGGATGCCCCGGGTCCCATTCGCGCCCGCACCAGGCCTCACCGTGCTGCACTCCAGCGACTACCGCAGTCCCGGCCTGCTACCCGAGGGCGCGGTGTTGGTCATCGGCGGCGGCCAGTCCGGCGCGCAGATCGCCCAGGACCTGCGCGACAGCGGTCGCAGCGTGTACTGGTCACTGGCCCAGCGTCACTCGCACACCCGCCGGCTGCGCGGCAAGGACTCGATGACCTGGTGGGACATGGCCGGGCGCATCCACCAGCATGTGAGTGAAGCGGCCGCCGTACTGGCCGGAGAACCGGATGCGCTGCGCAAGGCCCGCACCGCGGAGTTTCCGCTGATCTCGGGCAAGGGAAGCGGCGGCCGGGGCAGCTCGATCAGCCTGCTGGCGATGCACCGCGCAGGCATCAGGTTGCTGGGCCGGTTGCAGGAAATCAGTGGAAACACCGCCCGCTTTGCCGATGTCCGCCCGCAGCTGCGCACCGCGATCGAGGCCACTCGGGCCGAGTATGCCTATCTCGATTCGCTGGCCAGCGCGTACTACGCCACGCGGCCCGAACCGCGCACCGACGATGCCCGTTACATTCCCGAAGAGGTCTATCTGCACTGGGAGCCGGAACCGTCGCCATGCGCGCTGGATCTGCAGGCCGCAGGCATCCGTTCGGTGGTGCTGGCCACCGGCTTCGTCGCCGAATGGCCCTGGCTCGACGTGCAGGGCGCGCTGGATGCACACGGCTATCCGCTTGGCGACTTCGGCGTTTCCCCGCAGCCGGGGCTGTTCTTCATCGGCATGCACAACCTGCAGCGGATGAGTTCGTCGTTCCTGTGCAACGGCGGCCGTGATGCACGCGACCTGCTGCCGGCCATCCTGCGGCACCTGGGCCGAAGCGGGAGTACCGTTTCCGGCGCAGGGCAAGGGAGCCGCCGGGCATGACCCGGCGGCGCCAGACCGGCTTAACGGCCGGTCTTCACCTCGGTCCACAACCGGGTGTAGAGCTTGTCGGTCTCCGGCGTGTTGATCGAGTACGTGAACATCTTCTCGGCCACATCGGCCGGCGGGTAGATGGTCGGGTCGGTACGGATCGCCTCATCCACCAGCGGGGTCGCAGTCGGCACCGGGTTGGCGTAGTGGATGAAGTTGGTGTTGGCCGCGGCAACCTTCGGCTGCAGCAGATAGTTGATGAACGCGTACGCGGCTTCCGGGTGCTTGGCATCCTTCGGGATCGCCAGCATGTCGAACCACTGCGGGGCGCCTTCCTTCGGGATCGAATAGGCCACGTGCACGCCGTTGCTGGCTTCCTCGGCGCGGTCGCGGGCCTGGATGATGTCACCCGACCAGCCGACCACCAGGCAGGTTCCACCGTTGGCCAGCGAACCCACGTACTGCGAGGAGTGGAAATTCTGCACGTACGGGCGGATCGACTTCAGCAGGTCGGCCGCCTTCTGCAGCTCGGCCGGGTCACCGCTGTGCGGGTCCAGGCCCAGGTAATGCAGCGCGATCGGAATCATGTCCGCCGGCGTGTCCAGGATGGTCACGCCGCAGTCCTTCATCTTGCTGATGTTCTCCGGCTTGAACACCAGATCCCAGCTGTTGGCGATATCGGTGCTGCCGCCGAAGCGCTGCTTCAGCATGTCCACGTTGTAGCCGATGCCGGTGGTGCCGATCATGTACGGCACGCCGTACTGGTTGCCCGGGTCCTGGGTGGCGATGCGCTTCATCACCGCCGGATCGAGGTTGGCCAGGTTCGGGATCTTGCTCTTGTCCAGTGGCAGGAACACGCCGGCCTGGATCTGGCGGCCGAAGAAGTTCAGCGTCGGCACCACCACGTCGTAGCCACTGTTGCCGGCCAGCAGCTTGGTCTCGACCATCTCATCACTGTCGAACACATCGTAGGTCACCTTGATGCCGCTCTCCTTCTCGAAGGTCGGGATGGTGTCCTCGGCGATGTAATCGCTGTAGTTGTAGACGTTCAGGACCTGGCTGTCCTGCGCGCCGCCGTTGCCACCGCTGCAGGCGGCGAGCATGGCGGAGGCCAGGCCGAGCGTGAGGATACGCAGCTTCATCGGGTGCTCCAGAATGCGGAAAGGGGGGCCGGCGGGGCCGGCAACGGGTGCCAGCCTACCCCCCGGCGGCGGATTTTTCTATTCCAGATGCTCAGACGTTCAGCAGCAGGAACTCGCGCTCCCACGAGCTGATGACGCGGAAGAAGGTCTCGTATTCCTTGCGCTTGACCGAGATGTAGGCGCGGCAGAAGCGCTCGCCCAGCAGCGCCTGCAGCTCGCTGCACTGCTCCAGCCCGTCCAGCGCTTCGCCCAGCGAGCGCGGCAGGTTGTAGCCCAGTTCCTTGGCACTGCCGGTGACCGGTGCGTCCGGTGCCAGCCGCTCACGGATGCCCAGCAGGCCGCAGGCCAGGGTCGCGGCCATCGCCAGGTAGGGGTTGGCGTCGGAGCCGGCGAAGCGGCTTTCCACGCGCATGTTCTCAGGCGTGTCCAGCGGCACGCGCAGCCCGCAGGTGCGGTTGTCATAGCCCCAGTGCACGTTGCTCGGCGAGACCTCGCCGAACACCAGTCGCCGATAGGAATTCACATTCGGCGCGAAGAACGCCATTGCCTGCGGCACGTACTTCTGCAGGCCGCCCAGGTAGTGGCCGAACACCGGGCTGAACTCGCCTTCGGCATGGGTCTCGCCGGCGAACACATTGCTGCCATCGCTCACCCGCACCAGGCTCTGGTGGATGTGCATGGCGCTGCCCGGCTCGTTCTCCATCGGCTTGGCCAGGAAGGTGGCATACACCCCGTGGCGCATCGCTGCCTCGCGCATGGTGCGCTTGAACAGGAACACCTGGTCGGCCAGGTCCATCGCATCGGCGTGGGTGAAGTTCACCTCCAGCTGCGCTGCGCCGGATTCGTGGATCAGCGTGTCCACGTCCAGCTTCATCGCATCGGCGTAGTCGTACATCAGGTCGAGGATCGGGTCGAATTCGTTGACCGCGTCGATCGAGTACGACTGCCGCGCGGTTTCCGGGCGCCCGGAGCGGCCGGCCGGTGGCAGCAGCGGGAAGTCCGGGTCGGTGTTCTTCTGCACCAAGAAGAACTCCAGCTCCGGCGCCACCACCGGGCGCAGGCCCAGCTCGGCGTAGGCTGCCAGCACGCGGCGCAACACATTGCGCGGTGCCAGTTCGTGTGGCTCACCGTTCTTGGTGTAGCAATCGTGGATGACCTGCGCGGTGGCATCGGCCGCCCACGGCACCATGCGCACCGTGTCCGGATCGGGGCGCAGCATCATGTCCGAGTCCGACGGCGAGGTCAGCTCGTAGTAGTCATCAGGGAACTCGCCGGTGACGGTGGTGGCGAAGATGCCTTCGGGCAGCCGCGTACCGTAGTCGTGCGAGAACTTGTCGGCGGGAATGATCTTGCCGCGCGCGTTGCCGGTGATGTCCGGCACCAGGCACTCGACCTCGGTGATGCGCCGCTCCTTCAGCCAGCGCAGCAGGCTGCTTTCCTGCGGTGCGGGGGGCGTGGCCGTCTTGCGCGGGCGCGTTCGGGAACTCATCGGGAATCCAGTCGGTTCTGTTGGTGCTGCCGGCAAGCTTGGCCGAACGCACGGAAAATAGCGTGATAGAACGGCGCCTGCATGACACGCCACTCCGGGTGCCACTGTACGCCGAGCACGAAACGATGGTGCAGGCTGCGCGCCGCCTCGACCAGTCCATCATCAGCCACGGCCTCGACCTGCAGGCCCTGCGCGAGGCGGGCAATGCCCTGCCCGTGCACAGAATTGACCTGCGCCCGGTCACTGCCGTGCCACTGCGCCAGCCAGCCATCGGCAACCAGGGTAACCGCGTGGGCCGGTCCGTACTGCACCTCCACCGGCGCCTGCGGGTCTTCGCGATGATCGGACAGGCCCGGCACCGCATGCACCTGCGGATGCAGGCTGCCACCCAGCGCGACGTTCAGTTCCTGGAAGCCGCGGCAGATCACCAGTACCGGAAGATCCTGCGCCAAAGCCTCACGCAGCAACGCGAACGCATTGGCATCACGGGCCGGGTCATGCAGATTGCCCGGCCAGCTGCGACCGCCCTCGTAGTGCTGCGGTTCGATGTTGCTGACCGCGCCGGTCAGCAGCAGGCCATCAAGCCCCTGCAGCCAGTCGCCAGCCGGCAAAGGAGGCTGCAGGCTCGGCAGTACCACCGGGGTCACTTCGGCGGCCTCGGCCAGCGCGCGCACGTACTTCTCGCCGGCCACCGCGAAGCGGTGATGGCCGAGCACGGTACTGTCGGTGGGCAGGCCCACCCAGGGCAGGCGGCGCATGGAAAAACTCCTTGACGTGCCGACACGTTACCCGTCGCCCGGCGAAGGCGGCAAGTCGGTGCCGTCACACCACAGCCCTCACGCATCGGCGAAACTACTCGGGTGAATGCTGATCGTCCTCCCCCGCTCTCCTCTCCCGCACTGCGCCCGCGAGGCCTGCGGTGAGTGCCGCGTTCCCGCCCAGCTGGTATGCCGCCAGCCTGCCCGAACCACCCGCGCTGCCCCCGCTGCAGGGCGAGGTTCAGGCCGATGTCGCAGTGCTTGGTGCGGGCTACACCGGCCTGACCGCGGCCCTGGAACTGGCCTCACGTGGCCAGCGCGTGGTGGTGCTGGAGGCGCAGCGGATCGGTTGGGGCGCGTCCGGCCGCAATGGTGGCCAGGCGCTGGTCGGCTATGGCTGCGAGGTGGACGAACTGGAGCGTCAGCTCGGTCGTGATGATGCGCGCCACCTGTTCGACTGGTCACGCGACGCGGTGCAGGCGATGCGCGCACGCATCGATCGCCACGGCATTGACTGTCATTGGGTGGAAGGCCACGCCAGCGTCGCCATCCGCGAACGCCATGAGCGCGACCTGCGGGCCAACTGCGAGCACCTGCAACGCCACTACCACTACCCCATGCAGTGGTGGGACCGTGATGCCCTGCGCGCACAGCTGGACAGCCCGCGCTACCGCGCCGCGATGTTCGATCCGCTCAGCGCGCATCTGCAGCCCCTGGCCTATGCCCGCGGACTGGCCGATGCGGCGCGTGCGGCCGGCGCGATGATCCACGAGAACTCGCCTGTAACCCGCGTGCAGCGCGGACCGCAGCCCACCCTGCATACCGCGCAGGGAAGCGTGCGCGCTGCGCAACTGGTGGTGGCCGGCAACGCCTGGTTGCAGGGTCTGCTACCCGAGCTGGAACGGCGGATCATGCCCGTCGGCACCTATATCGGCGCCAGCGCGCCGCTGGGTGCCGAACGCGCCCGTGCCCTGATCGGCAACAACATGGCCGTGGCCGACACCGCCTGGGCACTGGATTACTTCCGTCTCAGCCACGACCATCGCCTGCTGTTTGGTGGCCGTGCCAGCTATTCAGCACTGCCCCCACCCGGCCTGCGCGGGGTGATGCAGCGGCGCATGCACCAGGTGTTCCCGCAGCTGGCCGACGTGCCACTGGAGCAGGTCTGGGGCGGTTATGTGGACATTACCCGCAACCGCGCCCCGCATTGGGGCCGGCTGGACGGCAATCTGTACTTCGCGCAGGGGTTCTCCGGCCATGGGGTGGCCGCCGCCGGGCTGGCCGGCGAGGTGATCGCCGCCGCCATTGCAGGCCAGAGTGAGCGCCTGGACGTGTTCCAGCGCCTGCGGCATGCCCCCTTCCCTGGCGGCCGGCTGCTGCGCACGCCACTGCTGGTGGCGGCGATGTCGTGGTACAAGCTGCGGGATGCGTTGTGGTGAAACAGTGAGCTGACACGGAGAGATTCCGAAGAACTGGCAATTCCTGGACCTCCACAGCATGTGAAGAGCAAACATCCAGAAGGGCGTGACGGAATTCTCATTTGATCGGCAGATCGCATCGGCAATTGCATTATCTATTTCATGCCGATACCGTCCCTCAGAACCGGGTCCCGCGGCGAATGGATGCTGACAGGGAACGTACTAGAGGGAGATGTGCGATTGAACTGGTGGAATGAAGGCCTGCAGTTGAAGTTGCGTATCCGCCCGGCGGGGCTGGTCCTTGCGCTGTTGTACGCCATCGCATGCTGGGCGTCTCGCCAGTTGTCGCTCGACCAGTTCTACCTGCCCGCCGGCGTCCGCGTGGCTGCGGTGCTGTTGTTCCCGCCTCGATGGTGGCCGTACCTGCTGCTGGGCGAATACGCCTACTTTGCGCAGATGCGCGTGCCAATGATCGAGAAGTATGGACTGGCCTGGATAGTGCTTGGTTCGGCACTGCTGATGCCTGCAGTGATGGCGATCGTGCATCTGCACCGGAAAATGATGGTGACCACGAAGAATGCATGGCTGATTTCAGTCGCGGCGGCTTCGGCACTGGTGGTCACTGCGCTCAATCTGATGTTGGCACACCTCCTGTGGCCGACACCACCGGAGATGCCGGTGCTTGCGAGCATCGCGCGCCTGGTCGTTGGCGACTTCATCGGCATACTGACCCTTGCACCGCTTGCGTTGCTGTGGACACGCCGGACCGGCAACGCCCGTTGGACATCAGGTTTCGCCCCGCCTGCACTCGCTGCTCTGACGCTGATGGCCATAATTGGCCTGTATGCCGCACAGCTGCCCTTGGACGAAGCCAACGCCAAGACATCGATGCAGCTGCTGATGGCGCTGCCGGTCGTCGTGCTCACCTGTCTGTATGGCTGGCGAGGTGCGGCGATCGGAGTACCGTCGCTCAACTTGATCATTGGCCTGACCACCCCAAGCCCCTACACGGGTGCGTTCGATCCAGCTGCGTTCGCGACCCAGCAGATCATGGCGGTCACCGGCGCTGCACTGCTGGTGTTAGGGTCGCGCATCACCCACTACTACCACCGTTCGCGATTGGGCGAAGTGGGTGAAAGAGATGCGCTCAAGCACGCGCGCAATTCACTGGTGGCAAGCGAGCTTGATCTCCGTGAGCGCGCGCGACACCTGAGGAAGCTGGGGGACGGCATCGACACCTCGCTCAGCGAGGTGGTGAATTGGCTCAATGCGCATGGCCATCCCACGATAGCGAACAGTCTCCTGCATATGGCTTCGGTCCATTCGCGACAGTTCCGCGAACAAACCAGCATGGTCTATCCCGCAGCACTGGAACATCTTGGGCTCTACGTCGCCCTCCAGGCCGGCGGCGTACGCGAAACCTGGGACCTGAGCCATCGCGTGATGCGCCCTCGATTGCTCGGCGATCCCTGTCAGCTCAGTGTCGGCCTGCAGCTGGCCGCCTATCGCGCCCTCACCGATGCCGTTTCGCTGTTGATCAACAGTGAATCCGGTCAGATCAGCATCCGCGTGCGTTGCGGCAGGAGAGGAGGACGCCGCGGCATCCTGATGACGGTCGCACTGCTGGATTCATACCGCAGCCTGTCACCGTCAACCGTCACCGCCACGGTCGAGCGCTTGGCTGGCCGCACGATTGCCTATGGCGGAACAGTGCAGTGCCATCGGAATCGGATACGGATGGCGATGGTGGAGACGGGTGACTCCGCCGCCATCGGCATTGCATCGTTCAACGCTATGGATCACGTGACCACCTCCGGGCAGGGAAACTCGCAGACCCAGATCTGATGGCCGGTGTCCGCCAAAGGGCCGGCCCTACAATAATCGCCCTCTGCCGCGTTCATCGCGGCAAGCGCAGCGGCGCAGGATATCCCGACACCGCTGCGCACCTCTACGTCTTTACGGTGTTTCAACCGACCAGATGACCTCGCCGCCACTACGATAACGCACCAGCGAAAAATCGCTGCCGCTGTAGATCTGCGAGCGGCTGGCGCCTGCCGGTATCTGGATCTTCTGCTGGGGCAGCGAAACCTTGGTCGCATTGTTGCCTGCCGGCAGCACCCAGTAGGTCCCCCCTGCGTTGCCGATAATCAGCTGCACGTTTCCGAGGAGGTCGTTCACCTGCAAATAGGTAATGCCATCACGCTGGAATCCATACAGCTGCCAGCTGGGGTCCTGGCTGAGATTGACCGCAGCCGGACTGGCCTGCCCCAACCCAGCCGTAGCCAATGGCTTTCCATGAAAATCCGAGGGACCGCCCGCGATTGCCGGGGCAGCGGCAAGCATCAGAAATCCAGTAGCCGCACCAAAACATGAAAATCGCACAGTGACCTCCAGGTCGAAGTTGAAATCGAGAACCTCCAGCTGATACTAACCGCTTCCCATCTGAGCAATGGGCCAAACGACGAGCACGGACGTTTTCGTCCTAAAGTTACGCCCGAAACCGCCGCTATCCGTGCCGAGCCCTCCTTTGTGAGCCACCGCATCATGCCCGTCCTGCCGCAGGCCGCCGTCGATGGCGACCTGGCCGATCCCCTGCCACAGCGGATCCTGCTGGTCGAAAATTCCCGTGCGTTCACCGGCATGCTGCGCGAAGCCATCGAACAGCGCCTGGAACTGCCGGTGGCGATCGCTTCCACCCTCGCCGAGGCCGATCGCCTGCTCGGCGAAGGTGGCGGCTGGTTCCTGGTGCTGACCGGGCTGGTGCTGGCCGACGGCGACCGTGATGCGGTGGTCGAGTTCTTCCTGAAGCGCGACCTGCCAACGGTGGTGGTCAGCGGCGTGTACGACGAGGACCTGCGCAAGCGCGTGCTGCAGCAGCAGATCATCGACTACGTGCTGAAGAACACCCCCGGCAGCATCGACTACCTGGTGTGGCTGGTGCAGCGGTTGGAACGCAACCGCCGCATCGCCGCGCTGGTGGTGGACGATTCGCCGTCCGCGCGTGGCTATGCTGCGGCCCTGCTGCGCATGTACGGCCATGAGGTGCATGAAGCCGCCGACGGCAACGAGGGCCTGGCTGCGATCGAGGCGCACCCGGCGATCCGCCTGGCGGTGGTCGACCAGGAAATGCCCGGCATGCAGGGCGTGGAGTTCACCCGTCGCCTGCGCACCCTGCGCTCGCGCGACAAGGTGGCGGTGATCGGCATCTCCGGCAATACCGATGCCTCGCTGATCCCGCGCTTCCTGAAGAACGGCGCCAACGATTTCCTGCGAAAACCCTTTTCGCGCGAGGAATTCTTCTGCCGTGTCTCGCAGAACGTGGACCAGCTGGAACTGATCGGCACCCTGCAGGATCTGGCCACCCGCGACTTCCTGACCGGCCTGCCCAACCGCCGCTGCTTCCTGGAGCAGAGCCAGCGCCAGCTGCCGCAGCTGCAGCTGCATGGCCAGTGCGTGGCGGTGGCGATGATCGACATCGACCACTTCAAGCACATCAATGACACCCATGGCCATGAAGCCGGCGACGATGCACTGCGTGCGGTGGCCGGCGCGGTGGCCGCACATGCGCGCAGCCAGGACCTGATCGCACGTTTCGGTGGCGAGGAGTTCTGCCTGCTGGTGCCGGACATGGAACAGGACGAGGCGCTGCTGTACTTCGAGGAACTGCGCCAGCGCATCGCCGCGCTGGAAGTGGACATCGGCACCGCCACCCTGCGCATGACCGTGAGCATCGGCCTGTGCTGCCTGCGCCCGCAGCGTGATGCACTGCACCGGTTGATCTCCGAGGCCGACCGCCAGCTGTACCTGGCCAAGGCCGGTGGCCGCAACCGGGTCAGCTGCACCACGGTGGCCAGCCCGCTGCGCCCACGCGAGCCTGCCCTGCCCTGACCGGCCCGCTTTGATCCAGATCAACGCCGCACCCGCGCGGCAGTTCTACAGTCGGCCCCGACATACGCATGAAGGGGAGCCGGGGATGGCACTACTGGTCTGGCAGGACGATCTGAACATCGGCATCGATGTGATCGACCAACAACACCGCCGCATCATCGAGATGCTCAACCACCTGCACGTGGCCCAGGCCAGCATGCAGCGTGCGGCGGTGGGTGAAGTGATCGATGAGGTGGTGGACTACACCATGTCGCACTTCGCGTTCGAGGAAGAGCTGATGGAGGAAGCGGGCTATCCGTTCTGTGCCGCGCACAAGCGCGTGCATGAGGTCTTCATCAAGCGGGTATCGGAATACCGCATGCGCTTCCAGGCCGGCGAGGACATCAGCGATGAACTGCGCACCATGCTCTCGCGCTGGCTGTTCAACCACATCCGCGGTGATGACCAGGCCTATGCCGAGCAGGTCAAGGCGCACCTGAACCAGTTCGCCCGCGAACACCAGGGCGGCGGTTGGCTGGGGCGCACGCTCAAGCGCTTCTTTGGTTGAGCCGCAGCGCGCGCCGGTGCAGTGCCACCAGCGCGCACAGGGTCGCCACCGCGGTCAGGCACAGGTAGTAGCCCACCGCGACCAGGCCGAAGCGTTCGGCCAGCCAGGTGGCCAGGTACGGCGCTGGCGCCGCGCCGAGGATGCCGGCCAGGTTGAATGACAGCGACGCGCCGGTATAGCGCACCTCCACCGGGTAGATCTCGGCCAGGAAAGTGCCGCAGGGGCCGTAGGTCAGGCCCATCAGGAACAGGCCCAGGCACAGGAAGCCAGTGACCAGCCACGGGCTGTGCGGCTGGAACAGCGGTGCGAACAGCACACCGAAGCCGACGATCAGTACGCTGGCAACGATCATCGTGCGCCGCGTGCCCCAACGGTCGCCATAGCGCGCCGACAGCGGGATGCCCAGCGCGAAGAACAGCATGCCGGCCATCTGCATCAGCAGGAACTGCTCGCGGCTGTAGCCCAACACTGCAGTGCCATGGCCGAGACTGAACACCGTCATCAGGTAGAACAGCACGAAGGTGGCGAACGCGCCCAGGGTGCCCAGCAGCATCGGCACCGGATGGTCACGCAGCACCGTCCACATCGGCAGCCGCACCGGCGCCTTGCGCTCCAGTGCCTTCTTGAAATCGGGTGTCTCGTGGATGTTCAGGCGCACCCACAGGCCAAGGCTGACCAGCAGCGCGCTGGCCACGAACGGAATACGCCAGCCCCATTGCAGGAAGTCGTCCTGGCTCAGGCAGCGGCCAAGCACGAGGAAGATGCCGGCCGACAGCAGAAAGCCGAGCGGTGCGCCCAGCTGCGGGAACATGCCGTACCAGGCGCGCTTGCCCGGCGGTGCGTTCTCGGTGGCCAGCAGCACCGCCCCGCCCCATTCCCCGCCCAGGCCCAGACCCTGGCCGAAGCGGCACAGCGCCAGCAGCGCCGGGGCCCACAGGCCGATCTGGGCATGGGTGGGCAGCAGGCCGATCAGCACCGTGGACAGGCCCATGGTCAGCAGCGCGGCCACCAGTGTGGCCTTGCGGCCGATGCGGTCACCGAAGTGGCCGAACACCGCCGAGCCCACCGGGCGCGCGATGAACGCGACCGCAAACGTTGCCAGTGACTGCAGCAGCGCCGCCTGTTCGCTGCTGTCCGGGAAGAACAGGTGCGGAAACACCAGCACTGCAGCCGTGGCGTAGATGTAGAAATCGAAGAACTCGATGGTGGTGCCGATCAGGCTGGCCAGCAGGACTCGACTGGGGGAATTCACGGGCGGTGCGGCAGCGGTGATCGTCGACATCGGCAACACGGGTAACGGCGGATCGCCCGATTCTGCCACGGGCTGGCGGCCGCACGGGACGATGGTTTCAGCCGACACCGATGCCAACGGAATTTTTCGGGCCGCCCGCTAGTCTGCGCCACCGGTCCCTGCATGGATGCTTTGCCGATGACTGCAGTCGCGCTGTCGTGGTCCGATTCGCCGAAGCTGCCGCGCATGGCGGCATGGCTGGCGGTGCTGCTGGTGCATGGGTTGATGGCAGTGTGGCTGCTGGGCAGTGGCAGGATGACGCTGCGCAGCGACGAAGGTGCCAGGATTTCATTGCGCTGGATACCGCCGGAGCACCCCCCGGCGGTTCAACCACATCCGGCGCCCCCCACCACATCGGCGGCGCGTCCGGCCCCCTCGACAGCGCCACGCCCGACCCCGTCGGCACCCACGGATGTCAACACGCCCGCGTCCGAGGAACCGCCTGCACCGGCGCCACTGATGCTGGACCTGCCTGCGGGCAGCATCGATGGCGGTGACGGTATCAGCGCGGCGGGCGTGGCGCCACGCCTGATCGGTCGGCGCGAGGTCCATCCCGCGTTCGGGCCGCGCCGCAATTACTTCCGGATCCGTCGGCAGATGACCCCCGAGCAGATCGTGCATGGCGTGGCGCAGCTGCTGGGGTTGTGGCCACCGGGGTACATCGTCGACCCGTGCGAGCTGGGCAAGCAGGACATGGACTATTTCCAGAACGCCGTCGAAGAAGCCGACCGCGACATGCTGCGTGCGGCCGTGCTGCAGGTGAGCACCCGCTGCCGGTAGAGGGCACGCCTTTGTAGAGTCGAGCCATGCTCGACTGCTCTTGCCGAGATGCAGCCGAGCATGGCTCGGCGCTACAGAGGGGCGAACGGCAGTCGAGCATGGCTTGTAT
>NZ_LLXT01000151.1 GCF_001431625.1 Stenotrophomonas geniculata ATCC 19374 = JCM 13324
CACCCGTCCCGCCCATCACGTATCAATCAAGGCGCCGCACGGAGCGCTTGATAAACCTTACTCAGCCAACATCGCCGTCAGTTTCTCCCGCGCCGGCCCGGCCAGCTTCGGGTTGTCCAGCGCAAAGCGGATCGTCGCTTCCACCAGCCCCAGATGCGTGCCGCAGTCGAAGCGGGTGCCCTCGAAACGATAGGCATCAACCTCTTCGCTCTTCAGCAGCTGCGCGATCGCGTCGGTCAGCTGGATCTCGCCACCGGCACCGCTGCCGGTCTGCTCCAGCAGCTCGAAGATCTTCGGGCTCAGTACATAACGGCCGACCACCGCCAGGTCGCTCGGCGCGTCCTCCGGCTTCGGCTTCTCCACGATCTGCGAAATGCGGCCCTTGCGGCCGTCGAACGCGTCAGTGGCCACGATGCCGTAGCTGGCAGTCTTGTCGTGCGGCACGTCTTCAACGGCGATCACGCTTGCACCACTGACCTCGTTGAGGTCGGCCATCTGCTTCAGTGCGCCGTCGCCGCGGTTCCAGATCAGGTCATCCGGCAGCAGCACCGCGAACGGCTCGTCGCCGATCACGGCCTTGGCGCACAGCACCGCATGGCCCAGGCCCAGGGCCTCGGCCTGGGTCACGAAGATCGCACGCACGCCATTGGGCAGCACGTGGCGGATCATCTCCAGCTGTTCCTGTTTGCCGGCGCGCTCGAGCTTCTGCTCCAGCTCGTAGGCCTTGTCGAAGTAGTCGGCGACCGCGTGCTTGTAGCGGTTGGTAATGAACACCAGCGTGTCACAGCCCGCTTCGATCGCCTCATCGACCGCGTACTGGATCAGCGGACGATCAATGATCGGCAACATTTCCTTCGGAACCGTCTTGGTTGCCGGCAAAAAGCGCGTCCCGAGCCCTGCCACTGGAAAAACTGCCTTGCGAATTCGCTTGCTCATTGGTGCCTGTTGGCCTCACGTGCCGGAAAAGGCACGACTTTAGCGGATGAAATGTAAGCATCCTGTTCGATAGGAGAAAACTCGGGCATCGTCGCGAACAGGATCTCCTGGATGCTGGTGGTGTCGTAACCAGCCACGGCATCGCGCAGGCGTGGAACATTGCCCAACACCAGATCACGCGAGAACGTGCGTACACCGGCCTCGAGAATCTTCGGGTGCGCGGTGGAACGGTAGTCCTCGTCCGAATAGAACAGCGTCTCGTGCAGCTTCTCGCCCGGACGCAGCCCGGTGTAGATGATCGGAATGTCCTTGTACGGCTGCTTGCCGGCCAGGCGGATCATCTGCTCGGCCAGCACGCGGATCGGCACCGGCTCGCCCATGTCGAGCGTATAGATCGCACCGTGCGACGCCGAAGCGGCCGCCTGCAGGATCAGCTGGCAGGCCTCCGGGATGGTCATGAAGTAGCGACTGACCTCCGGATCGGTGACGGTCACCGGCCCGCCACGCAGGATCTGTTCGCGGAACAACGGCACCACGCTGCCTGCCGAGGCCAGCACGTTGCCGAAGCGCACCGTGACGAAACGGGTATGCGTGGACTTCTGGTCCAGGCTCTGGCAGATCATCTCCGCATAGCGCTTGCTGGCGCCCAGCGCATTGACCGGGTCGACCGCCTTGTCGGTGGAGATGAACACGAAATGCTCCACGCGTGCCTCCAGGCAGGCGCGGGCCACGTTCTCGGTGGCCAGTATGTTGTTGCGCACCGCTTCGCGCAGCTGCCGCTCCAGCACCGGCACATGCTTGTAGGCGGCGGCATGGAAGGCGGTGTCGACGGGGTGCAGCGACAGGGCGTGGCGGATCACCGCCGGGTCACCGCAGTCGCCCAGCACCGCTTCGACCTCGACATCCGGGAAGCTGCGCCGCAGCTCGCCCTCGATGGTCAGCAGCAGCAGTTCGCTGATCTCGAGCAGGATGATGCGGCCGGCGCCGTGACGCGCGCACTGGCGGCACAGCTCGGAGCCGATCGAACCACCGGCGCCGGTGACCATCACCGTACGCCCGCCCAACCAGCCACGGATCAGGTTCCAGTCCGGCATGATCGGCTTGCGGCCGAGCAGGTCCTCGATCGCCACTTCCTTCAACTGCCCCGGCAGCGACTGGCCCTGCAGGATATCGCTGAGCTTGGGCACGGTGCGGAACGGCACGCCGGTGCTTTCGCAGATGGCGACGATGCGCTGCATGCCCGCAGCGTCCAGCGACGGAATGGCGATCACCAACAGCTTGGCCGCGGTCTCGCGGACCACTGTCGGCGCATCGTCCAGGGTGCCGAGGATCGGCAGGCCCTGCAGCTTGGCACCGCGCAGGTGCGGCGCGTCGTCCAGCAGGCCGACCGGCTCGAAATTGCCCGAACGGCGCAGGTCGCGGACCAGGGTCTCGGCGGCCTGGCCGGCACCCAGGATCAGCACGCGACGCGCGGACGAGTCCGACTGCAGCGCCTGATAGTCCTTCCAGGCCCGGTACAGCAGGCGCGGCGCGCCCAGCAGCGCCGACAGCGCGAACGGATAGATCACCAGCACCGACATCGGCACGCCGTCGAAGCGCTTCCACATCAGCACCAGCACGATGGCGACCATGCCGATGAAGCTGGCCTTGAAGATGTTCAGCAGGTCGCTGACGCTGGCGAACCGCCACAGGCCGCGATAGAGGCCGACGCGCCAGAACACCATGCCCTGCAGCAGCAGCACCAGCGTGGTGTCGACGTTCCAGAGTGGGAGCTCGGGGGCGTTGGCCAGGATCGAGTACCGCCCCGCGTGGAGCAGCTGCCAGCACGCCCAGACCATGAACAGGTCATGGCAGACGATGGCCGAACGCGGCATCAGGCCGAGGATTCTGTCCCGCCAGGGTGAAGCCATAAGTCAGGTATTTCCTTTTGGGTGGCGCAATCCATTGCGCAGGAGGAGCCAGAGGACGCTCAGCGCGGTGAACCACGCGATCGCCACGGCAGCCTCCCACCTCGGCTGCAAATTGGAGCAGACATTAAGCACTGTAATACTGAACAGGCCCAAAGCAAAGTACATCCCTGTTACCTGGGCGTGACTGGCTCCTGCCTGCACCGCGCGCTGGTAAACGTGCTGGGTATGGGGTTCCATCCAGCGTTGTCCGGAAATGATGCGCGCCAGCAGTGTGAAGCCCGCGTCCACAAGAAAGGGCGATGCCGACACCAGCAGCAGCATCCAGTGGATGTCGGTCTTTACGCTGGCCAGTGCCAGCACTGCCGCCACCGCGTAGCCCAGCGCGCCACTTCCGACATCGCCCATGAAGATCCGGGCCCGCGGGAAGTTGAACGGCAGGAAGCCAAGGCAGGCCAGGCCCAACGCGACCGCCGCCAGCGAGTACGGCCAAGGCAGCAGCGGCGCCAGTCCCAGCGCGACCACGATGGCCTGGCTGGCGGCGATGCCGTTGATCCCATCCATGAAATTCCAGATGTTGATCAGCGAAGCGGTGAACAGCAGGACCAGTACGGCCAGCAGCCAGCTGCCGCCATGGACCTTGACCAGCGCGGCCAGCAGCGCGGCGGCGATGAAGTGCACCATCAGGCGGCGCATGGCCGGAAGCGGCCGGTGGTCGTCCCACCAGCCGATACCCGCCACCAGCGCCAGGCCAAGGCTGGCGACCAGCAGGCTCGGACGCGCTTCGGGCCAGGTCCACATGGCAACACCGGCGGTCACCAGCAGGCTGATGACGATGGCGATGCCGCCGCCACGCGGGGTCGCCACGCTATGACTGCGGCGTTCGCCCGGCTGGTCAAACAGTTGCCGGCGCAGCGCGTAGCCCCGCGCTGCCCAGGTCAGTGCCGCACTCAGCAGGGCCAGACCCAGCAGCGCGCCCATCACGAGCCACGGCATGGATCAGAGCACCGCGTAGTTCAGCAGCGGCTTGACCGTACCCCACTCCTTGCAGCTCGGGCACTGCCAGTGGTGGGTGCGCGCACCGAAACCACAACGGGTGCAGCGATAGGCCGGATTGCGCACCAGCAACTGGTCGGTGATGTGCTTGAGGTCGTGCAGGGTCGCCGTGGAATCGGCACCTTCAGCCAGTGTCAGGTCGATCAGCGCGGACTCGCCACGCACCGACGGGCGATCCTTGAGCTGGCGGCCCAGGTAGGCACGGGCCGGGGCCACGCCCTCCTGCTCTTCCATCAGACGGGTCAGCGCCAGCACCGGGGCAATGCCACGGTAATGCTCGGTCATCTCCGACAGGAAGGCGCGCGCGCCGGCCAGATCGCCCACCTTGCGGTAGTTCTGCATCAGCGCCGGCAGCAGCTCCGGCAGGTACTCCGGATCGTTGCGCGCCGCGCGCTCGAAGGCGCGCACGGCCGCTTCCGGATTGCCGGCATCGGTTTCCAGGCGGCCTTCAATGATGCCGGCACGGACCGACATCGCATCGGCCTGGTAGGCCCGGGCAATCGCTGCCCTCGCCTCTTCCAGCTTGCCGGCACCGCGGAAGCGTTCGGCCAGTTCGCATTCGAACTGCCCGATCAGCTTGCCCATCGGCTCGCCGGTGACATCCTCGAAACGGGTGGCGTTGTCGATCGCCTTTTCCCAGTCGCGCTCGGCCTGGTAGATGCCGATCAGGTGCTTGAGTGCCTGCGGGGCACGCTGGTCCAGCTGGGCCAGTTCGGTGAACACGGTTTCGGCGCGGTCCAGCAGGCCGGACTTCATGTAGTCCTCGCCCAGCGCCAGCAGCGCCTGCACGCGTTGCGCATCGCTGAGGTCGTGGCGGTTGACCAGGCCCTGGTGCAGGCGGATGGCGCGGTCGACTTCGCCGCGGCGACGGAACAGATGGCCCAGCGCGACCTGGGTCTCGAAGGTTTCCTTGTCCAGCTCGGCGATGTGCAGGAACAGCTCGATGGCCTTGTCCGGCTGCTCGTTGAGCAGGTAGTTCAGGCCACGGAAATAGGTGCTCGACAGGCGGCTGACCTGGCTGTCACCGTGGCGTTGACCACCACGCCGTCCGATCACCCACCCGGCCAGCGCGGCCAGCGGAACGAACAGAAAGAACCAGAACCACTCGGTGACGAAATCCATCTTCGATCAGCGTCCATCAAAAGATTGGGGGGAAGCAACCGGTGCCGGCGTGGCGACAGCGGACTTGTTGGCGCGGCGCAACTGGCTGTAGAGCGGAATGACCACGCTCACCAGCACCAGGCCAGCGCCGACGATGACACCCACCAGCAGCGCGGCGATCAGGGCCACGCCTACCGAGGTGTGCAGTTGGGTAAACAGCAGGTTGATCGACATCGCGGTCATGTTGACCGCACCGATGATCAATCCAAGGATCAATACCGCCAGCAGGACCAGCAGACGAAAAACCTTCATGCGACAGCTCCAGTGGCAGGAGTCCGTAGCTTATCCGACTCGCGGCTGGATTCGCACGCGGTGGCGCGACGGGAGGCTCAGGCCGGATCGGCGTCCAGCGGCAGCACACTGCTGACCCGCTCGCGCAGTTCCTTGCCCGGCTTGAAATGGGGGACGTGCTTGCCCGGCAGGGCAACCGATTCGCCGGTCTTCGGGTTGCGACCCAGGCGCGGCGGACGATAGTGCAGCGAGAAGCTGCCAAAACCACGGATTTCGATGCGATCCCCGGCGGACAGCGATCCGCCCATCATTTCCAGCAACGACTTCACCGCCAGATCGACATCATCGGCCTTCAGGTGCGCCTGGCGGCGCGCAAGGATTTCGATCAGTTCGGATTTGGTCATTACCGGCTCACATCAGGGGTATCCCAGCCTGAAACGGCCCGGGCAATGCCCGGGCCGTCCAGGAAACAACGAACAGCGTAAGGCCGATTACTCGGACTTGTTGCCGTTCAGCTGTGCACGCAGCAGCGCGCCCAGCTGGGTGGTGCCGCTGGAAGCCGAAGAGGACTGGTATTCCTCCAGCACTTCGCGCATTTCAGCGTCGTCCTTGGCCTTGATCGACAGCTGCAGGGTACGGCCCTTGCGGTCCATGCCCACGAACTTGGCTTCGACCTTGTCGCCGACCTTCAGGTGCTGGGTGGCGTCGTCAACGCGCTCGTTGGCGATGTCGCGGGCCGAGACGTAACCTTCGATGCCGTCAGCCAGCTCGATGATCGCGCCCTTGGCGTCGACTTCCTTCACCACGCCTTCGACCTTGGAGCCCTTCGGATTGGCAGCCATGTACTGGCCGAACGGATCCTGCTCCAGCTGCTTCACGCCCAGGGAGATGCGCTCGCGCTCCGGATCGACAGCCAGGACGACGGCGTCCAGGGTATCGCCCTTCTTGAAGTTGCGAACGACGTCTTCGCCGGTGGTGTTCCAGCTGATGTCGGACAGGTGGACCAGGCCGTCGATGCCGCCGTCCAGGCCGATGAAGATGCCGAAGTCGGTGATCGACTTGATCTGGCCCGACACCTTGTCACCCTTCTTGTGGGTGGCAGCGAAGGTTTCCCACGGATTGGCGGCAACCTGCTTCATGCCCAGCGAGATACGGCGACGCTCTTCATCGACGTCCAGCACCATCACTTCGACTTCATCACCCACCTGGACAACCTTGGACGGGTTGACGTTCTTGTTGGTCCAATCCATCTCGGAGACGTGCACCAGGCCTTCGACGCCCGGCTCGATCTCAACGAACGCACCGTAATCGGTGACGTTGGAGACCTTGCCGAAGACGCGGCTGTTGGCCGGGTAACGACGGCCGATGTTGTCCCACGGATCCTCGCCCAGCTGCTTCAGGCCCAGCGAAACGCGGTTGCGCTCGCGGTCGAACTTCAGCACGCGGACGTCCAGCTCGTCGCCGACGTTCACGACTTCCGACGGGTGACGCACGCGCTTCCACGCCATGTCGGTGATGTGCAGCAGGCCGTCGATACCGCCCAGGTCCACGAACGCGCCGTAATCGGTCAGGTTCTTGACGACACCCTTCAGGATCGCGCCTTCCTGCAGCTTGTCCATCAGCTGCTCGCGCTCTTCCGAGTGCTCGCTTTCGACGACAGCGCGGCGCGAGACCACGACGTTGTTACGCTTGCGGTCCAGCTTGATGAGCTTGAACTCGAGCTCCTTGCCTTCCAGGTAGGCCGGATCGCGCACCGGGCGCACATCGACCAGGGAACCCGGCAGGAAGGCGCGGACATCCTTGATGTCCACGGTGAAACCACCCTTGACCTTGCCGCTGATGCGGCCGGTGATGGTTTCGTTCTTTTCCAACGCTTCTTCCAGCTCGTCCCACACCATCGCGCGCTTGGCCTTCTCGCGCGACAGGACGGTTTCGCCGAAGCCGTTCTCGATCGAGTCGAGGGCGACCTTGACGATGTCGCCTTCGGCGACGTCGATTTCGCCAGCGTCGTTACGGAACTGTTCGATCGGCACGATGCCTTCGGACTTCAGGCCAGCGTTGATCACCACGACATCGCCGCGGACTTCAACAACGGTACCGCTGACGATGGCGCCCGGCTTCAGCTTGGCCAGGTTGGCCTGGCTGGCTTCAAACAGTTCGGCAAATGATTCGGTCATTAGATTTACTCTGTTGGACACATGGGTCGGTGGCGTCCCCTTCAGGGGAATGGCGACCGCCCGCCTGTTGGTCGACCCCGGAAACGCAGGTCGTGTGTAGTAGGAAAACCGCCACGCATCATTGCGCGACGGAGCTGGTACAGCACTGTTATGCGCGACCACCGCCGATGCTGCTGGCAGTGCTCCCGCGCGAACGGATCAGGCAGCCGGAACCGGAAGCAGATCCATCACTCTGGCAACGACATCTGCGATGCCGATGCCTGTGGTGTCGATGAGGACAGCATCGTCTGCCGGCTTCAGGGGCGCCACGGTACGCTGAGCATCACGGGCGTCGCGGGCCATGATCTCGCGCAGGAGGTCATCAAAGTTAACAGAAACCCCCTTGTCTTTCAACTGCTTATGCCGGCGCTCGGCGCGCTCCTCGGCACTGGCGGTCAGGAAGACCTTATAGGGGGCGTCCTTGAAGATCACCGTACCCATGTCGCGGCCATCGGCAACCAGGCCGGGCAGCTCCCTGAATGCGCGCTGGCGCTCCTTCAGGGCCGCGCGGACCTCCGGAATGGCGGCAATGGCCGAGGCCAGGGCGCCAGTGGTCTCCAGGCGCAGCTCGTCGGTGGCATCGGTGCCGTTGACCATGACCCGCATCGACTCGCCCTGTTCAACAAACTGAACATGGGTGTCGAAGGTGCAGCGCACCAGTGCCGAGGCATCGGACGTATCAATGTCGGCCCAGCTCGCGGCCACGCCCACTGCCCGGTACAGCGCGCCCGAATCCAGGTAATGCCAGCCCATCCGGCGCGCGATGATGCGGCTGATGGTACCCTTGCCGGCCCCGGAAGGGCCGTCGATGGTCAGGACGGGAGCGAGTGGATTCATGGGGTTCCCAGAGCGTGTGAAGGGGTCATTCTAGCCCCTGCCAGACACCCCCAGCGGGATCTTTTGTGCAACCACTTGAAACCACGAGGAAAAGCCCGGTAGAATGGCGGGCTTGAACGAGCGTCAACTGCCGATTGTCTTTCGCATATCGCGGCCACGCTCCACCCGAACAACTACTGTTTACGCCGAGGTATGCCATGAAAGTCCTGTCCTCCCTGAAGTCGGCGAAGGCCCGTCACCGTGACTGCAAGGTCGTGCGTCGTCGTGGCAAGATCTTCGTCATCTGCAAGTCGAACCCGCGTTTCAAGGCGCGTCAGCGCTAAGCCTCACAGCCTTCCGGCTGCGGCTGGCCCTACGCGGGGCCGACCCGATGCAAGAAACCGCCTTCGGGCGGTTTTTTGTTTATGCGGCTTTTTCCTGCCGTTTTTGCTGTAATCGCCTTTCTTGACCACTGGGGAGTAGATCGAGATGAAGCGTTACCTGTCCGCCCTGGCCGTGATGGCCACCCTGGCCGCCGCCACACCGGCACTGGCCGATACCCTGCTTGTCGACCGCGCCCGCGAGAAGCCGGCCGGTGCCCTGCCCGTGCGCGGCCAGAGCATGCAGCAGGTGCAGGCGCAGTTCGGCGCGCCCAGCGAGCAGCTGCAGCCACGTGGCG
The DNA here is from genome assembly GCF_001431625.1 of Stenotrophomonas geniculata ATCC 19374 = JCM 13324. Classification (GTDB taxonomy): domain Bacteria; phylum Pseudomonadota; class Gammaproteobacteria; order Xanthomonadales; family Xanthomonadaceae; genus Stenotrophomonas; species Stenotrophomonas geniculata. Next base: position 9,003 of record NZ_LLXT01000151.1, read on the forward strand.
GGCAGAAGCGGCAGTGGCCGACCATCAACCGCTGGGTGTACCCGCAGTTCACCGTCTACTTCGAGAAGCAGAAGGTGATCGACGTGGTGGCCAACCAGGCGGACCCGAACGAAATCGGCCCGAAACCGCCGATCCGTTGATCCCTTTACCCGCCGTGGGCGGGCCTGTGTAGCGAGACCATGAACCAGACCCTTCGTTTTCCTGCCGAATGGGAAGCCCAGAGCGGCGTCCTGATTGCCTGGCCCACCGCCGACACCGACTGGGCCGACCGCCTGGGCCAGGTGGAAGAGACCTACATCGCCCTGGTCGCGGCCATCACCCGCTTCCAGCCGGTGCTGATCTGCGTGGCCGACGACGATGTGGAGACCTATGCCGAGATGCGGCTGCGCTCCAACCGCATCGACATGGACAAGGTCCACTTCACCACGGCGGCCTACGACGATACCTGGCTGCGCGACTCCGGCCCGATCACCCTGCGCCGCGCCGACGGCGGCTTCCAGCTGCTGGATTTCCGCTTCACCGGCTGGGGCGGCAAGTTCGACGCCACCCTGGATGACCAGCTGGTGGGCGTGCTCGACCAGGCCGGTGTGTTCAACGACGCGCCGGTGCGCAGCATCCCGTTCGCGCTGGAAGGCGGCGGCATCGAGACCGACGGCGAAGGCACCCTGCTGACCACCTGGAAGTGCCTGCACGAGCGCCACCCGGACCGCGACCGCGCCAGCCTGAGCGCCGACCTGGCCGACTGGCTGCAGCAGGACCGCGTGCTGTGGCTGGACCACGGCTACCTGGAAGGCGACGACACCGACGCGCACATCGACACCCTCGCCCGCTTCGCCTCGGCTGACAGCATCGTCTACCAGGCCTGCGACGACGCCACTGACTCGCACTACGCCGAGCTGCAGGCGATGGGCAACGAACTGGCCGCGCTGCGCACCAAGGACGGCCAGCCGTATCGCCTGTTCCCGCTGCCGTGGGCACAGCCAGTGATCGACGAAGGCCGCCGCCTGGCTGCGTCGTACGCCAATTACCTGATCGTCAATGGTGCGGTGCTGATGCCGGCCTACGGTGATCCGGCCGACGACCTGGCCCGCGACGTGCTGGCGCAGGCGCACCCGGGCCGCGAGATCGTGCAGGTGCCCTGCCGCTCGCTGATCTGGCAGAACGGCAGCCTGCACTGCATCACCATGCAGCTGCCGGCAGGGCTGTTGAAGGCGTAAGCCGAACCGGTAGCGCCGGGCCATGCCCGGCGAACGCTGCCGCATCTGGAAAATCCGCCGGGCATGGCCCGGCGCTACCGATTGCGTGCACCCATTCAGCGCGCGACACGCCGTCGCCGCCCATCCGCGCTAACATGCTGGTTTTCCCCCGCAGGAACGCCCCGCATGAACTCGCGCAGCCCCCTTACCGTCGCCCTGATCCAGGAGCGCAACCACGGTGATGCCGCCGCCAACCTGGCGGTGATCGAAGCACGCGTGGCCGAGGCGGCTGCGCAGGGTGCCAAGCTGGTGCTGCTGCAGGAACTGCATAACGGTCCGTACTTCTGCCAGCACGAGTCGGTGGACGAGTTCGACCTGGCCGAGCCGATTCCGGGCCCGAGCACCGAGCGCCTGGGCGCGCTGGCGAAGAAGCATGGCGTGGTGCTGGTGGGCTCGCTGTTCGAGCGCCGCGCTGCCGGCCTCTACCACAACACCGCCGTCGTCTTCGAGAAGGACGGCACGTTGCTGGGCAAGTACCGCAAGATGCATATCCCGGACGACCCGGGCTTCTACGAGAAGTTCTACTTCACCCCGGGCGACATCGGCTTCAAGCCGATCGACACCTCGGTGGGCCGCCTTGGCGTGCTGGTGTGCTGGGACCAGTGGTACCCGGAAGCGGCACGCCTGATGGCGCTGGCCGGTGCCGAACTGCTGCTCTACCCGACCGCGATCGGCTGGGATCCGGACGACGTGCAGGACGAGAAGACCCGCCAGCGCGACGCCTGGGTGCTGAGCCACCGCGGCCACGCCGTGGCCAACGGCCTGCCGGTGCTGAGCTGCAACCGCGTCGGCCACGAGGCTTCGCCGCTGGGCGCGTCGGGCATCCAGTTCTGGGGCAACAGCCACGTGCTCGGCCCGCAGGGTGAGTTCCTGGCCGAAGCCGGCACCGACGCCACCGTGCTTCTGTGCGATGTCGACCTGCAGCGCAGCGAGCACGTGCGCCGCATCTGGCCGTTCCTGCGCGACCGTCGCATCGACGCGTACGCTGACCTGCTCAAGCGCTACATCGACTGAGCCGGAGCCGCGCATGGCCGTCCTCATCCGTGATGCCGGCCCGGCCGACATCGCCGCGATCACCGCGATCTACGCGGTGGAAGTGACCGACTTCGTCAACACTTACGAGTACGACATCCCGGACGCGTCCGAGATGCTGCGCCGCATGCGCGACATCATCGACCGCGGCTTCCCCTACCTGGTCGCCGAGATCGACGGCCAGGTGGCTGGCTATGCCTACGCCAACACCTACCGTACCCGCGTTGCCTACCAGTGGACCGTGGAGAACTCGGTCTACGTCGATGCCGCGTTCCAGGGCAAGGGCGTTGGCACCGGCCTGCTGCAGGCGTTGATCGATGCCTGCGTGGCGCGTGGCTACCGGCAGATGGTGGCGGTGATCGGCGAACCGACCAATACCGCTTCAATCAAGCTGCACGAACGCTTCGGCTTCGAGCTGGTCGGCGTGTTCCGTGGCCTCGGCCGCAAGCACGGCCGCTGGCTGGATACCGTGCAGATGCAGCGCGCGCTCGGCGATGGCGCCGACACCGCACCTTCCAATGAATGAACCCATGACCGAAACCCTTCCCGAAACCGGCGACGACCTGTTCGCCGGCCAGCCGGTACGCGTCGTCGAACGCGACGGCGTGCGCTACACCCTGCTGGGCACTGCCCACGTTTCGCGCGCCAGCGTTGAGGCGGTGGAGAAAGCCATCGACAGCGGCCGCTTCGATGCCGTTGCCGTTGAGCTGGACCCGCAGCGCCTCCAGGCACTGAGTGATCCGGACACGCTGGCCAAGCTCGACCTGGTCGAGGTGATCCGCAAGGGTCGCGTTGCCCTGTTCGCCGCCAACCTGGCCCTGTCCGCCTACCAGCGCCGCCTGGCCGAGCAGCTGGACATCGAGCCGGGCGCCGAACTGAAGCGCGCGGTGGAACTGGCCCGCGAACGCGACCTGCCGGTGCACCTGATCGACCGCGAGGTCGGCCTGACCTTCCGCCGCGCCTCGCAGCGGCTGGGTTTCTTCGGCAAGCTGAAGCTGGTCGCCGGCCTCGGCGCCGGCCTGTTCTCGTCCGAGGAAGTGGGCGAGAACGAGATCGAGAAGCTCAAGCAGGGCGACATGCTGGAATCGAGCTTCGGTGAGTTCGCCAGCGAGAGCCCAGCGCTGTACGAGACCATCATCGGCGAGCGCGACCGCTACATGGCCACGCGCCTGCGCGAGGAGCACAACCCGCAGCAGCGTGAAGTGCTGGCGGTTGTCGGTGCGGGTCACCTTGCAGGCCTGGCGCGCTACCTGGAAACCGACACCGAAGCACCGGCGCCGCTGCGTGCCGAGCTGGAAGCGGTACCGAAGAAGCGCAACATCCCTTGGTTCACGCTGGGCATCCTGGCGATCGTGGCGACCGGCATCGGCGTGGGCTTCTATCGCGGCGGCCTCGGCGTGGGTACCGAGCTGCTGGCGACCTGGGCGATGTATACCGGCGGCCTGGCGGGCCTGGGCTGCCTGCTGGCCGGTGGCCACCCGCTGAGCATCCTCACTGCAATCGCGGTGGCCCCGTTCAAGCCGTTCCGCCTGAGCATCCCGACCGGCGCATTCTCGGCCTTGGTGGAAGCGCGCCTGCGCAAGCCGGCGTATGAGGACTTCCTCAAGCTGCGCGACGATGCGCAGAGCCTGAAGGGCTGGTATCGCAATCGCGTCACCCGCGTGGTGCTGACCTTCATGCTGACCAACATCGGCAGCATGCTCGGCCTGTGGCTGACCACGTTCAAGGTGTGGGGCAAGGTGGCAGGGTAAACCCCTCAACCGGCCACAGAATCTGTAGCGCCCGAGCCCACGCTCGGGCGACGCGGCGACGCGGCGACGCGGCGAACAGCAGCCGAGCATGGGCTCGGCTCTACAGAGACAAACAGACGCGGCGAGCAGAAAAAAAGGGGGAGGCCGCCCCACTACGACCGGCCTCCCCCACACCACAACACGTTGGCGCGCATTACGGTCGAGCAAGCTCGACCACTACACCGGGGTACCCGCCACGACCTCCAGGCCGCGCGCGCGGCGGATCAGCCGCGTCACGGCATTGCGCAGGTCATCGAGCACCGCGTAGATGGTCGGCAGGAAGAGCAGGCTGACCACGGTCGAGAACGCCAGGCCCCCGGCAATCGCGCGCGCCATCGGCGCGTACTCCGGGCCGTTGCCGAACATCTGCGTATTGGTCAGCGAGATCGGCACCATCGCCAGGATCGCCGTGCCCATGGTCATCATGATCGGGCGTAGGCGCTCGCGGGAGCCTTCAACCAGTGCCTGCGTTCGGCCCATGCCGCCGCGCCGCAGGTTGTTGATGTGTTCGATCATCACGATGCCGTTGTTCACCACCACCCCCATCAGCACCAGGATGCCGATGAAGGACATGATCCCGAACGAGGTGCCGGTGATCCAGAACAGCCAGAACACGCCGAAGATCGAGAACAGCACGCCGCTCATGATCGCCGCCGGGAACAGCAGCGACTCGAACACCGCTGCCATCACCACGTAGATCATCACCAGCGCGATCAGCAGATTGAACACCATCTGCTGCATGGCTTCGTCATCGTTGCCGTAGTCGCCGCCGTCGAAGGTGAAGCCATAGCCGGCCGGGAAGTTCATCGGCTTGAGCACCGACTCCATCGCCTTGCGGCCATCCGGCGCGGTGACCTTCTCGGCCAGGTTGGCCTTGATGGTCAGCGTGGTCTGGCGGTTGGTGCGGCCGATCTGGGTGGCCGACGAGCCGACGTCAACGGTGACCAGGCTCAGCAGCGGCACGCTGCGGCCGTCGCCGGTGCGCACGCTGAAACCGGCCAGGTCTTCCGGGCTGCTCTGCTCGGCGCCCGCGAAGCGCACCCACACCGGCACTTCATTGTCGCCGCGGCGGAACTCGCGCATCGGCGCACCGCGCAGGGCCAGGCCGACGAAGCTGGCCACCTGTTTGGCATTGAAGCCGAATGCGGCGGCGCGCTCGCGGTCGACGCGCACCTTCAGCTCACCGCCCTTCTCACCATTGTCGATGCGCACATCGCGCAGCTCGGCACGCTGGGCCAGCAGCGGCACCACTTCCTGGCCGATCTCCTGCAGCATCGAACTGGAGTGGCCGACCAGCTGCACCTGCACGCCCTGGTTGCCGCCGCCACCCCCATCGCCGCCCTGGTTGCCGACGAAGTAGTCGGTGCGGGCTGACTTCGGCAGGCCCTTGCGCAGTTCTTCCTGCAGCGCCTTGATGTCCTTGGCGTACTTCTCGTCCAGGGTGACCACGGTGGAGCTGCCTTCCTGCTCGCTGTACCAGGAATAGACCTGCTTGACGTGCAGGCGTTCACGGTTGGCGTCGATCCAGTTCTCCACCCGCGCCACTTCCTCGGACATCTGCCGGTAGGTGTAGGCGCCCTTCCACATGTAGCCGATGAAGATGTCCTTGCCGCCGTCACCACCGAACATGTCGATCTTGGTCAGCTTCATCGGCACCAGGCTGACCAGCACCACCAGCAGAATGCCGAGCAGGCTCCAGCCACGATGGTGCAGCGACCAGTCCAGCAGCCTGGCGTAGCGGCGCTGCAGGCGCGCGATCATGCCGGTCTGCGAGTGAACCAGCTTGGGCGTGGCCATGCGCGCGGACAGCATCGGGATCAGGCTGACCGCGACCAGCCACGAGGCCAGCAGCGAGACCGAGATGGTGATCGCGATCTGCGCCATGAAGATGCTGATGTTGTTGGTCTCGCCGAACAGGTTCGGCACGAACACGATGCAGTGGCACAGCGTGCCGGCGCTGAGCGCGATGGCCACGTTGCGGGTGCCGATGATCGAGGCCAGCCGCGGCTGCCCGGGCAGGCGCTCGCGCTCCTGGTAGATGCTCTCCACCACCACCACGGCGTTGTCGACCAGCATGCCGACGGCCAGCAGCAGGCCCATCATGGTCAGGATGTTCAGCGTCACCCCGACGAAGTACATGAAGCCCAGGGTGATGGTGAAGCAGATCGGGATGGCCAGGGTGACCATCAGCGTGGACGGCCAATGGCGCAGGAAGAAGAACAGCACCGTCACCGACAGGATCAGGCCGACCGCACCGGCCTCGGCCAGTTCCAGCAGCGAGGAGGTCACCGCCTTGCCCTGGTTGTCGATCACCTTGATCTGCACGTCGCGCATCGACGGCTCCGCGCGGATCGATTCGACCTCGGCCAGCGCCGCGCGCGAGACTTCCACCAGGTTGGCGCTGCGTTCCTTGAAGATGTCCAGGCCGACCGCCGGGTTGCCGTCCAGGCGACGCCCGTAGTTCATCCGCGCCGGTTTCAGGCGCACGTCGGCGATGTCGCCCAGGCGCAGGCCCTTGGCGTTGATCACCAGGTCGCGCATTTCCTGCAGGTCGGTGATCTCGCCCACCGGCTGCACGCGCACGCGCTGGCCGTTGTCGTCGATCTGCCCGGCGGAGATCGAGAAGTTCAGCGTGCGCAGGCGCTCGCTCAGCTCATTGATGCTCAGACCGTGCGCGTTGAGGCGGTTCGGATCGATGGCGATCTCCACCTCGTTCGGCGGCGCGCCGGTGATGTCGACGCGGGCCACGCCGGGGATGCGCTCGATGCGCCGCTTGAACTCGCGGTCGAGCATGTCATAGGCAGTGGTCAGGTCGGTGGTGCTGGCCAGCCGCACCTTCAGCACCGGCTGGTCACTGCTGGACCACTTGAACACGTTGTAGCGCTGCAGGTCATCGGGCAGGTCGCTGCGGATCGCATCGATGCGTTCGCGTGCATCGGAGGCGGCGATGGCGATGTCGCGGTCCCAGTCGCTGAACTCGATGAAGATCAGCGCCGCCTCGGAGGTGGCCGACGAGCGCATGCGCTTGATGCCGGTCATCGTCGCCAGCGATTCCTCCACCGGGCGGATGATGGTCCGCTCCACTTCCTCCGGGGTTGAACCGGTGTACGGGATCTGCACGAACAGGAACGGCGCGGAGATGTCCGGCAGCGCTTCCAGCGGCAGCCGGAACGAGGCGATCAGGCCGATCACCACCAGTGACACGAAACACATGATGGTGGTGACCGGACGGCGGATGGAGAACTCGGCAACACTCATGCCGGCTCCTCCACACCCGCCGCGCTGCCTGCTGCACCCGGCTCGATCTCACCGGCGTGCTTGCGGCCACGCTCGCGGTAGTAGGCATCACCGCGGCGATCCATCAGGTCGTACACCACCGGGATCACCAGCAGGGTGAGCAGGGTCGACACCAGCAGGCCACCGATCACGGTGATCGCCATCGGCGCACGCACTTCAGCACCCTCGCCCATCGCCACCGCCAGCGGCAGGAAGCCGAACAGCGTGCACAGGGTGGTCATGATGATCGGCCGCAGGCGCGAGCGCGCACCTTCCACCAGGGCCTCATGCTTGGCCACGCCGGACTCGCGCAGCTGGTTGACCTTGTCGATCAGGATGATCGCGTTCTTGGTGACCAGGCCCACCAGCAGGATCAGGCCGATGAACACCACCACCGAGATGGGCTTGCCGGTCAGCATCAGTGCCAGGATCGCGCCGACCAGCGCCAGCGGGATGGTGAACAGGATCACGAACGGATGCAGCAGCGACTCGAACTGCGACGCCATCACCAGGTAGACCAGGAAGATCGCCAGGCCGAAAGCGAAGATCAGCGACTTCGCCGCCTGCGCCAGCTCCTCACCCTGGCCGCCGATGTGCAGGCCGACACCCGCGCCCAGCGGTTGCTCGGCGACCATCTGCTGCACTTCACGCATGGCCGCCCCCAGATCGATGTCGCGCAGGTTGGCCGAGACCACGGCCACGCGGGTCTGGTCGGCGCGATGGATCTCACTGGGGCCGGTGGTGGCGACCACGTCGGCCACCGCGTCCAGCGTGACCGGGCGGGTGCTGCCCGGATTGACGATCAGCCGACGGATGCTCTCCACGCTGGCACGGTCGCCCTCCTGGGCACGCACCAGCACGTCGATCTTGCGGTCACGGAAGCTGTAGCGGGTGGCCACGTCACCGCGCACCTTCTTCACCACCACATCGGCGATCTGGCGGGTGGTCAGGCCCAGCGCACCCGCGCGTTCCTGGTCGAAGCGGATCTGGATTTCCGGGAAGCCCTCCTCCACCGTCGACTTCACGTCGGCGTAGTGCGCGTTGCCGCGCAGCATCGCCGCCAGGCGCTGGCCGGCCACTTCGAGCGTCGCCATGTCCTGCCCGCGCAGCTCGATTTCCAGCGGCGTGGAGAAACTGAACAACGCCGGCCGCGCGAAGTCGACCTGGGCACCCGGATGCTGGCCCATGGTGTCACGCAGGCGCTCGGTGATCTCCGCCTCGGTGCGCGCGTTGCCGCCGCCTTCCATCACCACGGTCAGCTTGCCGATGTTCTCGCCGCTTTCGGTCGGGCTGGCATCCAGGCGGGTGCCGCTGCCACTGACACCATACAGCGAGGCCACGCCTTCACCCTTGCCATGCGCCAGCTGCAGCTCGCGCACCAGCGCATCGGTCTGCTTCAGCGGCGTGCCGGCCGGCAGCTTCACCGTCATTTCGAAGCGGTCCTGTGCCAGCTGCGGAATCAGGTCGGCACCGAGCATCGGCACCAGCGCCATGGTCGCCACGAAGATGATCGTGGCCACGCCCAGCACCTTGCCCGGATGCGCCAGCGCGCTCGGCAGCAGTCGCAGGTAGCCGCGCTCGGCACCGGCATAGGGCTTCATCGCCAGATCGCTGGCCTTGCGCATCACCGGGCCGACCACCGCCACCACGCCACGCCACGCCCGCACGACCAGCCAGGCCAGCGCATAGAAGCTCCAGCGCGCGGTCGCCACGGCACCACGGCGACCCAGCGCCACCGGCTTCTGCCAACGGTTCTGCGGCTGCCACGGCTCGTTCGGCGCCTCTTCCGGGAACGCCAGCGGCGGCCGTCCCTTCAGCGAGCTCAGCATCGGGATCAGCGTCATCGACACCAGCAGCGAGATCGCAATGGCGATCGCCACGGTCAGTGCCTGGTCGCGGAACAGCTGGCCGGCGATGCCGTCGACGAACACCAGCGGCAGGAACACCGCGATGGTGGTCAGGGTCGAGGCGACCACCGCCATGCTCACTTCGCGGGTACCGACGATGGCCGCCTGCAGGATACCCAGGCCACGCTCACGCGCCTTGGCGATGCTCTCCAGCACCACGATCGAGTCGTCCACCACCAGGCCGGTAGCCAATGCCAAACCGCCCAGCGACATCACGTTCAGGCTCAGGCCGAGCTGGCCCATGAAGAAGAACGTGGCGATGATCGAGACCGGCAGCGACAGGCTGATCACGAACGTGCTCCAGCCATCACGCAGGAACAGGAAGATGATCAGGATGGCCAGCAGCCCTCCGATCACCGCATCCTTCTTGACGTCGGCGATGGCGTGCTCGATGAAGCGCGACTGGTCCTCGATGGTGGTCATCTCGACATCGGAGGGGAACGTGCCCTTGATCTGCTCCAGGCGCTTGCGCAGCGCTTCGGCGGTGGACACGGTGTTGGCATCGCCTTCCTTGTAGATGGCCAGTTCCACCGATTCCTTGCCACCCAGGCGGATCACCGCTTCGCGTTCCTTGTAGCCCTGGCGCACGGTGGCCACATCCTTCAGGCGCACCGGCACACCGTTGGCGACCACGCTGGAACCACCGCCGGAGGACGCGCTCTGCGCCGCCGACGCCGCCGCGATCGCGGCCGCCGAACCGGTCGATGCGGCGATGTTGAACATCTGCTGCAGTGCCGAGTCGGCCGCGCTGCCATTGGCGGCCTGGGTGGTCACCAGCAGGTTGCGGATTTCCTCCAGGTCGGCGAACTGGTTGACGGTGCGCACCAGGAAGCGCTGCGAACCCTCCTCCAGGCGACCGCCGGAGATGTTGATGTTCTCGTCCTTCAGGCGCTTGATGACGGTGTCGATCGGCAGGTTCAGCTGCGCCAGCTTCTGCTGGTCGATGTCGACCTGGATCTCGTCTTCCAGGCCACCGCCGACCTTGACCGCTGCGACGCCGGTGACCGGCTCCAGCTTCTTCTTCAGGTCTTCATCGGCATAGCGGCGCAGGCCGGTCAGCTCGCGGATCGCATCGGCATCGCTGGCCGGTGCCACCTTGTTCGACAGCACCAGGCGCATGATCGGCTCGGTGGACGGATTGAAGCGCAGCAGCACCGGGGCCTTGGCCTCCAGTGGCAGGTTCAGCGCTTCCATCTTGTCGCGCACCTCCAGGCTGGCCTGGTCCATGTTGGTGCCCCAGGCGAACTCCAGCACCACGTCGCTCTGGCCGGTGCGCGAGACCGACTTCAGCTTGCGCAGGTTCTTGACCACGCCCACCGCTTCTTCGACCGGCTGGGTGATCAGGGTTTCGATTTCGGTCGGCGCCGCACCGGTGTACTCGGTGCGCACGGTCAGCGTCGGGTAGCTCAGGTCGGGCAGCAGGTTGACCTTGAGGTTGCCCAGCGCGATCAGCCCGAACAGCAGCAGGGTGACCGTGCACATGGCGATGGTCACGCGGCGGCGGGTGGCGAATTCCACCAGGCCGCCGCGCATGCCGGCGGCGGCGCCGTCGCTCGCCGGCGAGGCACCGTGGTCGTGGCCCGGGGCGGTCATTGCTTGCTCCCGGCCTTGTCTGCCGGCTTGGCGGCCGCTGCGACCGTCTTCGCCTTTGCCTTCGGATCAGCGATCACCTGCACTGCGGTGCCGTCGCGCAGCGCGACCTTGCCGGCGGTGACCACCTGATCACCGGCCGCCAGGCCATCACGGATCTCCACCCACGGGCCCTCGGCGTAACCCAGCTTGACCGGAACGCGTGCGACCTTGCCTTCGCGCACCCGGAACACCGCCGGCTCACCGTCGTCGAGCAGCGCCAGGCGCGGCACCACCAGCGCATCGGCACGCTGGTCGTAATCGATGCGGATGCGGCCGAACATGCCGGGCTGCAGCGCATGCGCGGCGCCATCGAAGGCGCTGACCACGCGAAACGTGCCGCTGCCCGAATCCACCACCGGCGCGATGCGATCGACGGTGCCGGTGAAGCTCTGCCCCGGCAGTGCATCGGCAGCCAGTGTCACCGGCTGGCCGGCGCGCAGCGTGGCCAGCTCGCGCTCGGGCACATTGAGCGTGGCTTCCAGCCGCGAGTTGTCGACGATGCGGAAGATCGGCGTGTTGATCTGCACGAAGTTGCCGGTCTTGATCGAGCGCGAGGCGATCACGCCGGAGATCGGCGCCACCACCGTGGTGTAGGACAGTTCCAGCGTGGCCAGGCGGTACTGCGCACGGACGTTTTCCAGGTCGTAGCGCAGCTGGTCAACGCTGGCCGCACTGACCAGCTGCTGGACGACCAGCTTCTGTGCACGCTGATAGTCGTTTTCCAGCTTGCGCATCTGCGCTTCGCTCTGCGCCACGGCCAGGCGTGCGCGGTCCGGGTCCAGGCGCACCAGCGGCTGGCCAGCGGTCACCCGCTGGCCTTCCTCGACGAGCACCGCCAGCGCCACGCCGGAGGTCTTGGCGACCACCTGCGATTCGGCGCGTGGTTCCAACGCGGCGGTACCGGTGTAGCTGGCCGCGACGGCACGGTGGCTGGCCACGGCCACTTCGACCGGGACCGCGTCGACCTTCTTCTCCTCCTTGGTCTCGGCGGCCTTGGCTTCGGAATTGGGCCCTGCGGCGCAACCGCCCAGCAGCAGGGAGGTGGAGATCAGCAGTGCGGCAGCGCAGATTCCGCTGCGACGGCCGGACAGGAAGGTTGGGTGCGACATCGTCAGGTCCCTGGAGGATGCGTGGACAGGTGTGGTAGCAAAGTAATGCACCACTTCACGGCAACACCATATCCCAAAGGTCATGATGCCTTCGTGCCACTGGTCGGCCCGCCCCCCATTTCAGCTAGATGAAACCTGGGGCTATACTCGGGTCGTTCCGTACCCCACGCCGGAACGACCAGACCCGAATCCCCGGAAACGACACCATGCGCCCGCAGCCGCTCGCCGCTTGTCTCGCTCTGGCCGTCCTCCTGCCCCTTGGGGCCGCCGCACAGCCCGCTCCTGCTCCTGCCACACCGGCCCCGGCCCCGGCTCCCGCCGCTGCCCCGGCGCCCGCCGCCCCCACCGGCAACTTCGACAATGGCCGTGTCCTGGCCTACACCTGTCAGGGCTGCCACGGGATCACCGGCTACAAGAACGCCTACCCCAGTTACCGGGTGCCGAAGATCGGCGGCCAGACCCAGCAGTACCTGGCCCAGGCCCTGACCGAGTACCGCCAGGGCAAGCGCCGGCATCCGACGATGCAGGCGCAGTCGATGAGTTTCAGCGAACAGGAGATCGCCGATCTCTCTGTTTACCTGTCCACCGTCAAGTAAGGCCCGCCCATGTCGAAAGCCGCGCATCCGATGCGTCACGCCATCGCCCTGTCCGTTGCCCTGCTGCTGGCAGCCTGTTCGCAGTCGCAGGTGGAAAACAGCGAGAAATCCGCCGCCGACCCGGGCCATGCCAGCGGCGAACACGGCTCTTCTTCTTCGGCCGGCCTGCCCGCAGGCCGCGAGGCCGCCGGTGAAGCCCGCGCCAAGGTGAAGGGCAAGGCCACCAACCAAAGCTGCATCGACTGCCACGGGGCTGACGGCAATGCGCCGATCGACCCGACCTATCCGAAGCTGGGTGGGCAGTACGGCGACTATCTGGCGCACGCCCTGCAGGCCTACCGTGCCGGTGACCGCCAGCACATGTTGATGACGCCGCAGGCGAAGGACCTGAGCGATCAGGACATCGCCGATCTGGCGGCGTACTTCGGTAGCCGGCCGAGCCAGTTGCGGGATCTGCACGGGGTCAAATGACTCCCAGCCCCCCCCCGGTGGGTGTGGAATCCGCTTTGTTGGGTGCGGACCATGGTCCGCACTGATGCAGACATCCACGCATGGCGTGGATCTACCAGGCACCGGCGTCGGTAGGTGCGGACCGTTGGTCCGCACGAACCCGGCGAACTCAGCCTTCCAGCTCTTCCCAGCGTGCGTACGCGGCATCCAGCTCGGCCTGCACCTTGGCCAGCTGCTGGGTGTGCGCGGTCACTTCGGCGCTGCTGCGGGTGTAGAACGACGGATCGTTCATCGCCGAGGTCAGCCCTTCGACATCGCCTTCCAGCTTCTCGATGGTCTTCGGCAGCTGCTCCAGTTCGCGCGCTTCCTTGTAGGCCAGCTTGCGCTTCGGTGCGGCCGGAGCTGCGGCCGTCGGGGTGGCCGGTGCAGCAACCGCCGGCTTGGCTGCCGGAGCCGCAGCAGGCGCTGCGATGCTGGCTGCATAGCGCTGCCAGTCGCTGTAGCCGCCGACGTACTCGCCAATCACGCCATCGCCTTCCATCACCAGCGTGGAGGTCACCACGTTGTCGATGAAGTCACGGTCGTGGCTGACCAGCAGCAGCGTGCCGGTGTAGTCGCCCAGCAGCTCTTCCAGCAGCTCCAGGGTTTCCACGTCGAGGTCGTTGGTCGGTTCGTCCATCACCAGCAGGTTGGACGGCTGCGCGAACAGCTTGGCCAGCAGCAGGCGGTTGCGCTCGCCACCGGACAGGCGGGTGATCGGTGCGCGCGCACGTTCCGGGGTGAACATGAAGTCCTGCAGGTAGGCATGCACGTGCTTGCGCTTGCCGTTGAACTCGAGGAAATCGCGGCCTTCGGCCACGTTCTCGATCGCGCTCCAGTCTTCGCGCAGCACCGCGCGGTACTGGTCGAAATAGGCGATCTGCAGGTTGGTGCCGGCGTTGACTTCGCCCTTGGCCGGCTGCAGTTCACCCAGCAGCAGCTTCAGCAGCGTGGTCTTGCCACTGCCGTTGGGGCCGATCAGGCCGATGCGGTCGCCACGCAGGATAGTCGTGGTGAAATCGCGGACCATGGTGCGCTCGCCGAAGGCGAACGAAATGTCCTTGACGTCGATGACCTTCTTGCCGGAGCTGACGCCCTGTGCGGCTTCCATCTTGACGTTGCCACTGAGATCGCGGCGCTGCGAACGCTCGGTGCGCATCGCCTTCAGGCGGCGCACGCGGCCTTCGTCGCGGGTACGACGGGCCTTGATGCCCTGGCGGATCCACACTTCTTCCTGCGCCAGCAGCTTGTCGAAGCGTGCGTTTTCCTGCGCCTGCGCGTTGAGGCGTTCCTCGCGACGGCGCTCGTAGTTGGCCCAGTCGCCCGGCCAGCTGGTGACCTGACCGCGGTCGATCTCGACGATGCGGGTGGCCAGCGCACGCAGGAAGCGGCGGTCATGGGTGACGAACACCACGCTGCCACTCCAGCCCTTCAGGAACGCTTCGAGCCAGTCGATGGCTTCGATGTCGAGGTGGTTGGTCGGTTCGTCCAGCAGCAACACATCCGGACTGGAGACCAGTGCACGGGCGAGCAGCACGCGGCGCTTCATGCCGCCGGACAGGCGGCCGAACTCGGCCTCGCCGTCCAGGTCGAGCTTGGTCAGGGTTTCGCTGACGCGCTGGTCCAGGCCCCAGCCGTTGGCGGCGTCGATCTTGGCCTGCACGTTGCCGAGGGCTTCGCCATCGAATACTTCTGCATGGCTGAGGTGGTGGAATTCGGCCAGCCACTGGCCCAGTTCGCCGAGGCCATCGGCGACGACGTCGAACACCGAGCCGGCGGCGCCGTGTGGCACTTCCTGCTCCAGGCGGGTGACGCGCACGCCCTGCTGCACGCGGACTTCGCCGTCATCGGGCTTGTGGTCGCCGGACAGCAGCTTGAGCAGGGTGGATTTGCCGGCGCCGTTGCGGCCGATCAGGGCGATGCGTTCGCCCGGCTCGATCGACAGTTCGGCCTTTTCCAGCAACAACGGGCCGCCGACGCTGAAGTCGACGTTCTGTAGGGTAATCAGAGGCATCCGGATATTGTACGGGTTGGGGGCGTCGGCCGGGTTGCACCCGGCACCCGCAGCGGCCACTGCTGCTGCCGAAGCAACAGCCAAAGCTGGTTTCCTGTGGGATGGCGGGGCGGTATGGGTCTGCAGGACACGCCGTAAACCCATCCATGGGGGCTCGATGGCGCCATCCATGGCGCCAACGGTCCTGCAGACCCACACCACCCCGCCTCTGACAGTTTCCCGCGATCTGTCGGAACGGCATTCTGCTCTGGTGGGTGTTGACCTTGGTCGACACGGTAGATCCACGCCATGCGTGGATGAGCGCTGCAGGGACTGTCGATGGATGAAATCGACTAGGGGTCTGATGACTTACTCCACGTCCCCCAACAACGCCTGCAATCCCGGCAGCCAGTGCTTGCCCGGGTGGCGTACCAGCCAGAGGGTGCGCTGCAGGGGCGGCAGCGCGGTCTCGATCACGCGCAGGCGGCCCAGCGCCAGCGGCTCTTCCAGCGCATGGCGCGAGAGGCAGGCCAGGCCGAGGCCGGCGATGGCGGCCTGCTTGATCGCTTCGGTATTGCCCAGCTGCAGGGTCTGGGCGAAGCCACGCAGATGCGGCAACAACGCCTGCTCCACCGCCTCGCGGGTGCCCGAGCCGGGCTCGCGCAGCAGCCAGCGTGCGCGGCGCAGTTCATCCAGCGACCAGCGCGCGGGGGCATCGGCGGCGGCGACGATCACCAGCGGATCCTGCTGCCAGGCGGTCACCTGCAGGCCGCGCTCGTGACACGGGCCTTCGATCAGGCCGGCGTCGACGTCCAGGCGCTGCACGGCGGCGACCACGCCGGCACTGTTGTCGATGCGCAGATCAACCTCGGCCTGTGGCGCCTGGCGCAGCAGTTCGGCGATGCGTGGCGGCAGCAGGTAATTGCCGATGGTGGTGCTGGCCGCCAGCACCAGCCGCAGCGGCGCGCCCTGCGACGGGTCGCCGCCGGCGGCCAACTGCCGCTCCAGATCGGCGGCGTTGACCAGCAAGGTACGCGCCGGCTCCAGCAGTGCGCGGCCGTGCCCGTTCAGCGCCAGGCGGCGGCCGATGCGGTCGAACAGCGGGGTGCCGAAGTGGGCTTCCAACTCCTGCAGGGCGGCGCTGCTGGCCGATTGCGAAAGCGCGATGGCCTGGCCGGCGGCGGTAGTGCTGCCGTGATCGGCGATGGCGACGAAGACCTGCAGCTGGCGCAAGGTCAGGCGCATGGCACTTACCTTCTTTATGGGTAGGTTTCACCCATATTATTCGTTTTACAGGTAATCATCTCAGGCGCACGCTTGCCCCATCTCTCCAGCGCTGCCCGTGCTATGAACGCCCCCGCCCTCTCCCCCTGGTCCCTGCCCGCCCTGCGCCAACGCTGGCAGCCGCGCCTGCCCGGCCTGCTGCTGGTCGGCCTGATCGCAGCGGCGTCGCTGTACCTGGCCGAGCTGCCGTGGCTGCAGGCACACGGCCTGAGTGCGCTGACCGTGGCCATCGTCGCCGGCATCGTGATCGGCAACACCCTCTACCCGCGGCTGGCGCCGAGCAGCGCGGCCGGTGTCGGCTTTTCCAAGCACTGGCTGCTGCGCGCCGGCATCGTGCTGTACGGCCTGCGCCTGACCTTCCAGGACATCGGCCACGTCGGCGTCAGCGGCGTGCTGATGGACGTGCTGGTGGTCGCCAGCACCTTCGGCCTGGCCTGCTGGCTGGGTGTGCGCGTGTTCAAGATGGAGCGCGAGGCAGCGATGCTGATCGGTGCTGGCAGCGCGATCTGCGGCGCGGCAGCGGTGATGGCTGCCGAACCCGTGGTGCGTGGCCGCGCGGCACAGGTCACGGTGGCCGTGTCGACGGTGGTGGTGTTCGGCACGCTGGCGATGTTCCTGTACCCGGCGCTGTATGCCCTGGTGCAGTCGCACGGCTGGCTGGCGATGGATGCGCAGCAGTACGGCCTTTTCACCGGTGCGACGGTGCATGAAGTGGCACAGGTGGTGGCGGCAGGCCGTGCGGTCAATGAAGCGGCGGCTGATACGGCGGTGATCACCAAGATGGTGCGGGTGATGCTGCTGGCGCCGTTCCTGGTTGCGCTGTCGCTGTGGCTGGCGCGTGGCGGCAAGGCCAGCGCCGACGGCAGCAAGGCGCGCATCGTGGTGCCGTGGTTCGCCTTCGGTTTCGTGGCGGTGGCCGGTTTCAACTCGCTGCATCTGCTGCCGGCGGGCCTGCAGGCCGGGCTGGTGCAGCTGGATACCGTGCTGCTGGCGATGGCGATGGCCGCGCTGGGCCTGACCACCCACGTCTCGGCGCTGCGCCAGGCAGGCCTGAAGCCGCTGCTGCTGGCGCTGATCCTGTTCGCCTGGCTGCTGTTCGGTGGCCTGGCGATTCATCAGGGCGTGTTGGCGGTGCTGGGCTGATCAAGAGCGTGCCGACCAAGGTCGGCGCCCACGTGGATGAAGACCCTGTGGCAGGGAGCGGCCGCGCAGACGGGTACAATGCGCCATGACTGACTTCTCGACCCTGCCGCTGAGCCCGGCCCTGCAGCCCGGCCTGGATGCCCTCGGCTACACCACCCTCACCCCCGTGCAGGCGCAGAGCCTGCCGGCCATTCTGGATGGCCGCGATGTGATCGCACAGGCGCCGACCGGCAGCGGCAAGACCGCCGCCTTCGGCCTGGGCCTGCTGCAGGCCATCGACCCCAGCCTGATCCGCGTGCAGGCACTGGTGCTGTGCCCGACCCGCGAACTGGCCGACCAGGTCGGCAAGCAGATCCGCAAGCTGGCCACCGGCATCCCCAACCTGAAGCTGTTGCTGCTGGTGGGCGGCGTGCCGCTGGGCCCTCAGCTGGCGTCGCTGGAAGGCCATGACCCGCATGTGGTGGTCGGCACACCCGGCCGCGTGCAGGAGCTGGCACGCAAGCGCGCGCTGAACCTGGGCGCGGTGCGCACGCTGGTGCTGGACGAAGCCGACCGCATGCTCGACATGGGCTTCGAGGAGCCGATCCGCGAGATCGCCGGCCGCACCCACAAGGACCGCCAGAGCCTGCTGTTCTCCGCCACCTTCCCCGACAGCATCCGCGCCATGGCGCGTGACTTGCTGCGCGACGCGGTGGAAGTGACCGTTGAAGGCGCCGATCAGGCGCCGGCCATCCGCCACCTGTTCTGCGAGGTGGAACCGGCGCACCGCCAGAAGGCGCTGGCGGGCCTGCTGCTGAAGTACACGCCGGAATCGGCGGTAGTGTTCTGCAACACCCGCAAGGACGTGGACGAGGTTGCGAATTCCCTGCAGCAGTTCGGCTTCTCCGCGCTCGCCCTGCATGGCGACATGGAGCAGCGCGACCGCGAGGAAGTGCTGTTGCTGCTGGCCAACCGCAGCTGCAACGTGCTGGTGGCCAGCGACGTGGCCGCACGTGGCCTGGACGTGGAAGAGCTGGCGGCGGTGATCAACTACGAGCTGCCGACCGACGTGGAGAGCTACCAGCATCGCGTGGGCCGTACCGGCCGTGCCGGTGCCAGCGGCCTGGCGATCAGCCTGGTGGCCGGCCGTGAGAAGACCCGCGCCGAAGCCATCGAAGCGCAGATGGGGCAGCCGTTGGACTGGCAGAAGACGCCGCTGGCGACCTCGCGCCCGGCCGAATTGCCGCAGGCCGCGATGCGCACCCTGCGCATTGATGGTGGCAAGACCGACAAGCTGCGCCCGGGCGACATCCTTGGCGCGCTGACCGGTGATGCCGGCCTGTCAGCCAAGTTCATCGGGAAGATCGCGATCTTCCCGACCCGCTCCTACGTGGCGATCGCCCGAGAGCAGGCCAACAAGGCCGTGGCCAGGCTGGAAGCCGGCAAGATCAAGGGCCGTCGCTTCCGCGTGCGGATGATGTGATTGGCAAGGTAGTCGCCGGGCATGGCCCGGCACTACCTGCATGCCGTGTGTAGCGCCGGGCCACGCCCGGCGACAGACTCAGAACACCAGTTCGGTGTGCAGCGGCAGGTCCGCTTCCCAGCGTGCGCGGCCGCCGAGGCCGTCCAGCTCGACCAGCACGCCGGCACCCACCACCTCGACACCCAGGCGGCGCACCAGCGACAACGCGGCGACCAGCGTGCCGCCCGTGGCCAGCACGTCGTCGATGATCGCCACGCGGGCACCGGCCGGCAGCGCATCGGCGTGCACTTCGATGCAGTCGCTGCGGTATTCCAGCGTGTATTCCTCGCGCAGCACCTGACCCGGCAGCTTGCCCGGCTTGCGCACCGGCACGAAGCCCACGCCCAGTTCCAGCGCCATGGCGGCACCGAGGATGAAACCGCGCGATTCGATACCGATCACCGCGTCCAGCTTCTGGTCGCGCCAACGGTCGGCCATCGCGGTGATGGCACCGCGGAAGTCCTCGCCATGGGCGAGCAGCGGCATGATGTCCTTGAAGAGGATGCCGGGCTTGGGGAAGTCGGCGATGTCGCGCAGGCGGGAGGCCCACTGCGGAGCGACGAGGGCGTCGGTCATGTCACGTTGGTTGTCTGATGGCGGCATAGGGTACCTGTTCCGGGCGCCGGCTGCCTGTTGGGGGTGTCGGCCGGGCTGCGCCCGGCACCTGCAGAGGCCACCGCGCAAGCAAAAGCGAAAACAAAAGCCGCATTCCGAGGGATGGCTGGGTGGGTCCGGTTGCGGGGGGCGCTGCAAGTACGTCCATGTAAGCTCGGTCGCCGCTTGCTCGTGTGCGC
>NZ_LLXT01000152.1 GCF_001431625.1 Stenotrophomonas geniculata ATCC 19374 = JCM 13324
AAAAAAAAATCAGATCTCATCTCCACCCCCCCCCCCCCCCCCCCCCCCCCCCCACGGTTGGCCGTAGCCCCCCGCCACAACACAACACCACCCCAACCAAACTCAGAAGCCCTCGCGAAGGGAGGGGGGGACGGTGGCGGGGGGGGGGGGGGGGGTTGCGGAAGGGCGGGGGCCTGTCTGACGCGCCCCCCCGCGCCCAGAGGGTTGGTTTTGCGCGGCGCCCCCCACCCCCCCCCCGCCCCGCCTCTGACAGATTCCGTGTGCTGTTGGTGGGTGTCGACCTTGGTCGACACGATCCACGCCATGCGTGGATGAGTCCCGGTCAGGCATCGAAAAACGCATGGGGTCGGATCCCTTTTCCAGGGGAAAAGGGCTCTGACCCTGGCAACACTGAATACGGGACACAGTGCCCCTCTCCTGCTGCTATCGCCAATTCACCTTGACCTGTTAACGTGCAGTAATGACCTGTGGCATTCTCCTCGTAACACATCCCGGGGTCGGGACCGCCCTGCTTGACGTGGCGACCCGGCTCCTGCGGCAGTTGCCGCTGAAAACCGAAGCTTTCGAAGTACCGTTCGACGCAGACCTGGATGCTCTTCTCCCGCTTGCCTCGGCCGCTCTGCGGCGGGTCGATGGCGGTGAAGGTGTGCTGATCCTGACCGACCTGTACGGCGCCAGCCCCGCCAACCTTGCCGGGCAGCTGGCCCGTCTGGGGACCCCGGTTCGCCGGGTGTCGGCGCTGAGCCTGCCGATGTTGCTGCGGGTGATGAATTATCCGGAACAGGGACTGGATCAACTGCCCGCCACAGCCGCGGCGGGTACCCGTAATGGAGCGATAGTCGACGATGCTTGAACGAGAACTCACCGTGAGCAACCGCTTGGGCCTGCATGCCCGGGCCACCGCCAAGCTGGTGCAGACCCTGGCGCCGTTCCGCTGCAACGTGACCATGGCCGCCAAGGGCCGTGAGATCAACGCCAAGAGCATCATGGGCGTGATGCTGCTGGCCGCCGGCCAGGGCACCCCGGTCACGGTGCGCATCAACGGCGAGGACGAAGCCGCCGCGATGGAAGCGGTGGTCGGCCTGTTCGAACGCCGCTTCGACGAGGACAGCTGAGCGTGCCACGCGCGCGTGCCGCCCAGGTCCCTTCCAGCCAGCGGCCGGTACAGCTGCTGGCCGGGCACGGTGCTGCCCGTGGCGCGGCGATGGGCCGGGCACGGGTGCGCCTGCCGCATGCGCTGGAAGTGGCCGAGCAGCGCATCGCCGCCCATCAGATCGAGGCCGAACTGGCCCGCCTGCACCGGGCGGTGGATGCCGCGCGCACGGAAATGCACGAGCTGCGCCAGCGCCTGCATGGCGCCTTGAACCAGGAAGTGGGCGAGTTCCTCGACCTGCATGCCCTGCTGCTGGACGATCCCGAGCTGTTGTTCGGGCTGGACGAACTGATCCGCAGCGGCCCCTACAGCGCCGGCTATGCACTGCGCCTGCAGCGTGACCGCCTGGCCAAGGTCTTCGATGGCATGGACGATGCCTATCTGAAGAGCCGCATGGACGACCTGGACCATGTGATCGGCCGCATCCACGCCTTCCTGCAGCCCGAACGGCCGCCGGTGATGAAGGGCCTGGCCGGGGAGATCCTGGTCTGCGACAACATCGCCCCGTCCGAGCTGGCGCAACTGCAGGCGCAGGGCGTGGTCGGCATCGTCACCGCCGCCGGCAGCGCGCTGTCGCACAGCGCCATCCTGGCGCGCAGCCTGCACCTGCCCCTGATCGTCAACGTGCCGCAGCTGCTCAGCCGCATCGCCGATGGCGACGTGCTGATCATCGATGGCGCCGACGGCAGCATCACCGCCAACCCGCAGGCCGACAACCTGCGCGACTACCGCGCGCGCCTGAAAGAGCATGCGCGCGAGCAGCGCGAGCTCGGCCGCCTGCGCAGCAAGCCCAGCCGTACCCGCGACCAGGTCGACATCGCGCTGCTGGCCAATGCCGAATCGCTGGAGGACGTCACCCAGGCACATGCGCTGGGCGCGCAGGGACTGGGCCTGTACCGCACCGAATTCCTGTTCCTGCAGCGGAACGAGCTGCCGGACGAAGAAGAACAGTTCCAGACCTACCGCGATGCCGCATTGGGCATGAGCGGGCGACCGGTCACCATCCGCACGCTCGATCTGGGCGCGGACAAGGCCGACCGTACCGGCCTGACCCTGAGCAATGAAGAGAACCCGGCCTTGGGACTGCGCGGCGTGCGCCTGTCGCTGGCACGGCCGAAGGTGGCCGACACCCAGCTGCGCGCGATCCTGCGGGCCTCGGCCTACGGCAAGCTGCGCGTGCTGGTGCCGATGGTCAGCACCCGCGAGGAACTGCTGGCGGTGCGCCGGCGCATGCTCAAGCTGACCGAACAGCTGCGTGGCGAAGGTCACATGGTGTCCGACCATGTGCCACTGGGGGCGATGATCGAGGTGCCCGCTGCGGCGTTGGCACTGGAGAGCTTCATCGACCTGGTCGACTTCCTGTCGATCGGCACCAACGACCTGGTGCAGTACCTGCTGGCCGCCGACCGCAACAACGAGGCACTGGGCGAGCTGTATTCGCCACTGCATCCGGCCGTGCTGCGGCTGCTGCAGATGGTGATCGAGACCGGTGCGCGGCATCGCATCCCGGTGGCGGTCTGCGGTGAGATGGCCGGTGATGCTCGGATGACGCCACTGCTGCTGGCGCTGGGCCTGAGCGAGTTCAGCCTGCACCCCGGCACACTGCTGGAGGTGCGCCGCGCGATCCGCGAGACCGACCTGGCCACGCTGCGTGCGCGCGCACCGAAGCTGCTGGCCGCACGCGACCGCCGCGCCATCGAGCGCTGGCTGGCGCTGGTGGCCGAAACGGCCTGAGCGCCAAGGGCAGTGCCGGCCGCTGGCCGGCAATCGCCGCCATCGAGGTCCGTGAGGTTGCCGGCCAGCGGCCGGCACTACCATCGGCCGCCATGCGTGGCGGCTATGCGTTGAAACATCCCCTTGCGATAATGACGCGCTGAACACCCCTGTTGCCGCATCCTTGCCGGGATCGCGGCTTTTCTTATCCCGCGGGAGCTGCGATGGCTGAAGCTGTACGCCACGACAAGACTGCACGCCAACTGCGGATGCTGTCCGACGCACTGGACAGCGGTCGGCTGGGCCCGGTGCGCCGCCTGGTCAACACCCTGGCCCCGGCCGAGATCGGCAACCTGCTCGAATCGTTGCCGCCGGGCAAGCGCGAGGTGGTGTGGGGCCTGGTCGATCCGGAAGATGACGGCGAGGTGCTGGTCCACGTCGGCGACGACGTGCGCGAGAGCCTGCTCGCGGACATGGACCCGGACGAAATCATCGCCGCGGTCGAAGACCTGGACATCGACGACCTGGCCGACCTGGTCGAAGACCTGCCGGACACGGTCATCGACGAAGTCCTCAAGTCGATGGACCGCGAGAACCGCGAGCGCCTGGAGCAGGTGCTGTCCTACCCCGAGGACAGTGCCGGGCGCCTGATGAACCCGGACGTGGTGACCGTGCGCGCCGACGTCAACGTCGACGTGGTGCTGCGCTACCTGCGCCTGCGAGGCGAACTGCCCGACCACACCGACCACCTGTTCGTGGTCAGCCGGCGCCATCAATACCTCGGCCGGGTGTCGCTGGCGGCACTGGTGACCCACGAGGACACCACCCCGATCAACCGCCTGATCGACGACGAGCAGCCGGCGATCGATGTCGGCGAAAGCGACCAGGAGGTCGCCCGCCAGTTCTCCGACCATGACTGGATCTCGGCGCCGGTGGTGGACGACAACAACATCCTGGTTGGCCGCATCACCATCGATGACGTGGTCGACATCATCCGTGGACAGGCCGAGCACCAGGCGCTGGGCGCCGCCGGCCTGGACGAGGACGAAGATCTGTTCAGCCCGGTCTGGCGCGCCATGCGCCGCCGCTTGATGTGGCTGTCGGTCAACCTGTGCACGGCGTTCCTGGCCTCCAGCGTGGTCGGCCACTTCGAGGGCACCATCGACAAGCTGGTGGCGCTGGCGGTGCTGATGCCGATCGTTGCCGGCCTCGGCGGCAACGCCGGTACCCAGGTGCTGGCGCTGATGGTGCGCGGCCTGGCGCTGGGCCAGGTGGGCGCCTCCAACGCGCGCACCCTGTTGTGGAAGGAGGTCCGGGTTGCGCTGTTGAACGGCGTGATGCTCGGCTCGGTGCTGGGCCTGATCGTATTGGCTTGGTTCCATTCACCCGGTCTGTCTGCGGTGATCGCCATCGCGCTGACCTGCAACCTGCTGTTCGCAGCGCTGGCCGGCGTGCTGGTGCCGCTCACACTGAAGCGCTTCGGCTTCGATCCGGCGCTGGCCAGTGGCATCTTCCTGACCGCCGTGACCGACTCGATGGGCTTCTTCACTTTCCTCGGCCTGGCCACCCTGGTGCTGCTGCACTGACCGCATCAAGGATCGGGCCCCGCCACGCGGGGCGCTGACCCCACCCAACGGGAACACCCATGGCAACAACGATCGAAAACTATTTCCAGCCCGGCTGGCGCGACCAGCAGCACACCTGCCCGGCCTGCGAATGGAAGGGCAGCTCGCGTGCCATGGAGATGGAGCTGGACGAGGACGCCACCGAGTACGGCTGCCCGGTCTGCGAGAACCCGCTGCTGGTGGTGCTGCATCCGGACATGGCACAGGTGCAGGCAGCTGCCGCCGAAGGCAACGCCGAGGCACAGGAGCAGTTGGACATCATCGCCAGTTTCCCGCGTCCGCAGTGACGCGGCGCACGATGCCTCATTGACGTGCGGCGGACTACGATGCGGCCATACCTGCCGCTTCGGGAATTCCCATGGTCCGTTCGATGTCGCGCTGGCTGCCACTGCTGGCCCTTCTGGTGATGAGCGGTTGCACTTCGCTGCCGGACAGCGCGCGTGGTCGCTTCGAGGCACGTGCGGTGAAGGTGGAGGGGGAGACCGCCTACTATCAGGTGTTCATTCCGGCCGGCGTGCAGGCCGCCGCTCCCACCCACCTCCCGGTCATCCTGTTCCTGCACGGCTCCGGCGAGCGCGGTGCCGATGGCGTCAAGCAGACCTACGCCGGGCTGGGGCCTTACCTGCGCGAGCATCCCGACTTCCCCGCCCTGGTGGTGTTCCCACAGGTACCGGGCCATGAGGAATGGAGCGGCCGCAACAACCGTGCGGCAGTGGCCGCACTGGACGCCACGATCGCCGAATTCGGCGCCGACCCGGCACGGCAGTACCTGACTGGCATGTCGATGGGCGGCTACGGCAGCTGGAACATCGCGCTGGACGACCCGCGCCGCTTTGCCGCGATCGTCCCCGTGTGCGGCGCGGTACTTGCACCACGCGCGAAGCGCCCAACCCTGTTCGTCGAGCAGGTCGCCCAGGAAACCGATCCGTATGCCGTGATCTCGCAGCGCCTGCGGCACACGCCGATCTGGATCTTCCACGGCGCGCTGGACGACGTGGTGCCGCCGGACGACGACCGCAGGCTGCACGCCGCATTCCAGGGCGCCAGCGCACGCGACGTGCGCTATACCGAGTACCCCGACGGCAACCACAACGCCTGGGATGCCACCTATGCGGACCCGGCAATGTGGGAATGGCTGTTCGCGCAGAAGCGGTGAGTCGCGGCTTCCGGTAGCTGCCCACCAGGGTTGGATCCTGGCTCCAGTGGCTGTCTATCCTGGTTGGATCCTGGTTTCGGTGGGTGCCAACCTTGGTTGGCACTATCTGTCCGCCCCCATGAACTCCGCCTTGGCAGAACCTTCGAGTTCCCACTGACACCACGCATGCGGGTACTGGCCAAGCTGCGTTGCCAGCCCCACCCTGATCGGATTCGCCATCACATACATCGCGTGCCGGAACAGCGATTCATCAGAGCGGATTGCATGATCGTGATAGCAGGACTGCCAGAAGCGCCCCACCCTGCCCAGTACCCTGTTTGCGTGCACGGCCGTACGCGACTTGAAGCGCTTCATGACAACGTCGAGCGATGCCGCGCGCAGTTGCATCAACCAGTGGATGTGATCCGGCATGACCACGTAGGCAATCGAATGGGTCAGACCTTCCAGATCCAGACGCCGGAACTCCTGCATGGCGGTATCCGCAACGGCGTCGTTGGCGAACAGTGCCGCCCGGCCATGCACGTTCGTTGTGAGGATGTAGCTCTGGCCAATAGTGGAGTGACGGCCTAGCAGGAGGCGGGCGCTGTTCATGCAGAAGAGCATGGGCGGGCGCATGTTCCCTGAACAACGGGAAATCACCTTCGCAAGGGTAGGCCAGTGCCAACCAAGGTTGGCACCCACCAGAACAACAGCGCCAACCAAGGTTGGCCTCTACCAAAGCAGTGGGTGCCAACCTAGGTTGACACCTACCAAGCGGGGATCAGCCCAGCAGGGTTTCCAGCACGGCCATGCGCACGGCGACCCCGTTGGCGACCTGGCGCAGTACCCACGACTGCGGGCCGTCGGCCACTTCGTCGGTCACTTCCACGCCGCGGTTGATCGGGCCCGGGTGCAGCACCGCCGCATCCTTGCCGGCGCGGGCCAGGCGCTCGGTGGTCAGGCCGTACTGCGTGTGATACTGCTCCAGCGACGGCACCAGGCCTTCTTCCATGCGCTCGCGCTGCAGGCGCAGCATCATCAGCGCGTCGACGCCTTCCAGCATCGCGTCGAAATCATCGCCGACCACGCAGCCCTTCAGGGTCTCGTCGTCCGGCAGCAGCGACTGCGGGCCGCAGACGCGGATCTCGCCTACGCCCAGCGTGCGCAGCGCATGCAGGTCGGTGCGGGCCACACGCGAGTGCTTCACGTCGCCGACGATCACCACCTTCAACTTCGAGAAATCCGGGCCCTTGGCCTGGCGCAGGGTCAGCATGTCCAGCAGGCCCTGGGTCGGGTGCGAACTGCGGCCGTCACCGGCGTTGATCAGTGCAGTGCCCTCGCCCGCCGCCTCGGCCAGTGCGGCCACGGCGCCATCATCGGGGTGCCGCACCACGAAGCCGCGCACGCCCATCGCTTCCAGGTTGCGCAGCGTG
Organism: Stenotrophomonas geniculata ATCC 19374 = JCM 13324; assembly: GCF_001431625.1. Lineage (GTDB taxonomy): Bacteria > Pseudomonadota > Gammaproteobacteria > Xanthomonadales > Xanthomonadaceae > Stenotrophomonas > Stenotrophomonas geniculata. The sequence goes on from NZ_LLXT01000152.1 coordinate 7,060, forward strand.
TCGCAGGCGGTTTCGCCCTTGCGCGTGGACGAGGTCGAGGCATCGAAATTGAGCACATCGGCGCCCAGGCGCTGCGCGGCCAGCTGGAACGAGCTGCGGGTGCGCGTGGACGGTTCGAAGAACAGCGTGCACACCGCAGAACCGGCCAGCACGTGGCGCTTGTTGCCGACGCGACCGACCGCAGCATCGCGGATCTGCCCTGCCCGGTCGAGCAGCTGCAGCAAGGTCTCGCGCGGCAGGCCCTCCAGGGTCAGCAGGTGGCGCAGGCGTCCGGAGGCATCGATTTGCTGGGCGGTCATGGCGGTGTCGGGCAGTCAGGGAATGGGGGTGGCGTCGTCGGGGGACGACAGCCAGCGGTCGATGATCACCGCCGCGGCCACGGCATCGAGGGCGGCCGCATCGCGGCGGCGCTTGCGCCCTTCGGCGCGCTCGACGGCGAAGCGGCGGGCGGCCTCGACCGAGCTGGAACGCTCGTCGATCATCACCACCGGCAGCTTGAAACGTTCCCGCAGCTGGCGGGCGAAGCCCTGCGCACGCTTGCGGTTGGGCTGGTCCTGGCCGTCCAGGGTCAGCGGGTCGCCGACCACCAGGCCATCGGGCTTCCATTCCTTGAGCAGGCGCTCGATCGCGGTCCAGTCCGGGCCGTTGCCGTGCACATCGACCACGGCCACCGCGCGCGCATGCGCGGCGAAGGCACTGCCGATAGCCACGCCGATCCGTCGCGAGCCGACATCGAAACCCAGAACGGTGCCATCACGGCGGATCGCCGGGGCAGCAGGAACCGGTGCGGGCGCGACCGGCTCAGACATGGCCGCTGTAATCCGTCAGCCGGAACAGGTCCACGCCGATACGCGAAGCCGCACCCTGCCAGCGCTGCTCCAGCGGCAGCTGGAACACCAGCTCGGCATCGGCCGGCACCGTCAGCCAGCTGTTCTCGGACAGCTCGCTTTCCAGCTGCCCTGCGCCCCAACCGGCACAGCCAAGGGTGACCACGGCATTGGCCGGGCCTTCGCCGCGCGCCATCGCTTCGAGGATGTCGCGCGAGGTGGTCAGGTACAGGCCGTCGCCCACGGTCAGGCTGGAATCCCACGCCCGCGCGTCGTCATGGATGACGAAGCCGCGCTCCGGATGCACCGGGCCGCCGTTAAGCACCATGCGCGCCTGCAGGTCGCCATCACCGGTGGTGATGTCCATCTGTGCAAGCACTTCACCCAGCGTGTACTCGGAAGGCTGGTTGACCAGCACGCCCATTGCGCCGTTCTCGTCGTGCTGGCAGATCAGCGCGACGCTGCGGGCAAAGGTCGCGTCGAGCAGCGACGGCAGCGCGACGAGCAGGTGATCGGCAAGGGAGGTCGGCGTTACAGGCATGGGCCCATTCTACCTGCTGGGGGCGGGATGGTCGCGCGATGGCGCCGAACCGCGATGGGCTAGGATGGTGCTTTGCCATGGAAGGTCATCGATGCAGTCTTCATCGCCCCTGACCCTGCCGGCACGCAGCGCCATCGTCCTGATCGCCCTGCTGCAGGGTCTGATGCTGTATGCCGCGCAGGAACTGTCCGATGCCTGGCCGTTCCGCGATATCGGCTGGCGCTACTGCTGGTACGCCTGGGTGCTGGCCATCCCCAGCGCGGTAGCGCTGAGCCTGGTCGAGCTGGGCCAGCGCCGCCTGTGGCTGCAGGCGGTGCTCGGCTCGGTGGTGGTGCTGGCGTTGGCCGCCTGGATCGGCTGGAACCTCAACGGCGAGACCGCGCTGGATTCGGGCGCGCTGCAGTTCCCGCTGACCCTGGGCACGGCGGTGGCGGTGTTCGTGGCCCTGCCCTGGTGGCAGTTCCAGTTGCAGCACGGGCATTGGCGCGCCAGCTATCCGGAGCTGTTCGAGCGCGCCTGGCAGAACGGTCTGACCCTGGCCCTGGCGGCGCTGTTCACCGGGCTGACCTGGCTGCTGCTGTGGTTGTGGGCGGCGCTGTTCCAGCTGCTGGAGGTGACGTTCTTCCGCGACCTGTTCCGGCAGGACGCGTTCATTGCGCTGGCCACCGGCAGCCTGGCCGGGTTCGGCGTGCTGATCGGGCGCCCCCAGCACCGCGCGATCCAGATCACCCGCCAGGTGCTGTTCGCGATCTGCCGCGGGCTGCTGCCGCTGCTGTCGTTCATCGCGGTGCTGTTCGTGCTGAGCCTGCCGCTCACCGGGCTCGAGCCGCTGTGGAAGACCCGCTCGGCCGCCAGCCTGCTGCTGGTGCTGTCGCTGTTGCTGGTGACGTTCACCAATGCGGTCTACCAGCAGGGGGAAGACAGCGCCCCCTACCCCCTGCTGCTGCGACGCCTTGTTGAAGCCAGCCTGCTGGCGCTGCCGGTCTACGCGGCGCTGGCACTGTACGCGCTGGGCCTGCGCGTGGTGCAGTACGGCTGGACCGTGGACCGGTTCTGGGCAGTACTCGTCGCGTTGGCCGTGGCCGGTTATGCCGTGGGCTACGCGCTGGCGGTGCTGCGCCGGCAGGGGCGCTGGTTGCAGATGGTGGAGCCGGTCAACCGCTGGATGTGCTGGGCGGTGCTGGCACTGGCATTGCTGGGCAACTCGCCGCTGCTGGACCCGGTGCGGCTGACCCTGTCCAGCCAGCTGGCGCGGCTGCGCGCGGACCCGCCGGCAATCACCAGCAGCGACGTCAACGTGCTGCGCTTCGATCTTGGGCGCCGTGGCGTGCAGGCGCTACGCGAGCTGCAGCGTGATCCGGCCATCACCGCCGATGCCAACGCGCCACAGGTGATCGCGGCAGCGCTGGCACGCACGTCACGCTGGGACGACGGACAGCGCCTCGACAAGGGGCCGCAGGATGTCACTGCCCTGCAGCGCGCGCTGAAACTGGCCAAGGGATCCAGCTCGCCACCGGACGACTGGTGGCACGCACTGGCCACGCGTGCGATCAATGGCGAATCCTGCGCCCAGAGCGAGCGCGACTGCCTGATCGTGCATCGCGATCTGGACGGCGATGGCACCGGCGAAGTGCTGCTGTGCGAGCTGTACACTCACCGTGCGCCGGACTGCGTACTGTATGCACGTGGCAGGGATGCCCACTGGCGCCGGGCCGGTTCGCTGTTCGGCACCGTCAGCGGCCAGGCCGAGGCGATCAACCAGGCCCTGCGCGATGGCGAGCTCACGCTCGAACCGCCGCGCTGGCCGATGCTGTCCATCGGCGGGCGCCCTGCGCTGGCCATCGATCCGGAACCCGAATCCAACGAGTCTTCCCCATGAGCGGTTACTGCCTCATCGCCCCGGGCCATCCGGTGCACGACTACTACCACGCCAACGAGTACGGCTTCCCGCAGCGTGACGAGCGCGAGCTGTTCGAGCGGCTGGTACTGGAAATCAACCAGGCCGGCCTGAGCTGGGAGACGATCCTGAAGAAACGCGAGGGCTTCCGCGCGGCCTATGACGGCTTCGATGTGGACCGCGTGGCAGCGTATGCCGAGCAGGACATCGAACGCCTGCTGTCGGACGCGGGCATCATCCGCAACCGGCTGAAGGTGCTGGCGGCGATCCACAACGCGCAGGTGATCCAGCAGCTGCGGGCCAGCCATGGCAGCTTCGCGGCGTGGCTGGATGCGCACCACCCGCGCAGCAAGGCCGACTGGGTGAAGCTGTTCAAGAAGACGTTCCGCTTCACCGGCGGCGAGATCACCGGCGAATTCCTGATGAGCCTGGGCTACCTGCCCGGCGCGCACGCCGAGGATTGCCCGGTGCATGCGCGGCTGCTGATGCTGTCGCCGCCGTGGCTGCAGGCCGCCGTACGTTGAAGGACGGCCGCCGGGCATGGCCCGGCGCTACCGGAACCGCCACGTAGTAGCGCCGGGCCATGCCCGGCGAACGCGGAGAGCGCGATCACACGCCCATGTAGCGGCCGGGGCGGTGGTTGAACATCAGCACCAGGCTGAGCACCACCGCGCCGATGGCCGAATACAGCACCTTGGAAGGCGACAGCACGAAGAACGCGGCCACCATCAGGCAGGCGTCGTAGGACATCTGCACCTTGCCCGCGCTCCAGCCACGGGTGCGCTGCAGGTACACCGCCAGTATGCCGATACCGCCGAGGCTGGCACGGTGACGGATGAAGAACAGGATGCCCAGGCCGGACAATGCGCCACCGACGATCGCCGAATACAGCGGGTGGATGTGCGAGAAGTCGATCCAGCGCGGCAGCAGGTCGGTCAGCACGCCACAGGCGGTGACCGCGGCGAAGGTCTTCAGGGTGAATTCCCAGCCCATGCGCCGCACCGCCACCCAGTAGAACGGCAGATTGACCAGCACGAACACCACGCCGAAGTTCCAGTCCAGCGCGTAATGCAGCAGGAAGGCCATGCCCGCCATGCCGCCGATCATCAGCCCACTCTTGGCGAAGATGGCCAGGCCCAGCGAGGCCACCATCGTGGCCAGCACCATGCCCTGCACATCCTCGGCGATCGAGTGGCGCAGCGCTTTTTCGTCGGCGGTGGTACCGGCGCTGTCGGGCGGCGGGGTCAGCGGACCGGCGGTGACCAGGTGGCCGTCAGCGTCGTCGCACGGCGCGGGGCCATGGGAGGGAAGGGACATACGGATGGGGAACAGCAGGTGGGGAGCGGTATTAGACACGATCTGCATGACAGTTGCAGATGAAATCGTTCAGCTGAATGCGCCCCGCCCTGCCCTGGGCCCGCCGCTGCTCAGCCCTTGCCGGCCAGATGGTGCGCCACCAGCGCGTTGGCGTGACCATGGCCCAGGCCATGCTCACTCTTCAGGAAGCTGACCAGTTCCATGTGTTTCAGGCCCTTCTTCCCGGCCAACAACCCGAACCAGTGCGCCACCGGCTGCCCGTAGGTCTTCTCGATGGAGGGGAAATACGAGGCCGGGCCTTTCGGCTTGGTGTCAGTGCTCATGTGCAGCTCCCGTTGAAGTCATTCATTCGACGAACCACAGTCCCTGAAATCGACATCCCCACACGCCTACACAGAATGGGGTCGAAGCCGTTCCAACAGCTCGCGGGAAACTGTCAAAGGCGGGGTGGCTCAGGTTGCGGGGGCGTGAGCGCCATGGGCCCGAGGCATGCCTCGGGCGGGTTGGGCAGGACGCCCAACCCCGGTCTTGCCGTGTGCGCAGGACAGCGCACACGAGCAAGCGCGACCGAGGCTACATGGGTGAGGGCGCTTTGCTTGCGAAGCACTGCTTCGCAAGCGCCCGAACGCCCAGCCGCCAGCGGCTGGGCCGTGG
>NZ_LLXT01000153.1 GCF_001431625.1 Stenotrophomonas geniculata ATCC 19374 = JCM 13324
TACGATATTCGCCTTAGTCTGGGGGGCTCGGAAATGTTTATAAGAGACAGACATGGGTGAGGGCGCTTTGCTTGCGAAGCACTGCTTCGCAAGCGCCCGAACGCACAGCCGCCAGCGGCTGGGCCGGGCCCCGGAGGGGTAGTTGCAGCGTCCCCCTCGACCGGACCTGCCCCGCCAACCCTTGGGATGCCTTTCTTTTGACGTAGACGTTGCCTCTGCGGGTGCAGGGCGCAGCCCTGCCGTACCCCAACCCAATCCACGATTTGACGCACTGCGCAAGAATACGCTAATGTACTAACGCGCTATTACATTGATGCATGGAAACGACCCCGTGAAAGCCCGCCCGGACATTGCCGCCAAAGACCCGAAGGCCGACCTGCAAGCCCTGGCCCGGGCCTTTGCCGCCCTGCGCGAGCCGGAGCAGGTGGAAGCGTTCCTGCGCGACCTGTGTACCCCCGCCGAACTGGAAGCGATGGCCGACCGCTGGAAAGTGGTGCCGCTGCTGCAGCAGGGCGTGCCTTACCGCGAGATCCACGAGCGCACCGGCGTCAGCGTGACCACCACCGGACGGGTGGCGCGAACGCTTGAGCATGGCCATCGAGGCTATGCCGCCGCCATCGACCGCCTTGCTTCGCGCTGATCCGCGCCCCGTTCCGAACTTCGAGACCTCCCCCATGAGTGCAACCCAGGCAGCGCCGGCACGAGACCGGTTGCGTATCGCCATCCAGAAGAGTGGCCGGCTGGCCGAACCCGCCCGCAACCTGCTCAGTGCCTGCGGCCTGAGCTGGCGCGAGAGCCGCGACAAGCTGTTCTGCTACGGCGAATCGCTGCCGGTGGACCTGCTGCTGGTGCGCGACGACGACATCCCCGGCCTGATCGCCGACGGCGTCTGCGACCTCGGCATCGTCGGCCGCAATGAGCTGGACGAACAGGCCGCGGCCCGCCGTCAGATCGGCCTGCCTGATGCCTACCAGGCGCTGCGCGGGCTGGGCTTCGGCCAGTGCCGGCTGATGCTGGCGGTGCCCGAGGAATGGCAGTGGCAGGGTCCGGCGCAGCTGGCCGGCACCCGCATCGCCACCAGCTATCCGGCCATCCTCACGCAGTGGCTGGATGAGCAGGGCGTGGATGCACAGGTGGTCGAGCTGTCCGGTTCGGTGGAGATCGCGCCACGCCTCGGTACCGCAGACCTGATCTGCGACCTGGTCTCCAGCGGCGCCACGCTGCGCGCCAACCAGTTGACCCCGGTGCACAACCTGCTCGACAGCGAGGCGGTGCTGGCGGGCGCGGTGCGGGTGCCGGATGACGCACGCGCGTCGCTGCGGGCGATGCTGCTGCGCCGTCTCGACGGGGTGGTGCAGCGCCAGGACCGCAAGCTGCTGATGTTCCGCGCCAGCGAAGACCGCGTGGATGCGCTGGCACAGCTGCTGGCCGATGCCGAGCCGCTGGTGCGGCTGCCGGCCGATGGCGGTGCGCTGCGCCTGCAGACCATGTGCCCCGGCCCGTTGAGCTGGCAGCGCATGGAAGAACTGGAGCGCGCTGGCGCGCAGGGCCTGATGGTGTTGAGCGTGGAGCGATCGCTGGCATGAACCGTCTGATCTGGTCCCGACTTGATGAGGCCGCGCGTAGCGCGGCATTGACCCGCCCGGTGCAGACCGTGGCGCAGCAGACCCGCGACGCGGTGGCCACGCTGATTGCAGAAGTGCGCGCACAGGGAGACGACGCGCTGCGTGCTATCACCGCACGCTTCGATGGTGTCGAGCTGCCATCGTTCGAAGTGAGCGAAGCGGAGTTCGCAGCGGCCGAAGCCGCCGTCCCCGCCGAGCTGCGCCAGGCCATGGTGGAAGCGGCCGAGCGCATCGCCCGCTTCCACGCCGCCGGCATGGGTACGGGGTATGCCGTGGAAACCGCGCCCGGCGTGGTCTGCGAACGCATGCTGCGTCCGATCGGCCGGGTGGGCCTGTATGTGCCGGCCGGTAGCGCACCGCTCCCGTCCACCGCGTTGATGCTGGGCGTGCCAGCGCAGCTGGCCGGCTGCCCGCAGGTGGTGCTGTGCACGCCGCCGCGCGCCGACGGCACGGCTGATCCGGCGGTGCTGGTGGCCGCGCGGCTGACCGGCGTGCGGCGCGTGTTCAAGCTGGGCGGCGCGCAGGCGATTGCCGCGATGGCCTATGGCACCGCCACCATCCCGGCCTGCGACAAGCTGTTCGGGCCCGGCAACAGCTTCGTCACCGAAGCCAAGCAGCAGGTCGCACAGGACGGCGCCGCCGCCATCGACATGCCCGCCGGCCCGTCGGAAGTGCTGGTGATCGCCGATGCGGGTGCCAATCCGGCGTTCGTGGCTGCCGATCTGCTGTCGCAGGCCGAGCATGGCCCGGATTCGCAGGTCCTTCTGCTGACCGACGATGCCGCGATGCTGGCGGCGGTCGAGGCCGAAGTGGAGCGCCAGGTGGCCCTGCTGCCGCGCCAGCAGATCGCGCGCCAGGCGCTGTCGGCCTCGCGCCTGATCCAGGTCGATTCGCTGGAGGAAGCCTTCGCGATCAGCAACCGCTATGCGCCCGAGCACCTGATCCTGGCGCTGCGCCAGCCGCGCGACTGGCTGGACCAGGTGCAGGCGGCCGGCTCGGTGTTCCTGGGGGACTTCACCCCCGAAGCACTGGGCGACTACTGCAGCGGCACCAACCACGTGCTGCCCACCGCGGGTGCCGCACGTGCCTACAGCGGCGTGAGCGTGGCCAGCTTCCAGAACCTGATCAGCGTGCAGAGCGCCAGCGCCGCCGGTCTGGCCGCAATCGGCGGCTGCGCACGCATCATCGCCAGCGCTGAAGGCCTGGACGCGCACGAACGTGCGGTTGCCCTGCGCATGGAGGCCGCCGCATGAGCGCCGCCATTGATGACGTGCTGGCACTGGTGCGCCCGGATCTGCAGGCGTTCGCTGGCTACAGCTCGGCGCGCAGCGCGGCGGTGCAGGGCGAGGTCTGGTTGAACGCCAATGAGTCGGCCTGGGCCAATCCGGCCGATGCCGACGGCAGCAGCCGGCGCTATCCCGAACCGCAACCGCTGGCGCTGCGTGAAGGCCTGGCCGCACTGTATGGCGTGCAGCCGCAGCAGCTGCTGGTCGGGCGGGGCAGTGACGAGGCCATCGACCTGCTGGTGCGCGCGCTGTGCGTGCCGGGCCGCGATGGCGTGCTGGTCACGCCGCCGGTGTTCGGCATGTATGCGGTGTGTGCGCGGTTGCAGGGCGCCCCGCTGATCGAAGTGCCGCTGGTGGACGGCGAGGATGGACTGCGCACCGATCTGGATGCGGTGATCGACGCGGCCAAGGCGCAGGGTGCCAAGCTGGTGTTCCTGTGTGCGCCGTCGAACCCGGCCGGCAGTGACATCGCCCTGGATGAGGTCGAGCGCGTGGCGGTTGCGCTGCGCGGGCAGGCGCTGGTCGTGGTGGACGAGGCCTATGTCGAGTATGCACAACGGCCGTCGGCGACCACGTTGCTGGTCGCGCACGCCAATCTGGCGGTGCTGCGCACGCTGTCGAAGGCGCACGCGCTCGCGGCCGCCCGCATTGGCACGCTGATCGCTGCCCCGGAGCTGATTGCCCTGCTGCGTCGCTGCCAGGCGCCGTACCCGGTGCCGACGCCGTGCGCGGAACTGGCCGTGCAGGCACTGCAGCCGGCCGCGCTGGCACGCACCGCCGAGCGCGTGACCACGGTGATCGCCGAGCGCGAGCGCCTGCGTGCAGCCCTGGCCGGCCTGCCCGGCGTGTGCCGGGTGTATGCCTCGGCCGGCAACTACCTGCTGGTCCGCTTCTCCGATGCCCAGGCCGCGTTCGATACGCTGCTGGCTGCGGGCGTGGTGGTGCGCGACCAGCGCGCCGCGCCGCAGTTGGGTGATGCGCTGCGCATCAGCATCGGCAGCCCCGAAGAGAATGACCGCGTGCTTGCGGCCCTGTCGGCGCGGAGGGCCGCAGCATGACCCCGATCCTGTTCATCGACCGCGACGGTACCCTCATCGAGGAGCCGTCCGATTTCCAGATCGACGCCTACGAGAAGCTGCGCTTCGTGCCGCAGGTGATCCCGGCGCTGCTGAAGCTGCGGGATGCCGGCTACCAGTTCGTGATCGTCACCAATCAGGATGGCCTGGGCAGCGAAAGCTACCCGCGTGCCAGCTTCGATGGCCCCAACGAGCTGATGCTGCAGATCTTCGAAAGCCAGGGCATCACCTTCCGTGACGTGCTGATCGACTGCAGCTGGCCGCAGGACAATGCGCCCACGCGCAAGCCAGGCATCGGCCTGATGACCGCCTACCTGCAGGACCGCAGCATCGACTGGGCGCGTTCGGGCATGGTGGGGGACCGTATCACCGACCTGCAGTTCGCCGACAACCTCAACATCCGTGGCTTCCAGCTGCGCACCGAACAGTTCGGTGGCGAGTGGGACTGGCCGGGCATCGCCCATGCGCTGGCCGATGCGCCGCGTACTGCCGTGGTCCAGCGCAACACCAAGGAGACGAAGATCCGCGTTGAACTCGATCTGGACCGTGCCGGTGATGCGCGCATCGCCACCGGACTGCCGTTCTTCGACCACATGCTGGAACAGATCGGCAAGCACGGCGGGTTCGCGCTGGACATCCAGGCCGAGGGCGACCTGCATATCGACGAGCACCACACCATCGAGGACACCGGGCTGGCGCTGGGCCAGGCCCTGCGCGAGGCGCTGGGCGACAAGCGCGGCATTGGCCGCTACGGCTTCACCCTGCCGATGGACGAGACGCTGGCCAGCGCCGCACTGGATTTCAGCGGCCGGCCGTACTTAGTGTTCGAAGGTGAGTTCAAGCGTGAGCGCGTGGGCGATATGCCGACCGAGCTGGTGCCGCACTTCTTCCGCTCGCTGTGCGACGCCAGTGGCCTGAACCTCAACCTGCAGGTGCGCGGCGACAACGATCACCACAAGGTCGAGGCCTGCTTCAAGGCGCTGGCACGTGCGCTGCGTCCGGCGTTGGCCCGGCAGGGCACCGCGCTGCCTTCCACCAAGGGGGCGTTGTGAGCGACGTCGCGCTGATCGATGCCGGCGGTGCCAACCTGGGCTCGGTGCGCTATGCATTGGAGCGTCTGGGTGCGACGGTGCGGCTGGTGCGCGATGCGGACGGCCTGATCGGCGCGCAGCGGGTGATCCTGCCCGGTGTCGGCGCCGCCGGTCCCGGCATGCAGCGTCTGCACGCGCAGGGCCTGGTGGAATCGCTGCAGCGACTGGAGGTGCCGCTGATGGGTATCTGCCTCGGCATGCAGCTGCTGTTCGAACGCTCCGAGGAAGCGGGTGTGGAGACACTGGGGCTGATTCCCGGCGTGGTGCGCAAGCTGGTGCCGGCCTGCGGCATCCGCGTGCCGCACATGGGCTGGAACCGGCTGCTGCCGCTGCGCGAATCGCTGCTGCTGCGCGGTGTGCCGGAGCGCGCCAGCGCCTACTTCGTGCACAGCTATGCGGCACCACTCAATACCCACACTGTCGCTGCCTGCGACCACGGTGGCCTGTTCACTGCCGTGGTGGAGCAGGGGCGTTACTACGGCGCACAGTTCCACCCCGAGCGCTCCGGCGAGACCGGCTCGCTGATGCTGCGCAACTTCCTCGAGGGCACGGCTGTATGAGTTTCATCGTTTACCCCGCGCTGGATATCCGTGATGGCCGCGTGGTGCGGCTGCGCCAGGGCGACTACGCGCAGGAAACCTCGTATGGCGACGACGCCCTGCCGCGCGCGCAGGCCTTTGCTGCGCAGGGCGCGCAGTGGATGCATCTGGTCGACCTGGACGCTGCGCGTGCCGGTGGCTACACCCTTGCGCCGCTGCTCGCGTCGGTCCGTGCGCAGACGCCGCTGCAGGTGCAGACCGGCGGTGGCGTGCGCGGTCGCGACGACGTGGCGCGCATCCTCGATGCCGGCGCCGGTCGCGTAGTGGTCGGCTCGCTGGCCGTGCGCCGTCCCGATGAGGTGGTGGGCTGGCTGGAGGAGTTCGGCGCCGAACGCGTCACCATTGCGCTTGACGCCCGCCAGGATGCACAGGGCCAGTGGCAGCTGCCGGTGCACGGCTGGACCGAGAACGCCGGGGTGACCCTGGACGTTCTGGCTCAGCGCTACGCACGCGCCGGCATGCGCCACCTGCTGTGCACCGACATCGCCCGCGACGGCATGCTGGCCGGGCCCAACATCAGCCTCTACCAGCACCTGTCGGCGCTGCTGCCGGGCGTGGCGGTGCAGGCTTCCGGCGGCATCCGTGACGTGGCCGACGTTGCCGAAGCGCGACGTGCAGGCTGCGGTGGCGCGATCCTTGGCAAGGCGCTGCTGGAGCAGCGCATGGACCTGGCGGAGGCACTGGCATGTTGAGCCGGCGCATCATTCCGTGCCTGGACGTGCGCGATGGCCGCGTGGTCAAGGGCGTGCGTTTCCGCGACCACGTCGACATGGGCGATATCGCCGAGCTGGCGCAGCGCTACCGTGACCAGGGCGCCGACGAGCTGGTGTTCTATGACATCGGCGCCAGCCCCGAGGCGCGTTCAGTGGACGTGGCCTGGATCGAGCGCATCGCGCGGCTGATCGACATTCCGTTCTGCGTGGCCGGTGGCATCGACAGCGTGGAAACCGCGCGTCGCGTGCTGTTCGCCGGTGCCGACAAGGTGTCGATCAACTCGCCGGCGTTGGGCCGTCCGGAACTGATCACTGAACTGGCCGACGAGTTCGGCGTGCAATGCGTGGTGGTCGGTGTCGACTCGGTACGCGAGACCGATGGACAGTGGCGGGTGCGCCGCTTCAGCGGGGACCCGAACAAGACCCAGGCGGTGCCACTGCGCACCCTGGACTGGATTGTCGAGGCGCAACGGCGGGGCGCCGGTGAGATCGTGCTGAACTGCATGGACAGCGATGGCGTGCGCCGTGGCTACGATGTCGTGCAACTGCAACAGGCGCGGGCACTGTGCCAGGTACCGTTGATCGCCTCTGGCGGTGCCGGCGCGATGGAGCACTTTGCCGAAGCCTTCGACCAGGCCGACGTCGACGGCGCGCTGGCGGCCAGTGTGTTCCACAGCAGTGCCATCGCCATTCCGGAATTGAAGCGCTACCTGCGCGGACAGCAGATCGAGGTGCGGGATGTCTATTGAAGTCAGGCCGTCGTCGGACGCATTGCAGGCGTTGGACTGGGGCAAGGGTGACGGACTGCTGCCCGCTGTCGTGCAGGATGCCGATACCCTGCAGGTGCTGATGCTGGGCTATGTCAGCGCCGAATCATTGGCGGCCACCCTGGCGATCGGGCACATGACGTTCTTCAGCCGCAGCAAGCAGCGGCTGTGGACCAAGGGCGAGCAGTCCGGCAACGTGCTGGTGGTGCAGTCGATCAGCGTGGACTGCGATGCCGATACGCTGCTGGTGATGGCACGCCCGGCCGGGCCAACCTGTCACACCGGTGCGGAGAGCTGCTTCGATGGCGCGCCGAAGGACTTCCTTGGCGGGCTGGCCCAGTTGGTGGCGATGCGCGAGGCACAGCGGCCAACGGGCAGCTACACCACGAGCCTGTTCGAGGGCGGCATCCGCCGCATCGCGCAGAAGGTGGGCGAGGAGGGCGTGGAGACCGCCTTGGCGGCGGTGGCGCAGGATGACGAGGCGCTGCTGGGCGAGGCTTCGGACCTGCTGTACCACCTGCTGGTGCTGCTGCGCGCGCGCGGGCTGTCGCTGGAGGATGCGCGGGCGGTGCTGGAAAAGCGCCATCGTTGAGGTGCGGTAGTGCCGGCCGTTGGCCAGCAACCACCCGACGTCCGACGAATGTGAGGTTGCCGGCCAGCGGCCGGTACTACCATCTTGAAATGCAGCCGAGCATGGCTCGGCTCTACAATACCGCGTCTCTTTCTGCTGGATCTCTCCCATGAAACTGCCTGCCGCGTGGCTGTGCTGCCTGTTGCTGACCTCGCCGGCCTGGGCCGCGGACACCGTGGTCACCGGCAAGGTCTATCTGGAGCGCGACGGCCGGCCGGGGCGCGGCGCGACCGATCCGGGCCTGGCCGGGGTGCAGGTCTCCAATGGCGAGGCCATCGTCAAGACCGCCGCCGACGGCAGCTACAGCCTGCCGGTGCGCGATGGCCAGACCGTGTTCGTGATCAAGCCCGATGCGTATTCGTTCCCGAAGGCGGCCGATGGCCTGCCCTCGTTCTGGCGCCACTACCGCCCGAACGGCTCGCCGGCGCTGAAGTACGGCGGTATCGCCGCCACCAGCGACGTCACCCGCAACTGGGATTTCGCCCTGCAGTCGGATCGCCATGACAGCCGCCGTGGTTTCCAGATGCTGGTGTTCACCGATTCGCAGACCGCCAGCCTGAAGGACATCGGCTACTACCAGCAGTCGATCGTGGCGCCGCTGGTCGGTCAGACCAGGGCGCGCATGGGCACCACCCTGGGTGACATCGTCAATGATGACCTGACCCTGTATCCGGCGATCAACAAGGTCACCACCGGACTTGGCGTGCCGTGGTTCCATGTGCCGGGCAACCACGACCTCGACTTCGATGCCGCCAGCGATGAGCACTCGCTGGACAGTTGGCGCAACATCTATGGCCCGGACACCTACGCGGTGGAAGAGGGTGGCGCCAGTTTCGTGTTCCTCGATGACGTGGTGTACGACCCCAAGGCCAAGCCGAAGTATGTCGGTGGACTGCGCGAAGACCAGTTCGCCTTCCTCGCCAGCTACCTGAAGGGCCTGCACAAGGACCGCCTGCTGGTGCTGGGCATGCACATCCCGCTGTTCGACGCCGCGCCGGGACGCGAGACCTTCCGCCATGCTGACCGTCAGCGCCTGTTCGACCTGTTGAAGGACTTCCGCAACGTGCTGGTGCTCAGCGGCCACAGCCACACCCAGCAGCACGTCTACCACGGCAAGGCCGACGGCTGGAACGGCGGCAAGCCGCTGCACGAATACAACGTGGGTGCCAACTGCGGTGCGTTCTGGTCGGGTGTGAAGAATGCCGCCGGCGTGCCGGACAGCACCATGAGCGATGGCACGCCGAAGGGCTATGCATTGCTCGACGTGGCCGGCAATGGCAGCTACAAACTGCAGTACCGCGTGGCGGGCAAGTCGGCCAGCGAGCAGATCGGCCTGCATGCGCCGAAGGTGCTGCGCCAGGGGGCCTACCCGGCGTGGGGCATCTATGCCAACGTCTACATGGGTGAGGATGCCAGCGTGGTCGAGTACCGCGTCGATGGCGGCGCCTGGCAGCCGATGAAGCAGGTCAGCCAGCCCGATCCGCGCCTGATGATGGAGAACGTGGCCGACGATCTGGCTGACAGCCTGCGTGGCTACGACCGCTCGCCGGAGGCCACCGCATCGCCGCACCTGTGGCGTGGCGCGCTGCCGACCGATCTGGCGGTGGGCAGCCACAAGGTCGAAGTACGCTCCACCCAGCCTGACGGTGCGGTGTTCACCGCCACCACCCGCTACAGCCTGCAGACTGCCCAGCCCTGACCTCCGCATCACGGCCCCAGCGAAAGGACCCCGCATGGATATCCGCTTCATGGCCGGCACCACGCCGGTGACCCTCAGCCGCCACTGGTTCACCGGCGCGATGCTGCTGCAGAGCGCCACCGAGAAGGTCTGGGTGCAGCATCCGCTGCATCCGGGCACGCACTTCTCCTTCTCGCTGGTACAGTCGTGGCTGCGCCACATTGCTGGCCATGAAGTGCTGGTAGAACGCACCCGGCCGCTGCTGTTCGCCGGCTTCCGCCCGCAGCGCCTGCGCGTGCTGGTGGATGGCGTGCAGGTGGCCGAACAGGAAGGCATGTAGGCCAACCTGAATCATCGGCGTGCTAGGCAAAGCCGCCCCGATGCCTGAGAATCGGGGCGATTCAATCGATCCAAGCAGGCCAGCGTGACCATCGCAGCAGCGTCCCCGGTTTCCTCCGACTCCGCCCGCGGCGGTCCTCCGCGCAGTCTGGTGGTCGCCGATGTCGGCGGCACCTTCGCCCGCATTGCGCTGGCTGAAACCCAACCTGGCCAGGCGCCGCTGCTGGGCAGCCATCGCACCTACGCCTGCGCCGAGCACCCCAGCCTGGCAGCGATCCTGGCCGATTTCACCGCAGGCGTTGGCCAGCCGGTGCAGACTGCGGTTGTGGCCATCGCCGGCCTGCTCGATGGCGATGTACTGATCAATTCCAACCTGCCGTGGACGGTCTCGCTGTCGGCCACCCGCGCGCAGTCCGGGCTGCACGAACTGCAGCTGATCAATGATTTCGAAGCGGTGGCGCTGGCCATCCCGTACCTGCAGCCGGAAACCCTGATGCCACTGAACGGCGACGCCGATCCGGCACAGGCGTTCCCGGCGCTGGTGCTGGGCGCGGGCACCGGCCTGGGCGCCGCACTGCGCTTTGCCGATGGCGAGCGCCCGGTGCTGGCCAGCGAGATCGGCCACGCCGCGCTTGGCGCCGGCAACGCGCTGGAACTGCAGGTGCTGGGCAAGTTGCTGCAGCGCTGGGCGCACGTGGACAACGAGCGCGTGCTGTCCGGTAGTGGCCTGATGAACCTGTATCCGTGCCTGTGCGAGCTGCGCGGCGTCACCCCGGTGTGGACCAGTACCGAAGCACTGATCGGTGCCGCCCGCAGCGGTGAAGACGCGCTGGCGGTGGAGACGCTGCAGGTGTTCTGCGCCTGGCTGGGCAGCCTGGCCGGCGACGCAGCGATCGCCGTCGGTGCACGCTCGGTGTACCTGGCCGGAGGCATTGCCGCGCACGTGCAGGATTTCCTGGCCGATGGCCGCTTCCGTGAGCGCTTCCTCAACAAGGGCGTGCTGACCGAGGTGCTGCGCCAGGTGCCGGTATGGCGCGTGGAGCACGGCCAGCTGGGCGTACTCGGTGCAGCGGTCTGGCACGCCGCACGACAGCCCACGCACGACTGATCGGCACGACCGGCATCGGGCCGGCCGTGCATTGCAGACTGGGAGGGGAAGATGGTGGATCGCAGGCAGTTCCTGCAGGCCGGTGCACTGGCCGCAGGCATGGCGGCTTTGCCGGGCGTGCAGGCACGCACGCAGGGTGGGGCCAAGGTGGTTTCGACCTGGGACTTCGGCGTGCCGGCCAACCAGGCCGCATGGAAGGTGCTGGCGCAGGGCGGCAGCGCGCTGGATGCGGTGGAAGCGGGCACACGCTGGGCCGAGAGCGAGCTGTGCAACCCCACCGTCGGTCATTGCGGCAACCCGGATCGCGATGGCGTGCTGAGCCTAGATGCCAGCATCATGGATGGCGATGGCCGTTGTGGTGCGGTGGCCGCGCTGGTCGACATCCTGCATCCGGTGTCGGTGGCCCGCAAAGTGATGGAAAACAGCCCGCACGTTTTGCTGGTGGGCGAGGGCGCGCAGCAGTTCGCGGTGCAGCAGGGTTTCGAGCGCAAGCACCTGCTGACGCCGCAGGCCGAGGCGGCCTGGCGCGAGTGGCTGAAGACCGAGAAGTACCAGCCGCAGATCAATGCCGAGCGCCGGGGTATTCCCGGCAACAGCGACAACCACGACACCATCGGCATGCTGGCACTGGACGCCAAGGGCCATCTGGCCGGTGCCTGCACCACCAGTGGGATGGCCTGGAAACTGCACGGACGCGTGGGCGACAGCCCGATCATCGGTGCCGGCCTGTATGTCGACAACGAAGTGGGTGCGGCCACCGCCTCGGGCGTGGGTGAGGAGATGATCCGCAACGCCGCCTCGTTCCTGGTGGTCGAGCTGATGCGCCAGGGGCGCTCGCCGGCACAGGCCTGCCGCGAGGCAATCGACCGTGTGGTGCGCAAGCGGCCGGAGGCGAGCAAGACCCTGCAGGTGTGCTTCCTGGCCATGAACAAGCAGGGCGAGGTGGGCGCCTACGCGTTGCATCGCGGCTTCGTCTACGCCGTGTGCGATGCGCAGCGCCAGGATGACCTGCGCGATTCGCCGTCGATCTATGCGAGCACCCAGGCGTGAGCACGCGGCTGACCCTGGAGATCGCCAGCAACTCGCTGGCCTCGGCGTTGGCGGCGCAGGCCGGCGGGGCCGACCGCATCGAGCTGTTCGACAATCTGGCCGAGGGTGGCACCACGCCGTCGTTTGCCACCATCGCGATTGCCCGCGAACGCCTGTCGATTCCGCTGTTCGTACTGGTGCGCCCGCGCCCGGGTGATTTCCACTACAACGCGTTGGAAACCGAACTGATGCTGCGTGACATCGCGCAGTGCCGCGCGCTGGGCTGCGATGGCGTGGTGATTGGTGCATTGGACGTGCAGGGCGGCGTTGACGTGGCGTTGTGCCGTGAACTGATGCAGGCGGCCGGGCCGTTGCAGGTGACCTTCCACCGCGCCTTTGATGCTGCCCGCGACCTGCCGGTGGCGCTGGAGCAGGTGATCGGGCTGGGCTGCCAGCGCGTGCTGACCTCCGGCGGCCAGGTCAGCGCCGAGGCCGGTGCCGATGTGCTGGCGGCGCTGGTCACCCAGGCGGCCGGGCGTATCACGGTGATGGCAGGTGCCGGATTGGCCCCGGGCAACATCGCAACCGTCGCGCGGCAGACGGGCTGTACCGAACTGCACGCGTCCGCAAAAGGCCTGCGCCGCTCGGCCATGCAGTTCCAGAACCCGGCCCTGCGCGGCCTGGACCCGGACTGGAGCCAGACCGCCACCGCGACCGTGGCCGCGCTGCGGCAGGCGCTGGACGGCGCAAGGTAGCCCGCCTCTTCTGTAGAGCCGAGCCCACGCTCGGCTGCTTTTCGCGGCGAACAACAGCAGCCGAGCGCGGGCCCGGATCTACAACGCCCCGCTGTCGGCCGTACACGGCATCACGGACAAAACCGTTCCGCGCGCGATTGTCGCGATCGTGTCATTGACGTGTGTGCCGTTCTCTCAGCGATGTTTCGCAACCCTTTGATTGTTCGGGATGACGGCAGCCGGTAGCGGCATTCCGCGGGCTGTTGCTGCGTCGCCGCATGCCGGGTGTGATTCAGCTGTGCTTTAGTTTGGATCGATCCACAGGGGAGGGTGCTGCGACGGTCCTGAACCGATCCAGGCGCCCGGATCACCGGTAGTGCCGCACCACCACCCGTCCATGCGTCCACACTTTCGAAGAGCAACCACCCATGGCTCAGATCGTCCGCAAGCGCCGTCACCTGCTGTCCCAGGCCCTGGTCCTGGCCCTGCTTCCCCTGGCTGCCAATGCGCAGGAAGCCTCAAGCTCGTCCACCAAGGATCTCGATGCGGTCACCGTCACCGGCTCGCGCATCAAGCGCGCCAGTGTCGAAGGCCCGGCACCGGTCAATGTGATCACCGCCGCGCAGATCCAGAAGGAAGGCTTCGTCAGCGTGTACGACGCGCTGAAGACCCTCACCGAAGCGACCGGCACTGTTGAAGCCGCCTCGCAGTGGGGCTCGCATACGCCCAATGCCAGCGGCCTGAACCTGCGCGGGATGGGCCCGAACCGCTCGCTGTTGCTGGTCAACGGCCGTCGTGTGGCGGACTACCCGCTGCCGTATGGCGGTGAAACCAACTTCTCCAATTACGGCAACATTCCGGCCGCGGCGGTGGAGCGCATCGAAGTGCTGACCGGTGGCGCGTCGGCCATCTATGGCTCCGATGCGATCGCCGGAGTGGTCAACGTCATCCTCAAGACCAACTACGACGGCGACGAAGTGCGCGTGCGCGGCGGTACCTCCACCGAAGGCGGCCGCGATACGTGGGATCTGTCCTGGGCCGGCGGCAGGACCGGCGACAACTGGAGCGTGACCTACGCGCTGCAGTACACCAAGCGCGACCCGCTGTTTGGCCGTGACCGCCCGCAGATGGACGACGCCGATGATGCACCGTATCCGTCCTGGAACATGGAACAACGCAAAGTCGGCTTCCGTCCCACCGCCGGCCTGGCGCTGATCGATCCGACCACCGGTCAGCGCCTGGCGCCGCCCACCGGCACCTGCGAGAAGTTCGATGGCGAGTACTACACCGCGGATCGATTGGTCTACAACTACGCCGCCAACACCATCACCAACACCGGCCGCCTGTGCGGCATGCGTGCGGACTATGCGAACTGGCTGCTTACGGGCGGTGCCGAGAACGTGTCCGGCAACCTGTATGCCACCCTCGACTTCAGCAATGACCTGCAGGCCTGGACCAACCTGGCCGTCTACCGCTCCGAAGCGATCTGGGGCACCAATCCGCCGAGCGTGTCGCTGATCGACGACGACAACGGCTACTACTGGGATGCCAACCGCAACCGCCCGATCCTGGGCGTGCGCCAGTTCACGCCAAATGAAGTCGGTGGCCTGGATACGCTGCGCAACACCAACCGCGAACTGTCCTGGGACTGGAGCGCCGGCCTGCGTGGCCGCCTCGCTGACCGCTTCGACTGGAGCACCACAGTGGGGCGTTCCTACTACCGCGTTGAAGAACGGCAGAACGTGGTCGACAAGCAGAAGTCGTATGACTACTTCCTGGGTCCGAAGCTGGGCACCACCGCCGATGGCGAGGCGATCTACGCACTGAACGAATCGCGCTGGTGGAATCCGCTGACGCCGGACCAGTACTGGCAGATGGGCACGGTGGCGAGGAACCGCGCATCATCGTGGGTCAACCAGGCTTCGGCGGACATCACCGGCGAGCTTTTCCAAGGGTGGGCGGGTCCGATTTCGTTCGCGGCAGTGGCCGAAGTCGCGCAGCAGGGCTATCACCTCAGCCCCGATCCGCGTGCAGGTATCGACTTCGACCTGCAGAACGTCGATCGCGGCGGCGGCGAGCGCACCCGCTATTCGGCCGGCGTCGAGTTCAAGATCCCGCTGCTGGAGAGCGTGACCGCCACTGCGGCCGCGCGCTATGACCGCTATGGCAACTACAAGGCTGACAACAGCGGCGAAGCGCTGGACATCGGCAGCCAGAAGGAAACCACCTGGAACGTCGGCCTGGAATGGCGCCCGGTGGAGTCGCTGCTGGTGCGTGGCTCCTACGCCACCAGTTTCCATGCGCCGGACATGCACTACCTGCTGGGCCAGCCGAGCAGCTCCGAAGTGCAGACCTATGACCGCCTGCGCTGCATCCAGAGCGGCGCTTACCTGGTCAACAACTGCGGCGTGGGCAACACCGACGTCTGGTACACCTTCGACGTGAACCGCCGCGGCACGCCACTGCTGCGTTCGGAAACCGGCGATTCGTGGACGGTCGGTTTCGTCTGGGATGTGATGCCCAATCTGTCGGTCAGTGCCGACTACTGGGCGATCAAGCTGGAAGACATGATCGTCGACGTCGGCGCCGACGAGGTGCTGGCCAGCGAAGCCGGCTGCCTGACCGGCAAGAACATCGACGGTACACCGTGGGCCAATCCGGCCGGTGGCGAATACTGCGCCGGCATCCTGGCCCGCGTGAACCGCGACAGCAACGGCCGTCTGGTATCGATCGAGCGCGGGCCGTTCAACCTGGCCAGCCGCGAAGTGCGCGGTATCGACCTGACCGCGCGCTATCGCCTGGAAACCGCGCAGTGGGGCAGCTTCCAGCTGGGCCTGAACTACACCAACCAGATCTCGACCAAGGAACAGCGCTACACCAACGACCCGAACCCGGAGCGTCGTGACCGCGACCTGCGCAGCAAGCTGCGCGCGAGCCTGGCCTGGCAGCGCGGCAACTGGAACGCCAATGTCTATGCCGACCGCATCGGTTCGGTGCCGGGCGTGCGCTACCACTGGGGCACCGATCGCCTGAACAACCCGGGTGGCTGCCTGCCGTTCGCTGATGGCTATGTGCCCAGCGACAGCCCGTCGCTGAACTGCCTGGAACCGGCAACACGTCCGGATGGCTCGCCCAACCCGAACCCGAACGCCGGCCAGCAGACCACGCGCTACTACGGGCGGGTCGGGCCGTTCATCACCTGGAACTTCAACATGGGCTACCAGGTGACCGAACGCGCCAAGGTCAACGTCTACGTCAACAACGTGTTCAATTCGGCCAGCTGGAACCACAAGGATCCGTACAAGCTGGACTATGACTTCGCCCCGACCCGCCTGCTCGGCGCGGTGGGCCGCGAGTTCGCGCTGGAGTACGTGTTCACCTTCTGAGGCGGATTGCGGGCGGTACGCCGGGCCTGGCCCGGCGATACCGGCTGGACGTGGCGGCTGGATTTGACCTTCCCACGATGGCAAGGTTTAGCCTGTCCGCATCCAGAAGGAACCCCGGGAATCCGATCATGAGCACGCCCCGCGCCATTGCAGCCCCCGCAAGCCCCGCCACCATCAGCCTGCCCATCGAGGGCATGACCTGCGCCAGCTGTGTCGGCCGGGTCGAGGCCGCGCTGTCCAAGGTCGAAGGTGTGGGCAGTGTTTCGGTCAATCTGGCCACCGAGCGCGCGGATATCCGCCCGTCGGGCCCGGTCGATCGGGCCGCGCTGATCCAGGCGGTGGAGCGGGTGGGCTATGACGTGCCCGCCGCTACCGTTGAACTGGCCGTGGAAGGCATGACCTGCGCTTCCTGCGTGGGCCGCGTGGAGCGTGCGCTGCTGGCGGTGCCGGGCGTCAGCCAGGCCAGCGTGAACCTGGCCACGGAGCGCGCGACCGTGCGCGGCGTGGCGGGCGTGGACGCGCTGGTGGCGGCCATCGACAAGGTCGGCTACGCCGCACGCTTGATCCAGGCCGGTGTGCAGTCCGACGGTGAAGCCGCTGAAAAGAAGGATGCCGAGCGCGCCGGACTGAAACGCGACCTGATCGTGGCGTCCGCGCTGGCGCTACCGGTGTTCGTGCTGGAGATGGGTTCGCACCTGATTCCCGGCATGCACGAATGGGTGATGGCCACCATCGGCATGCAGACCAGCTGGTACCTGCAGTTCGTACTGACCCTCCTGGTGCTGGTCATCCCCGGCCGCCGTTTCTATCAGAAGGGCTTCCCGGCACTGCTGCGGCTGGCGCCGGACATGAATTCACTGGTGGCGGTGGGCACCGCCGCGGCGTTCGGTTACTCGGTGGTAGCGACCTTTGCACCGCGGCTGTTGCCGCTGGGCACGGTGAACGTCTACTACGAAGCGGCGGCGGTGATCGTCGCGCTGATCCTGCTCGGCCGCTTCCTTGAAGCTCGGGCCAAGGGCCGTACCTCCGAGGCGATCAAGCGTCTGGTCAACCTGCAGGCCAAGGTCGCCCATGTGATCCGTGACGGCCGCACCGTCGACATCCCGGTCAATGAAGTGCAGAGCGGCGACGTGGTGGAAGTGCGCCCGGGCGAGCGCGTGCCGGTCGATGGCGAGGTGGTCGAGGGTCGCAGCTACATCGACGAGTCGATGATCAGCGGCGAGCCTATTCCGGTCGAGAAGCAGCCGGGAAGCAGCGTTGTCGGTGGCACGGTCAACCAGAAGGGCGCACTGACGGTGCGAGCCACGGCGGTGGGCGCGCAGACGATGCTGGCGCAGATCATCCGCATGGTCGAACAGGCGCAGGGCTCGAAGCTGCCGATCCAGGCGGTGGTCGACAAGGTCACGTTGTGGTTCGTGCCGGCGGTGATGCTGGCCGCGCTGGCGACCTTCGCGGTCTGGCTGATCTTCGGTCCATCGCCGGCGCTGAGCTTCGCGCTGGTCAATGCGGTGGCGGTGCTGATCATTGCCTGCCCCTGCGCGATGGGCTTGGCCACGCCGACCTCGATCATGGTCGGTACTGGCCGTGGCGCTGAAATGGGTGTGCTTTTCCGCAAGGGTGAAGCGCTGCAGCTGCTGAAGGACGCGCAGGTGGTGGCGGTGGACAAGACCGGCACGCTGACCGAAGGCCGCCCGCGCCTGACCGACCTGGAGATCGCCGACGGTTTTGATCGCAGTACGGTGCTGGGAGCGGTGGCGGCAGTGGAGTCGCGCTCGGAGCATCCGATTGCCCGCGCCATCGTGGATGCGGCCACCGAGCAGGGCATCGCGTTGCCGGCGATGGCCGATTTCGAATCGGTCACCGGCATGGGCGTGCGTGCCAGTGTTGATGGCGCGCGCGTGGAGGTGGGGGCTGATCGTTTCATGCGCGATCTGAGGGTGGATATCACGCCGTTCGCGGCGCTGGCCACCCAGCTTGGAACGCAGGGCAAGTCGCCGCTGTATGCCGCCATCGACGGCCGCCTGGCCGCGATCATCGCGGTATCCGATCCGATCAAGCCGAGCACGCCGGCCGCGATCGCGGCACTGCACCAGCTCGGCCTGAAGGTGGCGATGATCACCGGTGACAACGCCGGTACCGCGCAGGCGATCGCGCGCGAGCTGGGCATCGATGAGGTGGTGGCCGAGGTGCTGCCGGAAGGCAAGGTCGAGGCCGTGCGCCGCCTGAAGGCCACGCATGGCCACGTCTCCTTCGTCGGCGATGGCATCAATGATGCGCCGGCACTGGCCGAAGCCGATGTCGGCCTGGCCATCGGTACCGGCACCGATATCGCGGTGGAGTCGGCCGATGTGGTGCTGATGTCGGGCAACCTGCAGGGCGTGCCCAATGCCATCGCGCTGTCCAAGGCGACGCTGGGCAACATCCGGCAGAACCTGTTCTGGGCGTTCGCCTACAACACCGCGTTGATTCCGGTAGCGGCCGGCGTGCTGTACCCGGTGTGGGGCGTGCTGCTGTCGCCGGTGTTCGCGGCCGGTGCGATGGCATTGTCCAGCGTGTTCGTGCTGGGCAACGCGCTGCGACTGCGCCGCTTCCAGCCGCCGATGGCGGATGCCGCCGCTGCCACCCACTGAAGGAGATCCGCATGAACATCGGTGAAGCTGCCAAGGCCTCCAGCGTGTCGGCGAAGATGATCCGCTACTACGAGCAGATCGGCCTGATTCCCGCAGCTGATAGAACCGAGTCGGGCTACCGGGCGTATTCGCAGGCGGACATCCACCGCCTGCGTTTCATCCGCCGTGCGCGCGATCTCGGCTTCCAGGTGGCCGAGATCACCGATCTTCTGGGCCTCTGGAATGACACCTCGCGGCACAGTGCCGACGTGAAGCATCTGGCCGAACAGCACATCGCCGATCTGGAACAGCGCATCGAGCACATGCGGCAGATGGCCGACACGCTGAAGTCACTGATCAGCTGTTGTGCGGGAGACGAGCGCCCTGAGTGCCCGATCCTGCAGCGGCTGGTTGAGGACGATGAGACGCCGGTGCCGGTTGATACCGCGAAGACCGGTGCAGTGCGGCGACGCGCACAGAAGCATTGAATCGATATCGCGTGAACCAAAAAGCCCGCCCTGTGACAGTGCACGGGGCGGGCTTCGTTGTGGACGCAGGGCAGGGGTCAGACGGTACGCGGCGGGAAACCGGCATCGTTCACCGCGGCGAACACCTGTTC
The DNA here is from genome assembly GCF_001431625.1 of Stenotrophomonas geniculata ATCC 19374 = JCM 13324. Classification (GTDB taxonomy): domain Bacteria; phylum Pseudomonadota; class Gammaproteobacteria; order Xanthomonadales; family Xanthomonadaceae; genus Stenotrophomonas; species Stenotrophomonas geniculata. The sequence continues at coordinate 19,291 of NZ_LLXT01000153.1, forward strand.
CTGCGACGCGGTGGTCTGCACCTTGACCAGGCCGGTCGGCGGGTCGGCAACCACGCTGGCGTTCGGATCGATCTGCTGGATCGCGCGGGTCACGCTGCGCGCGCAACCACCGCAGGTCATGCCTTCAACATGGAATTCCATCTGTAGCTCCTTCGGTGCTCTTGGGGTGGAGTCAGTGTGCACCTTCCAACGATGGCAGGGTCAAGCGCCGGGCTGAACGACAGGCAAGGCGCCGTCAAAAAACGGCAGCCACCTGTACCAGCGTGGCTGCCGTGGAGGAACGTCCCCGCCGGAGCAGGGCGTGGGCTGCGCCGGGCGTACCCGCGCAACCCGTGGTGCTTCAGAACTTCCAGGTGGCGCCGAAGTACAGCTGGCGGCCTGCGTAGGTGTTGGAGACGAGGCGGGCCTTGGTGTCATTGCCCAGGTGCACGCGCTGCTCGGACTTGGTGGCATTGATCACCGAGGCGGTCAGGGTCCAGTCCGGGGTCAGGTTGTAGGCAACATTCAGGTCCAGCTGGTCATACGGTTCGGTGTAGACGGTGAGGCCATTGTTGAGCCCGCCGACCACCTGGCCGCGACGGTTGAACGAAGCGCGCGCGAGGAACTTCTCGTTCTCGTAGAACACCGTGACGTTGGCCTGGTTCTTGGCGCTGCCAACCAGCGGCGAGGAGCCGATTTCCTGGCCGTCCAGAACAATCGAGGCCAGGTTGGTGTCGTTGTAGGTGTAGTTGGCCTGCACGCCGAAGCCGAAATCGAAGGTGTACTGGCCATACAGCTCGACGCCCTGCGACACACCATCGCGGCCATTGGCCTGGGTCTCGTAGCGCTGCACGTTCACCGCTTCACCGTTGATGACCATCGGCGTGTCGCGCACCACCGGCAAAGTGAAGTTGTCCACGTTCTTGCGGAACAGGCCGACGCCGGCGACTGCGCCCGGCTGGAAATACCACTCCAGGCCCAGGTCGAACTGGGTGGCCTTGAACGGTTCCAGCTGCTTGTTGCTGCCTTGGCCCACCCAGCCTGCGGTCGAAGCGCCACCGGCAACGCGGCGATCATTGACGTACTCTTCGCTGTAATAGCTCAGTGCGCCCGGTGCTGCGATGTCGGTGTAGCCGGGGCGGGCGATCACCTTCGATGCGGCGCCACGCAGCACCAGCGTGTCGGTGATGTCCCAGGCGATATTGAAACTCGGCAGCACGTCGGTGTACGTGCGATCCACGCCGATCAGGCTGTAGGTCTTGCTCTGCGCCAGGTCGTGCGGCAGGCGCACGAAGCCGCTCTCGCAGCTGTAGGTCGGGTAGGCTGCAGCGGCCGGATCGGTACACGCCATCGGCGCGCCGGACGCGTTGTCCAGGAAGTAGTCGTTGAACTTCTCGATCGAGTCGGAGGACTGCGCGAACTGCTTGGTGCGCACCACGCGCACGCCGACGTTGCCGCGCAGGCGCTCGGTGCGGAAGTTGGCCTGGAAGTAGCCCGAGTAGATCTTTTCGTTGACGTTGTAGACGAAGTCTTCCTCGGTACGGTTGTGCGAACCGCCGTAGGTCTTGTTCAGGTAGTCGATGTAGGCCGGGTAGTTGATGCCCGGGAACACGTTGGCATTGAAGCCACCCGCGATGTTGCTGATCGGGTTGGACAGGAAGAAGCCAGGCTGCGCATCGCCGGCAGTCGGATCGCAGCCGCTCTGGTAGCGGCTGTTGTCATAGTCGGCCGGGTCACGGCCCGGGCACACCCAGTAGGTGTTGCCGGTGTTGCGGTGGACCTTGCCATCACGGTACTTGGCACCGAACTGGATGGAGTCCAGCCAGCCGGATTCAAACAGCTTGGTGACGTCGGCCTGGAAGTAGTTCTGCTTGACCTCGGTGCGCTTCCACGACGAATCGGTCGAGCCGGTGTCGACTTCGGCGATGCCGTTCATCAGCTGCTGCTGCAGGTCGGGCGAGAAGGTGGCCGAAGGCGTGCCGGTCAGATCCCAGGCGCTGTACAGATTGCCCGACAGGTAATCGTTGCCGACCTTGCGGCGCGGCTTGGCCGACATCCGGAAGTTCATCGACGGACCACCTTCGGACCAGGTGCGGCCGCCGGTGAACGAGGCCTTCCACAGCGGGCTGATGTCCCAGTCGATGGTCAGGTCAGCGGTCTGCGACAGCGCCTTTTCCTTGCTGTAGCCACCGGTCAGCTGCGGCGTCGGAACCGTGCAGTCGTCCGGGCCCCAGCCACCGGGCTTGAGGCCGGCAGCCTTGGCCTGGTCTTCATTGCAGTAGTAGGTTTTCCCCGCCAGCTTTTCGAACTGGGCGCCGGTAACGGTGTTGCCGCTGGGATCGAAGTCCAGGCCGTTGAGCAGGCGTCCACCGGCCCAGTTTCCATCGCCATTGAAGCGGGCCATGCTCCATTCCGGAATCTTCAGCATGTTCTGGGTGTAATCACCCTGCAGTTCGAAGCGGAAGTAGTTGGCCGTCATCGTGACGTTGTCGACCGGCTTGAACTGGAAGGTCAGCTGGCCGCCTTTGCGCTCGCGCTTTTCTTCCTTCACCGCGAAGTTGACCGACGTCGGCATGAAGAAATCGCTGTAGTTGCCGCCGGTCTGGTTGTTGAAACCGGACTTGCCCCACCAGTAGTGGATGCCATCCTGCGCCTGCACGTTGCCATAGGCATCGCGCGCCTTGCCGGCGCCATACCACTGGTAGTCCTCGGTGCTGGCTTCCATGGTACGGGTGGTGCGCTTCTGCTGCGTCACGCCGATCAGCACGCCGAAACGCTCATCCTTGCTGTGCCACGAATACAGGGCCGAGGCTTGCGGGTCGATATCGTGGTGGGTATCGGAGGAGGTGCCCTCAAGCGTGACGAAGCCCGAGTTGGACTCCATGTCGAGCGGACGACGGGTGTGCAGAATCACCGTGCCGCCGATGCCGCCTTCGTCGATGCGTGCTTCCGGCGACTTGAACAGCTCCGCGCTGGACAGCATGTTCGACGGCAGCAGGGTGTAGTTGAACGAACGGGTCGCTTCGTCGTTGGTTTCCGACGTGGCGACGTAGTTGCCGTTCAACTGGGTCAGGGTCAGGTCTGGTGCCAGGCCACGAACGCTGACGGTCTTGCCTTCGCCGCCACTGCGGGTGATGACCACGCCGGGCACGCGCTGCAGTGCGTCGGCCACGTTCTTGTCGGGGAACTTGCCGACGTCTTCGGCGGTGATCACTTCGACCACGGCGTTGGCGTCGCGCTTCTGCTCAAGGCTCTTTTCAATGGCGTAGCGGTAGCCGGTGACCTGGACGCTGTCCAGGTTGGTGGCGTCCTGCGCGCCGGTGGAAGCGGCCTGCTGCGCGGCGGCGCCAGCCGGAATGACGGCGGCGGCCAAGGCCAGCGCGATGGCCAACGCCAGTGCGTCCTGGCCATGCGTACGTGTTGAATGCTTCATTCCCATCTCTCCCTCTCTCCTGGATTGATCCGGTGACGTGGCACGGACAACTTGAATCGATCTAATTTGAAGTGACATTGTCGCTATTGCCATGCAGTGGCAGTAGCACCGTGCGCGTGGCCTGGTACGTCCTGTTGCTGCTCCCCCAACTCCCGGCCATCGCAGCATCGTTCTTGGATCGATCTAAGCGATGGGCGGGCGTTTTTTAGCATGGGTCGCGCGCGGGCGCATGCTGCTCCGCAATATGGTACTGGCGTGGCGAAGGGATGACGGTTTGCTGAAAACAGTGAAATCGTTTTCGTGCGCAGGGGAAGGGTGGGTCGGCAGGGCTGCGCCCTGCACCTGCTTCAAGCCAGGGCAACGTCTACAGCCAAAGCCAAAGCGAAAGCCAAAGCCAAAGCGGCTCTGGGTTGTCTGTGGCTTGGCGGGGCGGTGTCGGATTGCGGGGACGCCGTAAACCCGTCCATGGGGGCTTGGCCGCGGCATCCATGCCGCGGACACCCCGCAATCCGACACCGCCCCACCTTCGACAGTTTCCCGGTGACGGTTGGATTGATCCTGGTGCGGCATGGGGTCATGGGGTCAGATCCGTTTTCCTTTGGAAAACGGATCTGACCCCAATTGATTTCGCTATCTGACAGAGATTCATCCACGCATGGCGTGGATCTACAGATCGCGGAAATCTGTCG
>NZ_LLXT01000154.1 GCF_001431625.1 Stenotrophomonas geniculata ATCC 19374 = JCM 13324
ACGGCGTCTCCCGCAACCGGGCCCACCCCGCCGTCCTTCAGGAACCCAGCTTCTGCTGTTGCTGTTGCTGTTGCTGTTGCTGTTGCTCTGGATCGTAGCGGGTGCAGGGCGCAGCCCTGCCGAGCAACCCTATACTTGCCGCCGTGACTGCCTTCCCTGCCCTCGTTCCGCTGGATGCGCCGCTGCTGGTGGGCTACAGCGGTGGTGTCGACTCCACCGTGCTGCTGCACTGGCTGTGGCGCTGCGCCCAGGCTTCCGGCACGGCGCTGCGTGCGGTGCACGTACACCACGGCCTGCAACCAGCAGCTGACGACTGGGTACGGCATTGCCAGCAGCAGTGCGCGGCACTGGGCGTCGAGCTGGCCGTGCGCCACGTACAGATCGACAAAACCACAGGCCTGGGCCTCGAAGGCGCAGCGCGCGAAGCACGACGTGCAGCGTTCACTGCTGAACTGCGCGAAGGCGAAACACTGGCGCTGGCACAGCACCAGGACGATCAGGCCGAGACCTTCCTGCTCCGCGCGCTGCGCGGCTCCGGTGTCGATGGCCTTGCCGCGATGGCCGATGACAGCCAGCTCGGTACGCACCGCCTGTGGCGTCCCTTGCTGCACGCACCGCGCACCGCACTGCTCGACTATGCCCGGCAACACGCGCTGCGTTGGATCGAGGATCCCAGCAACGCCGAAGACCACGCCGATCGCAACTTCCTGCGCCTGCAGGTACTGCCACTGTTGCGCCAGCGCTGGCCGCACGCCGCCGCCGCGTTGGCCGGCAGCGTCCTGCATTGCCGGCAGACCCGCGAACTGCTGGATGAAGAAGACGCCGAGCTGATCACACACCTGGAAGTCGCTCCACGCGTGCTGTCGCTGCAGTTGCTGCGTCAGGTGTCATCGGGACGCGCCGCGCGCGTGCTGCGCGCCTGGGTGATCGGCCATGGTGCCGCCCCACTGCCGGCCACGGTGCTGCAGCAAGGCCTGGACGAACTGCTGCCGGCCGGCAATGATCGCCAGGCGCGGGTGCGCTGGCACGATCATGCCATCCAGCAATGGCGCGAGCATGCCTATCTGCTACCCGCGCAGCTGCCATCGCTGCCCCGCGCGTGGCAGGCCGAATGGGATGGGCATGCTCCCCTGCCGCTGCCCGATGGCGGCCAGCTGCGGCTGCAGGGCGGCGCCGCCTTCGAGCGCCCGCTGCAGGTCCGTGCACGCTTGGGCGGAGAGCGCATCCTGCTGCCCGGTCGCCAGCATTCGCACGCATTGAAGGACTGCCTGCAACGCGAACATCTCGCCCCCTGGCGACGCGCGCAGCTGCCGCTGATCTTTGATGGCCCGCAGTTGCTGGCCGCCGCCGACGTGGTCATCTCCGCGCCACTGCAGGCCTGGTTGCAGGCCCACCAGGCGCAGCTGCAGTGGCGTCCCGGCGGCTGGTGAATTGACCCCCGCGCGCGGCCCGTCCACACTTGCCACATGGCCAAGAAGTCCCCCGAAAACGCCTCCCCGGTCGCCCAGTTCGAGCAGTCGCTCGAATCGCTGGAACAGCTGATGGAGCAGATGGAAACCGGCGAGCTGAGCCTGGAAGCCTCGCTCAGTGCTTACGAACGTGGCGTCGGTCTGTATCGCCAGTGCCAGCAGGCGCTGGAGCAGGCCGAACTGCGCGTGCGCCTGCTCAGCGATCCGGCGCAGCCGGAAGCATCCGAGCCCTTCGATCCGCCCAACCATGACGGCTGAGGTTCTGTTCGCGCGCTGGCGCGACCGTATCGAAAGCCAGCTCGACGCTGCCCTGCCCTCGCCTGCCGAAGCACCGCAGCGCCTGCACCAGGCCATGCGCTATTCGGTGCTGGGCGGTGGCAAGCGCATGCGCCCGCTGCTGGTCTACGCCAGTGGCCACCTGTTCGGTGCACAGCTGGAAAGCCTGGATGCGGCGGCTATGTCCGTCGAACTCATCCACGCCTACTCGCTGGTGCATGACGACCTGCCGGCGATGGATGACGACGCGCTGCGCCGTGGCAAGCCGACCACCCACATCGCCTTCGACGAAGCTACCGCGATCCTCGCCGGCGACGCGCTGCAGACCCGTGCCTTCGGCCTGCTGGCCGATGCACCGCTGCCGGCCACGCTGCGCGTGGCCTGCCTGCAGACCCTGGCCCACGCCTCCGGCGCGTCCGGCATGTGCGGCGGCCAGGCCCTGGATATCGATGCCACCGGCCAGCAGCAGACGCTGGCGGCATTGACCCGCATGCATGCGCTGAAGACCGGCGCCCTGATCCGCGCGGCAGTGCGCATGGGCGCGCTGTGCGGCCAGGCCCACGAACCGCAGCTGGCCCAGCTGGACAGCTTCGCCGATGCACTCGGCCTGGCCTTCCAGGTACGCGACGACATCCTCGATGTCGAGGCCAGTTCCGAGCAGCTGGGCAAGACCGCCGGCAAGGACCAGGCGCAGGACAAGAGCACCTTCCCCGCCCTGCTTGGCATGGACGGCGCAAAGGCCCAGCTGCACGAACTCGCTGCACGCATGCAGTCGATCCTGGCCGGGTATGGCGAGGAAGCCGATGCGCTGCGTGCGCTGGCGACGCTGGCGGTCGAACGCGATCATTGATCGCTCGCCGGGCACCGCCCGTCGCTCCCCACACATGAAAACGCCCGGCAATGCCGGGCGTTTTCAGTTCCGCATGCAGCCGGTATTACTTGATCAGGCGCAGCGCGAACGGGTAGCGATAGGCTTCGCCGTTGTTGGCCTTGACCGCTGCGATGATGCTGAACACCAGGCTGATGATGCCGACGATCGGGGCCAGGAAGACGCCGATGATCACGATGGTCAGGATCATGCTGATGACCATGGCGATGGTCAAGGTGATCTGGAAGTTCAGGGCTTCCTTGGCCTGGTCGGTCACGAAAGCCTTGCCAGCATCGTCCTTGTTGATCAGCCAGATGATCAGTGCGCCGATGAAGCCGGTGAAGATGCCCAGCAGGTGGGCAGCCAGGGCCATGGTGCGCTGGTCGGCCGGCACGTCGGTGGTGGCCGGCGGCGGCGGGACGTTATCGAATTCGCTCACGACAAAACTCCTTTTCATTGGGTGGTCTTGACCCACCAGCACCAAGCTGGTTGCGTCAGGCGGGCATAGCTTACGCCATCGACGCCATCAATCATTACCGGCGATGGTCATCCGCCCCAGCAGGATCGAACCGGTCCGGATGTGCGAGCGCGGGTCCACGTCGCTGCCGACCGCTTCGATGCTGCTGAACATCTCGCGCAGGTTGCCGGCGATGGTGATGCCATCCACCGGGTACTGGATCTCGCCATTCTCGACGCGGAAGCCGCCGGCACCGCGCGAGTAGTCGCCGGTCACCCCGTTCACGCCCTGCCCCATCAGCTCGGTCACCAGCAGGCCATCGCCCATCTGGCGGGCGATCTCATGCAGGGAGCCCGCGTTGGCGGCCAGTTGCAGGTTGTGCACGCCACCGGCATTGGCGGTGGTCTGCAGGCCCAGCTTGCGCGCCGAGTAGCTGCCCAGCACATAGCGCTGCAGCACGCCGTCACGGACCAGGGCCGAAGCACGGGTGGCCACGCCGTCACCGTCGAAGGCGGCCGAGCGCAGGCCACGGCGCAGGTGGGGCAGTTCCTCGATCTGCATCCAGTCCGGGAACAGCTGCTGGCCAACACTGTCCAGCAGGAAGCTGGCCTGGCGGTACAGGGCACCGCCGGACACCGCCGACAGCAGGTGACCGACCAGGCTGCGCGCGACTTCCGGGGCGAACAGCACCGGCATGCTGCCGGTGGCCATCGAGCGAGGCTGCAGGCGGGCGACGGTACGCTCGGCGGCACGACGACCGACCAGGCCCACCTCCTCCAGGTCCTCGCGGGCCAGCGCGCTGGTGTACCAGCCATCGCGCTGCATGCCATCGCCCTGGCCGGCGATCAGCGCACAGCCCACCGAATGATGGGTGCCACGCTCACGGCCGAAAAAGCCATGCGAATTGGCGTACACCGACAGGCTCTGCATGCTCGACACCGAGGCGCCGTCGGAGTTACGGATCTGCGCATCGGCCTCACGACCTGCGTTCTCGCAGGCCAGGGCCAGGTCCACCGCCTCGTCGGCCTGCAGTGCCCAGGGATGCCAGCTGTCCAGGTCGGGGAAGTCGGTCGCCATCAGCGCCGCCTCGGCCAGGCCGGCGGCCGGGTCGTCCTCGGTATGGCGGGCGATCGCGCAGGCCTGCTCGACCGTGGCGGTGAGGCTGGCCTCGTTCAGGTCGCCGGTGCTGGCGCTGCCCTTGCGTTGGCCGAAATAGACGGTGACGGCGATACCGCGGTCGCGGGTGGACTGCACGGTCTCAACCTCGCCAAGGCGGACATTGACCTCCAGGCCACGGTCCTCGCTGCAGCTGACCTCGGCCTGGCTGGCGCCCAGCGCCCGGGCACGGTCGAGCAGCTGCTGGGAAAGGTCGGCCAGCCGTTCCAGCCGGGCCGGGCTGTCGTCGCCGACAGCGACTTCAGGGGCGATCACGTTCAATGCTTTATCCTGTACGGGTTGGGCCCGGCATCACGCCGGGCGACTTTTTTTGAGATCAGGTAGGAACGATGCGCGGACGCGACGAAGAAACCGGTGAATTCCACGACAAGAGCCGCAGCCAGAACCGGCGCGATGCGCTCGACGTCCTGGCCCTGGGCGAGAAGCTGGTGTCGTTGACCCCGGCCCAGCTGGCGCGCCTGCCGATTCCGGAAGACCTGCTGCCGCATATCGCCGAGTGCAAGCGCATCACCGCCCACATCGCCCACAAGCGCCAGCTGGCGTTCCTGGCCAAGCACATGCGCCGCGAAGAAGACGCCACGCTGGATGCGATCCGCGATGCGCTGGACGCCAACAGCGAAACCGGCCGCCGCGAAGTGGCGATGATGCACCGCGCGGAAGACTGGCGCGAGCGCCTGCTGGCCGAGGGTGACAAGGCACTGGCGGCACTGCTGGACGACTACCCGCAGGCCGACCGCCAGCAGCTGCGCACGCTGGTGCGCAATGCCCAGGCCGAGAAGGCGAAGAACAAGCCGCCGCGCGCCTACCGCGAAATTTTCCAGGTGCTGCGCGCCCTGATGCTGCCGGCCGCGTTGGGCCTGAAGGCCAGCGCCGAAGACGCCGACCCCATTGAAACCGACGAAGCCGACGAGGACTGAGTCCTCGCCGGCAGGGGCGGTGGCACTGGCCATCGCCCGGCTCAGGCCTGGGTACCGCCGACGGTGATGCCCTCGATCAGCAACGAGGGCTGGCCGACACCCACCGGCACGCTCTGCCCGTCCTTGCCGCAGATGCCCACGCCCTCGTCCAGGGCCAGGTCGTTGCCGACCATGCGCACCTTCTGCATGGTTTCCGGACCGTTGCCGATCAGGGTCGCGCCCTTCACCGGCGTGGTGATGCGGCCGTCCTCGATCAGGTAGGCCTCGGTGGCCGAGAACACGTACTTGCCACTGGTGATGTCGACCTGGCCGCCGCCGAAGTTGACCGCGTACAGGCCCTTCTTCACCGAACGGATCATCTCCTGCGGGTCATGCTGGCCGGCGCGCATGTAGGTGTTGGTCATGCGCGGCATGGTCATGTGCGCGAACGATTCGCGGCGACCATTGCCGGTCGGCGCCACGCCCATCAGGCGCGCGTTGAGGCTGTCCTGCATGTAGCCGACCAGGATGCCGTCCTCGATCAGCGTGGTGCACTGGCTGGGATGACCCTCGTCGTCGATGTTCAACGAACCACGGCGTCCATCCAGCGTGCCGTCATCGACGATCGTCACGCCCGGGGCGGCAACGCGCTCGCCGATGCGCCCCGCGTAGACGCTGGTGCCCTTGCGGTTGAAGTCGCCCTCCAGGCCATGGCCGACCGCTTCATGCAGCAGCACACCGGGCCAGCCCGGGCCCAGCACCACCGGCATCACGCCGGCCGGTGCCGGTACCGCTTCAAGATTCACCAGCGCCTGGCGCAGCGCCTCACGGGCGAAGGCTTCCGGGCGGCCGTCGGCGAACAGCTCCTCATAGCCATAGCGACCACCGCCACCGGCATAGCCGGACTCGCGACGGCCGTTGTGCTCGACGATCACCTGCACGTTCAGGCGCACCAGCGGGCGCACGTCGGCGCCCAGCACGCCGTCGCTGCGGGCGATCAGCACCGTATCGACGCCGCCGGACAGGCTGACCATCACCTGCTTCACGCGCGGGTCGGCAGCACGCAGGTAGCCGTCCAGGCGCTTGAGCACCTCGACCTTGGCCTCGTTGCCGACGCCATCAATCGGGTCCAGCGCCGGGTACAGCGCGCGCGCGTTGCCGCGCAGCAGCGAGCGCCCGGTCTGGGCACCACCTTCACGCGAGATCGCGCGCGCCGACTGCGCCGCCACCCGCAGCGCATCGGCATGGATGTCGTCGGAGTAGGCGAAACCGGTCTTCTCGCCGGAAATCGCCCGCACGCCCACGCCCTGCTCGATGGAATGCGCGCCGTCCTTGACGATGCCGTCTTCCACGCTCCAGCTCTCGCGGCGGGCGTGCTGGAAGTAAAGGTCACCAAAGTCCACACCGGGGCCGAGCAGCTGCCCGAAGGTGTGCTCCAGGCCAGCGGTATCCAGGCCACCAGGGCGCAGCAGGCGGTCTTGGGCAAGCGTCAGGGCGATATCAGTCATGGTTCTCGATCTGGGGATGCGGGGGCGCTCAGGCAAGCCCCGTGAACAGGAAAGCCGCGCTCAACGCGCGCGCGGCAGGCCGGTGACGGTCGGCGGAATGGCCGGTGCCGGTGCCGGAGCCTTCTCGCGGCTGCGCTCGATCACTTCCACCTTCGGTTCCTTCCATGGACCGGTCACCTTGTAGGTACGGGCGCCAATCTCGCCCAGTGGTTTGGACAATACCGCATTGGTAGCCGCGCCCAGCGCCGCCCCCACCGGGCCACCGGCCACCGCCCCCACCACGGTCAGCAGATTGCCTGCGCGCGGGTTGACGTCGATGGTCTGGTCGAACTGCTGGTTGCGCAGGTCGGCCTGGCCGCGGATGGTGATGTTGGCTGCCGGGCCTTCGATCAGCACCTTGTCTGTGCGCGCCATGCCCTGGCCGAACTGCATGCTGCCGTCGATCTGGTTGAACGCGAAGCCCTTGGAGAAGAAGTCGCGGAAGTCGAACATCAGGCGCCGCGGCAGCTGGGTCACGCTGAGCAGGCCCAGCACGCGGCCGGCGCCCGGCTCCAGCTCCAGCAGCTGGCCGTTGCGTGCGTGCAGGTCCAGGCGGCCCTGCAGGTTGCCCAGCTGGAAGTCCGACGGCCCCCCACTCCACGTGGCCTGCAGCTGCGCCTGGCCGGAGCCGCCACGCAGCTGGCCGCCGTAGTCGAGGTTCTGCATCAGTCCGCCCAGATCCTCGCTGCGCACCTGAGCGGTCAGCTCGGTGCGGGCACCACCGCTGCGGCCCAGCCAGCGACCACTGATGTCGATCTCCTGGTCGGGCGCACGGAAGCGCAGCTCATCCACGTTCAGGCCATTGGCCAGCGGCCGCGTACGCAGCACCGCCTGGCCCAGCACCACTTTGCCGAACTTCAGGTCGGCGATGTCCAGCGCGAACGGCGGCAGCTTGGCCGGGTCCATGTCGTTGGCGCCTGCCTGTACCCGTGCCGGTGCGGCCGGTACATCTGGAGCCGCCGGCAATGACTGCCAGTGCACGCGGTCGAGCTGGCCACTGATGGTGCCGCCGTCTGCATTGGGGACGGTCAGGCGCCCGGCCAGCGACGGGCCGTCCAGGCGTACATCCAGTGCCTGCGCTCCCGGGCGCAGCTGCAACCGGGTCTGCTCGAACACACCACCGACCAGCATCAGCTTGCCGACCTGCACATCCACCGCACGCAGCGGCATGCCGTCATCGTCGTTGCCACTACGGGCCAGGCCGATCCACTCCAGCGCATCCAGGGTCGGGCTGCGGCCATTCACGGACAGTCCGCTCGGTGGCGGCTCGCGATCGGCATGGTCGCTGCCCAGCGTCACCTGCACACCCGTCTGGTTGTTGTGGCTGCGCGCAGCCAGCGCCAGGCGCTGGCCGAACGACACGTCGATGCGGCCGGCCCCCATCGGCAGCTGTGCAGCCACGGTGGTCGCCAACGGCTCGGCAGCCGGTTTGTCCAGCGGCGCCGGCAGGTCCAGCCGGGTCCCGACCAGATCGGAGCTCAACCGCAGCTCGCTGGGCGGCGCAGGCGCCCCCGGAGCGACCTTGGGCAGATTGACCGCGATGGTCCACGGCGAGGTGCCGGCGATGTAGGGCTTCAGCCACGCCATTTCCGGCGCGCGGTCGATCAGCACGCCAGCATCGAGGTTGGCCGACAACTGCGATTCAAAGGCCAGCTTGCTGTCGTGCACGTAGCCACCGGCACGCAGGCTCAGACGACCGTCCTGGCCGAGGTGGCGCACCGCCAGTTCCTCGGCGCCGAAACCGCCGTTGCTGTAGCGCGCCTGCCCGTGCATGTTGTCAAAGGTGAGCTGGAAGCGCTTGTCGACCAGCTTCACGCCGGCCAGATCGACCGTTCCCTGCAGGTGGCCGCCACCTTCATCGTGGTGCAGCGGCTGCAGCAGATCGAAGGTCACATGCGCCGGGCCCGCAGCGGTGAGGTTGTCCAGGGTGTCGCCATAATCCTTGTGCAGCGGGCTCTGCCGCAGCATGGCCAGCAGCCTGCCGGCCTCGCTCTGCGCATCGGCACGCACGTACAGCGGCTGCTGCCCGAAATCCTGGATGCCCGCCTCGAATTTCTGCACCGCCACGCCGGCCAGATCGCCGCGGCCGTGCATGTCGAAGCCGGGGCCGATGAAGGCGATATCGGCATCGACCTGGCGCATCAACGGCCAGTCGTGCTGGAAGCGGATGTCACCATTGGTGATATGGCCGGTCGCCTCGAAGCGGCCATCGTTGTTGTCGAACGGCCAGTCGTCCAGGTCGCCACTGACCAGGCCGATGCCGTTGCGCACCTGCCCACCGGCCAGCGCCATGTCCAGCCAGTCGGTGGCGCCCTTGCTCATCTTGGAGTGGATCCAGAAGCGCTTGGCCGCGGTCATCGGCACGTCGTCCAGCTTGGCCGCCAGCTGCAGCCACGGCCGCGTACCGTCGCCCTGGAACCAGACACCACCGCGCACGTCCGCCGCGTAATCGGTGCCTTCCACGCGCATCGCTGCCGTGCCGATGCGCCAGCCACCGCCTTCATCGCGCCAGCCCACCACCTGGCCCGCCAGGTGCAGATCGTGGCGCACGCCGAAACCGGTCGGCCAATCGAACTGCAGCTGGCGTTGCGGCTGCAGCTGCAGGCTGAAGCCATCCGCGTCGCCTTCGAAGCGCCCGCCCAGGCCGCGCAGGCCGGGCGAATTGCCCACGCTGGCGAAGCCCAGCGACTGCAGTTCGCCCTGCGCCCACAGCGGGCCATCACGTTCGCCCGCCAGCTGCAGCTCGCGCACGTCCAGCTGCGGCCTGGACAGGAACAGCCAGCGACGCAGGCCGGGTTCAAGACGATCGCTCAGGGCCAGCGCACGCAGCGCGATGCCGGCCTGCACTTCGCCAGAACTGACCCGCAGCTGCTTGCCGAGCTGCAGCTGCAGGCCATCGAGCTGCTGCTCGCCTTCTTCGGTTTTCAGGCGCAGGCGCGGCACCTGCAATGCCCAGCCATCGGCCTGGCGCTGCCAGCGCAGGCGTGCCTGCAACCGCTGCAGCTGCAGCTGCGGAGCCGCCATCGCGGGCATCGGTGCGCCATCGATGCGGACATCACGCAGGTCCGAATCGGTGGTCACCGCCACCGGCGCGAAATCGCGCAGGGTCAGCCACAGGTTGAGTTCGCCCTTGCCTTCGCGCAGGCGCACACCGCCGGCCGCCAGCAGCGGCGACCAGGCATGAAAATCGACCGGATCGGCGCCCAGCCAGGCCTGACCGTTGCCGCGCACGCGGTCCACGTCCAGCACCGCCGTCAACGGCAGCGCTTCGGTCTGGGCCCAGGCGCGCACGCCTAGACGCAGGCGGTCGCCATTGACCCGCAGGCGCACGTCGATGCGTGGCAGCGTGGTATCGATCCCCAGCCCCGGCGCATGCACGCCCAGGCGGCCCCCGATCACCTGCAGTTCGCCCAGACGGCGCAGCGCATCCAGCGGGTCCCCGCCATTGGCGGCCTGCGGCAGGCCACGCACCGACCAGCGGCCGTCCTCGCCCTGCTGCAGGTCCAGTGCCAAGCCACGCAGGCGCAGTTCGGTCAACGAGCGGCCGGGCAGCAGCCCGCTGTACATCGATACCAGCACCTCGGCCTCGCCGATCGCCAGGCCTTGGCCGGCGCCAATGCGCAGGCCCTTGAGCTGCAGCAGCGGACCACGCCGGGTCCAGGCCGTCTGCAGCTGGTCGAAACGCACCGGCTGGCCGGCGCGTTCACTCAACCAGGCGGCAATCCTGTCGGGATGGCGCTCGGCCAGCGGCAGCAGCTGGCTGAGGGTGCCCACCAGCAGTGCCAGCCCGACCAGGCCCACCGCGCAGGCGGCAATGAAATGACGGCGGATCCTTCGCAGTCGCAGGCGCGGCGGCGCGCTCATCGGCCACCGCCGGCCTGCGGCCGGCGAGGATCAGAGCAGAACAACATCGAATTGCTCCTGCAGGTACTGCTCGTCCGCCTGGAAGCGGATGCTCTTGCCGAGGAATTCCTCCAGCTCGGCCACCGCCGCGGATTCCTCGTCGGTGATGCGCGCGACCACCTTGGTCGAGGCGATCACCAGCAGGCGCGCGGCATCGAACTGGCGCACGGCACGGGTGATCTCGCGGAAGATCTCGTAGGTCACCGTTTCGGTGGTCTTGATGCTGCCGCGGCCGCTGCACTGCGGGCAGGTTTCCGACAGCTGGCGCTCCAGGCTTTCCACCGTGCGCTTGCGGGTCATCTCCACCAGGCCCAGCGGCGAGAAGTCGTACACCGTGGTCTTGGCATGGTCACGGGCCAGCGCCTTTTCCAGCGTACGCAATACCTGGCGGCGGTGCTCGGCATCATCCATGTCGATGAAGTCGATGATGATGATGCCGCCCAGGTTGCGCAGGCGCAGCTGCCGTGCCACCGCCTGTGCCGCTTCCAGGTTGGTGCGGAACACCGTCTCTTCCAGGTTGCGCTGGCCGAGGAACGAACCGGTGTTGACGTCGATGGTGGTCATCGCCTCGGTCTGGTCGATCACCAGGTAACCACCGGATTTCAGCGGCACCTGCTTGTCCAGCGCGCGGCCGATCTCGTCCTCCACCCCGAACATGTCGAAGATCGGGCGATCGCCGCTGTACAGCTCGATCTTCTCCGCCAGCACCGGCATGTACTTGGCAACAAAGGCCTGCAACTGCGCGAAGGTCTCCTTGGAGTCCACCTTCACCTTGTCCACATCCTTGCGGATCAGGTCGCGTACCGATCGCAGCGGCAGGCTCAGGTCTTCATAGATGTTGCTGCACGAGGCCGCTTCGCGGCCACGACGCTCGACCACGTTCCATACGCGCGACAGGTAGGCGATGTCCTCGGCGATGGCTTCGGCCGGCTGGCCCTCGGCATTGGTACGCACGATGTAGCCGTAGCCCCCGTGCTGCGCCGACAGTTCGGTGACCAGCGCCTTCAGGCGCGCACGCTCGGTTTCATCCTCGATGCGCGCCGACACGCCCACCACCTTGGACTGCGGCAGCAGCACCATGTAGCGCGAGGGAATGCTGATCTGGGTGGTCAGGCGGGCGCCCTTGGTGCCGATCGGATCCTTCACCACCTGCACCACGATGTCCTGGCCGTCGCGCAGGAGCTCGACGATCGGCACGCTGGACGGCGGCGGCAGCGTGGTGTTCTCGGTGTCGGCACTGGCTACCGGCGCCGGCCGCACCACGTCGTTGGCGTGCAGGAACGCGGCACGCTCCAGCCCGACTTCGACGAAGGCCGCCTGCATGCCGGGCATCACCCGCTGTACCTTGCCCTTGTAGATGTTGCCGACCACACCCCGGCGCCAGCCGCGCTCGATGTGCAGTTCCTGCAGCATGCCATTTTCGATCACCGCGACCCGGGTCTCGCGCGGGGTCACATTGACCAGGATTTCCTCAGACATCGGCAGCCTCCCTGGCGGCATCGGCAGTGGGGGCCGGCACGCCACAGCGCGCCAGCAAACGATCGGTGTGCAGCAACGGCAGCCCCATCACCCCGGAGTAACTCCCGGACAGGTGCTCGATCCAGCGCTCGGCCCCGCCCTGGATGGCGTAGGCGCCCGCCTTGTCCAGCGGTTCGCCGGTGGCCACGTAGGCGGCGATGTCGGCGGCATCGATCGGGGCGAAGGTCACTTCGGAAATGACCAGCTCGCTGTCCAGCCCGTCCGCGCCGACCACCACCACGGCGGTCATTACCTGATGGGTACGCCCGGCAAGACGTGCCAGCATCGCGCGCGCGTCGGCAGCATCGACAGGCTTGCCGAACACCTCGCCGTCCAGCACCACCTCGGTATCCGAGCCAAGCACCCGCGCCTGCGGGTCATCGGCCAGCACCCGGGCCAGGCCGGCGCGCGCCTTGTCGGCGGCGACCCGGCAGACATACTGTTCGGCGCTTTCAGCGGGCGCGCGCTGCTCGACGACCTCCAGGTCCAAGGCCTGGAAGGGGCGTCCGAGTCGGGCCAGCAGCTGGTTGCGTCGGGGGGAGCGGGAAGCAAGGTAGAGCATCGGCACAGCATAACCTGAGGCTGCCACCTGAATCGTCGGCAACCCGTCCCGGAACGTACCCAACCCCGAACGGGCTCACAGCGCGTTCATCGCTACGACACCACCCTCAACGGCACAACAAGGAGTTCTCCATGCGCCTGACCGCCACCCCGCTGCTGCTCGCCCTGTCCCTCGCCCTTGGAACCTCGATGACCGCCCATGCTGCCCCGTCGTCGCCGTCGATCGCCGCTCCGGCCGAAGGCACCCTGCTGAACATCTCGGCCAACGCCGAGGCCACCCGCGTGCCGGACGTGGCCACCCTGTCGGCCGGCGTGGTCACCCAGGCCGCCGATGGCAACAGCGCCATGCGCCAGAACGCCCAGCAGATGGACAAGGTACTGGCCGCGATCAAGGCCGCCGGCATCGCCGAGCGCGACGTGCAGACCAGTGGCGTCAGCCTCAACCCGCAGTACCGCTATGCCGACAACGAAGCGCCGAAGATCACCGGCTACCAGGCCAGCAACACGGTCAGCCTGAAGGTGCGCGACATCGCCAAGCTGGGCAAGGTGCTGGACGCACTGGCTGCGCAGGGCGCCAACCAGATCAATGGCCCCAGCTTCGAGATCGACCAGCCGGAACCGGTCTATGACGAAGCCCGCCTGGCTGCACTGAAGAAGGCCCAGGCCCGCGCCCAGACCTATGCAAAGTCGCTGGGCCTGCAGGTGCGCCGCATCGTCAGCATTTCCGAGAACGCCGGCGGCGGCTACCGCCCGATGCCGATGATGCGGGCCATGTCGGCCGGCGCGGCGATGGACAAGGCCACCCCGGTCGCACCGGGTGAATCGACCGTCTCGGTCAACCTGGACGTGGTGTTCGAACTGGGTCGCTGATCCCGTTCGTCATTGCCGGCAAAGGCGGATCCCGCAGGGGATCCGCCTTTTTTCATGTCCGCAGCCGGCACTGGCTGAAGGCCAGCCCAACGATCGCCCCCCTGCCTCTAGGCAGTGGCCGCCATGTCGCGCTACTGATGGACTGCCAGCCGCGTGCGGCAACCCCGCCACGGGCCCTGGTGCGTTGAGGACTTCGTCACTGGCATGGAGGTGGACCATGGTTCGTACGTATCCCGTTGCATCCCCGCAGTTCGACCCCGCCCGCGTTGCCGCCTGGAGCGCGGCCATCGCCCTGCATCTGCTGGCCTTCCTGCTGCTGCTGATCCCGGCGACCTACCAGGCTGTGCAGGTCCCGCGTGACAAGACTGCGGTCAGGCTGATCGAGAAGATCCCGCCACCGCCCACGCCGCCGGTTCCGATCCCGCCGAAAGAGATCGTCCAGGTGGTGCCCAAACCGCGGACGCAGCCGGTGGTACCGCCGCTGCCCGCACCCACCGCGACCGTAGAGGAAACCCAGGGCATCGCACTGCCGGCCGCCGAACCGGCCCCGCCCCAGCTCGCACCGAGCATCGATACCGCCACACCACTGGCCGGCGCCCAGCTGCAATACCGCAGCGCCCCGCCGCCGGCCTACCCGCTGGCGGCACTGCGCAACCGCGAGCAGGGTACGGTGCTGTTGCGGGTAGAGGTGGACACCCACGGGCAGCCGGCGGTGGTCAGCATCGAGCGCAGCAGTGGCTCGCGCAGCCTGGACCAGGCCGCACGCCAGCAGGTGCTCAGGCACTGGCGCTTCGAGCCGGCCCAGCGTGATGGCGTGGCCGTGCCGGCCATCGGCATGGTGCCGGTGCAGTTCTCGCTGCCGGACTGAAGTGATCGCCGGCCCGGCCATCTGCCGGGCCGGCCCTTCCGTCCGGGCGGGCACGGACGGAACAGGATCAACTGTTATTGATTAAGCAAAAATTCACGACTTCGTCACCCGCCGGAAACCTAGATTGGTCCGTCCCGGAATCTACCGGAGACAGCCCTCAACGCTACGGTTTTCCAGTTAGGAGAGAAGCTGTGAAACACCTGATCCAACGGCCCGCCAGCCGCCGCCGCACCACCCTGGCATCGTCCATCACCCATATCCTTACCGGCGGCACCCTGCTGCTGGTTGGCGCCGTGGCTTCCACCTCCGCTTTCGCGCAGGAGAAGGCCACCAACCTGGACCGCATCACGGTCACCGGTTCGAACATCCCGCGCACCAACACTGAAACACCGTCCCCGGTGCAGGTGGTGACCCGCCAGGAAATCGACCGCACCGGCAAGACCACGGTTGCCGAGTACCTGCAGACCATCACCGCCAATGGCGCCGGCTCTATTCCCAAATCGTTCGGCAACGGCTTCGCCGGCGGTGGCGCCGGCATTTCGCTGCGTGGCCTGGGCGCGGGTTCAACCCTTGTCCTGTTGAATGGTCGCCGCATGGCCACCTACGGCCTGGCCGATGACGGCCAGAAGGTCTTCACCGACCTGAGCACCATCCCGCTCGACGCCGTTGAACGCGTGGAAGTGCTGAAGGACGGCGCCTCGGCGATCTATGGCTCCGACGCCATCGCTGGCGTGGTCAACATCATCCTGCGCAGCGACTTCCAGGGCGCGATCCTTCGCGGCTCCTACGGCCTGTCCGGCGACAGCGATGGCGATACCAAGAAAGCGACCCTGACCGCCGGTACCGGCGACATGGCCACCGACGGATGGAACGCCTTCTTCAGCCTGGATGTCGGCAAGAGCGACGCAATCAAGATCAGCGACCGCAAGAACCGCAAGTGGATCGGTACCGGCGACACCCGCCAGTGGGGCTATGGCAACAATGCCCAGTTCCTGGGTGGCGCCTTCCTCAGCGGCAAGACCCGCGGCGGCGTTGGTCCCAATGGCTCGGTGTACGACGACCGCAATGTCACCGACAAGAATCCGGCCACCCTCGTGCCACTGCCTGGCTGCCAGGGCCTGACCACCATCGGTGGCCAGACCGACGCCTCGGTCGCCGCGCAGGGCTGCCTGTGGGATCCGGCACAGCTGTATCGCGACATCTCGCCGGAAGAGAAGTACGTCAATGTGTTCGGCCGCGCCAGCTTCGCGTTTGGTGAAGGTGGCGAGATCTACACCGAGATCGGCTACTCGAAGAAGGAAACCACCTTCAGCAACACGCCGTCCGCCGCGTCCGGCGGCTGGGGTTATCCCGGCGGCCCGGTCAACGGCAACAGCGGTCCGGGCGCCGTGGTGCTTGGCCCCAATCATCCTGACCGGCCTGCCGGCCTCGGTACCGGCCCGTTGCGCCTGCGCTACAGCGCTTGGGACGTCGGCCCCCGCGTGACCGACAACACCAACGAGTTCAATCGTTTCCTGGTCGGCGTCAAGGGCAACTGGGGTGACTGGAGCTACGACACCGCCTACCTGCACTCGGGCACCGACCTGGTCAACGAGCGCACCGGCTTCCTGCGCTACAGCGCCGTGAAGTGTGCACTGGGTGACGCGAACTGTGCCGGTGGCGTATGGCGCATCGGCGACAACGCCAACCTGAACTCCCAGGCGCTGTACGACTACATCTCGCCGAAGATCAGCGCACGTGCCAAGTCCAGCCTGGACATGTTCGACTTCACCGTGTCGCGCAGCCTGATGGACCTGAAGGGTGGCCCGCTGGGCCTGGCGATCGGTACCGAGTGGCGCAAGACCAGCAACAGCCTGACCCCGCAGACCTACACCGACACGGGTGACATCATCGGCCTGGGCTACTCGGCCTATGACGGCACGCAGAACGTGTACGCCGGTTACGTCGAACTGTCGGCACCGGTGCTGGAGCAGTTGGAACTGTCCGCTGCACTGCGCTACGACAAGTATGAGAGCGGTGAAGGCAAGGCCACGCCGAAGCTGGGTGTGAAGTGGACGCCGGCCGACTGGATCGCCCTGCGCGCCAGCTACGCCGAAGGCTTCCGCGCGCCGAACCCGGCCGAGAACGGCGATGGTGGCCTGGCCGCCTTCTCCACTGCCTCGGATCCGATCCGTTGCCCGGACGGTGAAAACCCGGCCCCGGGTGCTTCGCCGGACGACTGCGGCTCGCAGTCGGTTGCGATCATCACCCGCCCGAACAAGGACCTGAAGCCGGAAGAGTCGAAGAGCTACTCGGTGGGTATCGTGCTGCAGCCCACCCGCTCCACCTCGTTGACCGTCGATGCCTGGGAAATCAAGCGCACCAACGAGATCGCCCAGGGCGATACCGATGATGCGATCCGGGCTGGCAATGTCCTGCGCGACAACAACCTGCTCAACGGCGTCGCCGGTACCGGCAGCATCCTGGCCGTCAACACCGCCTACATCAACGCCAGTTCCTCGCGCGTTCGCGGTATCGACACCGACATCCGCCAGACCTTCGACATCGGCCCGGGCCAGCTGGAGATGGATCTGCAGTGGAGCCACCTGCTGAAGTTCGAGCGCACCAGCGGTACCAGCACCGATGACTTCCTGGGCACGCACGGCAACTGCGACGTGACCAACTGCATCGGCACGCCGAAGGACCGCATCAACTTCGGTACCACCTGGAAGCAGGGCCCGTGGAGTGTCAGCGGCGTGGCCAACTACATCTCCAGCATGGAAAACACTGACAAGCGCGGCGGCAAGTACCAGTTCTTCTATGCCGATGGATCGCCGGTGAAGAAGATCTCTTCGTTCACCACCTTCGACCTTTCCGGCCGTTGGGCAATCACCGAAGCGTTCGAGCTGAATGCTTCGGTCGAGAACGTCTTCGACCGAATTGCTCCGCTGGATCCGCTGACCTATGGCGGCGTGAACTACAACCCGATGCACTTCAGTGGTGCCATCGGTCGCTACTTCACCGTCGGTGCCAAGTACACCTTCAAGTAATACAGGCAACACGCTTCAACGCATCACCTTCGAAGGCCCGGGCAGCTGCCCGGGCCTTCGTCGTTCTGCCCCTTGCAGGCATGTTCACGGGCACAGGGCTACCGTGTGCACGCGGCATCACCGCCGCAGGGGATCTCCATGGCCGCGACATCGCAGCGCTTGGGCCTGCCCGCGTTGACTGCACTGGTGGTCGGCTCGATGGTCGGCGCCGGTATCTTTTCATTGCCACAGAACGTAGCGCGCAGCGCCGGTCCGGCCGCCGTGCTGATTGGCTGGGCGGTGAGCGGCGCGGGCATGCTGATGCTGGCGTTCGTGTTCCAGGCGCTGGCCAACCGCCGACCGGATCTCGATACCGGCATCTACGCATACGCGCGCGAGGGCTTCGGCAATTACATCGGCTTCTCCGCTGCGTGGGGTTACTGGGTTGCCTCGGTGCTCGGCAACGCCAGCTTCTTCGTGCTGATCTTCAGCGGCCTTGGCCACTTCATGCCCGTGTTCGGCGAAGGCAATACCCCGGCCGCCGTGGCCGCATCGTCATTGCTGTTGTGGACGGTGCATGTGTTGGTGCTGCGCGGCCTGCGTACTGCAGCCATCGTCAACGGCCTGGTGACCGTGGCCAAGCTGCTGCCGATCGCGCTGTTCCTGATCCTGGCCACCGGCGCGTTCCGCATGGACGTGTTCCGCGCCGATTTCCTCGGCACGCCTGCACTCGGCGACCTTGGCCAGCAGCTGCGCGGCATGATGCTGGTGACCGTGTGGGTGTTCATCGGCATCGAAGGCGCCAGCATCTATTCGCGGCGGGCGGCACGCCGCGCCGACGTGGGTCGCGCCACGGTGATCGGCTTCCTTGGCGTGTGGCTGCTGCTGGTGCTGGTCAGCCTGTTGTCGATGGGCGTGCTGTCGCAGGCGGAACTGGCCGGACTGCCCAATCCGTCGATGGCCTATGTGCTGCGCGCCATTGTCGGCGAATGGGGCGCGACGGTGATCATCATCGGTTCGATCATCTCCGTTCTCGGTGCATTGTTGGCCTGGGTGCTGCTGTGCGCCGAAGTGCTCTATGCCGCCGCAGGTGACGGCACCATGCCCGCCTTCCTGGGCCGTGAAAACGCGCGCGGCGTGCCGGCCAATGCACTGTGGTGGAGCAACGGCCTGATCCAGGTGTTCCTGCTGCTGGTGCTGGTCAGTTCCGGCAGCTACACCGGGCTGGTGCTGCTGGCCGCATCGATGAGCCTGGTGCCCTACTTCCTGTCCACGGCATTCGGCGTGCAGCTGGCCTGGCGCGGGCAGGCCTACGCCGATGAGCCCAGTGCGCGCTGGCGTGATTTCGCGGTTGCGCTGCTGGCCAGTGCGTACGCGCTTTGGCTGGTGTATGCCGGCGGCCTCGACAACCTGCTGTTGTCGGTGTTGCTGTACGTGCCCGGCGTGGTGCTGTTCGCACTGGCCCGGCGCCAGCGCGGCGAGCTGGTATTCACGCGTTGGGAATGGGTGCTGTTCGGCGCCATTCTGGTGGTAGCCATCGCTACGCTGGTCGCGTTCTCCAGTGGCGAGCTGGCACTGTAGAGCCGAGCCGTGCTCGACTCATCACCTTGGCATCTGGCCAGGTAGAGCTGAAGGCTAGGCATGCCCACACATCAGTGCTTTTTCATCTTGGTCGCTAGAGCCAGCCGTGTTTTACGTAATCCAGATTGATTTCCCAATGTTCAAGGTTTGATTTCAATCGGCGAGGCAAGTAGGGCACGTAGTAGTCCCCCCTCACTGGAGACTCACACTCACAAGCAACAATGCTTGCCACCGCAACTCGGCTGTAACGGCAGCGCTCCTTGAAGAAGTGGGCAAGGAAACCGTGGGTGGCACGCATTGCGAGTACCGCGTCCTCATGCCACCAGTCTCGAGGATTCTTCGCGATACCCAGAATCGGTGTTAGGGGACGCTCAGCTGTTTGCTCGCCATCAGGATCTCCGATCCACCGCACTCGTCTTGATTTTGGATGCACGTAGTCATCTCTTAGCTTCTTCAATTCGCCAATAGACTGCACGTGCCTATCGCCACGAGAGATGGACTTGTTCCGAAATTTCGTTCTCAGGTAGAAATCGAACTTGGCGACAACCGACAGACGATCAACCTCCTTGTATACGGAGTTCTCCAGACGGAGGTCGTCTATACAGCAATTGGCGACCACCTCTGGGAGTACCAAAGTATTCAAAAGAGCTGCGCGTGCAAGCGAATTTGCAAGCTCCGTACCCGGGTTCAGCTCTGAGGCTTCAATCAAAAGCAGACTGTCTTCGACAAGCATCCAAAAGCTTCTTTCAAAGTCTTCGCGAACGGTACTCATTCAGCGCCTCTTTGCGACCGGACCTCATCTTCCCATCATTCAAGGCGCCCTTTGAACATTCAACGGTCTGGGAGCGTGGTCCGCTGGCCCCGCAGACGCCATTACGCACTGACGATGCGCAACGCAAAAAAAAGACCTGCATCTTGCGATGCAGGTCTCTTCAAAGTGGCGCCCGAAGTTGGACTCGAACCAACGACCCCCTGATTAACAGTCAAGTGCTCTAACCGGCTGAGCTATTCGGGCAGACGACTAGTATAACCACTCTTCACGCGCGATGGTAGGGGTGATTGGCAATCATTGCGGCAGCCCGATACAACTGCTCGGCCACCACCAGGCGTACCAGCATGTGTGGCAGCGTCAGCGGTCCGATCGACCACTTCTCGTCGGCCAGCGCGGAGACTTCCGGCGAATGCCCTTCCGGGCCACCGATCAGGAACGCCAGGTCCCTGCCCTGCCCGCGCCAGTGTTCCAGGCGCTGTGCCAGCTGTTCGGAACTGAGCTGGCGACCCGGCACATCCAGCGCCACTACATAGGCATTCTTCGGCAGCGCAGCGATCACCCGCTTGCCTTCATCTTCAGTGGCGCGGCGCGGATCACGGCCTTTGCCGCGCAGGCCGGGCTCGATTTCCACCAGCTCGAACGGCAGCCAGTGCGACAGCCGCTTCTGGTACTCGGCGAAGCCCTGCGCCACCCAGCTGGGGGCGCGTTCACCGGTGGCGATCAGGCGGGCTTTCATCAATGGTCCTCCAAAACGTCGACGGCGCCATCGGCGCCGTCGAAGGGATGCATCAACGCGTGGCTCAAGCCACTTCGTCGTCGCTGGACGGCGGCTGGTCACCGACTGTCCACAGGCGCTCGAGGGCGTAGAACTCACGCACGCGCGGCAGCATCACATGGACGATCACGTCGCCCAGATCGACCAGCACCCACTCGGCTTCGCGCTCGCCTTCCACGCCCAGCGGCATCACGTCGATGTTCTTGGCGAAGCGCACCACTTCATCGGCAATCGACTTGACGTGGCGGGTCGAGGTGCCCGAAACAACAATCATGTAGTCGGCAACGCTGGACCGGCCGCGCACGTCGATCTCGACCAGGTCCTTGGCCTTCAGGTCTTCGGTGGCTTGGCGGACGCTGGCCAGCAGTTCCGGCACGGACGGCGGCGGGCTGGGCAGATCGACCTTGATGGTCTGGGGCTGGGTCTGGTTGCTCAAAGTGGATCGACTCGATAAACGTGGGGGCGATTATACGGGGATGGCGCCGCTGCGCCATTCACGGCCTGGCCGGGCGGTACAGCCCGTGTGCAGCCACATAGTCCGCCACGCCGGGTGGCAGCAGGGCGCGCCAGGGGCCACCGCCGGCGATCTGCGAACGCACGGCGCTGGCCGATTCCTCGCGCAGCGGATGATGTAGGCGCAGGATGCGCCCGGCCGGGCTGGCGAACAGGGCCTGCTCGGTGTCGGCCCAGCGCCCTTCCAGCGCCTGGCCCAGCTCGCCATCCACCGCAGCCTGCAACGGGCTGCCCGGGCGCTCTGCCACCACGAAATGAGCCAGCCCGAACAACGCCTCCCACTCGTGCCAGCGGGACAGGCCAAGCAGGCTGTCGGCGCCGACCAGCCAAGCCAGCGGCCGGCTCGGACCCAGCTCGCCACGCAGCTCGCGCAGGGTGTCCACGGTATAGGACGGCCGACCGGGGAAACGCGCTGCACGGTCCAGCTCGCGGCGGTCCAGCAGCAGACCCGGTTCGTCACCGATGGCCAGCGACAGCATGGTGCAGCGCTGCTCGGCCGTGGCGCCGGGCACGGCCCGGTGCGGCGGATCGGCGGCCGGCAGCATGCGCACGGCAACCTGCAGTTCGTCGCGGGCAGCCCGCGCGATCGCCAGGTGCCCGAGGTGCACCGGATCAAAGGTGCCCCCGTAATAGATCCGCAGGCTCATTGCTCAGGCCCGCGCCAGCAGGCGCACGGCACGCGGTTCGGCCACGGCCACCAGCAGGCGCTCCAGCGCCAGCCAGGCATCACCGTCGGCGCGCCCCTTGGCGATGCGGTCGACCAGCCCGGCTTCGGCCACGAAGCGCTCCCAGCGCTTGCTTTCCGGATGCCGCTGCAGCGCGCGCTTGTACGGCGCCTGCCGCGATTCCCAGATGCCGCGCGATTTCATTTCGGCGGCCAGGTTGCCGCCACGGCCCTGCACCCGGGCCAGGCCAGCACCGGCCAGCAGTTCGCGGATCACCATCGGCATCAGTGCAGCCACCGCCTCACCCTCGCCGCGCAGGCCGGCCAGCATGCGCAGCACCGCCGGCGGTTGCCCGGAGAACGTCGCCTCCACCAGCCGGAACACGTCATAGCGCGCGGCGTCGGCCACCAGCGATTCCATCCGTTCCACGTCCAGCGGCTGGCCGTCGGCCAACAGCGCCAGCTTGTCGATTTCCTGGGCGGCAGCCAGCAGATTGCCTTCCACCCGCTCGGCCAGGCGCTGCACGGCGGCCGGGTCCGCGCGCAGGCCCTTGCCACGCAGGCGGCGCTCGATCCAGTCCGGCAATTCGTGCGGCTTGATCGCCCAGGCCACCGACAGCACGCCGATGCGGTTGACCGCCTCGGCCCACTTGCCCTGGTGGGCCTTGCTCCATTCGTTGGCGGTAATCATCAGCACCACGTCCGGCGCCGGATTGGCGCAGAACTGGCTGATCACCTCGGCCCCGTCCTTGCCCGGCTTGCCGCTGGGCAGGCGCACCTCGACCAGGCGGCGGGCGCTGAACAGGCTGGGCGCGTTGAAGCTGGCGTCGAGCTGGTTCCAGTCGAAATCACGGCCATCGGCGTCGAACACTTCCCGCTCGCCGATGCCGGCGGCGCGCGCGCGCGCGCGGATGGCGTCGGCCGCCTCAAGCACGCGCAGGGTTTCCGGGCCGGCAATCAGGTAGGCCGGCGCCAGCGCGGTATCAGCGCCCTGGCTGGCCAGCTGCTCCGGACGCAGTTCCATCGTCGCGGCTCAGTGCTTGGCTGCGGGGACCGGTTCGGCCGGCTCCGCACCTTCAACCGGCTTGTCCTTCGGCGCCGACAGGCTGCCGCCCTTCTCGATCTCGGCACGCACCACGCTGTCGATGCGGCGGATGATCGAGGCGGACATTTCCCGGCGCAGTTCATTGGCCAGGATTTCACGTTCGGTGGTGGTACCGGTGGCGTCGGTCGGCGGTGACACGTAGTCGCGCGACAGCTCGATCACCTGCTGTGGCACCAGCTCGCTGCCGTCTTCGCGACGGAAGATGAAGATCACCGCGTAGCGCAGGCTGTATTCCTGCGCACGGCCCTGCGAGTCGATGGCGATCGGCAGGTCGCCCCAGCGTTCGGACAGCACCTGCAGCTGGGTACTGGGTTCCTTGCTGTCCTCATCGGCCAGCCTGGCGCCGGACGCCAGCAGGCTGCGGTTGAGCAGCTTGACCAGTTCGCTGTACGGCGCAGTGGAAACCACCTTCACCGGTGCCGTGTCGGTCGGCAGCATCAGCTTGTTGCGCAGATGGAAACCGCAGCCGGCAAGGCCGAGGACAAGAACGAGAGCAAGCAGGATTCGGGTCATGGAGACAGTCTGGCGGAGCCGGGCGATCACGGCAACACACAGCGTGCCCGAAGCGGCGTGAATGCAGGGCCATCATACGCCTGGCCCTGCACCGGAATGGCACCGGCCACCATACGGGTGGCCGGTGCGGGGTACATCAGGCGGCGACGATGTTCACGATCTTGCCGGGCACGATGATGATCTTGCGCACCGTCAGGCCTTCCATGAACTTGGCCGCGTTGGGCTCGGCCAGGGCGAGTGCCTCGACCTGCTCGCGCGCGGCGTCGGCCGCCACGTCGATGGTGCCACGCAGCTTGCCGTTGACCTGCACGGCCAGGGTCAGCGCGTCGCGCACCAGCGCACCGGCATCAGCCTGCGGGAACGGCTGGTCTTCCAGCAGGGTCTCGCCGTGGCCCAGCACCTGCCACAGGGCATGGCTGGCATGCGGGGTGATCGGGTTGAGCAGCAGCACGACGGCCTGCAGCGCTTCCTGGCGCACCGCACGCCCCTGCGCACTGCCGTCCTCGAACTTGGCCAGCGCGTTCATTAGTTCCATCACCGCGGCAATGGCGGTGTTGAAGCTGTGGCGGCGGCCATAGTCGTCACCGACCTTGCCGATGGTCTCGTGGGTCTTGCGGCGCAGTGCCTTCTGGTTGGCATCCAGTGCTGCGACATCCAGTGCCGGAGCGGCACCGTCGGCAGCATGCTTCTGCACCTGGGCCCACAGGCGGCGCAGGAAGCGGGCCATGCCATCCACGCCGGCTTCGTTCCACTCCAGCGACTGTTCCGGCGGCGCGGCGAACATCGAGAACAGGCGCACGGTGTCGGCGCCGTACTTGTCGACCATCGCCTGCGGGTCCACGCCGTTGTTCTTCGACTTGGACATCTTCTCGGTGCCACCGACCACCACCGGCTGGCCGTCGGCGATCAGGGTGGCGCCGGTGATGCGGCCGCGCTCGTCACGCTGCACTTCCACATCGGCCGGGTTGATCCAGTCCTTCGAGCCGTCCGGGTTCGGGCGGTAGTAGGTCTCGGCAATCACCATGCCCTGGCACAGCAGGTTGCGCGCCGGTTCGTTGCTGTCCACCATCCGCGCGTCGCGCAGCAGCTTGTGGTAGAAGCGGAAATACATCAGGTGCAGGATCGCGTGCTCGATGCCACCGATGTACTGGTCCACCGGCAGCCAGTAGTTGCCGCGCTTGTCGACCGCGTCACGGGCACCCGGCGAGGTGTAACGGGCGTAGTACCAGCTCGACTCCATGAAGGTGTCGAAGGTATCGGTCTCGCGCTCGGCCGCACCGCCGCAGTCCGGGCAGGTGGTCTTGCGCCATTCCGGATCGGTCTTGATCGGCGAACCGGTACCCGAGAACGCCACGTCCTCCGGCAGCACCACCGGCAGCTGTTCTTCCGGCACCGGCACCGCGCCGCACTTGGCGCAGTAGATCACCGGAATCGGGCAGCCCCAGTAACGCTGGCGGCTCACGCCCCAGTCGCGCAGGCGGTAGTTGACGCGACGCTGGCCCTGGGCCTTGCGTTCGAAACGTTCGGCCAGCGCTTCGAAGGCGCCCTGGAAGTCCAGGCCGTCGAACTCGGCCGAATTCACCAGTTCAAAGGCACGGCTCTTGTCGCTGTACCAGTCCTGCCAGCGGCTGCCGTCCCAGCTGCGCTCCTCTTCGGTGCGCGCGTCCTTCAGGGCAATGACCTGCTTGATCGGCAGGCCGTACTTGTTGGCCACTTCGTTGTCGCGCTGGTCGTGGCCCGGAACGGCCATCACCGCGCCGGTGCCGTAGCCCATCAGCACGAAGTTGGCGACCCACACCGGCACCGGCTCGCCGGTGACCGGATGCAGCGCGCGCAGGCCGGTGTCCATGCCGCGCTTTTCCTGGGTTTCCAGCTCGGCCTCGGACACACCGCCCTGCTTCAGGTCGGCCAGCATCGCGGCCAGTTCCGGGTTGTTCTTCGCCGCATGCAGCGCCAGCGGATGTTCGGCGGCGATCGACACGAAGGTCACGCCCATCACGGTATCCGGACGAGTGGTGAACACGCGCAGCGGATCCAGCACGCCGCCGTCCACGTCACGTACGTCGAACTGGATTTCCAGGCCCTCGGAGCGGCCGATCCAGTTGCGCTGCATGGTCTTGACCGATTCCGGCCAGCCGTCCAGCTCGTCCAGGCCGTCCAGCAGTTCCTGGGCGTAATCGGTGATGCGCAGGAACCACTGCGGGATCTCGCGCTTCTCGACCAGGGCGCCGGAGCGCCAGCCGCGGCCATCGATGACCTGCTCGTTGGCCAGCACGGTCTGGTCGACCGGGTCCCAGTTCACCACCGCGTTGCGGCGGTAGGCCAGGCCCTTGCGCATCAGGCGGGTGAACATGCGCTGCTCGTGGACGTAATAGTCCGGGCGGCAGGTGGCGAACTCGCGCGACCAGTCGATGGCATAGCCCAGCGACTTCAGCTGGCTGCGCATGTGGTCGATGTTCTTGTAGGTCCACGCCGCCGGCGCGGTCTTGTTCTTGATCGCGGCGTTTTCCGCCGGCAGGCCGAACGCGTCCCAGCCCATCGGCTGCAGCACGTTATGACCCGTCATGCGCTTGTAGCGGCTGATCACGTCGCCAATCGTGTAATTGCGCACGTGGCCCATGTGCAGCGCACCGGACGGGTACGGAAGCATCGACAGGCAGTAGTACTTCGGCTTGTCCGAAGTCTCGTCGACCTCGAAGGCACGGGTGGCGTCCCAGTACTGCTGGGCGTCGGATTCAACCTGCTGCGGGTCGTAGGCGTTGGTTTCAGCGCTGGTCATGGAACACGCGGTTGCGGCGGCAAAGCGGTACAGCGTACCGCAGTGCGGCAAACGTCTCCAATCCTGCCTGCCGGATGCCGGCGCCGCGGGCGTCCGGCGCCGGTCTCAGCGCGGTCGCGACAGTGGCAGCGCCAAGGCCAGCCAGACCGCCCAGCAGGCGAACGCAAGCCGTTGTGCCAGCGGCGCCGGCAGCACGCCCTGCAGGGCAAACGCCGCCAGCGCGGCCAGCACGCCACAGGCGAGCGCCACGGCGCCCAGCGCGCGCCCATGCGCCTGGCGCACCTGCGACGTGCCCAGCAACAAGGTCCCGGCGACAAAACCCAGCACCCAGATCATCCAGGCGCTGGCATGCAGCTGGCTGGCCGGCCCGTGCAGGTCGTCCACATCCAGCGGCAGCAACCCCATCGCGGCGAACGCCAACCCGGCCAGCAGCAGCATCTGGCTGCCCACCCGCGGCGCCCAGCCGGCGGTTGCCGGCAGCCTGCGGCGCAGGCACTCGGCCACAACCACCGCAAGCAGCCCCGGCAGCACGAAGCCCAGCAGATTGAAGGCCAGCGCATGCGGCACCCCCTGTGCCCCCAGCAGCGCTACCGGGTGGCGGGCCTGCGCGTAGCCGTCCAGGCCGGCACCGAAACCGAGCACCGCCAGCACGAACAGCAGCGCGGCGACCAGGCCGGACAGGCCGGACAGGCGCAGCAACGGGGACAGGGACGACATGCAGGCTCCGGAAAGAACGGCGACAGGAAGCCTGCATTGTCAGGCATTTACTACAACCCGGGTTGAGACCGGCATCGATCGTCACCATAGAATCGGTCTCCAGACGCCAAACGATGCTTCCCCCCATGACCGAGACGACCTACGTATTCGACGCCACCACTGCGACCTTCGAGGCCGAAGTCCTGCAGAAGTCGCTGCAGACGCCGGTGCTGGTCGACTTCTGGGCCACCTGGTGCGGGCCGTGCAAGACCCTGGGGCCGATGCTGGAAAAGCTGGCTGCCGAGTACAACGGCGCCTTCGAACTGGCCAAGATCGACGTCGACAAGGAACAGCAGATCGCCGCCGCCTTCCAGATCCGCTCGGTACCGACCGTGTTCCTGGTCAAGGGCGGACAGCTGGTGGACGGCTTCCCAGGGGCCATCCCGGAAGGCCAACTGCGTGAGTTCCTGGCCCAGCACGGCATCGTGCCGGCCGACATCGGCGACGCCGTCGCCGAAGATGAAGCCCCGCTGGACCCGCAGGCGCAGGTAGACGTACTGCGCGCGCAGATCGCCGCCGAGCCGGACAAGGACGAGCTGAAACTCGACCTGGCGCTGGCCCTGCTGCAGATCGGTGGCGTCGATGAAGCCAGCCTGCTGATTGACGGCCTGCCCGCCAATCTGGCCACCGACGACCGTGCGGTGCGTGCACGCGCCCGGCTGGCCTTCGCCTCGGCCCTGAAGGACGCCCCGGCCGCTGAAGTGCTGGACGCCCGCATCGCCACCGATGGCAAGGACCTCAAGGCACGCCACCTGCGCGGCGTGCAGCTGCTGCTCGGTGGCCACGACGAAGCCGCGCTGACCCAGTTCCTGGAAATGCTGCGGATCGACCGCACGTTCGAGGACGGACTGCCGCGCAAGGCCCTGATCGACGCCTTCAATGTGATCTCCGACGAGGACCTGGTCGGCCAGTACCGCCGCCGGATGGCCTCCCTGCTGTTCTGAACGGAAACCCACTTCGTTCAGAATCCCTGCACTGAACGCGGGCAATAATGCGCGGGATGGCGGCCGTACGGCCGCCACGATCCGTTCGGGGGGATGAGGTCGGGGCCATGGGGTCTTGCAGCTGCGCCCCCGCATTGCCGGGATTGCAAACTGTGACCTTCGTCCGCTCGCTGTCGTTCGCCATGCGCTTCCAGGGCGCGCTGCTCTGCGCTCTTCTCTTCCTGCCGGCCATCGCCGCCGCCCAGGACTGGAACTACCGGGTCCGTCCCGGCGATACCCTGTGGGATCTGGGAGGCCTGTACCTCAAGCCCTCGGTGCGCTGGCAGCAGCTGCAACAGCACAACCGCATCGACAACCCCTACCAGCTGCCGCCGGGCCAGCTGCTGCGCTTCCCGATCAGCTGGCTGCGCATCGAACCGGCACCTGCCCGCGTGCTGTCGGTGCGCGGCAAGGTCGAATTGTCCGGCGCCGATGGCAGCGCCACGCGCGCGATACTCGCCGGGGAACAACTTCGCATTGGTGACACCGTGCAGACCGAAGGCGACTCCAGCGTCACGCTTGAATTCGCCGACGCCTCGCGCCTGCAGCTGCGCGAGTATTCCCGGCTGCGCCTGGACCAGCTCAGCCGCTACGGCCACACCGGCATGGTCGATACCCGCCTGCGCCTCCAGCAGGGCCGCGCGAGCAACCGGGTGACACCTGCCCGTGGCCCGGCCTCGCGCTACATCATCGATGCACCTACGGCGACCAGCAGCGTGCGCGGTACCGTATTCCGGGTCAGCGCCGGTGACACCGGCCACGTCGCTGCCACCGAGGTACTGCAGGGCAAGGTGCAGGTCGGCAACACCCACGGCAAACGCCTGGTCCAGCCTGGACAGGCCAGCCGCAGCATCAGCGCCGATGCCGCACCGGACGCTGTCTCCGCCCTTCTTCCCGCGCCGCAGCTGCGCAGCGACGATGTGCGCCTGGCGCCCCTGCCGACCCTGCTCGCCTGGGACCCCGTCGACGGCGCCGCGCGCTACCGTGTGGAAGTGGTGCAGGCAGCGACGCCGGAAATCCTGCTGTTTGCCGCCACCACTGCCGACACCCGGCTGGCGATCGGTGACCTGCCCCCCGGCCAGTTGCGCATCCTGTTGCGCGCCGTGGATGCGCAGGGCGTGGAAGGCCTCGACGCCAGCGCCGATTTCGAACTCAGCGACCAGCCCCCGCCGCCGCTCACCGTGACCCCCCTGCATGGGCAGACCGTCAACAGCGACCGCCCGCGCTTCCGTTGGAGCCAGGCGCCGGGCGCGCGCAGCAGCGTGCTGCAGATCGCCGCCGAGCCGAGCTTCGTGCAGCCGCTGCAGGAACAGAGCACCCAAGGCACCGACCTGCGCCTGGCGCAGCCGCTGCCGCCCGGCGAGTACTTCTGGCGGGTGGCGTCGCGCGATGGCAACGGCCACCAGGGACGTTACGGCCAGGCCCTGCCCCTGCAACTGAGCAATGAACCGGTCGACCCTGCCCTGCAGCCGCCTGAAGCAGCGCATGGCGAGCTGACCCTGCGCTGGCAGGCCGGCAGCGAAGGCCAGCAGTACCGGGTGCAGGTGGACCGTCGTGGCGACTTCAGCACGCCCCTGGTCGACCAGACCGTGAGCGAGCCGCAGGTCAGCTTCAAGCGGCCGTGGAGCGGCACCCTGCATGTGCGTGTGCAGTACATCGACGACGACGGTCATGCGGGCGAGTACTCACCGGCCCAGCAGATCAAGCTGCCCTGCCGCCTGTGCTACGGCGCCGGTGGTGGCGCCCTGCTGCTGTTGCTGTTGTTATGAGGCGCTCGCCGCTGCCGTGGTCGAAGCGGATCCTGCTGGCACTGCTGGCCGGCGTACTGACGGTGATCGCCAGCCAGGGCCAGTGGCTGTGGCGGCAGGACGAAGCCGCCTATGACGCCATGGTCGGCAACTGGGACTACCGCCCCGACCCCAGCGTGCTGATCGTGGCCATCGACGAGGGCAGCCTGCAGCGCATCGGCCAATGGCCCTGGCCCCGCTCGATCCATGCCCGCCTGCTGGACCGGCTGACCGACGCCGGTGCCGAGCGCGTCGCACTGGACCTGATGCTGTCCGAACCTGATCGACGCGACAGCCGCCAGGACGATGAACTGGCCGCAGCGATCCGCCGCAATGGCCGGGTGGTGCTGCCGGTACTCGCGGCGCCGGCCGCCGGCGACCGCATGGCCGAGGAAATGCTGCCGATTCCGCAGATCGCGGCCAGTGCCGCGGCGATCGGCCATACCGACGTGGAAGTGGATGGCGATGGCGTCGCGCGCGGTGTGTATCTGCATGCGGGCATCGGCCAGGCTCACTGGCCGGCACTGGGCCTGGCGCTGGCCGCCCTGCCGCCGGGCGCGGTGCACGGCCTGCCCGACCCTGATCCGCAGATCGGTTCGCCCTACCAATGGCGGCGCAACGACTACGTGCGCGTGCGCTATGCCGGGCCGCCCGAGCGCCTGCCACAGGTGTCCTATGCCGACGTGCTGGATGGTCACGTGGACATGGCGATGCTGCATGGTCGCCGCATCGTGGTAGGCATGACCGCCAGCGGCATCGCACCGCGGCTGCTGACCCCGACCACCCGCGAGTTCTGGATGAGCGGCAGTGAGTACCAGGCCAACATCGCGTCGATGCTGCTGCAGCACAAGCAGATCGATCTGCTGCCCCGCCTCTGGCAGCACGCCATCAGCGGCGTGCTGGTAGCGCTGTGCGTGATCCTGCTCGGCCTGCGCCTGCCATGGCTTGCTGCGCTGTGCTCGCTGCCGCTTCCACCGCTGCTGAGCTGGTTGCTGTTGCGCGCCGGTGACCTGTGGTGGGCACCGGCCAGCGCAATGCTGGGCATCCTGCTGGTGCTGCTGGCCTGGGCGATCTGGCGAGTCTCGGCCTGGCACCGCCTGGCCAATCGCGATGCGCTGACCGGTCTCGGCAATCGCCTGCGTTTCGAGCAGTCGCTGCAACAGGAATGCGATGCCGCGCGACGCAGTGGCAAATCCCTGAGCCTCGCGCTGATCGACGTTGACCATTTCAAGCGCCACAACGACCGCCACGGGCATCAGGTCGGTGACCGCGTGCTGCGCGATGTCGCGCGCCTGATCGGTGCACATGCGCGACGTCCACGCGACATGGCCGCGCGCTACGGTGGCGATGAGTTCGCACTGGTGCTGCCGGATACCCCGGCCGAAGGCGCACGCCAGGTCATCGAGGACCTGATCGCCTGCGTGCGTGCACTGCCGGCGCCTGGTGACGGCGGCGAAGCAGGCGTCACCCTCACCATCGGCGTGTTCACCCGCGTACCCGACGGCACGCTGCAACCGCACCATTTCGTCGAAGGCGCCGACACCGCGTTGTACCAGGCCAAGGCCAACGGCCGCGACGGGTATGTGATCGACGGCGAGGCATGACCCTCGCCGCCCGGGGTGCAACATACGCATGCGAATGGTTAGACTGGGCGCCTCGCCCTGCGCTCCCGGATCCGCATGAACGCCCGCCTGTTCCGCTTCGGCATCAATCTCTGGCCGCCGTTCCTGTTCACCGGCATCCACGTCACCCGCATCACGCCGGACTACCGGCAGATCGATGTCGAACTGCGCCTGCGACCATGGAACCGCAACTACGTCGGTACCCACTTCGGTGGCAGCCTGTTCGCGATGACCGATCCGTTCTGGATGCTCGGCCTGCTGCACATCCTCGGCCGCGACTACTACGTGTGGGACCGCGCCGGCGCCATCGACTTCCTCAAGCCGGGCCGTGGCATTGTGCGGACGTCGTTCCGCATCGACGACGCGCTGCTGGACGAACTGCGCGCCGAAGCGGCCAGTGGCGAGAAGGTGCTGCGCTGGTTCAGCAACGACGTGATCGATGAGAGTGGCGAGGTGGTCGCCCAGGTGCGCAAGCAGGTCTACCTGCGGTTGAAGCCACACGCACGCTGATCATCGCTTGGGCGCTATCCTCTGGCCTCTGCCATGGAGGCCCGGATGCGCCCGTACACCCTTGCTGCACTGCTGAGCACCCTGCCGTGCGCGGCCCATGCGCTGGACCTGCCGCCGGTGCAGTACCCGACGCTGCCGGCACAGGCTGCCACTGCCGCCGGCTTCGTGCCCAACGGCTGGACGCTTGAATCCAGCATCGAAGGCGATCTCGACCAGGATGGCCGCGCTGATCTGGTCCTGGTACTGCGCCAGCAGGACCCGCGCAACGTCATCGAACACGACGGCTTCGGCCCGTCCCCGCATGACAGCAACCCGCGCATTCTCGCCGTGGCGTGGTCACGGCCAACCGGCTATGTGCTGGCGGTGCAGGACCATCAGCTGATTCCGCGCCCGGAGAACCCGGTGATGAGCGATCCGCTTGAAGAAGGGGGTGTCAGCATCCAGCGTGGCACGTTGAAGGTCGCGCTGCTTTCATTCGCCAGCGCCGGAAGCTGGTCGATGGGTACCACCGCCTTCACTTTCCGCTGGCAGGACGGCGCGTTCGCGCTGATCGGCTACGACCAGGATTCGGTGATGCGCAATTCCGGAAAGACCGAATCGCTGAGCGTGAACTTCTCCACGCGCAAGGTAAGGCGCGTCGAAGGCAGCATCGAGAACGACAAGGACAGCGTGCGCTGGCAGCCACTGCGCGGCACCCGTCGCTGGACGCTGCAGACGGTCGGCGATGGCTGGGCATTCGATCCGCAGGCCGGCACCGACTGAGCCACGGCTCAGTCGCGGGCAGCGGCGGTTGCGCCGGCGCCGGCGCCGGCCACCAACGGTACGGACAACCACGGGCTCTCAGCGTTGCCACGCGGCGGCGAACGACGCGGCACCTGCAGATGGTGGCCATCGGCGGACAGCCGCGGCGACCGCACCGGCGAGCGGAACTGCGCCGGCAGCCGCTGCAGGGCGTGCACCGGATCATCCGTCTGCTGCCGCAGCCAACGCTGCGCCCCCAGCAGCCGCACCATCGCCGCAGCATCCTGTGGCCGTGACGAATAGGCAGGATAGATCGGCGCGGCGATATCGGTCAGCACGCAGCCCATGACGTTCGACAGGCAACCGAAGTCATGCTGCGGTGGCGCCGGCACTGGCAACGGGCGATCCACTTCCAGTGCCGCTGTGGCTGCCGCGCCACAGGCCCAGCCGAGATTGCCGGCCGCACGGGCCAGGGTGCTGCTGCGATCCAGCACCAGCACGCCGCCGAACTCCCGCGCCGATGTCTCGATCGCCGCCCGGCTCATCGCGTACTCGCCCTGCATTGCCCGGCACAGGCTTTGCTCTTCGGCCCGCAGCGGCTGCAGCGCCTGTTCGCATTCCCTTGGCAACGGATGGTCGGCAGGCAGTTCAACCAGCATGTCGGCCAGCAGCTGGGCATTGGCCTGCACCAGGCTGGCACCGATGATGCTCTCGACCAGATAACTGCTGCCGGGCACCAGCCGCCGGCCCAGCTGCAGGCCACGGCAAGCACCTCGCAGAGCACCGTCGATATCGCCCTGCACGTACGCCAGCGCGCGTGCGCTGGTGGCGTCCATCACCACGCCATAGGCCGGCAACGGGACCAGAATGCCCTCGCCCTTCGGCGGGAACGGCGACATGAAGTAGTCCGCTTCGGCCAGCTGATCCAGCCGCGCATGCAACTGCTGGTGGCCGGCGTGGGCCTCCACGAAGCGTTGCGGGTCCGCGCGGACCTGGACGAGACAGCCGCTGGCGGCCGGCCCGCAACTGGCACCGGGCCGCGAGTGCAGCTCGGCATGGTTGGCCACCAGGTGTGTCCGGCCGCCGCCTCCACCGTGTGGGTCGGCCTCCCAGCGCCGTACATCCTCGGCCAGCGCCTGCTCGCGCTGCTGGGCATCCAGGTCGTCGAATGGCAGCGTCCACAACAAGGCATAACCGTTGTGCCCGGTCGCCGGCAGGCGTGCTTCCAGTCGCTGCTGCGCCTGCAGCCGCGATTCGGGTACCGGCCACATGCGCGAGGCGCACCACACCACGATGGCCAGCACCAGCAGGCCTGCCAGGGTCCAGCCCAGTCCGCGCAGAATCTTCAACACAGCTTCCCTTCCATGTGCCGTTGCCGCAGTCGATTTCCCAGCGTAATCGACCTGCAGTGACCGCTACAATGCGCGCATGTCGCTCGAAGCCCCCGCCCTGGTCCCCCGCCCCTCCCTGCAGCGCCTGTTCCTGACCGGCCTGCTCACCCTGCTGCCGATCTGGCTGACCTGGGTCGTGGTCAAGTTCGTGTTCGTGCTGCTGTCGGGTATTTCCAGCCCGCTGGTGGTGCCGCTGTCCGAACAGATCGCAACCAGCTTCCCGCACTATCTGGGCTGGGTCCGCGCCGAGTGGATCCAGGACACCATCGCCCTGCTGGCCACCCTGCTGGTGATCCTGGCGGTGGGCGTGGCCAGTCGCCGCGTGCTTGGCCAGCGCCTGCTGCGCTGGGTCGGCGCGGTCATCAAGCGCATCCCCCTGGCCAGCATCATCTACGACAGTGCCAAGAAGCTGCTGGACATGCTGCAGACCGAGCCGGGCAGCACCCAGCGCGTGGTGCTGATCGACTTCCCGCACCGCGACATGAAATCGGTCGGCCTGGTCACCCGCGTGATCAAGGAACACGGCACCGACCGTGAGCTGGCTGCGGTGTACGTGCCCACCACGCCGAACCCGACCTCGGGCTACCTGGAAATCGTGCCGGTGGAACTGCTGACCCCGACCGACTGGACCGTCGACCAGGCCATGAGCTTCATCATTTCCGGCGGTGCCGTGGCGCCGTCCAGCGTGCCGTTCACCCGCGCCGGCGAACGCACCGGCGAACGCACCGAATGACCCCGGCGCCGATCGAGCGCCCGCTGCAGGACCGCGCGGTCCTGTTGTTCATCGTGCTGGCCGCGTTCTTCTGCGGCAATGCGGTGCTGGCCGAGCTGATCGGGGTGAAGATCTTCGCGCTGGAAGACACCCTCGGCATCGCTCCGCTGAACTGGAACCTGTTCGGCCAGACCGGCTCGCTCAGCTTCACCGCCGGCACCCTGCTGTGGCCGGTGGTGTTCATCATGACCGACACCATCAACGAGTTCTTCGGCAAGCGCGGCGTGCGCTTCATCTCGTGGCTGGCGGTGGTGCTGATCGGCTACGGCTTCCTGTTCGCCTTCGCCGCCATTTCACTGGCGCCGGCCAGCTGGTGGGTCACGTCGATGGATGGCCACGGCGTGCCCGATTACCAGGCCGCGTTCGCAGCCGTGTTCGGCCAGGGCATGTGGACCATCGCCGGTTCGCTGGTGGCCTTCCTGCTCGGCCAGCTGATCGACGTGGCCGTGTTCCATCGCATCCGCC
Organism: Stenotrophomonas geniculata ATCC 19374 = JCM 13324; assembly: GCF_001431625.1. GTDB lineage: Bacteria > Pseudomonadota > Gammaproteobacteria > Xanthomonadales > Xanthomonadaceae > Stenotrophomonas > Stenotrophomonas geniculata. The sequence continues at coordinate 35,147 of NZ_LLXT01000154.1, forward strand.
AGGCGACCGGTGAGCGCCACGTGTGGCTGCGTGCGACCGGATCGACCGCGATCTCGCAGGTGGTGGACAGCTTCGTGGTGATCTGGATCGCCTTCGTGCTGGGCCCGCAACACTGGCCGACCTCGCTGTTCCTGGCGGTCAGCAGCGTCAACTACATCTACAAGATGGGCTTTGCGATCGCACTGATTCCGTTGCTGTACCTGATGCGGCGTGCCATCACCCGCTATCTGGGTGCCGAGCGGGCCGCATCGTTGCGGGCTGCCGCTGCGGCTGACTGAAGCCCCAGCAGCGGAAAGCTGACTGCGCCTTCACGCTGGCCGTACGCGGCCGGATCGTGCAAGCTCCACGGTCTGTGTTCCACGGAAGCTCCTGATGCCGCATCCCACCCGCGCCCTGGCCGTCGCCATCGCCGCGTTGTTCCTGTTCAGCGCCGTGCCGTCGGCCGAAGCAGCGAAGAAGAAGGCCAGCCGCCCTGCCGCCGCGCAGACCCGCCAGGCCGCCAAGCCCAAGGCCCGGCCCGCCCGCGCCACCGCGCCGGCCCGTGGCAGTTCGGCGCGCCGCGCCGCGCCGCGTCCGGTCGCAGCGGCCCGGGCCGTGCCCAAGCAGGTGCAGCTGGAGCGCCTGTACGACGAATACTGGGATGCCTCGATGCGGTTGAATCCGCTGCAGGCAACCTTCCAGGGCGAGGCCCGCTACAACGACCAGCTGCCCAACATCCTGTCCGCCGCATGGCGCCAGCAATCGCACGACTTCACCACCGAGTGGCTGGGCAAGGTCGAGAAACTCGGCAGCGACGGCCTGCAGGGCCAGGACCTGCTCAGCTACGAGATCTTCGTGCGCGACGCGCGCGCATCGCTGGCCGCCGAGCGCTATCCAAGCTGGATGATGCCGATCAGCCAGTACTACAACGTCGGCAGCATCATGGCGATCCTCGGCGCGGGAGCCGGCGCACAGCCATTCAACACCGTGCAGGACTACGACACCTGGTCGCGCCGCTCGCTGGGCATTCCCGAGCTGTTCGACCAGGCCATCGACAACATGCGCCAGGGCATGAAGGCCGGCGTGGTGCAGCCGCGCGACCTGATGGAGAAGGTGCTGCCGCAGCTGGATGCGGTGATCAAGCCAACCGCTGAAGAGAGCATCTTCTGGTCGCCGATCCGCACCATGCCCAACACCATCGCGGCCGAGGACAAGGCGCGCATCAGCGCCGAATACAAGCGCATGATCGAGCTGCGCATCATGCCGGCCTACCGTGCTTTGCGCGGATTCATCGCCACCGAATACCTGCCGGCCACGCGCGCCAGCAGCGGCCTGGGCGCACTGCCCGATGGCCAGGCCTGGTACGCCAACCTGATCGTGCAGACCACTGCCAGCGACCAGACCGCGGCGCAGCTGCACGCACTGGGCGAACAGCGCGTGCAGGAGCTGCAGGCGCAGATCGCCACCGTGATGAAGGATGCCAAGCTGCGTGGCACGCCGTCCAAGCTGTTGCGCAGCATGCGCAACGATCGCCAGTTCCAGTACGGTGACGCCAACGCATTGATCAACCGCTACCGCCAGGTGCAGCAGCAGGTCAACGCACGCCTGCCGCAGGTGCTCGATACCCTGCCCAAGTCCACGCTGGACGTGCGCGCAGTGGAACCGGAGCGTGCGCTGACGGCTGCAGCAGCGGCCTACCAGCCGTCTGCGGCCGGGCAACCGGGCGTGCTGTACGTGAACACCCGCGACCTGCCCAGCCGCAAGCGCTGGAACGTGCCGGTGCAGTACCTGCATGAAGCAATCCCCGGCCACCATGTGCAGCTGGGACTGCAGCAGGAGCTGGCCAAGCTGCCGCGTTTCCGCCGCCTCGGTGGCGACCTCGCCTTCGTCGAAGGTTGGGGCCTGTATGCCGAAACGCTGGGTGAGAACCTCGGCATCTACACCGATCCCTACGACCGCATCGGCTACCTGTATTCGCGCCTGCTGCGTGCTGCCCGCGTGGTGGCCGACACCGGCGTGAACGCCCAGGGCTGGAGCAAGCAGCAGGCCGTGGCCTACCTGCAGAAGACCGTGGACATGAGCAGTGACGACGCCAACGCCGAAGTCGAGCGGATCATGGCCCAGCCCGGCCAGGCGCTGTCCAACGTGGCCGGCCTGACCACCATCGTCGCCCTGCGCGACAAGGCCAAGAGCCGTCTGGGCGCCGCCTTCGACCTGCGCCGCTTCCACGCCGAACTGCTGAAGGACGGATCGATGCCGCTGGACGTGCTGGACCGCAAGATGGAACGCTGGATGGCGCAGCCCGCCAGCGCCACACCTGCCCCTTCCCCCTGACCCCTCCGGAGCCGCCATGCGCGCTGCCGTCGCCCTGTTCGCCGTCGTGCTGGGCCTGCTGCCAGTGGCGGGCGGCGCCGCACCGGTGCTGACTCCACCGGATGCGGGCATCGACGGCCTGATGCAGGCCTACGACGGTCAGGTACCCGGCGCTGCGGTACTGGTACTGCACGACGGGCAACCGGTGTTCCGTCGCGGCTACGGCCTGGCGGTAGTGGAAGACGGTACTGCGGTCACCGCGGCAAGCAACTTCCGGCTGGCCTCGGTCAGCAAGCAGTTCACCGCCGCGGCGGTGCTGCTGCTGGTGGAAGACGGCCGGCTCGGGCTGGAGCAGACTGCCCGGCAGTGGCTGCCCGAGCTGCCGCCGGCAGCGGCGGCCATCACGATCCGCCAGCTGCTCTCGCATACCAGCGGCCTGATCGACTACGAAGACCTGATGGATCCAGCTGACCCTCGGCAGGTGCATGACGCCGACGTGCTGACCCTGCTGTCGCACGAGAACCGGCTGAATTTCGCACCCGGCACGCAGTACCGCTACAGCAACAGCGGCTACGCGCTGTTGGCACTGATCGTCGGCCGCGCGTCCAGGAAAGATTACGCGACCTTCCTGCAGGAGCGCATCTTCCGCCCGCTGGGCATGGCGCATACCGTGGCCCACCAGGACGGCGTGGACACGGTCGCCGCACGCGCCTATGGCTACAGCCGGATCGACGGCCGCTGGCAGCGCACCGACCAGAGCACCACCAGCGCCGTGCTCGGCGACGGCGGCATCTATTCCTCGCTGGACGATCTCGCCCGCTGGGACGCCGCGCTGTATGACGACCGCCTGCTGTCGAAAGCTTCGCGCCGGGCGATGTTCAGCCCGGCCACGACCACATCGGAACCGGACGTGCCGCATTACGGTTTCGGCTGGCGCCTGAACGGCCAGGTGCAATGGCACAGCGGCGAGAGCATCGGCTTCCGCAACGTGATCGTGCGCCACCCGGAAAAGCACCTGACCGTGATCGTGCTGACCAACCGCAACGATCCCGAACCCTATCCGCTGGCGCAGAAGATCGCCCAGCGCTGGCTGGACACCCTGCAATGACCCCCGGTTCCTACGCCCTGCTGGGCATCCACCACGCTGCGCTGATCTGCAGCGACTACGCACGCTCGAAGGACTTCTACGTGCGCATCCTCGGCCTGCGCGTGCTGGCCGAGAACCATCGCGCCGCGCGCGACTCCTGGAAGCTGGACCTGGCCCTGCCCGACGGCGGCCAGCTGGAACTGTTCTCCTTCCCCTCGCCACCGCCGCGCCCCAGCCGCCCCGAAGCCCAGGGCCTGCGCCACCTCGCGTTCCGGGTGGCTGCACTGGAACCCTTCATCCAGCGCCTGGCCGCGCATGGCGTCGCCTGCGAACCGATCCGCGTGGACGAGTACACCGGCCGCCGCTTCACCTTCTTCGCCGATCCGGATGGCCTGCCGCTGGAGCTGTACGAAGTCGGTTGAGCGTTTTTCAATCGTGATTCATCCATGCACGGCATGGATCTACGTGTCGACCAAGGTCGACACCCACCAAGAGCAGGCCGTTCCATTCCGGCAGATCGCAGGACTCTGTCGAAGGCGGGGCGGGGG
>NZ_LLXT01000155.1 GCF_001431625.1 Stenotrophomonas geniculata ATCC 19374 = JCM 13324
TCCATCAACACAGTTGCTCCAGGGACGGATTCACGGCGTCCCCCGCGTACCCAACCCGACCGGCCCACCCGCGGCTTCTCCTTTCCGCGACCACCCAGACACCACCCACGAGGGCTGCGCCGTTGGCTGGAAACTTCCTGACTCTGCGCAACGCCCGTTGTGGAAGCGTTCTCACAACGATGCACGGCAGCACACCCGCTGACCAAAGTCCGGAAAAAAACGTTAGCTGGTTCACACTTTTACAGCGCGTTGATCCTGATCAATGGACTTGTCGTAATCGGCCTGCACAATGGCGGCCCGTTCGGCACGGCGCGCCGTCAATCGTTGCAGCGCGAGGGGGCGTCGGGCGGGAGCAGTACTGATCCAACGGATACAGGGAGCGCGGGGTACTGCCACTGGGGAGCGGCAGCCGCGCGGGTATCGACCGGATCCGGTTGCCGGTTGCGTCTGCGGGGATGGGGACGCAACCGGCCACCTCTATCTGAATGGGGAAGCCCGATCACGACGCCTTCACATTTCCCGCTGAACGCGGGCAAATCGTTGTGATTCATGGTGTTAGGGGTTTTAATTCATCCATGACCTGCTAACCTGCGACGATGATTCGACGCACTCTGGCCTGCATGCTCACCCTCGGCCTGGTCGCCTGCGCGACCCAGCCGAAGTCCCCACCGTCTTCGCCCCAGGCCAGCAGCACGCCGCGCCAACCCGCCGTCAAGGCCCATGGCCCGGCCGAGGCCGCGCCCGAAGCCGCCGCTGCCACCGCGCCGCCGGTCGATCTCACCCCGGTGCCGTTCGAGGTCGCACGGGCCCGCTTCATTGCCGATACCGCCAAGCGCTATGGCCTGAAGCCGGAGCAGATCAGCAGCGTGCTCGACCAGGCGCAGGTGCGCCAGCCGATCATCGCCGCGATGTCGCGCCCGGCCGAACGGGTCAAACCGTGGAACGAATACCGGCCGATGTTCATCAGCAAGGCCCGCATCGATGGCGGCCGCGCGTTCCTGGCCCAGCATCGCGCCGAACTGGATCGCGTGCAGCAGCGCACCGGTGTGCCGGCCGAAGTGATCGTGGCGATCATCGGCGTGGAAACCAGCTACGGCAAGAATGCCGGCAGCCATCGCGTGCTCGATGCGCTGTACACGCTGGCCTTCTATTACCCGCGCAGCGGCGACCCGGCCAAGCTGGAACGCGAAGTACGCCGCGAGCTGTTCTTCCGCGATGAGCTGGCCAAGCTGTTCGAGCTGGGCCGCGAAGAAAACCTGGACATCACCACGCTCAAGGGCAGCTATGCCGGTGCGATGGGCATGGGCCAGTTCATGCCGTCCAGCTATCTGGATTACGCGGTGGACGGCAACGGTGATGGCCGTCGCGACCTGTTCACCAGCTACGACGACGTGTTCTCGTCCATTGCCAACTACTTCGTGAAGAAGGGTGGCTGGGTCCGTGGTGGCCAGGTGGCCGTGCCGACCACGCTGGCGCCGGGCCGCGAGGAGTTCAATCCGACCGAATGGATGCCGACCTGGTCGATGGCCGACCTGGCGCAGCGCGGCTACCAGCCGAGCGCGCCGGTACAGCCGGGCGCCACCGCCACCCCGATCACGCTTGAAGGCAGCACCGGCAAGCAGTACTGGCTGGGCTTCCAGAACTACTACGCGATCACCCGCTACAACCTCTCGAAGATGTACGCGATGGCCGTGTTCCAGTTGTCCCAGGCCATTGCCGGACAGGAGCTGCCCCCGGCATGAACATCAGATGGCTGGTCCCAGGCTTGATCGTCCTCGCGCTGGCTGCCTGCAGCAGCGCGCCGAAGAAGCCGGCCACGGCCGGCCATGGTGGCAAGTCCGGCGGCACCCTGGTGCAGGGGCGCGGCTCGCGCCCGGCACACTGCCCGGAAGGGTCGCCGTACGCGGCGGCCAAGGAAGACCTGAGCACCCGCGGCAACTACACCGCCGGTGGCCTGTACAAGCCGGGCGTGCGCGACAGCACGCCGGATTACATTCCCAACGTGGCCTGCATTCCCGAGCCGGAAGTGACCGCCGAGGAGCGCTCGGCGATCGGCAACAAGTCGCCGTACGTGGTGCTGGGCAAGTCGTACAAAGTGCTTGATGACACCCGCAACTATGTCGAGCGCGGCACCGCGTCGTACTACGGCGCCAAGTTCCACGGCCGCCTGACCTCGAACCGTGAGGTCTACGACATGTACCAGTTCACCGCCGCGCACAAGACGCTGCCGCTGCCCAGCTTCGCCCGCGTGACCAACCTCGACAACGGCGAGTCGGTGATCGTGCGCGTCAACGATCGCGGCCCGTTCCATGATGGCCGCGTAGTCGATCTCAGCTACGCCGCCGCCGTGCGCCTGGGCATCACCCAGCGCGGTACCGGCAATGTCGAGGTGCGCGCGCTGCAGCCGGGCGAGGGCAACCTGCTGGTGCAAAAGCCCTCGCGCCGCGAACGTCGTGCTGCCGAAGCGGCCGCAACCACCACCGTGGCCAGCGCGCGCCCGACGCCGGCTGCACGCGCCACAGCCGACAGCGACATCGATCGCCTGGTCAAGCGCCTGCCGGGCGACAGCATGCCTGCGCGTGGCCAGCCGGCCACCACCCAGGGCGTGGCCAGCACCGTGCCGGATGTGGCGGTCAGCAGCCTGCCGCCGAGCGCGCCGCCGGTGCGCAGCACGGTGCCCGCTCCGGCTGTCGTGGCCAGCACCACTCCGCGCGCGGTGGCACCGGCACCGGTGCGCAGCGCATCGACCACGCCGGCCGTACCCAGCCTGTCGCAGCAGGTGGTGGGCGCGGTGATGGTGCAGGTCGCCAGCTTCTCCAGCCGCGACAATGCCAACCGCGCGATGGGCCAGCTCAACGCCGCCGGCATCGTCGGCGCGACCATCAGTGACATCGCTGCCGGTGGCCGCACCCTGTTCCGCCTGCGCGTTCCCGCCAGCGACCATGCCAGTGCTGCGGAACTTGCCGGCCGCATCGCCGGTCTGGGCCTGGGTTCGCCGCAGATCGTCAAGGATTGATCCGCCCGGGCCGGTGCTGCCGGCCCATGCTCCCCCGGCCTTACAATGGCCGTTACGTTCCACCCTCCATTCCCGGCCGTCCCCTGGAGCCTGCTGTCCAATGAATTTCCGTTCCGCCGCCACCGCCCTGGCCGCCACCCTGGTGGTGGGCCTGGCTTCCGCCCAGACGCCGCTGCCGACCCCGGCCACGCCGACGCCTGCCGCCGCTGCCGCCCCGGCCACTGTTGCCACTCCGCCGGCGCCCGCGCCCAGCGTGTCCAAGGCCTGGGTGCTGATGGATTACGCCACCGGCCAGGTGCTGGCCGGTGAAAACATCCACGAACAGCTGGCTCCGGCCAGCATCACCAAGGTGATGACGTCCTACGTGATCGCCGCCGAGGTGAAGAACGGCAAGGTCCGTGCGGATGACCAGGTGATGATGAGCGAGCGCGCCTGGCGCGAAGGTGGCGCCGGTACCGATGGCAGCTACAGCGGCTTCCCGGTCAACCAGACCGCGCGCCTGGAAGACATGGAGAAAGGCATGGCGATCCAGTCCGGCAACGACGCCGCGATCGCCCTGGCCGAACACGTGGCTGGCAGCGAGGAAGCCTTTGCTTCGCTGATGAACAGCTATGCCGCCAAGATCGGCATGAAGAATTCGCACTTCGTGAACGCCCATGGCCTGACCGCTCCGGGCCACCATAGCAGCGCCTACGATCTGGCACTGCTGGGCCGCGCGATGGTGCGCGATTACCCGGAAACCTACGCGTACAACAAGATCAAGGAATTCCAGGTCGGCAACATCAAGCAGCCGAACCGCAACCTGCTGCTGTGGCGCGATGGCAGCGTGGACGGCATCAAGACCGGTCACACCTCGGAAGCCGGTTACTGCCTGATGAGCTCGGCCCAGCGTGGTGACCAGCGTCTGGTGGCCGTGGTGCTGGGCGGCCAGTCGGAAAAGCAGCGTGCCGATGACAGCCTGGCGCTGTTGAACTGGGGCTTCCGCTTCTTCGAGACCCACCGCCTGTACGAACCGGGCAAGGCCGTAGCCGAGCACAAGGTCTGGAAGGGCACCACCGACAAGGTGCAGCTGGGCGTGGCGCAGCCGATGCTGGTGAGCGTGCCGCGCGGCCGCTACAACGACCTGAAGCCGAGCATCGATGTGCCCAAGACCCTGGAAGCACCGTTCACCGCCGGCCAGCAGATCGGCACCGTGAAGGTGATGCTGGATGGCAAGCTGGTGGCTGAAGCGCCGCTGGTGGCGGTGGCTGCTGTTGAACAGGCCGGCTTCTTCAAGCGCCTGTGGGACAGCTTCTGGATGTGGTGGGAATCGGAATGATCCACGCCCCGGCGTGGTGAAGGAAAAGGCCGGCGAATGCCGGCCTTTTCGTTCTGTAGAGTCGGGCCATGCTCGACTGTCGTTGCCATCAACCGGCGTGCCGACCAACGGTCGGCACCTACCTACAGCGACCGGCTGATGGTGAAGCTGCCGAACACCGGTGCTTCGCGCTGGCCGTTGAACTCGCGCGTGCTGTGGTAACGCGCCGCAGCGAACTTCCAGCGTCCGTACATCACGGCCACGCCGTAGCCGCCGTAAGCCACCACATGGCGCTTGTCCACGCTGTGACTGTTGCGGAACGTGTTGCCGTCCAGCGTGATGTCGCGGATCACCCAGGCAGCGTCCGAGGTCGCGAACAGGTGCCAGGACCAGCCATTGGGACGGCCACCGCGGGTCGGCGCCGTGTTCTCGCCGGCCGGGCGCAACGGCGTGCTGCCGAAGTCGTCCGGCAGCTTCCAGCCGAAGCGCACTTCACCGCCGAGGTTGGCCTTGGTTTCCAGGTTGCCGATCGATCCACCGTAGTGGCTGATGGCGTCCCAACCCCAGCCGTCGGCATTGACGCTGGCATCGCCCGGCCAGCGACGCATGCGCTCGTGGGTCAGCATGAACAGCGGCTCGTTGTGCAACTGGTTGTCCCAGCCCTTGAATTTCTCGTCGCCCAGCACGTCGTGCACGGCGTTCTGCACCTGCTTGCCCTGTGCCCACGGGCCGACCACGCCCAGCGTCAGCTGGGTGGTCTGCAGGCGGTCGCCGCTGCGCGCATTGAAACCGAAGTTTGCGATCAGTACGCCGGCGTAAGGGCGGTCGTCCTCGATCAGGTCCCTGCGGCTGAAATCGGTCGGGGTGAAGATACCCTGGCCGATGCTGAAGATCATGTTCTGCTGTTCGAACTTGCCCGGGTGCAGCCCTTCCAGGTACTGGTTCACCCAGCGCGCCATGCGCGGCAGGCAGGGGTCGTCGGTGTAATCGACCAGATTGGGCGAGACCAGGGTCAACAGTGCACCGTTGGTGTAGCCCTGGTCCTGGTGGCGGCCGCCGAACAGGTCATTGTCGACGCGGAAATTGACCTGCGGCGGGTGGTCGCGCATTGCGTCCGGACCACATTGTTCGGCCGCCTGGGCGGCAAGGGGGAGGGCAGCGGCCAGCAGGCCTGACAGCCCGAGGGCTGCAAGGCGGCGTTGGGAAGGGGGGCTCATGTGAGAAGTTGTTTCTGTCTGTCGTTATATGCTGCGACACGGTACTCGCGCGAACGTGATGGAACGAGCGCGTTCGGATCACTTGTCTGTTCCGAAAACGACATTGTCTCGTGAAGACAATCCTGCCCTGTCCTGCGGTGCGCCACGGGGCCGGGGCCAATGCTGAACGGCCGTTCAGCTGCAACGCAGCGACTCACCGGTGCGCTGTTTGACGTTGATGAATACTCTTGGGTTTGTTGCCCTGCGGCCCGATAATGGGGGGCATGGAAATCAAGTCCGACAACCCCGACCACGGCTTCCAGTTCCCCGGCCAGTTCGAGCTCAGTGCCATGGGCCCGGCCAACCGCGGCCTGGAACATGAGCTCCCCCGCCTGCTGCTGGCTGCCGGCATCGATGTCGTCAATGAACGCATCAGCTGGAAGCATTCCTCCAACGGTAAGTACGTGTCCGTCCGCATCGTGTTCAAGGCCGAGAGCCGCGAACAGTACGACCTGGCGCACCAGGCGCTGCGCGACCACCCGGAAGTGAAGTGGACGCTGTAGCCGACAGCTGCCCGGCCGAAGCCGCCCCGGAAGACCGCGCGCCGCGTCCGGCGCTGGTCCGCGACCTCGGCCGCCAGGCGTACGAGCCGGTGTGGCGCGCCATGCAGCGCTTCACCGACCAGCGCAGCGAGGCCGACGCCGATGAGCTGTGGGTGGTCGAGCACGACCCGGTATTCACCCTGGGCCAGGCCGGCAAGGACGAGCACGTGCTGGCGCCGGGCGAGATCCCGGTGCTGCACGTGGACCGCGGTGGCCAGGTGACCTATCACGGCCCCGGCCAGCTGGTGGTCTATCCGCTGCTGCGCCTGCCACGGCTGGGCATCGGTGTGCGCGACTACGTATGCCGCATCGAGCAGGCCATCATCGATACCCTGGCCGAGTGGAACATCGGTGCCGAACGCCGCGAGGGCGCCCCGGGCGTCTACGTCGGTGGCGCCAAGATCGCCGCGCTCGGCATCCGCGTGCGCCGCGGCTGTACCTTCCATGGCCTGGCCTTCAACGTGGCCATGGACCTGGAACCTTTCCACCGTATCAACCCCTGTGGCTATCAGGGGTTGCAGGTGACCTCGGTAGTAGACTTGGGCGGGCCCTCCGGGATGGAGGCCGTCAAGCCGGTGCTGCTGGACCACCTGGCCCGCCAGTTCGGCCTGCTGCTGCAGCCCACGCCCGAACTGCCTGATCTTTCTGCGGCCGCCTGACCGCCCCCCGGAACTGCCATGACTGAAACCACCGCCCGTTCCATTCCCCTGCAGATCGTGCAGGGCGACTCTCCGTCCGCCGCGCCGTTGCAGGCCGGGGTCAAGCAGCTGGGCGGTGACAAGATCAACCGCTCGCCGGTGCAGTTCGCCGACGCGCCGGTGCTGCGCAAGCCGTCCTGGATCCGCGTGCGCATTCCTTCGGGCAATGCCGTGCAGAACCTGAAGGCCAAGCTGCGCGAGAACCGCCTGGTGACGGTGTGCGAGGAAGCCAGCTGCCCGAACATCCACGAGTGCTTCGGCCACGGCACCGCCACCTTCATGATCCTTGGTGAAGTCTGCACGCGCCGCTGCTCGTTCTGCGACGTGGCCCACGGCCGCCCGAAGCCGCCGGATGCCAACGAGCCGGCCAGCCTCGGCCAGACCGTGGCTGACATGGGCCTGAAGTACGTGGTGGTGACCAGCGTCGACCGTGATGACCTGCGTGACGGCGGTGCCCAGCACTTCGTCGACTGCATCACCGCCATCCGCGAAAAGTCGCCGGGTACCCGCATCGAAGTGCTGACCCCGGACTTCCGCGGCAAGGGCCGCATGGAACGTGCGCTGGAGATCCTGGCGCAGAACCCGCCGGATGTGTTCAACCACAACATCGAGACCGTACCTGACCTGTACCGCAACGTGCGCCCGGGTGCGGACTACCAGTGGTCGCTGAACCTGCTGAAGAACTTCAAGGCGCAGCACCCGGACGTGCCGACCAAGAGCGGCATCATGCTGGGCCTGGGCGAAGACTTCGAACAGATCAAGGCCACCATGCGTGACCTGCGCGCGCACGACGTGGACATGATCACCATCGGCCAGTACCTGCAGCCGACCGCGCACCACCACCCGGTGCTGAAGTACTGGACGCCCGAGGACTACAAGGCGCTGGAAGTCTACGGCTACGAACTGGGCTTCAGCCACGTGGCCTCCGGCCCGATGGTGCGCTCGTCGTACCACGCCGACGTCCAGGCCAAGGGCGCCGGCGTTTCCTGACATCCTGCCGGTGGGTGGGAGCTGCTTCTCCTGTGGGTGCGGACCGTTGGTCCGCACACCTCTGCCTGCCGTAGAGCCGAGCCCATGCTCGGCTGCTTGCTGCCGGCCAGCCGAGCATGGGCTCGGCTCTACATGCATTCACAATTTGCTACACCGGCCCCGCTAGGCTGGTTTTCCACCGAGCGCGGCCGGGTGACAAACCCGGCAACTTTCGGCACTGTCGTGGTGTCTGAACACCACGCAGTCTCCCCCTTGGCAAGGCGCCTTCGAGCACGTCAATGAAATTCAAAGCCCCCGCATTCCTGATGGCCCTGGCACTGGTTGCGCCGCTGGCGCTGGCGGCCAAGGCCGACTCGCCGGCATTGCCCGCCGCGGCAACCGCCGATCAGGTGACCACCTCCAAGCTGGTGTACGGCCTGTTGTCCGACAGCCGTTACGCCTACCGCCCGCGCGCGCTGGACGAGGCCACCTCCAAGGACGTGTTCAAGCGCTACCTGGAGACGCTGGACGGCGGCAAGCAGTACTTCACCCAGGCCGACGTGGCGCGCTTCGCGCCGTTCGAAGCCAACATCTCCTCGGCCATCCGTGGCGGCGAGCTGGAGCCGGCGTTCCAGGTGTTCGCGGTCTACAAGCAGCGCGTCGGCGAACGTGTGGCCTATGCGCGCAAGCTGCTCAAGCAGGAGCCGGACTTCACCACCGACGAGCGCTTCGAATACGACCGCAAGAAGGTGCCGTGGGCGGCCAGCAGCGCCGAACTGGATGAGCTGTGGCGCAAGTCGGTGAAGAACGACTGGCTGCGCCTGAAGCTGGCCGGCAAGAAGCCGGACGACATCCGCAAGACGCTGGACAAACGCTACGCGACGCTGGAGAAGTCGGTCAATGAACTGAAGGGCGAAGACGTCTTCCAGTTCTTCATGAATTCGTACACCAGCGCGGTCGATCCGCACACCGATTACTTCACCCCGCGCACCGCCGAGAACTTCAACCAGGCGATGTCGCTGTCGCTGGAAGGCATCGGTGCGCAGCTGCAGCGCCAGGACGACGTGGTGGTGATCCGCGAGATCATCGCCGGTGGTCCGGCTGCGGTGGACGGCACGCTGAAGCCGGGTGACCGTATCGTCGGCGTCGGCCAGGGCAAGTCCGGCCTGGTCGAGGACGTGATCGGCTGGCGCATCGACGATGTCGTGGCCAAGATCCGTGGCGCCAAGGACACCCAGGTCAAGCTGGAATTCATTCCGGCCGCTGAAGGTGCCGACGGCAAGCACCACACCCTGGTGCTAACCCGCCAGAAGGTGCGCCTGGCCGAACAGGCTGCCAAGGGCGAGACCATGACCATTCCGGCCGCCAACGGCGAGCCGGCACGCAAGGTCGGCGTGATCAAGCTGCCGACCTTCTACCAGGACTTCGAAGGCCGTCGCCGCAATGCGGCCGATTACGCTTCGGCCACCCGCGACGTGGCCAAGCTGCTGGCCGGCTTCAAGAACGACAAGCTGGATGGCGTGGTGCTGGATCTGCGCAACAACGGCGGTGGTTCGCTGGACGAAGCCATTGAACTGACCGGCCTGTTCATCGAGCAGGGCCCGGTGGTGCAGGTGCGCGAGTCCGGTGGCCGCGTCACCGTCAACAGCGACCGCAACCAGGGCGTGGCATGGGATGGCCCGCTGGCGGTGCTGATCAACCGCGGTTCGGCCTCGGCCTCGGAGATCTTCGCCGGTGCCATCCAGGATTACGGCCGTGGCCTTGTGATCGGTGAGACCAGCTTCGGCAAGGGCACGGTGCAGAACATCGTCGACCTCGACCGTTGGCCGAGTGGTGAGACCCAGCGCTTCGGTCAGGTCAAGCTGACCATCGCCCAGTTCTTCCGCATCAGCGGCAGCAGCACCCAGCACAAGGGTGTGGTGCCGGACCTGGCCTTCCCGGCCAGCGTCGATGCCACCGAGTTCGGCGAGAGCACCTACGACAACGCGCTGCCGTGGACCCGCATCGCTGCCGTGCCGCACACCCAGTACGGCAACTTCGCGCCGCTGCTGCCGAAGCTGGAAATCCGCCATGACGCGCGCATTGCCGCCGACAAGGAATTCCAGTGGTGGAACGAGGACGTGCAGCAGTTCCGCACTGAGGCGGCGAAGAAGTACATCTCGCTCAACGAGGCCACCCGCCGTGCCGAGCGTGAGCGCCAGGACACCCAGCGCAAGGAGCGCCAGGCGATGCGCAAGGAGCTGGGCCTGGCCCTGGACCCGCTGGCCGATGACAGCAACGACGACGGCCTGACGGGCAACGAGCGCGACATCGTCAAGGATGCCGCACGCGAGAAGGCTGCCGAGAAGCGTCCTGACCCGCTGCTGCGCGAGTCGGCCTCGATCCTGGCCGATGCGGTGAACCTGCTGGCCAACGACCGCCCGCTGTCGGCGCAGGTGCTGCCGCAGTCCACCGGCGCCGGTCGCTGGGCGGACTGAGCCGGAGGCGGCATGCGATACCGCAGGGGGGCCGGCATTGCCGGCCCCTTTTCGTTTGGGTGCCTCCGTCCCGGTAGCGCCGGGCCATGCCCGGCGAGCCACATGCCACCAAACGACTTAATCCCCTCCGTCCTTTTTTGTGCATGAACAGGCAGCAACGGGGTGGCGCGGTCATGCCGGTTTCGACCCGCCGCACACGGCCGCAGGACTACCCTTGGCGGTACCGTCCTCGCAGGAGTACCCATGCGGGCCTCCCGTCTTTCCAGTGCTGTTGTGGCGCTTGGCAGCGCCCTGATCCTGTCGGCCTGTGGTGGCCGCACCGCCGACAGCACGTTGCTGCGCGAATCCTTCGACTCCGGCGACACGTTCTCGCGTACCGTCGATGGCCGCCCGGGCGAAGCCTGTGAAGCTGCGCGACGTACCCTGCTCAGCCAGGGCTATGCCATCGCCCGTGCCGATGACGCACAGGTGGAAGGCAACAAGAACTTCCAGCCGCGCGAAGACGACCACGAGCAGCTGGTGCTGCGCATTTCCTGCGCGCCGCGTGGCAGCCAGACGTTGGTATTCGTCAGCGCGGTGCAGGACCGCTATGCGCTGAAGAAGAGCCCGACCTCAGCCAGTGTCGGTGTCGGTGCGCTGGGCTCGGTATCGCTGCCGTTCGGCAGCAACGACGATTCGTTGGTGAAAGTGGCGAGCAGCACGGTCACCGACGCCGATTTCTATCGCCGCTTCTTCCAGCGCCTGCAGCAGTACCTGCCGCCGGCTGCGGGCATGCCATCACCGTTGCCGCCGCCGCCCTCTGCAGTTCCTGAGCCCGCACCCGCCCGCACGGACCAGGGCTGAACGTGCACGGCGGGTTGATGGGCGCGGCCCTGCTGCTGGCGCCCGTGCTGGGCATGGCGGCCACAGCCGCCGACTGTACGCAGGGGCTGCTGCAGCGGCTGGGCTGGCGTTTCGATGAAGCCGCGCTCAGTACGCCGCAGGTCCACGGCGGCGCAGTGTGTACGCGCGCGTCGCTGGCCGAGTCGCAGGCTGCCGGCGACCTGCACGTGCGCTGGCCGGCAGACATGTCTGCTACAGCGCGCCAGGCGTTGCTGCAGCAGCTGCTGGACGATCCGGCCACGGTCTGCGCCTATGCGTTCGAGCTGGGTGCAGCCACGCAACGTGCCGCTACTGCATTGCAGGGCAATCCAGGATTCCGCTTCTCTGGCCTGCAGCTCGGTTGGATTGGCTTCGGCCTGCACGGCGCACAGGCGCAAGGCTGGCAGCGCACGCGAAGTTTCGGCCGTGGTTTCGTGCCCACTGCGAGCAACAGCCAGGCGCTGCAGGCGTTCTACAGCGGCAATGTGCGCGCCGAATGCGGAGTCGGCCGCCAGGTCGCGCAGCTGTCCGCCCAGCGCGAGCTGTATGGCGATGCTGCATTCGACGCCGAATTTGCCGCAGAGGAGCTGTCGATCGGCACGTTCCTCGCCCTGCACGGTACCGACAGCATTCTGCTCGGCGCTCATTCCGGCGATTTCTTCGCCGATGGCAAGGCGGTGCGCACCTCGGCGATGGGGCGACAGGCGTTCGTGGGCGTGCCCGGTTTCATCGAACATGTGTACGACAAGGGCACGCTGGACGACCTGAGCAACCAGGCCGAGAACTTCGTGGTGGTTGACGTGGGCGCGGACGCGGCGCAGGCCCTGGCCACCCACGGCGGCCTGGCCTGGTACGACCAGCGCAATGTCGAACTATGGAAACTCGCGCAGGACATCCCGCGGATCGGCCAGCGCTACTTCGAGCGCCTGCTGTTCGAGCGCGACCCGGACCTTCGTGCACGGCTGGAACCGCGCTACCACGCCACGCTGGCACGCATGGACCAGCTGCTGGACGATCCGTTCTACCAGCAGTTCGTGATCTATGTGCATCCACGCGGTATACGTCCCATCGGCTACCACATCGCCCGCCTGCTTGATCGCAACCCACGAACGCCGTTTTCGATCGACCTGGCGGTGCACAATCTGCATACCACGCTCTACCGGCGTTGGCGCGAGGCGCAGCTGCGCCACTGCGCGGCTACCGGCAGGCCAGGCAGCCTGACCCTAGACCCCAACTGAAGGTGAAACAATGGATATTGCAATGATCGGCCTCGGCCGCATGGGCGCCAACATGGCCCAGCGCCTGCATCGCGGCGGCCACCGCGTGGTCGGCTACGACCCGGGCGAAGGCGCCCGCCAGCGCGCCGCCGAGGCCGGCCTGGAGGTGGTTGATTCTCTGGCCGCGGCCGTAGCCGCACTGCCGGTGCCGCGCGTGGTGTGGCTGATGGTGCCGGCTGGCGAAACCGTCGACCAGACCCTGGGCCAGCTGACCCCGCACCTGGCCGAGGGTGACATCGTCATCGACGGCGGCAACTCCAACTACCAGGACTCGATCCGCCGCGCCAAGGCGCTGGCCGAGGACGATCTGGGCTACGTCGACTGCGGCACCAGCGGTGGCGTGTGGGGCCTGCAGGAGGGCTACAGCCTGATGGTCGGTGGCGAAGCGCCGGTGGTGGAGCAGATCGCACCGCTGCTGCGCACGTTGGCACCGGCTGAAGATCGCGGCTGGGCACGTGTCGGTCCGTCTGGCGCCGGCCACTTCACCAAGATGGTCCACAACGGCATCGAATACGGAATGATGCAGGCCTACGCCGAAGGCTTCGCGTTGATGGAGCGCAAGCAGGAGATGGAGCTGGACCTGGCCCAGGTGGCCGAGGTGTGGCGCCACGGCAGCGTGGTGCGCTCGTGGCTGCTGGACCTGAGCACCGAAGCCCTCAAGCGCAATCCGTCGCTGGATGGCATCGCGCCGTACGTGGAGGATTCTGGTGAAGGCCGCTGGACCGTGGCCGAAGCGATCGCACTGGATGTGCCGGCACCGGTGATCACCTTGTCGCTGCTGGAACGCCTGCGCTCGCGTGAATCCAATTCGTTCACCGACCGCCTGCTGTCGGCGATGCGCAATGAATTCGGCGGCCACGCGATCAAGAAGTCGTAAGCACCGATTGGCGTAGATCCACGCATGGCGTGGATCTACGTGTCGACCAAGGTCGACACCCACCAGGAGCCGATCATGCCATTTCGGCAGATCGCGGATATCTGTCGAAGGCGGGGTGGG
>NZ_LLXT01000156.1 GCF_001431625.1 Stenotrophomonas geniculata ATCC 19374 = JCM 13324
CCCAGGGACGGGTTTACGGCGCCCCCTGCGCAACCCACCCTCCCGGCCAGCCCTCAGTAGCCAAGCGCTCTCCGCGACCACCCCGAGGGGCTTCGCCGTTGGCTGGATATCCAGATACCCCGTAAACGAAAACGCCCCGGCGCAGGGCCAGGGCGTCTTCGTGGATCAGGTCAGGCTGGAATCAGAACTCCTGCCAGTCTCCGTCGGCCAGTTCGGTGGCCATCGGGCGACCACCCGCGGTGCGCCGGGCCGGCGGTGCGACCGGTGCCGGAGCGACCGGCGCCGTGGCGCGCGGGGCAGGGGCAGCGACGACGCGCGGGGCGGCCACGACCTCGGCTTCGTCCACCACGAAGATCGACACGGCCTCGCTGAGGTGGCCGGCCTGTTCTTCCATCGCGCGGGCGGCGGCGGTGGCTTCTTCCACCAGTGCAGCGTTCTGCTGGGTGGTCTCGTCCATCTGCACCACGGTCTGGTTGACCTGCTCGATGCCGGCGCTCTGTTCCTGCGAAGCCGCAGAGATCTCGGCCATGATGTCGGTCACGCGCTGCACCGAGGCGACGATCTCGCCCATGGTGGCGCCGGCCTTGTGTACCAGGGCCGAGCCGTCGTTGACCTTGCCAACGGAGTCGTCGATCAGGCCCTTGATCTCCTTGGCGGCAGCGGCCGAGCGCTGGGCGAGGGTGCGCACCTCGCTGGCGACCACGGCGAAACCACGTCCCTGTTCACCGGCACGTGCGGCTTCCACGGCGGCGTTCAGTGCCAGGATGTTGGTCTGGAACGCGATGCCGTCGATGACCGAGATGATTTCGGCGATCTTCTTCGACGAGGCTTCGATGGCCGACATGGTGGTGACCACCTGGCCGACCACTTCACCGCCCTGCGAGGCGACGCCATGCGCGCCGATCGCGAGCTGGTTGGCCTGGCGGGCGTGTTCGGCGTTCTGGCGCACGGTGGAGGTCAGTTCCTCCATCGAGGCAGCGGTTTCTTCCAGGTTGGCAGCCTGCTGTTCGGTACGGCGCGACAGGTCGCTGTTGCCCGAGGCGATTTCGCCGGCGGCCGAGCTGATCGCACGGCTGGACTGCTTGATGCGGGTGACGATCTCGCTCAGCTGCGCGGCCGTGGCGTTGGCGTCGTCGCGCATGCGGGCGAACACGCCCTGGTAGTCGCCCTGCATGCGCACGGTCAGGTCACCCTGCGACAGCGCGGCGAGCAGGCCGGAGATCTGTTCGATGCTGCCGGCATTGGCGTCCAGCAGGCCGTTGATCTGCTGGGCCAGCTGCAGGAAGAAGCCTTCCTTGTCGCTGGAATCGATGCGGCCGGACAGGTCGCCGGCGGCTGCCTGGGCGATCACGCGCGCCACTTCGGCTTCCACCTGCGCTTCCTGGGTACGGTCGCGCCATTCCACCACGTAGCCGACGGTGTCGCCGCCTTCATTGCGGATGGTAGAGACCACCTGGGCGAACTGGGCATCGCCGTACTGCATCGGGCGACGGGCGACGCCGTGTGCCTTCAGGTTACCCAGCAGGGTCTGGTCCATTTCACCGCGGTGTTCAAGCACGGTGACCGGCTTGCCGATCAGCGAGGCCTGGGCGTCGAAGTCCGGCAGGTCGCGGCGCACTTCGTCCTGGTACTGGCTCAGGGTCTGCTGCAGGGCGCGGTTGCTGTAGACGATGGTGTTGCTGGTGTCGGTCAGGTACACGCCGGTCGAGCTGTAATCCAGCGCGGTACGGATGCGCAGGTTCTCGCGCGCCACGGCCTGGTCGGTTTCGATGCGCTCGCGCAGGTCGCGCTGCATGCGCTGCATGGCCTGCATCAGTTCGCCCACTTCATCCTGGCGGCTGACGTCGATGTGGCCATCGAGCTTGCCGCCGGCCACGTCGTTGGCAACCGACACGGCGCCGCGCACGCTGCCGACCAGGGCGCGGGCGAACAGCCAGACCAGCACCAGGCCGAGCGCGGCGCCGCCCAGCAGGGCGATCACGGTCAGCACGGCCGAGGCGGAATACGTGGAGGCGGCCTGTTCGCGCGACGCGCGGGCGAGGCGGTTGTCTTCGGCGATCAGCGCTTCCAGCGCCGCGGCGGCCTTGCGGTGCTTGGTGCGGGTTTCGCCGACGAAGGTATCGATGGCGTCGTCCGGCAGGTCCAGTTCCAGCATCTCGGTGACGCTGTCATAGGAGGCCAGGGCGTCCTTCCACTCCTTGGCGAAGGTGTCGAACAGCTTCTTCTGCTGCGCGTTGTCGACCAGGGTCGGATACTCCTTGATCGACTTGTCCATGCTCGCGCGCAGCTCGACGCCCTGCTTGCGTGCATCCGCCTTGACGTCGTCGCTGGCGCGGATCAGCTGCTGGTAGGCGGCGTTGCGGTATTCACCCAGCATGCCGCGCATCTCGCCGGCCATGCGGATGCTCTCCATGCGAGAACCCGCCAGCTCGGTGGTGACATTGTTCAGCGAATGCAGGCCACGATAGGCGACGATGCCCTGCAGCAACATCACCAGCAGGAGGACGCCGAAGGTCAGCAGCAGCTTCGGCATCAGTTTGAGGTTGTTGATCCACGGCATGGGCGTTGCGATCTCCTAAGGCAGACGCGTCCGGGCGTCGGGCCCGGTTGCAGCAGAAACCACGCCGGCACCAGGTCCGGCGTGGTTCGACGGACAGCGGATTACTTGATGTTGGCCAGCTTCAGGCCGGCCGGCGAGCTGACTTCGATTTCCGCGCGCGAGGCGTCGCGCTGGATCTTGCCGATCACGCAGACGGTCTTGCCTTCCAGGGTTTCCAGCGGGAAGGAGAACTTGCCGCGGTTCTCGCCGGCGATGCGCGCCGAGAAGGTGTGGCGCGGGAAGGCGCCGCCCATGTACAGGAAGGTCGGCTGGC
This sequence comes from Stenotrophomonas geniculata ATCC 19374 = JCM 13324, assembly GCF_001431625.1. Taxonomy (GTDB): domain Bacteria; phylum Pseudomonadota; class Gammaproteobacteria; order Xanthomonadales; family Xanthomonadaceae; genus Stenotrophomonas; species Stenotrophomonas geniculata. The sequence continues at coordinate 2,874 of NZ_LLXT01000156.1, forward strand.
CTTCGGAACCTTCTGCGTAGCGGGCCTTCTCGACCTTGCCGCAGACCATGCCGTCCTTGCCGACCGAGCGCGGTGCCAGTTCCGGCGGGATCATGTCGGCCGACTGGGCAAACGCGGCGGAAGCGGTGGTGGCCAGGACAGCGGCCGAAACGAACGCAAGCAGGGACTTCATCGAGGTGTATCTCCGGGGATGGTGATGGTCGTTCCGGTTCTGCGCGCTCCTGCGCGACCGGCTTCTGTCCCCCTATCGGCACTGCCGGAGGGAACTGAAGGGTTGTGTGACCAGAACGTGAAGCAGGTCCGCTTGATCAGGCGGCGGCGTCTTCAACGACGTTGGCCTGGCCCATGTCGGCGCTGTCCAGCAAGGTCTCGATGTCGAGCAGGATCAGCATGCGGTCGTCCTGCGTGCCGATGCCGGAGATGAAGCGGGTATCGACGGCGGCGCCGAATTCCGGGGTCGGGCGGATCTGTTCGGCCGACAGCGGGATCACGTCCGAGACGCTGTCGACCACGATGCCGACCACTCGGTCGTCGACGTTCAGCACGATCATCACGGTGAAGGCGTCGTAGCGGGCGTCGTCCAGGCGCAGCTTCAGGCGCAGGTCGATGACCGGGACGATGGTGCCGCGCAGGTTGATCACGCCCTTGATGTAGTCCGGTGCATCCGGCACCCGGGTGACCGCGTCATAGCCGCGGATTTCCTGCACCTTGAGGATGTCCACGCCGTAGTGCTCGGCACCGAGGGTGAAGCTGAGGAATTCGCCACCGGCGCTGGCGGTGGAGCTGGTCTTGTCGTTCATCGAGGGGTCCTGGTTCTGCCGGAAGTCCCGGTGTCAGGCTCGATATCGGCCCCTCGTCGGGGGACTTTAGGTGTGGGCCCCGCGTTGTCGCGAGGTTGCCGGCCAGCGGCCGGCACTACCGGTTGGACGAGCCCTACAGCTCGCCGTTGCGGCGCGCCTTGCGCTGGCGGTCGATGCGGAAGATATAGCGTTGGATGGCGCTGTCGGCGCCACGTGGCAGGATGTCGAAGCGCATGCCCACGCGCTTGATCTCGATGCCGTTGGGTTGGAGCTGCGGCAGCAGGTTGCAGACGACCAGCTCGATCTCCAGGTCCGGGCCGTCGGGCAGCGACAGCACCGCCGGGTAGCGCTTCTGCAGGCTGAACACCGCGCAGTCGGTAGGCACGGCCACCGCCAGGCCGCCACCACTGATGTCAACCACCCGCATCGACAGCGCTTCGGCACGGCTCTCGCCGGCAGGGACCAGCAGCTGGGGCGAATCGGTGACGGGCGTCTCCAGCCGGTACATCTCACGTCGCTGCAGATGGACCAGCTCGTCCGGCAGAGGGGCGCGGAAGGCGACGTGGCCGTCATTGTCCACACGCTGCAGTGCCTGCAGGCGGAACCGCACCAGCACGCGTTCGAGCTGGGCGAAGCACAGCAGATGATCGGCCTGTTCGGCGGCGCGGTTGGACGCCTCCTGCGGGCTGCCATCGAGCAGCAGGGTGTCTTCGTCCTCGTCGAGCTCAAGCAGCGCGGTCGGGAACGAGCGGTCGCGGCCGTCGATATGCGCATTGATCAGTGATCGCTGGTCGATCAGCGATCGCAGCAGCTGCCGCAGCTGGCGCGGATTACGGACCAGGAAACGTTCGTCAGCGGCGTCAGCCGCGTGGACATCATGCACTGCAGTGTCGTTGCCGTCGGACATGGAATCTACGGTCAGGGGCGGGCGCCAGCACGCGTTGGCGCGAGGCTCGATGGGGATATCGGCCACTGTGCCGGATTATGAAGTGAGAATTGCATCACTTTCCATGCGTCCGGGGTCGGATCCCCTTCCCGAAGGAAAGGGATCCGACCCCGGGTACATCAGAACTCCTGCCAGTCGCCGTCTGCGGCCAGCGCCGGCTGGGCTGTCGCGGTGCGCAGCGTACGCGCCGGGACCGGCTTTGCGGCCGGTGCGGCGGCTGCAACCTGGCGCGGTACCGGTGCCGCCAGCGGGCGTGCCGGGATGGCCGTCGTGCCCTGTGATGCCAGCCGGAAGCGGGCCACGGCTTCACCCAGCTGCACGGCCTGGTCTTCCATTGCACGCGCGGCGGCGGTGGCTTCCTCCACCAGCGCGGCGTTCTGCTGGGTGGCCTCGTCCATCTGCACCACGGTCTGGTTGACCTGCTCAATGCCGGCCGACTGTTCCTGCGAAGCAGCGGAAATCTCGGCCATGATGTCGGTCACGCGCTGCACCGAGGCCACGATCTCGCCCATGGTGCTGCCGGCCTGGTGGACCAGGCTGGAGCCCTCGGCAACCTTGCCGACCGAATCATCGATCAGGCCCTTGATCTCCTTGGCGGCAGCCGCCGAGCGCTGGGCGAGGGTGCGCACTTCGCTGGCGACCACGGCGAAGCCGCGGCCCTGTTCACCGGCACGCGCGGCTTCCACGGCGGCATTCAGCGCCAGGATGTTGGTCTGGAACGCAATGCCGTCAATGACGCTGATGATCTCGGCGATCTTCTTCGACGAGGCTTCGATGGCGGACATGGTGGTGACCACCTGGCCGACGACTTCACCGCCCTGCGAGGCGACGCCATGGGCACCGATGGCGAGCTGGTTGGCCTGGCGGGCGTGCTCGGCGTTCTGACGCACAGTGGAGGTCAGTTCCTCCATCGAGGCAGCGGTCTCTTCCAGGTTGGCGGCCTGCTGCTCGGTACGGCGCGACAGGTCGCTGTTGCCCGATGCAATCTCACCGGCGGCCAGGGTGATGCTGCCAGCGCTGGCCTGGATCTGGCCGACGATCTGGGTCAGCTGGGTGACGGTGGTGTTGGCGTCGTCACGCATGCGCGCGAACACGCCGTTGAACTGGCCGTCCATGCGTGCGGTCAGGTCGCCGGCGGCGATCGACTGCAGCAGCTGCGAGAGCTGGCCGAGGTTGCCGTCGGCCACCTGCATCATGCTGTTGAGCTGCTCGATCATCACGCGGAAATCGTGATCGAAACGCTGCGCATCACCGCGCTGGCTGAAGTCGCCGGCGGCAGCGGCAGAGGCCAGCTGCTGGATCTGCGTGTTGATGGCCAGCAGGCTGGCCTTGGCCGCATCCATCGACTCGTGCAGGATCGCGCGGCTGCCGGGCAGGCGGCGTGCGTCCGGGGTCAGATTGCCGGTGGCGTACTGGTTGAGTACTTCAATGGCATCGACGATTGCATCGAGGTGTTCGAAGATCACCGTGTTGATGCCGTTGGCCAGCTGGCCATAGACGCCCGGGAAGTCTTCGGGAATGCGGTGGCTGATGTCCGGGCCGGCATGCATCTGGGCCATCAGCTGGGTCTGCTCGCTGAAGCGGCGCAGCATCGCGGTCATCTCCGCGGTGGCGGCCAGCATCTTGCCGGCCTCGTCCTTGCTGGTGGCCTGGGTGCTGACGCTGAGGTCGCCGCGGGAAACTGCCTGGATGGCATGCACGGCCTTGCCCAGCGGACCGGTGACCGCGCGCGAGATGACGATGGCCAGCGCGGCGGCCACCAGTGACAGCAGTACGATGCAGCCGATGATGGCGATCATACTGTTGCGATGGGTGGCGTTGGCGTCGGCGATCTTGCCGTCCATCTGCCCGGCGATGTGGGTGCCCAGTGCCTTCATTGCAGCGAACAGGTCGCGACGTGCCGGGCGCGACTGCTCGTCGGAGATCTGCTGCGCCAGGGCGCCGTCACCGGCGGTCACGGCGTCGCGCATCGCCTTGTTGGCGGCGAAGTAGCGATCCAGCTGCGTGCTGGCCGCGCGATAGAGTTCGCGCTCCTTCTCCAGCGCCGGCAGCGCCGAGTACGCCGCCAGTTCGTCATGCACGGCTTTGGCGGTGTCGTCCATGCGCTTGTTGTAGTCGGCGACCTTCTCCGGCTGGTCCAGCATGCTCAGCTGGGCCAGTTCGTAGGTACGGAACTCACCGAGCTGCGAGCGCGCCTCGCCCAGGTGCTGGACGGAGGGGATATCGTTGCCGGCCATCTCGCGCAGCTGCGCGTTGGCTTCGCTCAGGCGCAGCAGGGCGAACGCGCCGAGGACCAGGGTCATCAACGTGGTGAGGGTGAACCCCACGGCCAGCTTGCGGGCGATGGGCAGATCTTGGAACCACTTCATGCAGGGTGCTCCAGGTGGGCAGAGTGCCGGCGTCTGTGCGCCGGTTTGGGGGTGGTTGCAGAGCGAACGGTGGTGCCCGGTGGGGGTTCGGTGACGGCCGTCAAAGCGAAATAGCGGCGCAGTCCGGATGGACTTTATGGACGCAGATCACATTCGGTTGCGTAGGGATGACGGCGCGAAAGCGTTGCAGCGACGCGGCTTCGCTTGGATGAAGTGGTTACGCCCGCAGCCATCGTGTCGACGGAGTTCACGATTTGGTATCGGGGTGCCGTCCCGCGATCAGATCCCTTTCCTGCGGAATGGAATCTGATCCCACTGGCAGGGCGAACACAAACAGAAACCGCCGCCCCGAAGGGCGGCGGTCCAGTACGCGCCTGCAACGTAGATCAGGCGGCCTGCGGCATCCGCAGCGAACGCACCAGCCCGCCGATGTCGACGATCAGGGCCACGCGGCCATCGCCGAGGATGGTGGCACCGGACACCCCGCCGATGCGGCGGTAGTTGTTCTCGATGTTCTTCACCACCACCTGCTGCTGGCCGACCAGCTCGTCCACTTCCAGCGCGATCTTCTGGCCATCGCCTTCGACCACGACCACCAGCGATTCGCTGCCCGGCGCACGGTTGCCGTAGCCGTAGTATTCGCTCAGCGACAGGATCGGCAGGTACTCGCCACGTACGCGCAGCACGCGGCCTTCGCCGGCCATGCTGCGGATGTCCTCGGCCTGCGGCTGCAGGGCCTCAAGCACATAGGCCAGCGGCAGGATCAGGGTTTCGCCCGCGACTGCCACGGTCATGCCATCGAGGATGGCCAGGGTCAGCGGCAGGCGGATCAGCGTGCGGGTGCCGTTACCAAGGCTGCTTTCGATCTGCACCTCGCCACCCAGCGCCTGGATGTTGCGGCGGACCACATCCATGCCGACGCCACGGCCGGACAGGTCGGTGACTGCATCGGCGGTGGAGAAACCAGGCTGGAAGATCAGGTCCCAGACCTGCGAATCGGTAGGGTTGTCCGGCACTGCCAGGCCGCGTTCGTGGGCTTTGGCCAGGATCTTGGTGCGGTCCAGGCCGCGGCCGTCGTCGCTGACTTCGATGACGATGTGGCCGCCCTGATGCGAGGCTGCCAGGGTGATGGTGCCGGTTTCGTCCTTGCCCGCGCCGCGACGCACGTCCGGCATCTCCAGGCCGTGGTCGATCGAGTTGCGCACCAGGTGCACCAGCGGGTCGGCGATCTTTTCGATCAGGCCCTTGTCCAGTTCCGTGCCTTCACCGACGGTGCGCAGGCGGACCTGCTTGCCAAGGCGGCTGGACAGGTCGCGGACCAGGCGCGGGAAGCGGCGGAACACCGCATCGACCGGCAGCATGCGCACGCCGATCACGGCTTCCTGCAGGTCGCGGGTATTGCGTTCCAGCTGGTCCAGGCCGGCGAACAGGCTCTCGGCGTGGACCGGGTCCAGTGCGTGCGAGACCTGCTTGAGCATGGCCTGGGTGATGACCAGTTCGCCGACCAGGTTGATCAGCGCATCGACCTTGTCGACGCTGACTCGGATCGAGGTTTCGGCTTCCTGGCTGGCGCCGCCGCTGGTGGCGGGCGCAGCAGGCGCCGCCGGTACGACGGCAGCCGGTGTGGAAGGGGCGGTTGCAAGGGGCGCCTGTGTAGCCAGGCTCGGCGGTGCGGCCGGACGGATGTCCAGTTCGCAGTCGTCCAGTACCCAGGCGAAGGTGTCTTCGATCTTGCTGCGCGGCACCTTGCCGACCAGGCCCAGATCCCACGCCAGATGGGCCTCGAGCGGGTCGAGCTGGGCGAAGCCCGGCAGGCGTTCCATGCGCGCGGCGACCTGCAGCGAACCGAGATGCTCCAGTTCGCGGATGATGCGCAGCGGGTCGTTGCCGCTCATGAACAGCGACGGTGCCGGGGTGAAGCCGATCTGCCAGGCTTCCGGCGTATCGTCCACCTTGGCCGCGACGGCAGCGGGGGCGCTCGGTGCGGCCTGGCCGGAAAGGACCGCTTCCAGGCGCGCCTTCACCGCAGCGACTGCAGCCGGATCGGCAGCCTGGCCGTGTTCGGCTTCGCGAAGCAGGGCGCGCAGCACGTCCACCGAGGACAGCATGGCGTCGACCGCGTGGCCTTCCAGCGCCCGCTTGCCGGCACGCAGTTCATCGAGCAGCGTTTCCAGCACGTGGGTCAGGCCGGCGATCGTATCGAAGCCGAAGGTGCCGGCGCCGCCCTTGATCGAGTGGGCGGCGCGGAACACCGAATTGATGATCTCCGCGTCCTGCTGCCCCGATTCCAGGGCCAGCAGGCCAGCCTCCATCGCGTCGAGGCCTTCGCGGCTCTCCTCGAAGAAGGTGGCGTGGAAGCGTTGCAGGTCCATGCTCATGGCAGTGGTGGTCCGGAAGCGAAGAGGGGGAGCGGTGGCGGGCGATCAGCCCAGCACTTTCTGCACGGTGGCGACCAGCTGTTCGGGATTGAACGGCTTGACCAGCCAGCCGGTGGCGCCGGCGGCCTTGCCTTCGGACTTCTTGTCGGCGGCCGATTCGGTGGTCAGCATCAGCAGCGGGGTGAACTTGTAGTCCGGCAGCTGGCGCAGTTCGCGGATCAGCGCGATGCCGTCCATGTTCGGCATGTTGACGTCGGTGACCACCGCATTGAAGCGCTGGCCCTTGGCGCGACCGAGCGCGACCGCGCCGTCTTCGGCTTCTTCGACGGCAAAACCGGCCGAGGTGAGGGCGAAGGAAACCATCTGGCGCATCGACGCCGAATCGTCCACCACCAAGATACGTGCGCTCATGCAGCGTTCTCCACAGATTTCAGGTTGTCATGGGTTACGTCCAGGCCCAGGGCCTGGGTGACGCCCAGCAGGCGCGCGGCGTCACGGAAGGTTGCAGTGCAACCGTGGAAGCCGGTGCCGAGACCTGCCTCGCGGCGGGCCTGCACGAACGCACACAGCACCTGCACGGCGGCCGTGTGGATGCGGGCGACCTGGCTTGCATCCAGGGTCAGCTCGCCTGCCTGCGCCACCAGCGGGGCGAGGCGGTTCTTGAGCTCGGTGGTGCTCTCGATGCCGAGATCCCCACCCAGTTCGACAGTGCTCATCGTTGCTCCGGACAAACGGTTCCGTGATCCATAACGGCACCCCGGCGGGGTTCTTTAGGGGAATCGACGCGGTGCGTCCCCGACAGGCAACGCGTCGGCGCAAAGCGCCGACTCAGCTCAACAGCCGCGTGGCATCCAGCAGGATCATCGGGCGCTGGCTGACCCGGGCGACGCCGCGGAACAGGTCGTTGGAGATCTGGCAGATGCGCGCGGTATCGGGCGGTTCGATCTGCGAATCGGTGAGGTTGGCGACATCTTCCACCGCCGACACGCGCAGGCCGATGGTCTCGCCGTCTTCTTCCAGGACCACGATACGGGTCTGTGAGTCGTCTTCGGCGGCCGCGGCTCCAAGGTGCAGGCCCAGATCCATCACCGGCACGACCTGGCCGCGCAGGTTCATGATGCCGAGCATGGCCGGTGCGGTGCCGCGCAGCGGCAGCAGCGGCACCGGCAGCACCACTTCCTGCACCTTCAGCAGTTCCAGTGCATAGGCCTGGGTGCCGCAGCGCAGGCGCAACCAGCGCGAGGTGCGCTCGCCGGCGCGTCGGTTCTGCGGATGCGGACTGCTGGCGGGCCGATGTGCCTGTGCCTGCAGTTCCTGCCAGCTGTTCGGACGGTTGCCTGCTGGCGCGTCCACGGCCACGCGCGGTGGCGGCGCGGCATCGGTGCGTGCCGCTGGAGCGGGTGCTGCGACTACGGCCGGTGGTGGCGCAGGAACGTCCTCGCCGCCTGCTGCGGCCTCGAATGCAGCCTGCAGGCCGGGGCTGTCGGTGTGGGCGAGGCGATGGCTGTCGGCCGTATCGGTCTCGTAGATCACTTCGTCCGGCAGATCGTCCCAGGTGGGTTCCGGACCTGCCTTGGCGGCAGCCGGAGCGGGGGGCGTCTCGTGGATCACCTCGTCAGGCAGGTCATCCCAGGTCGGTTCGCGCTCGGGAGCGGCGACAGGCATTGCGGCGGCCTCGAAGGCGGCTTCCAGTGCTGCGTCGTCCTCTGCCGGGGCAGCAGCAAAAGTCTCCGTTTCGTAGATCACCTCGGCCGGCAGGTCGTCCCAGGTCGGCTCGCGTTCGGCGTCCGCTGCAATCGCCGGGCACGCTTCGTCGCTTGCCGGCGGCGGTGCAGCCGGTGGCGCCACGGCGATCGCTTCGCCCAGCAGTTCGTCCAGATAGTCGTCCAGTACGCCGGTGCTGTTCATGCGGCCTGCTCCAGGGCGCGGGCATCCTCGCCGAGGATCCAGTTCAGGGCGCGGCGGTAGGCAGCCAGGCCGCGGCCCGGGTAGTCCTCACCAACGCTTGGCAGGGTCAGGCCGGCGGCGTTGCTGATGCGGGTGTCGATGGGAATGGCGTCTTCCCACACGCGGGTGCCGTGACGATCCTGCATCGTGCGCAGCGATTCGTTGCCGGCGCGGGTGCGGCGGTCGAACAGGGTGGGCAGAATCGAGATCGGCAGCGGGCGGCGGCGCGAGCGCTCGACCATCTCGCCGGTGCGGACCATCCCCTCCAGGCCATGCAGAGCCAGCGGCTCGGCCTGGGTGGGAATGATCAGGCGGTCGGCCGCGGCCAGTGCGTTGATCATCAACAGACCGAGGGTGGGTGCGCAGTCCAGCAGGATGTAGTCGTGCTGCCCCTGATGGCGGGCAAGCGCGTTCTGCAGGGCCAGGCCGAGGCCGGGCTGGTTGGCGCTGCGGCGTTCCAATGTGGCCAGCGCGGATTGTGCACAGACATAGTCCAGGCCATGGATGCTGCTGGCATGGCACAGGCTGGAAAGATCGGCCGGCGGTGCGCCGAACAGTTCCAGCACGCCGGCCGGCGGCGGATCGACCGGCACGCCGAAGGCGCGGCTGAGCGAGGCGTGCGGATCGAGGTCGATCAGCAGCACGCGATGGCCAAGCGCGGCCAGGCCACGGCCGAGGGCGAGGGTGGTGGTGGTCTTGCCGACTCCGCCCTTCTGGTTGGCGACTGCCCAGATGCGCATCGGTTTACTCCTTCATTGCCGGGGGAACGGCGGCGCCGACGCGGCTGCCAGCCGGCACCGGCGGCAACTTCACCGGTGCGATGGGGGAGGTGGGGGCGCTGGCCGGAGTTGCGGCGGCCTGTTCGGTAGCGGTGCTGTCGGTGGCGCCGGTGGCTGCGTTCAGGCGCTGGCCGAGCGGGTCCACCGAATGCGAGGTGTCGGCCAGGATGATGACCATCACCCGACGGTTGCGGTTGCGGCCCTGGGCGCTGTCGTTCTCTTCGCGCGGGCGGAACTGGCCGTAGCCGACCATCGCCAGCCGCGACGGCTGCACGCCCTGGTCGGCGAACAGATGTACCACGCTGGCGGCGCGTCCGGCCGACAGCTCCCAGTTCGACGGGAAGGTGGCGGTGGCGATCGGCACGTTGTCGGTGTGCCCTTCCACGCGCACGCTGTTGGGCACGTCACGCAGCACCTCGGCCAGGCTGGCCAGGGTCTGCCGCGCATGCACGTCCAGCGCGGCCGAGCCGGTCGGGAACAGGATGTCGCTGTTGATCTCGACTTCGATCCACAGCTCGGTGCGGCGCACGCTGATCATGCCGCGGTCGATCAGCGGCGCCAGTGCGGCGGTGAGGCGGTCGGCGATGCTGTTGAGCTGGCGCTCGGCGCGCGCGATCTGCTCCTGGTTGTGCACCGACACCGGCATGCGCATCTGCGAGGCCATCGACGGCAGCAGGGTCGGGTCGTGCGACGGTGCAGGCGCGGAGGGCCCGATCTTGGTGCCGGACTTGATCACCGAGGGGCTGTCCCAGCCGCCACCCTGCACCTGTTTGTTACCCACCTGCACCGGATTGATGGTGCGCGGTGCGCCACCGAAGGCATCGGTGAGTGCGTCGGCCATGATCCGGTACTTGCCCTCGTTGACCGAGGAGATCGCGTACATGACCACGAAGAAGGCGAGCAGCAGCGTCATCAGGTCGGCATAGGGGATCGCCCATGCTTCGTGGTTGGCGTGCTCTTCGTGGTGCTTGCGGCGGGCCATGTCAGTGCAGGAAGCCGGAGAGGTTGGTTTCGATGTTGCGCGGGTTCTCGCCCTGTGCGATCGAGATCAGGCCTTCGATGACCATCTCGCGGTCGCGGGTGTTGTGCGAGATGACACTCTTGAGCTTGGCGGCCACCGGCAGGAACAGCAGGTTGGCCGAGGCGATGCCGTAGATGGTGGCGGTGAACGCGGCAGCGATGCCGTGGCCGAGCTTGCTCGGGTCGGCCAGGTTCTTCATCACCGCGATCAGGCCGAGCACGGCGCCGATGATGCCAAGGGTCGGTGCGTAGATGCCCATCGCTTCAAAGACCTTGGCGCCGGCCTGGTCCTGATGCTCCTGGCTGCCCAGTTCGATTTCCAGCATGTGCCGCATCGATTCGGGTTCAACGCCGTCGACCAGCAGCTGCAGGCCCTTGCGCAGGAACGGGTCCTGCTGCGCTTCCACCTGCGACTCCAGGCCCAGCAGGCCCTGGCGGCGGGCGATGTTGCTCCACTCGACGATCTGCTGGATCAGTTCGCGGCGATCGCTGTGCGGTGGGCGCACGACCCAGCGCACGATCTTGAACGCATGCTTGAACACTGCCGGCGAGGTATGCAGCAGGATCGCGGCGACGGTGCCGACGATGACAATCACGAACGCGGCAGGCGACCACAACGACGCCAGGCCGGCGCCCTTGAGGATGCTCCCACCGACCAGCGAGGCCAGGGCGAGAAAGAGTCCAATGAGGCTGAGTCTATCCATGGTTCCGGTATCGGCGTGTATGAATGGGACTTGAGACACCGGTAGATCGCGTACAGACGGTAGTCACAGTTTTCGGGTCGCCGGGCAGGGCCCGGCGGGGGTCATCGCAGCCCGTCCACATCCAGGATCAAGGCCATGCGACCATCGCCGATCAAGGTTGCACCGGCATAACCGCGCAGGCCGCGCAGGGCTTTCGGCAGCGGCTTGATGACCACTTCCTCCCGCCCACGCACCTGGTCCACGACCAGCCCGAAGCGCGCTTCGCCGGCCTGCAGCACCACGATGGTCAGCAGGGGCGAGGCGGCGGGCGTCACATCCAGCCACTGGCGCAGATCGACCAGCGGCAGGGTGTGGGAGCGCCGATCGAGCACGGCACGGCCATCGAACCAGCCCAGCGACGTGCGCGGTGCGTGCAGCACTTCCATCACGCGCGCCAGCGGTAGCGCGTAGACGTCCTCACCGGCCTGAACCAGCAGGGTCGGCAGGATCGCCAGGGTCAGCGGCACGCGGATCAGGAAGCGGCTGCCACGGCCCAGCTCCGACTGGATCTGGATCTGGCCGCTCAGTTCGCGGATGCGTGACTGCACCACGTCCATGCCGACGCCGCGGCCGGAGATGTCGGTGACCTGCTGCTTGGTCGAGAAGCCGGGCAGGAACACCAGGTGCAGGCATTCCTCGCTGCTCAGGCGCGCGGCCGCTTCCGGATCGATCAGGCCCTTCTCGCGTGCCTTGGCGCGCAGCTTTTCGGGGTCGATGCCGGCGCCATCGTCCTGCACCTCGATGCTGACGTAGTCACCTTCCTGCTGCGCCGACAGCCGCACGTGGCCCATCCGCGGCTTGCCCTGCGCCTCGCGCAGGTCGGGCATTTCCACGCCATGGTCGATGGCGTTGCGGACCAGGTGCACCAGCGGGTCGGCCAGCGCTTCGACCAGGTTGCGGTCGAGCTCGGTCTCGGCGCCGATCAGTTCCAGGTCCACTTCCTTCTTCAGCGAGCGGGCGACGTCGCGGGCCACCTTGGGGAAGCGGGAGAAGACCTTGCCCACCGGCTGCATGCGGGTACGCATCACCGCCGATTGCAGGCGGGCCGTGGCGATGTCCAGGGTGGACACGGCGCGGTCCAATTCTTCATCGCGCAGGCGTGCACGCAGGGTCTTGAGCCGATTGCGTGACAGCACCAGTTCGCCGATCAGGTTGACGATCGCGTCCAGGCGCTTGGTGTCTACGCGTACGGTATGTTCGGCCTCGGCCAACGGCTTGGCGGCCGGCTTTGCCACCGGTGCCGGTGCGGCGACCGGGCGCGGGGCCGCAGCCGGCGCCGGTGCCATGGCGGCAGCAGGCTTGGTGCCCGGTGCGGCGCCACCGTGCAGCTGGTCGAGCAGGGCTTCGAACTCGTCTTCGCTGATCAGTCCGTCGTCGGCCTTCTTCGCCGGTGCAACCGCGGTCGGCGCGTTGCCACCATGCAGCTGGTCGAGCAGGGCCTCGAATTCGTCGTCGGTGATCAGGTCGCTGCCACCTGCGGCGGGTGCTGCTGCGGCGGCGGGTGCCGCCACGGCACCGCCGTGTACGTCGAACTGGGCGATCAGGTCCGGCGGTGCATAGCCCGGCTCGGTGCCGGAGGAAACTGCATCCAGCATCGACTGCAGGTAGTCCAGCGATTGCTGGGCCGCGTCGAAGTGATGGGCCTGCAGCACCGCCTGGCCGGCACGCGCGGCGCCCAGCGCTTCTTCAGCGGCATGGCACAGCTCGACCATGGCGGTGACGCCGAGGAATCCGGCGCCGCCCTTGAGCGTGTGATAACCGCGGAACACCGCGTTGAGCTGATCGCTGTCCTGCGGTGCCTGCTCCAGCGACACCAGCTGTTCGCCGAGGCGATCCAGGATTTCCTGTGCCTCGATGATGAAATCGGCAGTGATGTCGTCGGATACCGCGCTCATGCTTACAGCCCCAGATCCGACAACAGGTCGTCGGCGTCGTTCTGCGAGACCGCGTGGCGGTCCAGTCCCTTCAGTGCCGGCCCGGCCAGTTCCGGGTCGGTGCGATGCTGTTCCGGTGGCAGGCCGAGTGCGCCGAAGCCTTCGTGCACGCGGCGGACGATGCCCACCACGCGACGGATGATCTGCCCGGTCAGGTCCTGGTAGCTCTGGGTCAGGGCGATCTCGGTCAGGTTGTGGCGGATGCGCTCGAGCTGCGCGTCCTGGCCCGGCTGCAGGCCTTCGGCGCGCAGCTGTTCGGTCAGGCTGCGGCATTCCTCGGCCAGGTCCAGGGTGCGGTGCGTGGCCTGTTCGGTCATCGCCACCACGTGGTCCAGGCGCGCGCAGGCATCGTCCAGTTCCCCGGCTTCGCTCGGCACGGTCGGCAGTTCACCCAGCGCCTGCCCCAGTTCGCGGGCCAGCCGCGAGAGCCCACTCATCATCGGCTGCGTGCGCAGCGCGACCAGTCCGTCGATGCGCTGCCGCCAGGCGGCTTCGTCACCGGACTCGAGTGCGTCCAGGGCCTCCTGCAGGCGCAGGGCGAGGGCGCTCTTGTCGACCGTGGTATCCATCAGGCGCTGGCCGCCAGGCGTTCGAAGATCTTGCCGAGCTTCTCTTCCAGCGTCTGCGCGGTGAACGGCTTGATGATGTAGCCGTTCACGCCGCTCTGGGCGGCTTCGATGATCTGTTCACGCTTGGCTTCCGCGGTGACCATCAGCACCGGCAGGGTCTTCAGCTTGGCATCGGCACGGATCGCCTTGAGCAGCTCGATGCCGGTCATCACCGGCATGTTCCAGTCGGTGACCACGAAATCGAACGGCTGGCTCTGCAGCAGCGACAGCGCGGCATGCCCGTCCTCGGCTTCGGCGGTATTGGTGAAGCCCAGATCGCCCAGCAGGTTCTTGACGATTCGACGCATGGTCGAGAAGTCGTCGACGATCAGGATGCGCATGTTCTTGTTCAAAGCAGAATTCCTTTGTTGTTCATTCCGGACGGCCGGGGGCAGCCGCCTCGGGGATGTTCATTCTTCGAGGCCGGCGTCGGCGGCCTCGAACAGCTTCAGCCGGCCACGCAGGCGCAGTACCGCCTGGCCGTGGATCTGGCAGACCCGCGACTCGCTCACGCCGAGCACCGCGCCGATCTCCTTCAGGTTCAGTTCCTGCTCGTAGTACAGCGAGAGCACCAGCTGTTCGCGCTCGGGCAGATGGCCGATGGCCTTGCCCAGCTCGCGGCCGAACTCGCCGCGCTCCAGCACCTGCTGCGGGGTCGGGCCGCCCTGGGCCACGGTGTCCAGCTCGCCCTGGTCCTCGATGCGCGATTCAAGACTCAGCACCTGGCCACGGGCAGCGTCTTCCATCAGCCGCAGGTACTCGGGCAATGGCATCTCCATCGCGGCGGCCACTTCGGTGGCGCTGGCGGCACGGCCACTGCTCTGTTCCAGGCGGCGGATGGTGGCGGCGGCATCACGTGCACGGCGGTGCACCGAGCGCGGCACCCAGTCGCCACGGCGGATCTCATCGATCATCGAACCGCGGATGCGGATCGAGGCGTAGGTCTCGAACGAAGCCCCCTGGTCGGCGTCATAGCTGCGCGAGGCTTCGATCAGTCCCATCATGCCGGCCTGGATCAGGTCGTCGACCTCGACGCTCGCCGGCAGGCGTGCGGCCAGGTGGTGGGCGATGCGCCGCACCAGGTCCGAATGCTGGGCGATGACCTCGTTGGCCGCCGTGCGCTGGACTTCCCGGTACTGGGCTGCGCCTTTCATGCGGCCACCCCGCGCTGCTTGAGGATGCGTTCGAGGAAGAACTCGACGCCGCCGCGCGGTTCGGTCGGCGCCTGCCAGCGTGCGGTGCGACGGGCAATCTCGGTGATCGCCAGCGCGGCCGGGCTGGACGGGTAGGCCTTTACCACTGGCTGCTGGCGCTGCACCGACAGGCGCAGCCAGTCATCCTGCGGCACACAGCCCAGATAGTTCAGCGAGACATCGGCAAGGAACTTCTCGCAGACCCGGGTCAGCTTTTCATACAGCACGCGGCCCTCGTTCGGGTCGCGCACCATGTTGGCCACCACCTGGATGCGGTCCACGCCGCGTTCGCGCGACAGCACCTTGATCAGCGCATAGGCGTCGGTGATCGAGGCCGGCTCGTCACAGACCACCACCACGGTGTCCTGCGCGGCCTGGCAGAAGGTCAGCACGCCATCGGTGATGCCGGCGGCGGTGTCGACCACCATGATGTCCAGTTCGCGTTCCAGTTCGGAGAACACGTTGACCAGGCCGACGTGCTCGGCCGGGGCCAGCTCGGCCATGTGGCGGCGACCGGACGCGGCCGGGACCACCAGCACGCCGTTCGGGCCTTCGACGATGACGTCATCCAGCGTGCAGCGGCCGGCGACCAGATCGGCCAGGGTAAAGGTGGGGTTCAGGCCCAGGATCACGTCGATGTTGGCAAGGCCAAGGTCGGCGTCCAGCAGCAGCGTGCGCTTGCCCATGCCGGCCAGCGCCACGGCCAGGTTGGCCGAAACGTTGGTCTTGCCCACGCCGCCCTTGCCGCCAGTGACGGCAATGGTGCGCACAGGGCCGAGCGGCTCGCTGCGGGTGGCCGACAGCGGGAAGGTCTTGGTCAGCTTGGCGTACTCACGCGACGGCATGGTTCAACTCCGGGTTGCAGGGCATATCGGCCGCGCGGCGCAAATCTTCAAGGCGAAGTACGAGATTGGCCGCACTGGCCCGGTGCAGGTCCTCCGGAACGTCCTGGCCATCGGTCACCCAGGTGATCGGCAGGGCATGGTCCACGGCCACCGACAGGGCGTTGCCGAAGCGGCCGGTCTCGTCCAGCTTGCTCAGCACCAGACCCTGCAGGTTGGCGGCGCCGAAGCGGCGGACCACCTCGTCCATGTCGCCGAAGCTGGTATTGGCCGGCAGCACCAGCAGGGTGCGCACCTGGCGGGCGGCACGCAGCCACTGCAGCTGGGCGGCCAGCGCGCGGTCGCGCGGGCCCAGGCCGGCGGTGTCGATCAGCACCAGCTTGTAGTCCTTCAGGCGTTCCAGCAGCTGGTCCAGGTCGGTGCCACTGTTGGCCTCGTGCACCGCGATGCCGAGCTGGCGGCCGTAACCGTACAGCTGCTCGCGGGCACCGATGCGGGTGGTGTCGGTGGTGACCAGGGCCACATCACGCGGCGCGTGCTTCTCGGCGAAGCGCGAGGCCAGCTTGGCGATGGTGGTGGTCTTGCCGGCGCCGGTCGGGCCCACCAGGGCGATCACGCCACCTTCTTCCAGCGGGTCGACCGGGGCGATCGGCAGCTTGCGCGAAATCAGCCCCAGCATCAGGCCGCGGCCACGGTGGGCTTCGGTCTCCAGCGGGATCTGCATGGCCACGTCGCGGGCCAGGCCGGCGTCGAAACCGTACTCGTCCATCAGGTCCAGCGCGGTGGCGCGCACCGGGCAGCCACGCAGGCGCTCGTCGGTGAAGCGGTTCATCTCGCGCTCGATCACCTGGCGCATGCCGGCCACTTCCTGGCGCAGCTGGCGGATCTCGGCGTCGTCCTGGGCGACCACGGTCAGCACCGGGGCCGGGGCGAGGGTGGGCTCCGGCGAGGTTTCGATGACGGCGTCGGCCACTGCCGGTTCGCTGGCGGCGATCTCCGGCTGTGCTTCGGTCGGAGCCGCGCCCGGCAGCGGCGGCGGCTGCACGGCGGGGGCCGCGCTTTCGTGATGCATCTCGTGCGGCGGGTCGATCTGGAAGCGGGCACGGTTGGCTGGCGCGCTGGCGGCCGGTGCCGGTGCCGGTGCAACGATGGCCTCGGCGAACGGGGCGAAGATCTGTTCGGGCAGCGCCGGTTCGTTGACGGCAGCGCGGGCCAGGGTCGCGGCGAAGCCGGTGCTGCCGCGGGTCGGCACGATCTCGTCGGCGCTGTCCAGGGTACGGCCGGTGGCACCGACCGCGGCGCGGGCGAGGGCGGCCACGGCCGAGGTGGTCGCGGCAACCGGTTCCGGAGCGGGGGTGTTGCTGCGACGGCGGGTGACTGCGGCAATGACGGCATCGGCGGCGGTGCGCGGCTTGGGTGCCGGCGGCGGAGCGACGTCACGGCGCGAGGCTTCCAGTGCACGCTGCACGGCGCTCTCGTCATAGTTCGCGGCGGCGACGATCTCGATGCCTTCCTCGATCCGGCGGTTGGACAGGATCACGGCGTCAGGACCATGTTCCTTGCGCACCAGGTTCATGGCCGAGCGCATGTCGGCGGCGACGAATCGTTTGATTTTCATGCTGTGGTCACGGGACGAAGACGGCGGGGTGGCGGTCGGAGAACTCGGGTGGTCGGTGATCTGCACGGTGCGGGTTCCCCTTGGTGTCTGTCTGTTGCGTTGGTTCGAAAGTGGTGTCTGTTTTCTGGCGCATCGGTGGGCGGCGTCAGCTGATCGTTCCGACCAGCTTCAGTCGCTTGTCCTCCGGTACCTCGCTGTAGGCCAGGACCGACAGCGACGGGACGCTGTGGCGGACCAGACGCGCCAGCGCGGCGCGCACCGGGCCCGGTACCAGCACGACCGCCGGCTCGTTTCGCGCTTCCTGCTTGCTGACACATTCGGCCAGGCTCTGGCGCAGTCGCTCTGCGAGTCCGGGTTCCAGCGCGGCGCCGTTGCCCTGCGTGGACTCCTGCAAGACACGTTCCAATTGCGGGTTGAGGGTGAACACCGGCAGTTCCGCCGACATTCCGGCGATCTCTTGCACGATGAAACGGCCCAGTGCGGTGCGCACGGCGGCGGTCAGCACGGCCGGGTCCTGGCTGTTCGGAGCGTGTTCGACCAGTGCTTCGGCGATCTTGCGCAGCTGGCGGATCGGAATGCGTTCGACCAGCAGGTTCTGCAGCACGCGCACAACCGCCGACAGCGGCAGCGCCTTCGGCGTCAGATCTTCGACGAGCTTGGGCGCGCTCTTGGCCAGGTTGGCCAGCAGGTGCTGCACTTCCTCGTGGCCGAGCAGTTCCGGCGCGTGCTCGCGGATCAGGTGCGAGAGGTGGGTGGCAACTACGGTCGCCGGGTCGACCACGGTGTAGCCCAGCGTTTCGGCCTGGGCGCGCTGGTGTGGTTGGATCCAGGTGGCATCCAGGCCAAACGCGGGGTCCTTGCCGGCGATGCCTTCCAGCGCGCCGAGGGCACTGCCCGGGTCCAGGGCCAGCTCGCGGTCGGGATGGATCTCGGCGGTGGCCACCGGCACGCCGTGCACCAGCACGCGGTAGCCGTTGGCGGGCAGTTCCAGGTTGTCGCGGATGTGCACCGACGGGATCAGGAAGCCGACGTCCTGGGTCAGCTTGCGGCGCACGCCCTTGATGCGCGCCATCAGTTCGCCGCCCTGGTTGGCGTCCACCAGCGGGATCAACCGATAGCCGACCTCCAGGCCCAGTGGATCGACCGGGCGCAGCTCGTCCCAGCTCAGTTCGGCGGTGGGCGCCGGTGCGGCCGGGCGACCCAGTGCGTTGAGCGCGGCGGCGTCATTGCCTGCGGCTGCCGGGTCGGTGGCCGCGGCCTTGCCCTTGCGGTAGACCTTCCAGGCGATGAAGCCGAGGATCGCGGACAGCGTCAGGAAAGCGACGTTGGGCATGCCCGGCACCAGGCCGACCACGCCGATGATGCCGGCGGTGATCGCCAGCGCACGGTACTGGCCGAACACCTGGCCGGTCATGGCCTGGGCCATGTCCTGCGAACGCGAGGCCCGGGTGACCAGCATCGCCACCGCGCTGGACACCAGCAGTGCCGGCAGCTGCGCCACCAGGCCGTCACCGATGGAGAGCAGGGTGTAGGTGGCAGCGGCGTCGCCGAACGGCATGCCATGCTGCAGCACGCCCACGGCCAGGCCGCCAAGCATGTTGATGAACAGGATCAGGATGCCGGCGATGGCGTCGCCGCGGATGAACTTGCTGGCGCCGTCCATTGCACCGTAGAAGTCGGCTTCCTCGCGGACTTCTTCACGGCGCAGCTTGGCTTCTTCACGCGTCAGCAAACCGGCGTTGAGGTCGGCGTCGATCGCCATCTGCTTGCCGGGCATGGCGTCCAGGATGAAGCGCGCGGTCACTTCCGAAACGCGGCCGGCGCCCTTGGTGATCACCACGAAGTTGATGATGGTGAGGATTGCGAACACCACGATGCCGACCGCGTAGTTGCCGCCGATCACGAATTCGCCGAAGGCGGCGATGACCTTGCCCGCGGCGTCGTGGCCGTTCTGGCCGTTGAGCAGGATGACGCGGGTGGAGGCTACGTTCAGCGCCAGCCGCAGCATGGTGGTGATCAGCAGCACGATCGGGAAGATGGTGAAGTCCAGCGGGCGCTTCACGTAGACCACCGCCAGCAGCACCATCAGCGAGATGGCGATGTTGAAGGTGAACAGCGCATCGAGCACCGGTGCGGCCAGCGGGACCACAACCATGGCCAGCAGGGCCAGCACGATCAGCGGCGCGCCAAGGCCCTGGCGGATCATTTCCAGAGCGCGGCGGGTGTTGAAACCGGTGGAGGGCTGGGCGCTCACGGGCGGCCTCCCTTGCCGAATTCATCCACCTGGATGTGCGGGGCGTCCGGCATCGGGCCAGTGCGCCAGGCGCGCAGCTGGTAGACGTAGGACAGGACCTGGGCGACGGCCGAATACAGTCTCACGGGGATTTCCTTTCCGAGTTGGCCTTCCCGATACAAGGCGCGTGCCAAAGGCGGAGCAGAGACGATCGCGACCTTGTTGCCGTCGGCCACTTCACGGATGCGCAGGGCGGTCTCGTCCACGCCCAGCGCGACCACGGTCGGGGCGTTCATGGCACCACCTTCGTACTTCAGGGCCACCGCGTAGTGGGTGGGGTTGACCACCACCACGTCGGCGGTGGGTACCGCCTCCATCATCCGGCGGTTGGCCATCTGCTGCTGCAGCTGGCGGATGCGGCCCTTCACCTCGGGGCTGCCCTCGCTTTCCTTCATTTCCCGGCGCAGCTCTTCACGGGTCATCTTCAGCTTGCGCATCCAGTTCCAGCGCTGGTACGGCGCGTCGATGGCGGCCAGCACCAGCATCGCACCGGCGGTGGCCAGCAGCAGGCGCAGGGTGAAGCCGAGGCCGTCGGTGATGGCCGTCTCCAGCGGGTGGTGGATCAGCCCGCGCAGGGTGTCGAAGCCGGTCCAGACCACCATCCCGGCGGCGACACCAACGAAGGCCACGCGCAGCAGCGATTTGGTGAACTCGGCGATGGCCTCCGGGCCATACAGGCGCTTGAGCCCGCTCATCGGGTTCATGCGGTTGATGTCGGGCAGCAACGCCTTCTGCGACCAGCGCAGGCCACCCATCACCAGAGGTGCGACGAAACTGGCCAGCAGGCAGACCAGCACCAGCGGCGCGATCACCAGCATGAACTGCAGCAGCAGGTCGCCGAAGTGGCCGAACAGTTCCTTCGGGTTCTGCCGCAGGCTCTGTTCCGGGCTGAGCGCCTGCTTCATCCAGGCCGTGGCGCCGCGGCCGATCGAGCCGCTCATGGCCATCACCGCCAGTACGCCGGCACCGAACACGGCGGCGGTGCCGAGTTCGCGCGAGCGCGGCAGGTTGCCCTGTTCACGGGCGTCGCGCAGGCGTTTTTCGGTAGGTTGTTCGGTCTTTTCGCCGGCGGATTCGTTCTCGGACATCACGGGCACTGCGGCAGGGGTTGCCGGGGTGCGTGCAAGAACTGTTCCGTGATGGGGTGTTGCCTATCCACGCACGGCGTGGATCTATTTGCAGAGCCGAGCCCATGCTCGGCTATGTTTGGATCGGGCGCGAAGAGCAGCCGAGCGCAGGCTCGGCTCTACAGGGGAGCGTTGTCGCTGGGCGGTGGGCTCTGCGCCAGCTCCACCCGCGGCCGGGGCAGGTCGTGCAGCTGCATGAAGCGCGCCGCATCGACCGGGCGGCCGAGCAGGTAACCCTGCAGGTAATCGCAGCCCAGCCGTTCCAGGTAGGCGCGCTGGGCGGCGGTTTCCACGCCTTCGGCCACGATGTCCATGTCCAGCGCATGGCCCAGCGCCACGATGGCCGAGACGATCACCACATCCTCGGCGCTGTGCTCCAGATCGCGCACGAAGGCATGGTCGATCTTGATCTCGGTAGCCGGCAGCCGCTTCAGGTACAGCAGGCTGGAGTAGCCGGTGCCGAAGTCATCGATGGAGATGCCCACGCCCAGCGCCGAGAGCGCCTGCAGCAGGCGCAGGCTGGTATCGGTATCGCGCATGACCGTGCTTTCGGTGATCTCCAGCACCAGGTGGCGCGGGGCAATGCCATGGCGTTCGATCACTTCGCGCACATCCTGCAGCAGGTGCGGCGAACTGAACTGCACCGGCGACAGGTTCACCGACATCGACCAGCCTTCGTGACCGGCGTCATGCCAGCGGCGCAGCTGCAGGCATGCCTGGTCCAGCGCCCAGCGCCCGATGTCGTTGATCGCGCCGCTGCGCTCGGCCAGCCGGATGAAGCGGTCCGGCGGGATCAGGCCATGCTCCGGATGGCGCCAGCGGATCAACGCTTCGGCACCGGCCACCTTCTGCGTGGCTACCTGGATCTTCGGTTGGTAGTGCAGGAACAGCTGCTCGCTTCCAATGGCCCGGCGCAGGTCGGCCAGCAGCCGGAACTGTTGTTCGGCGCTGTCATTCATCCAGTCGGCGAACAGCACGAAGGCGTTGCGTCCGGATTCCTTGGCCTGGTACATCGCCGCGTCGGCAAACGCCATCAGCTGCCGCTCGCTGGCCGCGTGGTCGGGGCAGATCGCCACGCCGATGCTGGCGGTCACCTGCAGTTCGTTGTCGGCCAGCAACGGCCCGCTGCCTACCGCCTGCAGGATGCGGCGGGCCAGGGTGGGAAGGTCCTCGTCGTGCTCGATGCGCACCACCAATACGAATTCGTCCCCGCCCAGACGGGCCAGCATGTCGTGGGGGCGCAGCAGCTGGCGCGTGCGTTCGGCCACCGCCACCAGCAGTGCATCACCGGCCTGATGGCCATAGGCATCGTTGACCTGCTTGAAGCCATCCAGGTCCATGAACATCACCGCGAAACGGCTGCCGCCCTGTTCGGCCTCGGCCAGTGCCTGCACGATCCGACGCTGCAGCAGCAGGCGGTTGGGCAAGCGGGTGAGCGGGTCGTGTAGCGCGGCCTGGGTCAGTTCCTGCTGCGCGTCGGTGAGCGAGGTGCTCAACAGGGAATTGCGCAGGCGCAGCAGCTGCGCCTCCACCCGCTGGTCCAGCCAGGACACCACCAACACCACGGCCAGGATCGACACAGTGAGCATCACCACCAGCATGGCCAGCCATTCGCTCTGCAGGCCATCGCCCACCGCCGCGCCGCAGATGCTGCCTTCCGGGAACCGCGCGGCGGCCATGCCGGTGTAGTGCATGCCGACAATGGCCAGCCCGAGCAGGCCGGCAGCGGCCAGCCGGTCGCCGACACGGGTGCGCTGCGCACGCAGGCGGAATGCAACGTACAGGGCCGTCCACGAAGCAGCGACCGCCACCATCAGCGAAAACAGCAGCCAGCCCGTGTCGTAGTCGATGCCCGGCTGCATGCGCATTGCGGCCATGCCAACGTAATGCATGCCGGCGATACCGGTGCCCATCAGCAGGGCGCCGACGGCCAGGCGCGGATGCGGCAGGGTGCGCAGCGAGACCAGCCACAGTGCGAACACTGACGAGGCGATGGCCAGGGCCAGGGAGAGCAGGGTGATGGGCAGGTCGTAGCCGAGCGGAATGGGCAGGTCGAAGGCGAGCATGCCGATGAAATGCATCGACCAGATGCCCAGGCCCATGGCGAAGCCACCACCGAGGCGCCACCACCATGCCGCGCCCTTGCCGGGTGCGGTGACCGTGCGCCCGGCCATCGCCAGCGCGGTGTACGAAGCCATCACGGCAACCAGCAGCGAGATCGCCACCAGCCACGGGTTGTACGTGCCTACCAGCATTCGTCAGTCTCCCGGACCTGCCTGTCGACGGAAACCACGGTGGGGCATGCATGAGGCAGGCCGACGCAGGGCGGCGGCCACGTGCGGCATCCCCCCGGTTGCCGCGCATTCACTCTAACGCGCAGACCCGGGGGAAGGGCAAGCAGTAAAACGTGATGATCAGGTCAGTGTGTGACCGCGTCCGCAGCCTGGATGGCGGCGTCGAACAGGCGCTGTACCGGCGGACCCATTTCCCCGGCCAGCAACGCCAGCAGGAACAGGCCCAGCAGCAGCGAGACCGGCAGGCCCAGCTGGATCGGGTTCAGTGCCGGGGCGGCCCGGGCAAGCACGCCGAACGCCAGATTCACTGCCAGCATCGCCACGGTCAGCGGGATCGCCAGGGTCAGTGCGCCGCGCAGTACGGTCAGCAGGAAGGTCGGGGCGATGCTGAAGAAGGCGTGCGGGTCGGGCAGCGGCGCGCCGATCGGCAGCGCCCGGTAGCTGTCCACCACCAGTGAGATCAGCGCCAGGTGCCCGTTGGCGGTGAAGAACAGCAGGCCGAACAGCAGATAGAACCACTGGCCGATCACGCCCGAGGTGCCGCCACGCAGTGGGTCACTCATCTGCGCGAAGGCCAGGCCGGTGCCCTGGGCAATCAGTTCGCCGGCCATCGCCCCGGCCTCGAACACCAGCCGTAGCAGGAAGCCGATGGACACGCCGATGGCCAGTTCGCGGGCGATGGTCAGGACCGTGGCGGCATCGAAGCCAGTCCAGTCCGGTACTGGCGGCAGCAGCGGCGCCAGCGCGATGGCCAGGGTCCCGGCCAGCACGACGCGCACCCGCGCGGGAACGGCACGGGTGCCGACCATCGGCATGGCCATGGCCACGGCACCGATGCGCAGCATGGTCCACAGCACGGTGCCGATCATGCCGAAGGCCTGCAGGCCGTCGGCTGCCATCTGGGTGGCGGCGTCCATCGAAGCGCGTGTCCTAGCCGATCAGGTGTGGAATGCGCTGGAACAACAGCGTGGTGAACTCCACCAGGTGGCCGATCAGCAGGCTGCCCAGCGCGAACAGCACCGCGGTCAGCGCCGCCGCCTTGGCGACGAAGGCGATGGTCGGTTCGTTGAGCTGGGTCGCGGCCTGCACCACGCCCACCACCACGCCCACCACCAGCACGGTGAGCAGCAGCGGGCCAGCCACCCACAATACGGTGATCAGGCCGCCACGCAGTTCGGTCAAGGCAAGTTCGGGAGACATTCGGATTCCATCTGCTTATGTAGAGTCGAGCCAGGCTCGACTGCCTTTCGATCAAGCCGGATTGAAGCTCGCCGCCAACGTGCCCACGGTCAGCACCCAGCCATCCACCAGCACGAACAGCAGGATCTTGAACGGTGCCGATACCAGCATCGGCGACAGCATCATCATGCCCATCGACATCAGCACGCTGGCCACGACCAGGTCGATGATCACGAACGGGATGAAGATCAGGAATCCGATTTCGAAGGCGGTCTTCAGTTCGCTGGTGACGAACGAGGCGACCAGCACCGGGAACGGGATCGCATCGGGGCTGGCGTAGGTGCCGTGCCCGGCGATGCCGGCGAAGGTCATCAGGTCGGTCTCGCGGATCTGCGCAAGCATGAAGGCGCGCAGCGGCGAGGTGGTCAGCGTCCAGGCGGTCTGGAAGTCGATCTCGCCATTGAGATAGGGCGCCATGCCGGTGCTCCAGGCCTTGTCCCAGGTCGGCAGCATGATCATTGCGGTCAGGAACAGCGCCAGGCCCAGCAGCACCTGGTTGGACGGCGTCTGGCCGGTGCCCAATGCCTGGCGCAGCAGGCCCAGCACGATGATGATGCGGGTGAACGAGGTCAGCACCAGCAGCATCGACGGGATCAGGGTGATCGCCGTCATCAGCAGCAGGGTCTGCAGCGGCAGGCTGACCGGCGCACCGCCGATTTTGCCGACGTTGATGTCCGGCAGCGGCGTGGTCGGGGCGCCCGGGGCGGCGAAGGCCAGTGCCGGCAACAGGCACAGGGCAAGCATCAGCAGCCACGGCATCAGGGTGGCAAGACGGGTACGGGTGACACGCATGTCAGGGGTCCTTGCGCAGCCGCTGCTGCAGCAGCTGGGCGAAATTCGGCAGGTTCTTGAAGTCCGGCACGCGCACCGGTGCCGGCGGCGGCAGCGGTTCGGGCAGGGTATGCAGGGTGTTGATGCCGCCGGCGGTGACGCCCAGCAGCAGTTGCTGGCCATTGACCTCGACCACCACCACGCGTTCCTTGGCGCCGACACTGAGGCTGGCCACCAGCTTCATGCCTTCGGCCGGGCGGAAGCCGCTGCCGGGCATGCGCTTGAGCAGCCAGCCCAGGCCGACGACCAGGGCCAGCACGGCCAGCAGCGCCAGCACCGCACCGAACAGGCTGGGTGCGGCGGCCGCATGCTGGCCGACCTGCGGGCCAACCGGGGCGGCGGTCTTGCCGACCGCCAGCAGGGTGGAGGCCAGCAGGCTCAACGCAGTCTCCGGATCCGCTCGCTCGGGCTGACCACATCGGTCAGGCGCACGCCGAAGCGGTCATTGATCACCACGACTTCGCCATGGGCGATCAGGGTGCCGTTGACGAACACATCCAGCGATTCGCCGGCGCCGCGTTCCAGTTCCACCACCGAACCCTGGTTGAGCTGTAGCAGGTTGCGGATCGGCAGGCGGGCGCGACCGACTTCCAGCGACAGGGTCACCGGCACGTCCAGGATCACGTCCAGGTTCAGGTCAGGACCGTTCGCCTCATCGGCCTGCAGGCTGCTGAACTGGGCCGGGGTCGGTTCGAGGGCGTCGATATCGTTCATTGCGGGTCTTCCTGGATGACGGGTGCGCGCGGGCGGGTGCCCGGCGGATGGGTAGCGGTGATCTTCACGGCGTTCATGCCGTTGGCGATGCCGAACTCGCCGGTGAACACGGGAATGTTCTCCACGCACAGCGGCACCTGCGGGCTGAGTTCGATCGGCAGGATGTCGCCGACCTTCAGCTGGGTCAGGTCGCGCAGGGTCATGCGCTTGCTGGCCAGTACGCTGGACAGGGTCACCTCGGCGATGTTGAGCTGTTCGCGCAGGGTCTGGCCCCAGCTCTCGTCGCGGTCATTGCGGTCGCTCTGGATGCCGGCGTCGAGCAGCTCGCGGATCGGCTCCAGCATCGAGTACGGCAGGGTCACGTGGATGTCGCCGCCACCGCCGTCGAGCTCGACGTGCAGGCGGCACACCACCACGTACTCGCGCGGCGTCACGATGTTGGCGAAGTGCGGGTTGATTTCCGAGTTGATGTACTCGAAGTCGACATCCATCACCGGTGCCCAGGCTTCGCGAAGGTCGGCGAAGGTCTGCTTCAGCAGCAGGTGGATCACCCGCATTTCGGTGGCGGTGAACTCGCGGCCTTCGATGCGGGTGGGGTAGCGCCCGTCGCCGCCGAAGAAGTTGTCGACGATGGCGAACACCAGGGTCGGTTCGAACACGATCAGGCCGGTACCGCGCAGCGGCTTGAAGCGGATCAGGTTCAGGTTGGTCGGCACATACAGCGAGTGCATGTAGTCGTTGAACTTGATCAGCTCGATGCCGCGCACCGACAGTTCTGCCGAACGGCGGATCAGATTGAACAGGCCGATCCGCCACAGCCGCGCGAAGCGCTCGTGGACCATTTCCAGGGTCGGCATGCGACCACGGATGATGCGGTCCTGGCTGGCGAAGTCGTACGAACGCGCTTCGCCGGACGGCGGTTCCGGATCGGTCTCGACCGCACCACTGTCCACGCCGTGGAGCAGGGCATCAATCTCGTCCTGGGACAGCAGGTCATTCATCGGTCGGCCCTTACTGGGTCACGAAGCTGGTGAACAGCAGATCGTCGGCGCCGTTGCTGCCGGTCTCGGCCTTGAGCACCTTCTGCACTTCGGCCAGCGAGGCGGCCTGCAGCTTCTGCTTGCCGGCGACATCGGCGATCTGGTCGGGGCTGACCTGCGAGAACAGCATCAGCAGGCGCGCGCGGATGGCCGGTGCGTGGGTCTTGATCGCTTCCAGCGCGGCCGGGTCACGCGTCATCAGCTGCACTTCCAGCTGCAGGTAGCGCGGGCCGTCGATGGGGCCGTTGAGGTTGACCACGAAGGCTGGGTCCAGCGCGAAGTACTGCGCCGGTGCCGGGGTGGCGGACTTCTTCGGGGCCTGCGCGGTCTTCTCTTCCGGCTTGGACTGGGTGAAGAACCAGACGCCGCCACCGGCGGCTGCGGCGGCCAGCACGGCCACCAGTGCGGTGATCAGGATCGGACTGCGCGGCTTGGCGGCCTTGTCCTTCTCGGCGGTCTTCTTGGTTTTGTCAGCGGCTGCGGCCACGGGGTGAAGCTCCTGAGGGTTGCTTCACCGGGATATGCAAGGGGTGTGCCGAAGGCGGAGGAGAGGGGTGCGACGGAATTCCGTCGGTGTGCCAGCCGCTCCGCTCTGGTGGGTGCCGACCTTGGTCGGCATGCCTGTCAGGCGTACGCGTCCAGCAAACCGCGCTGGCGGATCAGCTGGGCCGACGACACACTGCCATCGCCCGGCGACGGTTCTCCGTCACCGGCCATGCCGGCGGCGCCGGATTGCCCCGTCGCATTGCCGTCACCGCCGGGGGCCTGGTGGCCGACATCGGCATGAGCAAGCTGGAAGCCCTGTTCGCCCAGCAGTTCACGCAGGCGTGGCAGGCTGCTTTCCAGTGCCTGGCGCACGTCCACATGCGGGCTGCTGAAGCTGGCGTGCACCTTGTCGCCGTTCAACTGCAGGCGCACGTCGACCGGACCCATGTCGTCCGGACTCAGCCGGATGTGGGCATGGCCGATCTTCTGGTCGGCCAGCCAACCCAGGCGCGCACCGATTGCCTGGTCGAAACCATCGTCGCCGAGCACCGGCTTCGGTGTCGGTTCGCCATTGAAGATGGCATTGCCCGTGGCCAGCGCGGCCTTCAGATCCTGCACAGCCGCGTTGCCCGGTGCATGCAGCAGCGGCGCCGTGGCGCGGTCGCCGATGAGGGTTGCGTCGCTGCCTTCACCGCGCTCGCCGCGCTTACCGGGCAGCACCAGCTCAGGCAACGGCAGAGTGGTCGCCTGGTCGGCCCCATTGGGGGCGTCGCCTTCGGCGGTGGCCGTAGCGGTTGCCGCTGCTGTGGAGGGCAGCGCTGCTGCGACCGGCAGTGCAGCGGGCGAGGGCAGTGCGTTGCCGTCTGCATCGGTGGCCGTCGCCACTGCTGGCAGAGCGGCGGCAGGATCGGCAGGTGTCGGTACCGCCAGTACCAGTCCTGCCAGGCCGAGCGGCGGCCATGGGGCTTCCTCGGTCGTCGCCGAGGCGTCCTTTTCGGCAGCGGGCCTGGCTTGCACCGGGGGCACCGTCGCCGCAGTCTCTTCGGGTACGACAGCGCTGTCCGGCCTGCGCTCGGCGCTGGACTGGCCATTGCTGTCGGATGCCGGCCCCTGTGCAGGCGACGTGGGCATGTTCGAGGGCCTGGAGGATCCATCGGCGCCCGGCGCACCACCCTGCAGCAGCTGGCTGAAATCCTTGCTGCCCTCACCGCGTGGCGCGCGCGTTGCGCTGCTGCCGGAATTCTGCGGCTGCGCGTTGGCGCTGCTGGCCAATGGCGCGGGCATCACGAGCGGCCTCCCTGCTCGGCGCCGTCCTGGTCTTCGATCTGTACCAGGCGGGCGCGGCGGGCACCGATGTCATCCATCTCGCGCTGGTCGCGGCGGTCCGTCACCACCTTCTCCTGTGCGCGGTAGCTGGCGGCCAGTTGTTCCAGCACGGCCTTGTCACGGCTGGCCAGGATCAGCCGGGCGCGCTCGGCTTCCACCTTCTCGCGGTTGCCATTGACCGTGGCCTGCTGCTGTTCGACCGCACTGTCGAGGCGGTCGAGAAACGCGCGCCGGTTCAGCAGCTGCGCCGGGCTGGTCGCCGCCATCTGCGCATTCGCATACTCCTCGGCGTAGCGGCGCAGTTCGTCCAGTCGCGACAGATGGGTATCGAGCACGCGCTGGCGTTCGGCCAGATCGCGGGCCACCGCGTCCTCGTGTTCCTGGGCCCGCTTCAGCAGGGGATCGATGCGCTTGGACTGGTTCATGGCTTAACTCTCTTGTTCCACCAGGCGCTGCAGCGCCGCCTGGCTGTGCGGGAGATCTGCGGCCTTGGCAACGTCCTGGCCGAGGAACTCCATGATTTCCGGCCAGCGTTCCAGGGCTTCGTCGGTGGCCGCGTCGTTGCCGCGCTGGTAGGCACCGATGGCGATCAGGTCGCGGTTGGCCGAGTAGGCCGAGACCAGTCGCTTCAACTTGCGGATGCGCAGGCGCCACGGCTCGTCGGCGATTTCCGTGACCACACGGCTGACCGACGATTCGACGTCGATGGCCGGGTAAAGGCCGCTGTCGGCCACGCGCCGCGAGAGCAGGATGTGGCCGTCGAGGATCGCGCGCGCTGCATCGGCGATCGGATCCTGCGGATCATCGCCTTCGGTCAGCACCGTATAGAACGCGGTGATCGAGCCACGGCCCTTGGCGCCGTTGCCGGCGCGTTCGACCAGTGCCGGCAGCTTGGCGAACACCGACGGTGGGTAACCGCGGGTGGTCGGCGGCTCGCCGACCGACAGACCGATCTCGCGCTGCGCCTGGGCGAAGCGCGTCAGCGAGTCCATCAGCAGCAGCACGTTCAGGCCCTGGTCGCGGAACCATTCGGCGATGGCGGTGGCGCGGTAGGCGCCGTGCAGGCGTGCCAGCGGTGGCCGGTCGGCCGGGCTGGCCACCACCACGGCGCGGCGCAGGCCTTCCTCGCCCAGCGTGGTTTCGACGAAATCACGGACTTCGCGGCCACGTTCACCGATCAGGCCGACCACGATCACGTCGGCGGCGGTGTAGCGGGTCATCATGCCCAGCAGCGTCGACTTGCCGACGCCGGAACCGGCGAACAGGCCGACACGCTGGCCGCGGCCGATCGGCAGCAGCGCGTTGATCGCACGCACGCCCACGTCCAGCGGCTGGGTGATCGGTTCACGTGCCAGCGGATTGATCGACACGCCGGCCATGCCGACATGGCCCTCGGCGCGGATCGGGCCCTTGCCGTCCAGCGGCACGCCGTCGCTGTCGATGACGCGGCCGAGCAGGCCTTCGCCCACTTCAACGCCGCCACGGCGTGCGGACGGCACCACCCGTGCATTGGGCAGCAGGCCGTGCAGTTCCGCGCTCGGCATCAGGTAAGTGCGCTCGCCGGCGAAGCCGACCACTTCGGCATCGACCCAGCCACCATCGACCACTTCCACCTTGCAGCTGGCACCCAGCGGCGCTTCGCAGCCGACCGCTTCCAGGGTCAGTCCGACCGCGCGGCGCAGCACGCCTTCGCGGATCAGGCCACGGCCATGGGCGGTATCCACGCGCAGGCCATCGAGCCGACGCGCCAGGCGCAGGTTGCGGGCGATGGCCCAGTCGGCCGGTGGCAGCGTCGGCTGCGGATCGGGGGTCATGCATTGGCTCCGGTCTGGCGGATCACCGCGTCCAGCGCGCCGCGCAGGCGGGCTTCCAGGGTGCCGTCGATGCGCACGGCTTCGGCGTGCACGCGAAGATCGCCGCGGCTGAGGCTGGTGTCTGGCACCAGGCGTTGTTGTGGCGGCAGGCTCAACAGCGGGGCGAGGGCGGCGATGTCGTCCGGGTGCAGTCGCACTTCGACCTCGCGGGTGCTGCCGCCCACCGCGTCGATCGCCTCACCGACCAGCTGTGCCAGCAGTGCCGGGTCAGCTTCATAGGCGCGGCCGACCAGCGCGCCAGCGATGCGTACCGCCAGTTCGCCCAGTGCGCCGACGACTTCGTTCTCCAGCCGCACCAGCGGTCGGCTGAAGTTGTCGAGGATGCCTTCGATCTGCGCGGCGAGGCGACGCACTTCCGCCTGTCCCTGGCCGTAACCTTCGCTATGGCCGTGTTGGAAGCCTTCCTTCTCGGCGCTGTCCTGGATGGCCTGGATTTCCTCCAGGGTCGGCAGCTGCAGCGGCGGCTCCGGCTCGTGCTCCGGGTCCGGCTCGGTGAGTTCGAACGCATCCTCCTGATCCAGCACCGGTTCGGGCTGGGCCAGCAGGTCCGGGGCAAGCCAGCGCACGACGTTGCTCACAGCATGGCCTCCGCACTGCCACCGATGGTGACGGTGCCTTCATCGGCCATGCGCTTGACGATGGCCAGGATCTCGCGCTGCGCGCCTTCCACGTCGGACAGGCGCACCGGGCCACGGGCTTCCATGTCTTCCAGCAGGATCTCGGCCGCGCGCTGCGACATGTTGCGGGTGATCTTGTCGCGCACCTTGATGTCGGCACCGCGCAGGGCCAGGCCCAGGCGCTCGCCGCTCACTTCGCGCAGCACCAGCTGCATCTCGCGGTCGTCCAGGTCCACCAGGTCGTCGAACACGAACATCAGGTCCTGGATGCGGTTGCTCAACGGCGCATCGATGCGGGCGATTTCGCCCAGGATCGCCTGGTCCTGGCCGCTGTCCATGAAGTTCAGGATGTTGGCCGCGCACTGCACGCCGCCGATGTTGGACGACTTCAGGTTCTGGTTGCCGGCGAACTGGCGCTCCATGATCTCGTTGAGTTCATTGAGTGCGTTCGGCGGAATGCCGTCGAGCGTGGCGATGCGCAGCAGCACGTCCACGCGGGTGCGGTCCGGCAGCAGCTTCAGCGCGTCGGCGGCCTGGTCGGTTTCCAGGTGCGCCATCACGATAGCGATGATCTGCGGGTGCTCGTTGCGCACCAGATCGGCCACCGCGCGCGGGTCCATCCACTTCAGCGCGTCCAGCCCGGTGGTGTTGCGGCCGAGCAGGATGCGGTCGATCAGGTTGCCGGCCTTCTCGCTGCCCAGCGCCTGCACCAGCATGTTGCGGATGTAGTCGTCCGAGCCCACGCCCAGCGAGGTCTTCGAGCCCAGTTCCTGGCCGAACTGGTCCATCACCCGTTCCACCTGTTCGCGGGTGATGTCGGTCATGGTGGCCATGGCGATGCCGATCTTCTGCACCTCCTTGGGTTCCATGTGGCGCAGCACTTCGGCTGCATCCAGCTCACCCAGGGACAGCAGCAGCACGGCCGCGCGCTGCACGCCGGTCAGTTGTGCCTCAGTCATTGGCCACCCAGCCCTTGACCACCTGGGCCACGCGCTTGGAGTCGGTCTTCACGGCTTCACGCGC
Source organism: Stenotrophomonas geniculata ATCC 19374 = JCM 13324 (assembly GCF_001431625.1). Classification (GTDB taxonomy): domain Bacteria; phylum Pseudomonadota; class Gammaproteobacteria; order Xanthomonadales; family Xanthomonadaceae; genus Stenotrophomonas; species Stenotrophomonas geniculata. The sequence goes on from NZ_LLXT01000156.1 coordinate 34,915, forward strand.
CATCCGCAGTCGTTCCTCATATGAATCCACCGGCAGGGCCAGTGCATCCGGCCCGCCCAGGCTGGCCCGGTCGGCGCCCAGCGCCGGCAGCGGCATGCCATCGTCATCGACCAGCTGCACGTCCGCGGTGTGCGGTTCCAGTGCCTGTTCGTCGTTCTTCCTGTTCTGGCCGGTGATCGCACGCAATGCCGGGCGCAGCACGCCGAACAGCAATGCCAGCACCACCACGGCGCCCAGCAGCATGCGGCCGGCATCGTGCACCCACGGCAGCTCCCACCAGGCCGGGCCTTCGACCGGCGTGGTATCACGCACGAACGGGGCGTTCATCACCGACACGGTATCGCCACGCTCGGCATTGAAACCGACGGCCTGCTTGACCAGTGCCTCGACGCGGGTCAATTCGGCGGCCGACAGCGGCTGCGGGCTGATCTTGCCGTTGGCACCGGCGCGCGGCACGTTGTCCACCAGGACCGCCACCGAGACGCGCTTGATGCGGCCCGCCGGCTGACGGGTGTGCTGCAGGGTGCGGTCCAGCTCGTAGTTGCGGGTCGCGTTCTTGCTGCTTTCGGTCGGCGCCTGCGCGGTGGCCGGCGCGGCCTGCTGGCCCGGCGGGCTGTTGCTGGTCGCGCCCGGCACGCCCTGCGGGCCCGGGGTGCTGGTGGTGTTCTCGCTCATCTGCTCGCTGCGCAGCTTCTGCGGTTCGCCGTTGTAGAGCTCACGGGCTTCCTCGGTTACCGAGAAATCCATGTCCACGCTCACTTCCGGGTTGACGCGGCCGGGGCCGGTCATCGGCTCCAGCAGCTCGCGGATGCGCTGGTTGAACGAGGTTTCCTGGCGGCGCACCTGTTCGAACTGGGCAGCGTTGACCGCCGCCTCACTGTTCGGGTCGCTGACGCTGAGCATGCGCCCGCTCTGGTCGACCACGGTCACCCGTTCCGGGGCGAGATCCGGGATGCTGGCCGCGACCATGTGCACGATGGCGTCCACCTGGCTGCGTTCCAGCTGCTGGCCGCCACGCAGTTCCAGGGTCACCGAGGCGCTGGCCACGTCACGCTGGCGGGTGAAGGCGCTGGGCTTGGGAATGGCCAGGTGCACGCGCGAATCGCGCACCGGGCGCAGCGTGTTGATGGTGCGCGACAGCTCGGTTTCCAGCGCATGCTGGTAGCGCGCGCTTTCGACGAACTGGCTGACGCCGAAGCCCGGGTCGCGCTCCATCAGCTCGAAGCCGAGCTTGCCGCTGTCGGTCAGGCCGGAGCCGGCCAGCTTCAGGCGCGCGTCGTGCAGGTTCTTTTCCGGCACGGTGATGCCACCGGTGGCCGGGTCGAGCGCGAACGGAATCTGCGCGGCGCGCAGCAGGTCGGTCGCTTCAGCGGTCGCCTTCTGGTCCAGGCCGGTGTACAGCGGGACCATGCCCGGCTTCTGCGACCAGAAGAACACGGACAGGCCTGCCGCCACCGCCACCGCGATCATCGCCATCAGGCCCAGCCGACGGGTGATCTGCAGACTCTGCAGGCGGTCGAACCATTGCCCGGCCTTTTCGGCGTTCAGGCTGTCCTTGGAGAGCGTCAGTGCCATGCGTCTCTATTCCTTACAGCGGCATGTTCATCACGTCCTGGTAAGCCTGGACGAGACGGTTGCGGACTTCCACGGTGGCGCGGAAGGCGATCTGGGACTGCTGCGAGGCGACCATCACCTTGGCGAGGTCGGCGCTGGGGTCGCCCATTTCGAAGGCTTTGGCGAGGGCGCCGGATTTCTGTTGCGCATCGTTGACGCCGGCAATCGCACCACGCAGGGTTTCGGTGAAGCTGGCCGGCTGGGCCTGCGGTGCGTCCAGCACCGTGCCCGGCAGGGCGTTGCTGCGCGGCGTTTCGCCCAGCGGGTTGAGCGCCGGCTGTCCCATCTGGGTCTGATAGGAGCGGATCTGCGAAAGGATCGAAGTGACGGAGTGGGACATCTGCAACGGTTCCAGAAACAGGGATGGGGTTGTCTGCTGGAGCCAGTGCAAGTGCCGTGCCGAAACCGGTTTTCGGTTCAGTGAGGTGAGGGTGTGGGTGTGCTGGCAGGGCTGCGCCCTGCACCCGCCGAAGCAACGTCAACGTCAACGTCAAAGGCGGGGCATCTGTGGGTTGGCGGGGTGGGGCCGGGTGCGGGGGGCGCGCGTAAAACCCACCCTTGGGGGGTGGGCGGCGGCATCCACGCCCCGGACACCCCCCCACCAAACCCACCCCCCCCCCGCCAGCTGGCCGCCGCTGTTGGTAGGGGCCGAGCGTTGGTCGGCCTGCTTCTACTTGGTGGTGGTGGCCTGTGGCGG
>NZ_LLXT01000157.1 GCF_001431625.1 Stenotrophomonas geniculata ATCC 19374 = JCM 13324
GGGGAGGGCCCCCCCGTTGCCCCCGCCGAAGCGGAAGCAACAGCAACAGCAACAGCAACAGCGTGCATTCCGTGGGATGGCGGGGTGGGTCCGGTTGCGGGGGACGCTGCAAGTACGTCCCTGTAAGCTCGGTCGCCGCATCCATGCGGCTCACGCCCCCGCAACCGGACCCACCCCGCCTTCGACAGTTTTCCGCGAGCTGTCGGCGTTCTGCTCTGGTGGGTGTCGACCTTGGTCGACACGGTGGATCCACGCCATGCGTGGATGAATCTCTGGATCCCCATTGATCCTGTGAGTGCGAACCTTGGTTCGCGCACCGGTTACATCAGGCCAGGTAAACCTGCCCGTCGCGCACGTCCACCGGCACTGCGCGCAGGCGGTCGCCCTTGCAGGGACCGGCGATACAGTCGCCGCTGTCCAGCGCGAACGAGGCGCCGTGCGCGGCGCAGACCAGGTGGCCTTCGCGGCTCTTCAGGAACTGGCCCGGGGCCCAGTCCAGGCGTCGGCCGGCGTGCGGGCAGATGTTCAGGAAGGCACGCACCTGCGCGCCGTCGCGGTACAGCACGAGCGATTCGGCATCGCCATCCACCACCGCTTCGACCTCGGCAAACGCGCCATCGGCAATGGCATCAAGGGCGATCAGGGAAGCAGCGGCAGTCATGGCGAAGGCTCGGACAGTAAACCCGCATTGTCGCATGCCCACTCAGGTGACTGGCTGCGACATGAACACAAGTCATTGATCCGTAATAAGCACAGGCTATATTTAACGAGTTTTTCACTCAATGACAGTGGCGCGTCCCGATACTCTGTTTTCGCTGATCCCAGCCTATCGAGCCGCCATGTTCAATCGCGCATCCGCCTTCAACCAGTTCCGCACCCTGTTCGCGCCGCGCAAGCCGCGTCACCCGCTGGTGCGCGTTGCCGTGGGCCTGCTTGGCCTGGCGATCCTGGCCGCGATGGTGTTCATCGGCGTGTTTGTTGGTGCGGCGATGATCATGGTCGGCCTGGCGTGGAAGCTGCTGGCCTCGCGCAAGCCGGGTGCCGCGCGTCCGGTCGACCCGACCGTGGTCGAGGGCGAGTACCGCGTAGTGCGCAAGCCGGTGTTGCCGGTCTCGCGCTGACTTACGCCATTCGCGCCCGCTGACGGCGGGCGCCATGCGTTCTAGACTGCGGGCACGCCCTTCCTGGATGCCCGCATGTCCGATGTCTCCGATGTGATCCCTGCCGTAGCCCTGCCGCGTGTGCCTGTAGCCGGTGGCGGCAGTTTCCCCGTGCACCGCATCTACTGCGTCGGCCGCAACTTCGCCGACCACGCCCGCGAAATGGGCGCAGCGGTGCCGACGGCCGATGACCGCGGCCGCCCGATGTTCTTCAGCAAGCCGGCCGATGCGATCGTGGTCGGCCACGACGATGCCATCCCCTACCCGCCGGCGACTGCCAACCTGCACCACGAAGTGGAACTGGTGGTGGCGATCGGCCGCGATGCACCTGCCGGTGAGCTGGCCGTGGCCGATGCCGACGCACTGGTCTACGGCTACGCCGTGGGCCTGGACCTGACCCGCCGCGACCTGCAGGCCGCCGCCAAGGACAAGGGCCACCCGTGGGACGCCGCCAAGGGCTTCGATGCCTCCGCGCCGATCAGCGAAATCGTCCACGCCGAGGAAGTGGGCGACTTGGCCGCGCTGAACCTGTCGCTGGAGGTCAACGGCGAGGTGCGCCAGCAGGCGCTGCTGGACCAGATGATCTGGAACGTGCCGGAGATCCTGCACGAGCTGTCCAAGCTGTGGCAGCTGCGTGCCGGCGACTTGGTGTTCATGGGCACCCCGTCCGGTGTGGCCGCACTGAAGCCCGGCGACCGCTTCAGTGCACGCCTGGAAAACGTGGCCGAGCGCCACGGTGTGATCGCCGGCTGACATCACCTGCGCTACCCTGCGCGCTGTCCACTTCCCCCACCGGAGAAAAACAACAATGGGAATGCTCACCGAGTTCAAGGAATTCGCGATGCGCGGCAACGTCATCGACCTCGCCGTCGGCGTGGTGATCGGCGCGGCCTTCGGCAAGATCGTGACGGCGCTGGTCGAGAAGATCATCATGCCGCCGCTGGGCATGCTGATCGGCAAGGTGGATTTCTCGCAGCTGGCGTGGACGCTGTCGCCGGCCCGCATCGGGCCGGATGGCAAGGAGATTCCGGCGGTGGTGATCGGCTACGGCGACTTCATCAATACGCTGATCCAGTTCGTGATCGTGGCCTTCGCCATCTTCCTGGTGATCAAGGTGATCAACCGCCTGTCGCGCAAGAAGGAAGCGGCACCGGCAGCGCCGGCCGAGGAAGTGGTGCTGCTGCGCGAGATCCGCGACAGCCTGAAGAAATAAGGTGGTAGCGCCGGGCCATGCCCGGCGGGACGCCATCTTGCCGCTGCGCTCGCCGGGCATGGCCCGGCGCTACCGCAGAAGCAGGCGAAAGCCCCGCCCCGGCGGGGCTTTCGCTTTGCTGCATCTGGCGGAAAACAGCATCCGCGCCAGCCATGACCTCCCGCCCATGCGCCGGGCTGAACGACTGTTAAGCTCCAAGGCTTGGTCCCTTCCCGGAGCTGTCCATGCGTCGCCGCGTCCTTGCCATCGCATCCTCCCTCGCCCTGCTGGCCGCCCCGGCCTTCGCGGCGCGGCACACCACCACCCTGCCCCCGGCGTCGCTGGCCACCGCCGCACAGCTGCGCGACCAGGCGCTGGCCGATGACACCGGCTGGAAGGTGGTCGAATCACTCACCACCGAAATCGGCCCGCGCATTGCCGGCAGCGAGGCTGACGCCCGTGCCGTGGCCTGGGCCGAGGCCAAGTTCAAGGCACTCGGTTTCGACAAAGTCTGGAAGGAGCCGGTGACCTTCCCGAAGTGGGAGCGCCGCAGCGAACACGCCGCCGTGACCGGCAAGAACCCGCAGCCGCTGCAGATCACCGCACTGGGCGGCAGCCCGGGCGGCACGGTGGAAGCGGAAGTGGTGCGCTTCGCCGACCTGGCCGCACTGCAGGCCGCACCGGCCGGTTCGCTGAAGGGCAAGATTGCCTTCGTCGATTACCAGATGCTGCCGTTCCGCGATGGCCGCGACTACGGCCGCGGCGGCGCGATCCGCAGCAAGGGCCCGTCCGAAGCGATCCGCAAGGGCGCGGTGGGTTTCCTGATGCGCTCGGCCGGTACCGACTCGCACCGCGTGCCACACACCGGCATCACCCGTTTTGACGATGGCCTGACCCCGGTGCCGTCGGCCGCGCTGTCGGTGCCCGATGCCGACCAGCTGGCCCGCCTGCTGGCCCGTGGCAGCACCACGGTGAAGGTGGCGCTGGACTGCGGCTGGGATGGCACTGCCACCTCGTACAACGTGATCGGCGAGATCACCGGCCGCAGCCTGCCAAAGGAAGTGGTGGTGATTGGTGGTCACCTGGATTCATGGGACCTGGGCACCGGCGCGGTGGATGACGGCGCGGGCGTGGGCATCACCATGGCCGCAGGCCACCTGATCGGCCTGCTCAAGCAGGCGCCGAAGCGCACCATCCGTGTGGTCGCCTTCGCCAACGAAGAACAGGGCCTGTACGGCGGCAAGGCCTACGCCGAAGCGCACGCCAAGGACGTGGCCCTGCACCAGCTGGCTGCGGAGAGCGACTTCGGCGCCGGCCGCATCTACGCCTTCAATACCGGTTCGCCGAATCCGGAAGGCTCGCGCGAAGCGACCAAGCAGATTGCCGAGGTGATGAAGCCGCTGGGCATCGAGTACCAGGCCGACAAGGGTGGCCCGGGCCCGGACGTCGGCCCGCTGGCCGCCAAGGGCGGTGCGTGGGCATGGCTGGCGCAGGATGGTTCGGACTACTTCCACCTGCACCACACCGCCGACGACACGCTGGACAAGATCGATCCGAAGGCGCTGGCGCAGAACGTGGCTGCGTATACCGTGTTCGCGTACCTGGCGGCGGAGGCTGATGGCAACTTCGGCAGCGAAGCCAAGGCGACCACGCCACCGAACGAGTGATGCGGTAGCGCCGGGCCATGCCCGGCGAGCGAAGCGGCGGGAGCGGTGCGAACCAAGGTTCGCACCCACCACGGCAGATCCCGCATCGGTAACGCCGGGCCATGCCCGGCGAGTGAAGCGGCAGGAGCGGTGCGAACCAAGGTTCGCACCCACCAAGGCAGATTTCGCACCCACCGGGCGCCACTCAGCTGCGGCGGTTTGCCCACTGTGCCAGCAAAACCGCCGTGGCCGAGGCCACGTTGAGGCTTTCCACCGCACCACTGCCGGGAATCGAGACCTGCAGATCGCACTGGCTCGCCAGGCCACGGTCCATGCCTTCGCCTTCAGCGCCCATCACGTACACAAGCCGTTCCGGCAGGGACGCACGGAACACGTCGTCGCCACCATCAACGAGGGTCGCGGCCAGCCCGAAGCCGGCCGCACGCAGCTGTGCCATCGCCTCCGCGGTCTCCGGCAGCTGCACCAGCGGCACCGCCTCGGCACCGCCCTCGGCCACGCGTGCGGCGGCACCGGACAGCGCCAGCGTGCTGCCGGCCGGCAGCAGCAGCACCTTGACCCCGAAGTGTGCGGCCGAGCGCAGGATCGCGCCGAAGTTGTGCGGGTTGCCGACACCATCAAGCCACAACGCCAGCGCCGGACCTTCGCCCAGATCCGCCAGCCACTGCGCCAGCGGCACGACCGGCGCGCGCAGCACGTCGGCCACCAGGCCTTCGTGGTGCGTGGTAGCGGCCAGCTTGTTGAGATCGCCCTCTTCCACCACGCGATAGCCCACGCGGTTGGCCACGCACCACTTCAGCACCGGCTGCATGCGCGGAATCAGCGCGTCCACCAGGTACAGCTTGCGCAGCGCCTGCGGGCGCTTGGCGAACAGGGCCTGCACGGCGTTCCAGCCATACAGGCGCAGTTCGTCGTTGCCACGCCCCGGCGGTGGCGGGGTCCCGCCCTCACGCGGTGGCAGCGGGGTGGCCCGCGGCGGTCGCGACGACGGGCGGCGGGCGTTCTTCCAGGGATCATTCACTACGGGACAACTCCAGCTTGCGTTGACGCCAGAAATCGGCGTTCTTGATGCCCAGGGCATCGGGGTCGAAGATCGGATCGAGGCCGAGCTTCTTCTGTCGTTCGTAATCACGCAGGGCCAGCATGGCCGGCTTCTGGATGATGAGGATGGCAATGATGTTCAGCCAGGCCATCAGGCCCACGCCGATGTCACCCAGCGCCCAGGCCAGGGTGGCGTTATGGAACGCGCCGAACACCACCATGCCGATGATGCCCAGGCGCAGCAGCAGCACGGTCAGCGGGCGCTTCTTGTTGTGGTTCACATAGCTGAGGTTGGTCTCGGCCATGTAGTAGTACGCCATGATGGTGGTGAAGGCGAAGAAGAAGATGGCGATGGACACGAACGCCGAGCCCCAGCCCGGCAGCACGGCTTCAACGCCGGCCTGCGCGTAGCCTGCGCCTTCCGGGATGCCGGCCAGGCCCTGGAAGATCGGCGCGGCGCCGGGCACCGGCGAGTACACATTGTAGGTGCCGCTGGCCAGGATCAGGAACGCGGTGGCGGTGCACACCATCATGGTGTCGAAGTAGATGGCGAAGGCCTGCACGTAGCCCTGCTTGGCCGGGTGCGAGACTTCCGAGGCGGCTGCAGCATGCGGGCCCGAGCCCTGGCCGGCTTCGTTGGCGTAGATGCCGCGCTTGATGCCCCACTCCACTGCCAGGCCCATCATCGCGCCGAACGCGGCGTGGGTGCCGAAGGCGCTCTTGAAGATGATGCCGAACATTTCCGGCACGCGGTCGTAGTTGATGATCATGATGACGATGGCCATCAGGATGAAGCCGGCGGCCATGAACGGCACCACCACTTCGGCGAAGTTGGCGATGCGCTTGACGCCACCGAAGATCACCACGCCCAGCAGCAGCGCGACCACGATGCCGATGCCCAGCTTCAGCGCCTGCACCGACTCCATGCCGAAAGCCTGGCCATCGAGCGGACCGCACAGCGCGGTGCCACGGCAGGCGTTGATGATGCTGTCGGCGATGGCATTGGCCTGCACGCCCGGCATCAGGAAGCCGGCAGCGATGATCGTGGCGATGGCGAAGGCCAGCGCGTACCACTTCAGGCCCATGGCCTTTTCGATGTAATACGCCGGGCCACCGCGGTAGCGGCCTTCGGCGTCCTTGGTCTTGTAGATCTGCGCCAGGGTGCATTCCACATACGACGTGGACGCGCCGAGGAAGCCCATCACCCACATCCAGAAGATGGCACCGGGGCCGCCGAAGGCGATGGCGGTGGCCACGCCGGCGATGTTGCCGATGCCCATGCGGCCGGCCATCGACATGGCCAGGGCCTGGAACGAGGACACGCCAGCGTCGGATTTCTCACCCTTGACGGTGAGGCGGCACATCTCGACGAAACCACGGATCTGCATGAAGCGCGTGCGCAGGCTGAAGAACAGGCCGGCGGCCAGGCACATGAAGATCAGCGCCTTGCTCCAGATGATGCTGTTGATGAAATGTACGGTAGCTTCCACGCGCGCTCTCTCCAGTCGGCGGGTTGTAAGGACGTCCCGTCGGCTGGAGGGGACCGGTCGATTCTCCCTGATCGAAGGCCGCTGCGGTAGCGCTGTTTTGCAGGGCCGAGCCCATCCTCGGCTGCCGTCAGGGGCCCAAGCCGAGCATGGGATCGGCTCTACAGCGGCCAGCCCGCGCGCTCAGGGCAGCTGCGTGCGTACCCGGGCGAAGCGGCGCAGGTCGTGCAGCTCACCCCGCTTGTAGATCGCGCAGCGATCCACGCCCTCTTCCTGGAAGCCGTTCTTTTCCAGCACCCGTGCCGAGCCGAGGTTGAAGTCGACCACCCCGGCCTGCAGCCTGAACAGGCGCAGTTCGTCCATCACCCACGGCGCGAACAGGCCGACCACGCGGGTCATCAGGCCCTGGCCCCAGTAGGCCTGGCCCAGCCAGTAGCCAAGTTCAGCCATATGACCCCGCTCGGCCACGCCCTGCTGGGCGCCGACACTGCCGCAGGCCTGGCCGTCGATCTCGATGGCCAGATTCAGGGTGCCGGGGGCCAGTACGCGGCCGGCGAGGAAGGCCTCGCCATCCTCGCGCGTGTACGGGTACGGGAAGCGATCACGCAGGCCCCGCGACACCTCGGCGTCGTTGGCATGGCGCAGCAGCGATTCCAGATCATCCGCGCGCCAGGGGCGCAGCTGGAAGCCATCGCCCCGCAGCAACGTGGTCGGATCAGGCATGGCCACCCACCGAGGGCGATTCCGCTTCCTGCTTCTCCAGCTCGCGTTTCACCGCTTCCGGCGAACGGGTGTACGGGGCCAGCCGCGCGTAGAACGCCGGCACCACGAACAGCGACAGGAAGGTCGAAAGGGTCACGCCGAAGATGATCACGATGCCGATCGTGCCACGGCTGGCCGAACCGGGGCCACCGGCCACCACCAGCGGGATCGCGCCGACCACGGTGGCGATCGAGGTCATCAGGATCGGGCGCAGGCGCACCATGGCCGATTCGATGATCGCCTCGCGCACGGTTCTTCCGTCGTCGCGCAGCTGGTTGGCGAATTCGACGATGAGGATGCCGTTCTTCGCGGCCAGGCCGACCAGCATGACGATGCCGATCTGGCTGAACAGGTTCACCGTGCCGCTACTCACCCACAACCCGACCAGCGCGCCGAGCACGCCCAGTGGCACGGTCAGCATGATGGTAAGCGGATGGATGAAGCTCTCGAACTGCGCGGCCAGCACCAGGTAGACCACCAGCAGGGCCATCGCGAAGGTCAGCAGCACTGCGCCACCGGCACTCTGGTACTCGCGCGATTCGCCCTTCCAGTTCACCTGCGCATACTGCGGCAGCTCTTCACGCGTGACCTGCTGCGCCCAGGCGATGGCCTCACCCAGCGGATAGCCCGGCGCCAGGCCGGCGGAGATGGTGATCGAACGCAGGCGGTTGAAGCGGTTCAAGGTGCCGGCCTCGGCCACTTCGCTCAGCGTGACCAGGTTGGACAGCGGCACCAGTTCGCCGGAAGTCGCGCGCACGCGGATCGCAGCCAGGTCGGCCGGGCTGGCGCGGCCGTCGCGACCGGCCTGCACGAGCACGTCGTACTCCTCGCCGTTGTCGACGAAGGTGGTGACGCGGCGCGAACCCATCATGGTTTCCAGCGCCGATCCGATCGCGGTGACCGGCACGCCGAGGTCGGCCGCGCGCTGGCGGTCGATGTTGACCCGCATCTGCGGCCGCGTTTCCTTGTAGTCCGAGTCCGGGCCGACCAGGCCCGGATTGTCGGCCATGCGCAGCAGGATGCGGTCGCGCCACTGCGCGATCTCGGCGTACTCCGGCCCGCCCAGCACGATCTGGAACGGCTGCCCGCCGCTGCGCACCAGGCCACCACCGACCTGGGTACGCACGCGCACGCCGCGGATGGTGTCCAGTTCCTTCTGCAGCTCATTGGCCACATCCGGCGTGCCCTCGCTACGTTGGCGCCACGGCTGCAGGAAGATGCTGACGCGGCCGGTGTGCATTTCCTCGCTGGCGCCCCAGCCGCCCGGCACGCGCGGGTTGGCACGCACGATGGGTTTGTCCGGGCCGACATGCGGTGCCAGCATCGCTTCCACCTGCTGCACCTGCTGCACGGTGTAGTCGTAGCCGGCGCCCTCCGGGCCGTCGATCATGATCTGGAACGAACCGCGGTCTTCGGCTGGCGCCAGCTCCGACGGCAGCAGCTTGAGCAGCCCCCAGCTGGCAGCCAGTGCGGCCACCATCACCAGCAGGTAGATCCAGGTGCGGTCGACATGGTGGTCGAGCACGCGGCCATAGCCCGAGGCCAGGCGCTCCAGATTGCGGTTGATGAAGCCATGCAGGCCACGTGGTGCCTGCCCGGTGTGCGGCTTGAGCAGCTTGGAGGCCATCATCGGCGTCAGCGTCAGCGCTACGAATGCGGACAGCGCCACCGCCGCCGCCAGCGCCACCGCCAGTTCGCGGAACAGGCGCCCGGTATTGCCTTCCAGGAAACCGACCGGCAGGAACACCGCCACCAGCACGGCGGTGGTGGCGATCACCGCGAAGGCAACCTGCGTGGTACCGCGTTTGGAGGCCACCAGTGGGGGCTCGCCCAGGTCGATGCGGCGCTGCACGTTTTCCACCACCACGATCGCATCGTCCACCACCAGGCCGATGCACAGCACCAGTGCCAACAGGGTCAGCAGGTTGATCGAGAAGTCGAACGCATACAGTGCGATGAACGCAGCCACCAGGCAGACCGGCACGGTCACCGCCGGAATCAGTGCGGCACGGAAGCTGCCGAGGAACAGCCAGATCACCGCCAGCACCAGGATCATCGCCTCCACCAGCGTGGCGTAGACGCGGTCCACGGCGGCTTCGATGAAGGTGGTGTTGTCGAACGCAACAAAGATCTGTGTGCCCTTGGGCAGCGACAGCGCCACCCGCTCGGCTTCAGCGCGCGCGGTGCGCGCCACGTCCAGCGAGTTGGCGGTGGAGGTCTTGACGATACCCAGGCCGATGCCCGGCTCGCCGTTGCTGCGGTAGTAGGCGCGGCGCTCGGCCGAGGCCAGTTCGATCTTCGCCACGTCGCCCATGCGCACCACGTAGCCATCGCGGCCCTTGCCCAGCGGGATGGTCGCGAAGTCTTCCGGCTTGATGTAGTTGCGCTCCACGCGCAGGGTGAAATCGCGGTCGGTCGACTCGATGCGGCCGGCCGGCAGTTCCACGTTCTCGTTGCGCAGCGCGGTTTCCACGTCGCCGGTGGTCAGCCCGCGTGCGGCCAGCTGGTCACGGTCCAGCCAGATGCGCATCGCGTAGCGCTGGCGGCCGCCGATGCGGACCTGGGCCACGCCGTCGAGGCTGGAGAAGCGATCGACCACGTAGCGGTCGGCGTAATCGCTCAGCTCCAGCGTGTCCATGGTCGAGGAGACCATGTTGAACCAGATGATCGGGTCGGCATCGCTTTCGACCTTGGCGATTTCCGGCGGCCGCGCTTCTTCCGGCATGCGGTCGGCGACACGGCTGACCGCATCGCGCACGTCATTGGCCGCCGCTTCGATATCGCGGTTGGAGGTGAACTCGATGCTGACCTGCGAGCGGCCGTTGGTGCTGCGCGCATTGATCGTATCGATGCCTTCGATGCCAGCCAGTGCATCTTCCAGAACCTGGGTGATGCGGCTTTCGATGACCGCCGCCGAGGCGCCGGTGTAGTCCACCGACACCGACACGATCGGCGGATCGATGGCGGGCAGTTCGCGCAGGGTCAGGCGGGTGAAGGACATCACGCCCAGCACCAGCAACAGCAGGCTCATCACCACGGCGAACACCGGCCGCTGGATGGAGATGTCGGACAGCTTCATCCGCCGTGGCCCTCGGCCGCGACCGGCGCCGGCGCGTCAGCCGGCTTCGCACCGCTGGCCGGTGCCGCATCCTTGGCCGCGACCTTCAGGCCCGGGCGCAGCTTGCCGGTGCCATCGACCACGATGCGCTGGCCCGCTTCCAGGCCCTGCTTGATCTCGACCACGCCGGCACGGCGTGCGCCGGTGATCACGTCCACGCGCTCGACGCTGTCGTCGGCGGTGATGCGGTACACGAAGGTATCGCGACCGACCTGCACCACGGCGATTTCCGGAATCACCAGCGCCGGGCGCTCGGGGTGGAACAGGCGCACGTCCAGCAGCATGCCCGGGCGCAGGGCATGGTCACCGTTGGCGAAGTCGGCACGCACGGTCACCGCGCGGGTGGCCGGATCGATGCGTGCGTCGATGGTGCTGACCACGCCCTCGAAAGTACGGCCCGGCCACGCCACGCTGGTGGCACTGACCTTATCACCGACGCCCAGCGCGGCCAGCTCCACTTCCGGCACCTGGAAATCGATGTGCATGTGCTCGATGTCATCGAGCGTGGCGATCACCGTGGTCGGCGTCAGCAGCGTGCCCGGGCTGACCTGGCGGATGCCGAGCACACCGGCGAACGGCGCACGCACGCGACGGTCACCGATGTCCGACTGCATCTGCGCCACACGCGCCTCGGCAGCATCGCGGATCGACTTCTGCGTATCCAGCGTGGCGCTGGACACCAGCCGCTGCGCGGCCAGCTCGCGCTGGCGCTTGTACAGCTGGTCGGCCTCATGGAAGGTGGCCTGCGCCTGCACCAGCGCGGCCTCCTGGGCCTGCCCGCGCAGGGTTACGATCGGCGCACCGGCAGCAACATGCTGGCCGCTTTCGAAGTGCACCTTCTCGACGATCTCGCTGACCTTGGCGGTGACGCTGATGGATTCGCGCGCCTTGGCCGTACCCAGTGCCTGCAGCGTGTCGTTCCACTGCGTGGACTGCACGACCTGCGCGGTGACCGGCACCGCTTCTCCCTGCCGACGGGCGGCGGCCTCCTGTTTGCCCGCGCACCCGGCCAGCACGGCCAGGCAGAGGCCAAGGGCCAGGGTCGAAGCGATGCGAGCCAACATGAACGGTCCTGAGTGATCCACGGCCGCCGAGTGTAGGCAAGCGCCCGCAGAAGCGATATGTGCCAAGCGTTTACCGGCGTGGAACCGGCGTCGCGATAGCGCCGTGAACCCGTTCCGTGCAAGGCTGGCAGCAGCGGTGTCGGCATGTGTCGAGGTGTATCCAGCCGTGCACCGCAGGCGTTGCCATCGTAGAGTCGAAGCTGCCCGGCAGAGGGCGTCGGGCGGGGACGGATCCTGGCGGGGATCCGGCCCCGGTTTTTTTCACCCGGCGGATCAGTACCGGTAGTTCACCTTCATCCACAGGCTGCGGCCCGGCTCGTTGATGCGCACCGGATCGGCCGGGAAACCGAAGTCGGCGCTGCCGGCCAGATTCAGGTGCTCGCTGTAGGCGCGGTCGAACAGGTTGTCGACGCCCGCACTGAGCTGCAGCTGCGAACTGAAGCGGTAGGCTGCGTTGAGCCCGAAGGTGGCGAAGCCGGCACTCGGCCCCAGGTCCTGCGCGACCACATTGCCCTGGCCATCGGCGACGCGATGCTGGTGGGTCACCGCGCGCAGCAGCGCACCGGCACTCCAGCGCTCGCCTTCCCAGTTCGCGCTCAGGCGTGCTTCCAGCGGTGGCATCTGCGGCAGCGGACGCTGCTGGTCGCGGTTCTCGCCCCAGGCATAGGCCAGCGTGCCACCCAGCTTCCACTGCTCGGCCAGGCTCACTTCCAGCCCGGCTTCGGCACCGGCAATGCGCGCATCGACGTTGCGGGCCTGGCTCATGCCCATCATGCCGCTGCCGTGGTAGGTGAACAGGATGTAGTCTTGGATCTGCCCGGCGTACGCCGAAACCCACGCCTGCACGCGCGGCCCCTTGTACTGCAGGCCGACGTCGAGCTGGGTGGTGCGCTCGGGCTGCACGCCGGTGAACGCGTTCACTGCACCGGCCGGGCCATGGTTGGGCGAGAACAGCTCCCAGTAGTCGGGCATGCGCTCACTGTGACCGAGGCCGGCGTACCAGGTCAGGCCATCGGCCAGGTCCTGCTCGTAACGCAGGAAACCGCTGCCGAGCCATTCCTTGCGCGTCTGCCCGGCGCTGGGATTGGGCCGGTTGCCCATCATGCCGCGGATCGATTGCCGCTCATCGCGGGCGCTGGCACGGTCGATGCGCAGGCCACTGATCCAGCGCTGGTCGGTGCCGGCGCCCAGGGTCAACTCGGTGAACACGCCGTAGCGGCGGAAGTTGGCATCGGTCTCCCAGGCGGCCTGGCGGTAGGTGTCGCGGCCCATGCCCATGCGGCCACGATGGCGGCTGTCTTCGCCATCCACACCGGCCACCAGCTGCACGTCCTGCCAGCGCCACTCGGAACTGACCCGGCCGCCCTGGGTACGGCGGTCCACGTTCGAGGCCATCGGCATCGGCATCATGCTGTGCGGGTTCGGCGTGCGCAGCGTGTAGTTGTCCATCACATGGTCGGCTTCGTTGTAGTACACGTTGGCCTGCAGCGTATCCCACGCACCGGGCAGGTTGCGCTTCTCGAAGCGCGCGGCATAGCTGGTGCGTTCGAACGCAGCACCGTCCATGCCGCGCCCGGCGTAGCGCGCAATGGCATCGCCGGCACCGGCGGAGATTTCCAGCAGCGTGTCGGCATCCGGCGTCCAGCCGATGGCCACGTCACCGTTCCACTTGCGCCACTTCGACGGCACCACATCACCGTGGCCGTCCTTGTAGTCATCGGCCTCGGAACGGTTGCCGCTGGCGCGCACGTAGCCGGTCGGATGGCCCAGGGTCAGGTCCAGCACCTGGTCATTGCGGTTGCGCGAACCAACCAGCGCACTGGCATCGGCACGCAGCCCCGGTTCGTCGAAGCGCGGCGTATCGCGCTCGAAACGCACGGTGCCAGCCGACGCACCTGCGCCCCAGCGCACGCTCTGCGGCCCCTTGATGATGGTCAGCCGGTCGAAGCTCTCCGGCGCGATGTAGGACAGCGGATTGTCCATGCGCGACGGGCAGGCACCGATCAGGTTGCCATCGTTGCTGAGGATGTTCAGCCGCGAACCGAACATGCCGCGCAGCACCGGGTCGCCGTTGGTGCCGCCATTGCGGATGGCGGAGAAGCCGGGGACGGTCTTCAGGTAATCGGCACCGTCGCTGGCCGGCACAGGCTGCCGCGGCAGGCGCGGATCGGTCACCCAGTGCAGCGGCGAGGACGGTGCGGCGGCGGTGACCACCATCGTGTCGAGGGTGCGCGCCTGCTCGGCAGGCGCAGCATGGGCCAATGACGCGGCCACGGCCAGGCCAAGGGCAACCGGCAGGCGCGCGCAGGCGCCCGCGGGGCGGGAAGTCATTTTCATCGGAACAGCTCCAAAGTACGCACGCGCGCACGGCGCCCGGTCAGGCGTCGTGCGGCAGATTCGATAGGGACATCAGCGGACGATGGCGGGGCGCGGTGGCCCACGTGCGGCGTGCGCCGGCCAACGCAGTGCCGGCAGCACCTGTTGCGACCACGGGAACACCAGGCGCGGCCGCCACAGCAGCGGCAACAGCAGCACCAGCACTGCCAGCCACGGCAGCAGGCGCATGGCCAGCACGCAGTATTCGCAGGCTTCGCCGTGCATGGCGTGGGGGTCGGCGGGGCGGTTGGGCGCTGCCGGCGCAGCACCGTGCAGATCGTGCCCGGCCATGGTCATGCCGTGCATGTCATGGCCCATGGCGGCGTGGTCCATGCCTGCCATCGCGGCGTACTCCATCGGCGGCGCCTGCAGCGCGCGGCTGACCAGTGGCGCAAGCACCATCAGCAGCGTCGCCAGGACGGCGAGCTGGAGCAGAAGGCGCTGCGGGCGGGACAGGCGGGTCACCCCGCTAGTGTAGAGCCGGGTCCAGGGTTGCCCTGTGCGACGAACCGTCGCAGGAGGGGTTTATCGGCAGGGCTGCGCCCTGCACCCGCCGAATCAACGTCAACGTCAACGTCAAAAGCGGGCAATCCGTGGGATGGCGGGGCGGGTCCGGTTGCGGGAGACGC
>NZ_LLXT01000158.1 GCF_001431625.1 Stenotrophomonas geniculata ATCC 19374 = JCM 13324
GCTTACACGGCGGCCCACGCCGGCTCTCGGCACCTACGCTGCCAGATTTCCATCAGATAAGGCTTGGCAGCCGCTTGCTCGTGTGCGCTGTCCTGCGCACACGGCAAGACCGGGGTTGGGCGTCCTGCCCAACCCGCTCGAGGCATGCCTCGGGCCCATGCGGCTGACACCCCCGCGTACCCAACCCGACCGGCCTCTGACACATTTCGGAGGTCTGCCCCCCACGGAGAAGAAAAAGAAGATCAAAAGCGGATCGCGACGCTGCGCTTGCTCGTGAGCCGAGCATGGATCGGCTCTACACAAGGCAATGAAGCGACCCGCCAGGCCGCCTTTGCTTTTGATCTTCTTTTTCTTCTCCGTGGGAGACGCGCACGGAACCTGTCCGTGGCCGGGTAGATGGGCTGCGCAGGGGCGTGAGCCGCATGGATGCGGCGACCGAGCTTACATGAATGTACTTGCAGCGTCCCCTGCGCGGCCCATCTACCCGGCCCCACCCATGAACTGCTTTGCGCGGTCATCCACGAGGGGCTGCGCCGTTGGCTGGAAACCCTATCCCCCGTGCACGGGCCGGTGCCCACGCACCGCCATCACCAGTCCGATGCCGGCCAGCAACGAGACCGCCGATGTCCCGCCATAGCTGATCAACGGCATCGGGATGCCCACCACCGGCAGCAGGCCGGAAATCATTCCACCATTGACCAGTACATAGACGAAGAACGCCAACCCCAGGCTGCCGGCCAGCAACCTTGCATGCGTGTCGCGTGCGTGCACTGCGATCCACAGGCAGCGTCCGACCACGAACAGGTACAGCGCGAACAGCGTCGCCACACCGATCCAGCCGAATTCCTCGGCCAGCACCGAGAACGCGAAGTCGGTGGTGTACTCGGGCAGGAAATCCAGCGTGGCCTGCGTGCCCTGCCCCCAGCCACGCCCCTGCCAGCCACCGGAACCGATCGCGATGCGTGACTGCAGGATGTTCCAGCCGGTGCCGAGCGGATCTGCCGCCGGGTCGAGGAAGGTCAGTACGCGATCCTTCTGGTACTGCCGCAACAGCCCGAACCACGCCAGCGGTGCGGCCACCGCCAGCCCCGCCGCGCCCGTTGCCACCCAGCCCCAGTGCAGGCCGGCCAGCAGCAACGCGAACACCCCGCTGGCAGTGACCA
The DNA here is from genome assembly GCF_001431625.1 of Stenotrophomonas geniculata ATCC 19374 = JCM 13324. GTDB lineage: Bacteria > Pseudomonadota > Gammaproteobacteria > Xanthomonadales > Xanthomonadaceae > Stenotrophomonas > Stenotrophomonas geniculata. The sequence goes on from NZ_LLXT01000158.1 coordinate 1,164, forward strand.
AGGTGGCGGTGCCGAGGTTCGGCTGCATCAGGATCAGCACGGCAGGAACGCCGATCAACACTGCGGCCGTCAGCACCGTGCGTGGCGAGGGCGGCAACGGCTGCCGGTGCAGGTACCAGGCCATCATCAACGGCAGGCTGAGCTTGAGCAGCTCCGACGGCTGCAGGTAGAAGACGCCCAGGTTGAGCCAGCGCTGCCCGTACTTGCCGGTGCCGATCACATACACCGCCATCAGCGGCAGCATCGACAGCGCATACAACGCCGGTGTCCACGCGCGCAGGCGCAGCAGCGAAACACGCGACAGCAGCCACATCGCCAACAGGCCACCGGCAAAGCGCGCCGCCTGCCCGGTCACTGGCCCGGACACGCTGTGCAGCACCGCCAGGCCCGCGCCCATCAGGATCAACAACGCGACCAGCAACGGCAGGTCGATCGTGCGCACCGCCTCACGGCAGCCGCCAAGCAGTCGTTTCCATTCCACGCGCGCCACGGTAGCAACGGGCGCTTGCGTGAAGCTGTCATGGTGGTCCTGCGCAGCCGGTGTTACCCGTAGCCGCCGTGCACCGGGTTGTGACTGCGCACGGCCATCACCAACCCGAAGCCGGCCAGCAGTGACACCGCCGAGGTACCGCCGTAGCTGATCAGCGGCATCGGCACGCCCACCACCGGCAGCAGGCCGGAAATCATCCCGCCGTTCACCAGTACATAGACGAAGAACGCCAGGCCGGTAGCGCCGGCCAGCAGGCGCGAGTACGAATCGCGCGACTGGCTGGCAATCCACAGGCAACGCCCGATCACCACAAGGTACAGCGCCAGCACGGTGGCCACGCCGATCCAGCCGAATTCCTCACTCAGCACCGAGAACGCGAAGTCGGTGGTCTGCTCGGGAATGAAGTTCAAGTGCGACTGCGAGCCTTCGCCCCAGCCCTTGCCATCGAAGCCGCCGGAACCGATCGCGATCTTCGACTGGATGATGTTCCAGCCGGCCCCCAGCGCATCCATCTCCGGGTCCAGGAACATCATGATGCGGTCCTTCTGGTACGGCCGCAGCAGCCAGAACCAGGCCACCGGCGCAACCGCGGCCACGCCGCCCACACCCAGGCCGACCCACCACCACGGCAGGCCTGCCAGCAGCAGCACGAACACGCCGCTGGCGGCGATCAGCACACCGGTGCCGAAGTCCGGCTGCAGCATCACCAGGCCGGTTGGTACGCCGATGATGACCAGGGCCACGAGCACGGTGTTGAAGCGCGGTGGCAACGGCATCTTGTGCAGGTACCAGGCCACCATCATCGGCAGGCTGACCTTCAGCAGCTCGGCCGGCTGCAGGTAGAAGAATTTCAGGTCCAGCCACTGCCGGCCGTATTTGCCGGTACCCAGCACAAACACCGCCAGCAGCGGGATCATCGAGATTGCGTAGATCATCGGCGTGGCCGAGCGGATCCGCAGGATCGGTACCCGCGAGATGCCCCACAACGCGGCCATGCCCACTGCGAAGCGCGCGCCCTGTGCCATCACCAGGCCGTCGCCACCGGCACTCTTCAGCGTGGCCAGACCGATCACCATCAGCGCGCCCAGGGTCAGGCACAACACCCAGTCCAGCGTGCTGAAGAAGCGACGCAGCATGTCGCCGGCCCAACGCAGAAACACTCTCATCGTGCGGGCTCCACGGTGGTCGGGCGTGGCGTGGCCGGCAGCGCGGCCGCAGCCGGCGCCCCCGGCTGCGGCGGTGCGGGTGCCGGTTCCGGCGCGGGCACGCCGACCAGCACCGGGTGCTCGCCCAGCTGTGCCGCAGCAAGGTCACCGGCCTGGCGCGCACCCACATCTTCGTTGTCGAACGCGGTGGCACCGATGGCGGTGGTGCCGCGCTCGCTGTCCAGCGGCTGCATGCCTTCAGGCATCTTGCCCAGCAGATAGGCGTCGAACACCTTGCGTGCGATCGGCGCAGCCGCCGCACCGCCGTAGCCGCCGCCCTCCACCGCGATCGCCAGCGCGATCACCGGCTGGTCGACCGGCGCGAAACCGACGAACAGCGCGCGGTGGCGCAGGTGCATCGGCAGGCTCTTCGGATTCACCGCGGCCGTGCCCTTGCGGCTGACGACCTGCGCGGTACCGGTCTTGCCGGCCATCGTATACGGCGCGCCGGCGGCCATGCGGGCCGCGCTGCCGCCAGGCAGCATGGTGGCCATCATGCCTTCGCGCACCGCCTGCAGATTGTTCGGGTTCGGGCTGACCGGTTTGCTTTCGCCCGGGTCGGTCGCCATCCAGTCATGGTCGAACCCCGCACGCTGCTGGATCACCAGATGGGGCGTGCGCAGCTGCCCGTTGGCCAGCCCACTGACACCCCGCGCCAGCTGCAGTGGGGTGACCTTCCAGTCACCCTGGCCGATGCTGATGTTGACTGTATCGCCCGGATACCAGGCCTCCTTGCGGCTCTTCCGCTTGTAGGCCGGCGACGGCAGGATGCCGCCGATCTCGCCGGTCAGGTCGATACCGGTCGGCTGGCCGAAGCCGTAGTACTCCATGTAGTGGTCGAAGCGCTCGATGCCCAGGTCCAGCGCCAGCTTGTAGTAATAGGTGTTGACCGACTGCGCGATGGATTTACGCAGGTCGGTCCAGCCATGCCCACCGCGGTGCGAGTCACCCCAGCCACGCGAGGTGCCGGGCAGATAGAACATGCCGGTGGACAACACCTTGTCTTCCGGGCGGCGTACCCCCGAATCCAGGCCGGCCAGGCCGATCAGCGGCTTGAGCGTGGAACCGGGCGCGACGCCACCGAGTACCAGGCGGTTGAACTGCGGCCGCGACGGGTTGTCGTTCAGCGCCTTGAAATCGGCATGCGAGATACCGTTGACGAACAGGTTGGGGTCGTACGACGGCAGGCTGACCATCGCCAGCACTTCGCCGGTACGCGGGTCCATCGCCACGGCCGAGCCTTCCTGGTCGCCGAACGCGGCCACCATGGCGCGCTGCAGGTCGGCGTCGATCGACAGCCGCAGGTCGGCGCCGGACTGCGCGGCAACGCGGCCGATGGTGCGGATGGCACGGCCCTGCACGTTGGTCTCGACCTGCTCGTAGCCGACCTTGCCGCGCAGCTGCTGCTCGTAATAGCGCTCCAGGCCGGACTTGCCGATGTGGGTCAGCGCGGCATTGCCTTCGCCGAGGATCTCCAGATCCTTGTCGTCGACACGGCCGACGTAGCCGATGATGTGCGCGAACAGGTCGCCATACGGGTAGCGCCGGGTCAGGTAGGGCTCCAGCTCGACGCCGGGGAAGCGCCAGCGGTCGACGGCGAAGCGCGCCATCTCCTCGTCGCTCATGCGCAGCTTCAGCGTGACCGGCAGGAACTTGCGGCGCGCCTTGCGCGACTTGTTGAACGCTTCCAGCTCTTCCGGGCTGATGCTGATGATCTTCGCCAGCCCTTCCAGGGTGGCGTCCATGTCCTTGACCTTGTCCGGGGTCACGTCCAGGCGGAACGCCGGCACGTTCTCGGCCAGCAGGCGACCGTTGCGGTCGTAGATCATGCCGCGCCCGGGCACTACCGGCCGCGGCTTGATGCGGTTGGCTTCCGAGCGCGTGGCGTAGACGTCGTGGTCCAGCACCTGCAGCTTGAAGTACCAGCCGCCCAGTCCCAGCAGGCAGACCAGCACGCCCAGGAAACCCAGCGCCGCGCGGCGGCGGAACTGTTCGGCTTCGGCGTGCGGATTCTTGACCTGGCGGCGCGGGATCATGGCTCAGCGCCCGCGCTTGCCGAAGCGCACCGCATCCAGCAGCACGAACACCAGCGGCCACAGGCCCATGCCCAGCAGCGGCGCCCACCAGTACGACCACGGCAGGGTGGGTTCACCCACCAGGATGTGCACCAGGGCGCTGACGATGCGATCGTTGAACAGCAGGCCGCCGATGGCCAGCATCTGCTGCGACATCGGGAAGAAACGGATGCGGGCGCGGAAACGCTGCAGGATGAAGGCCAGCATCACCAGCCGCAGCGCCTGTTCGCCGAGTACGCCGCCGTACAGCAGGTCGGCGATGACGCCGCTGGCGAAAGCGATGCCCAGGCCGACCCGCTCGGGTGTCTCGATCACCCAATACGCCAGCACCAGCGCCAGCCAGTACGGGCGCAGTGGCTGCAGCAGCGCAGGCAACGGCAGCAGGCCCAGCAGCAGCGCCACCACCAGGCTGGCCGGCAGCACCCACGGGTTGTCGCGCAGGCGGCTCATCGCTGGGCCTCCGGCGTGGTCGGTTGCCGGCCAGCGGCCGGCACTCCCGTGGATCCAGCTGGGGGAGAGCCCCCCTCTTGTTGAGGTGGGCGCGCCGAAGGCGCGGGGTCAAGGGAGGATGCGGGGGCAGGCGGCCTCGTCGATGACGAGGACGGTTGCCGGCCAGCGGCCGGCACTCCCGGGCTGGGCTGCGTCGCTGCTGGCGCGGTGCCGGTCGGCAGCGCTGTGGCATCGGCCGGACCACCGGGAGCGCCCTGCTCCATCTGCAGGCGCAGGTTCGGCGGAATACGGATCGCCGCGCCGGGGCGCAGCAGAAGCACGTCGCGGCCGCGGTCCAGCTGCGCGGCCGGCTTCAGTTCGCCCACCAGGAAGGCATGGGTGTCGTCCGGGCGCAGGCCGGTGATGGTGCCGACCGGGAAGCCGGCCGGGAAACGACCGCCGAGGCCGGAGGTAACGATCTCATCGCCCACTTCCACGCCGGCGCTGAGCGGGATGTCGCGCAGTTCCAGCTTGTCGCCGCGGCCGTAGACGATCAGTCGCACGCCGTTGCGGGCCACGGTCACCGGCACGGCATGGTCGGGGTCGGTCAGCAGCAGCACGGTGGAGGTACCGCCGGTGACGCTGATCACCTGGCCCATCAGGCCGCCGGCATCGATCACCGCCTGGCCGACGTGCACGCCTTCGCGGCTGCCGGCGTCGAGCACCAGGCGCTGCTTCACCGGGTCCAGGTCGATATCCAGGATCGGCGCCAGCTGCACGTCCAGGCCACTGCGCTCGGCCACGTTCAGCAGTTCGCGCAGCTGGGCGTTGTCCAGCGCGGCGGTCTGCAGGCGGGTCAGGCGCGCGTTGGCCAGCAACAGCTGGTTGCGCAGTTCACGGTTCTCGTTGACCAGCTGGCCATGGCTGGCCGCCGAGTCCTTGACCTGGTTGCCGAGCTTGCCCGGCAGGCCAGCCAGTGCCCATACCGGCTGCACCAGGCTGTTGGCCTGCCCGCGCAGGTGCGCGAGCCAGCCGGCCTGGTCGTCAAGCACGATCAGAGTGATGGCCAGTGCCAGATAAGCCAGCAGACGCAGCGGGCTGGCGGCATCACCGGATCGGGAAGCAACGGGAGGTCCGGCGTAGGGCGGCACGGCAACGATTCAATTGGCAGAAGGCGGAAGGGGAACACGCGGGCGCCCCGCCGGTGCCGGCCCACCCTCGTGGTGGGCCGCACCCCGGAGGGGCGCTGCGGGCGCAGGCAGCCGGGACGGCTTATTCCGGCGCAAAGAACTCGTTGCCGTGCATGTCGACCAGCTCCAGCGCACGGCCACCGCCGCGGGCCACGCAGGTCAGCGGATCGTCCGCCACCTGCACGTGCAGGCCGGTTTCCTCGGAAATCAGGCGGTCCAGGTCACGCAGCAGGGCGCCGCCACCGGTCAGCACGATGCCGCGCTCGGCAACGTCGGCACACAGTTCCGGCGGGGTCTGTTCCAGCGCCAGCTTGACCGCGCTGACGATGCCCGACAGCGGCTCGTGCAGGGCTTCAAGCACCTCGTTGGAGCTGATCTTGATCATCTTCGGCACGCCCTCGGCGAGGTTGCGGCCGGAGATTTCCATCTCGATCACTTCCGCCTGCGGGTAGGCACAGCCCAGCTCGACCTTGATGCGCTCAGCGGTGGCTTCACCGATCAGCATGCCGTGGTTGCGGCGCACGTAGTTGGTGATCGACTCGTCGAAGCGGTCGCCACCGATGCGGACCGACGCCGAGTAGACGATGCCGTTGAGCGAGATCACCGCCACTTCGGTGGTGCCGCCGCCGATGTCGATGACCATCGAGCCACGCGCTTCAGTGACCGGCATGCCGGCGCCGATCGCGGCCGCCATCGGTTCTTCGATCAGGAACACGTCACGGGCACCGGCTTCCTCGGCCGATTCCTTGATCGCGCGGCGCTCGACCTGGGTCGAGCCGGCCGGCACGCAGACCAGCACGCGCGGGCTCGGGCGCAGCACGCGCGATTTGTGCACCTTTTTGATGAAGTGCTTGAGCATCGCCTCGGTATAGGTGAAGTCGGCGATGACGCCGTCCTTCATCGGGCGGATGGTGGTGATGTGGCCCGGGGTACGGCCCAGCATCTGCTTGGCTTCGGCGCCTACGGCTGCCACCGAGCGGGTGCCACCGATGGCACGGTCCTGACGCACGGCCACGACCGATGGCTCGTTCAGCACGATCCCCTGCCCGCGCACGTAGATGAGGGTGTTGGCCGTGCCCAGGTCGATGGACAGGTCGTTGGAGAACATGCCACGGAGTTTCTTGAACATCTGAGGAAGGAGTCCTGAGGGGTGTCGTGCCCGCCGCGGGATGGCGAAAAAATGGGCAGAAATCGAGGCCGACAAGCCTAGCAACCCGCCTGCCGCCGAGCAAGGAAAAAACTAGCTGAACCCGCGTCTTCACAGGCTTTCGGCCTGATCGGGTCTCACCCGGTTCTGGCCCTGAGCGGCACCAGCGGGTAACCTTTGCGCCGTCGGGCGCCCAAGGGCGCCGTTTGCTTGCCCGCCGAACCGGGCCGGCCCACCCCAAAATTCACCGCATAGGCTTACATCGATGTCCGCTCTGATCTGTGGTTCTCTTGCCTTCGACACCATCATGGTGTTCCCGGACCAGTTCAAGAATCACATCCTGCCGGACAAGGTGCACATCCTGAACGTGTCCTTCCTGGTCCCGCGCATGCGCCGCGAGTTCGGCGGCTGCGCCGGCAACATCGCCTACAACCTGCACCTGCTGGGCGGCCAGCCGATCCCGATGGGCACCGTGGGTTCGGACTTTGGCCCGTACCGTGAGTACTTCGAAGGCCTGGGCATCGACCTGTCGCGCGTGCGCGTGATCGATGAGCTGTTCACCCCGCAGGCGTTCATCACCACCGATCACGACAACAACCAGATCACCGCCTTCCACCCGGGCGCGATGATGCGTTCCTACGAAAACCACGTGCGTGGCGTACCGGGCGTGACCCTGGGCCTGGTCGGCCCGGACGGCCGCGAAGGCATGATCCAGAACGCGCAGGAATTCCACGAAGACGGCATCCCGTTCATCTTCGACCCGGGCCAGGCCATGCCGCTGTTCAACGGCCCGGAACTGCGCGAGTTCATCGAGCAGGCCGACTACGTGGTGGTCAACGACTACGAGTCGAACCTGCTGCAGGAACGCACTGGCTGGGACGAGAAAGAGATCGTCAGCCGGGTCAAGGCCTACATCACCACCCGCGGCCCGAAGGGCGCGGTCATCCACACCCCGGAAAAGAGCTACGACATTCCGCCGGCGCATGAGCGCCGCGTGGTCGACCCGACCGGCTGTGGCGACGCCTTCCGCGCCGGCCTGATCTACGGCATCCAGAAGGGCTACGACTGGCTGACCATCGGCCGCATGGGCAACCTGATGGGCGCGCTGAAGGTCGAGCACCCGGGCACGCAGAACCAGCGCTTCACCTTCGATGAGTTCAACGAGCAGTTCAAGCAGCAGTTCGGTTACGCGCTGAGCGCGTAACCGAACTGCCCGCACATCTGATCGGTAGGTGTCGACCTTGGTCGACATTGCCGGCCAGCGGCCGGCACTACCGGAACCTCCGACCAACACGTGGCCTGCTCTCTGTAGAGCCGAGCCATGCTCGGCTTGCACGCGCCAGCGCGATCTGACCGGAGGAGAGCAGCCGAGCGTGGGCTCGGCTCTACATCAGCAAGCGCCCTGCCAGGCAGCCAGCAAGGCGCGGCAATCAGCGAAATGCCAGTCGGCACGGCCCGGCCATGGGTTTTCCGGCAGGTTGACCAGCACGGTATGGGCGCCGGCCGCACGGCCGCACTCCAGGTCGTAGGCGTGGTCACCGACCATCACCGCCTCCGCAGCCCCGATCCCCCAACGCCGCAGATGCTGCTGCAGGCCATCCGGTGAGGGTTTGGGCACCGCTTCATCGCGGCCGATGATGTCGGCATCGTCGAACAACGCCCCGACCCCGATCGCGTCCAACGTCAGCTTCGCCAGCGCATGATCATTGCGGGTCAGGATGCCGAGCCGGCAGCCTGCCGCCGACAACGCGCGCAGCAGCTTCAGCGCACCCGGTGCCGGCAGTGCGTCCTCGGCCAGCGCGCGCTCATGATCCAGCAGCCACTCGCGCTTGGCCTGCGCCGGTGCGTCCGGCAACGCCGCAATATGGTCAAGGATGTCTTCCTCGGCCGCGATCTCCAGCGCGCGGCGGATCGCGGCAAAATCATGCACGGCGACGGTCAGCGTGCCATCCATGTCGAACACCCAGTGCCGGATCGCGGACAACGCGTGCACTGCGCTGCCCGCCGCAACCATCACTGCCACCACTGCGGCATGCGGCTGGCGTCGACGCCACCGGTTTCGAACACAGCGGTGCGGGTGCCACCGGCCTTGACCGGGAACTCGATGCTGATCGACTTGCCCTTGCGCGCCAGCTTCCACAGCGCCTTCTGGTCGGTGATGAACAGGGCAATGGCTTCATCGGTCTTCGGACGCCACGCCGCCATGGAAATCGGCTTGCCGTCGTCCACGGTTACTTTCACCGTGCACTGCGGGCAACGGAAATCGCCGGCCTGCAGCACCAGATACGCATGCCGCTTCCACTCCGGATGATCGCGGAACACCAGCTGCACCGGCTTGGCGCCGCTTCCATCCACGTCCACCCGTTCCTTGCTGTAGATCTGCGCCGAAACCTGGTTGCCCTTGTTGCCCACCGGGATCTGGTTGTACTGCCACAGCGCCTGCATGCGGCGCAGGTCGCGCGCGGCATCGCCCTTGGCCTTGACCTCGTCGAAGCCTGCGGCGATGCGCTCGGCGGCCGCGGTGTCCTTGTACTGGTCCAGCAGCGAGGCACCATGCAGGCGCGCGCGCTCCCAGTCCTGCGCGGCCACGGCCATGTCGTACTGCTTGGCCACGTCTTCGGCCTTGGCCTCCTTCTGCGCCTGCACGGCGGCTGCGGCGGCTTCCTGCGCCTTGCGTTCTTCCTCGGGGTTGCTGCAGGCGGCCAGCGCCAGGGTGCAGGCGGTGAGCAGGATCAGTCGTTTCATGGCGGAGGTCCTTTGCGGGTGCATCCCGATTCTATCGGCAGCGAAAAGCGGATACACCAACGGCGGGTTTCCCCGCCGTTGGTGGTGAAGCAGTGACCGGTTGCCGGCCAGCGGCCGGCACTACCGCTTACTTGGCTTCAGCCTTGGCCAGCATGTCCTGGACCGAGGCGGTGGTGATCGGGTGGTAGCCCGGCTTGGCCTTTTCGAAGGCCTGCTTGGCCAGCTCCAGCCCCTTCGGGGTCTTCACCAGTTCGGCGTAGATCGGCAGGATCAGCTTGCGACGGCCGACGCGCTCGATGAATGCCGCCGCGCCTTCATTGGCCTGCTCGTAGCCGCTGCGGATCGCCAGCGGGTACCAGCGCATGGCGATCTCGCCATTCGGGGTGCCAGTGAAGTGGAAGGCCTTGTCCAGCGTGGCCAGCTTGTCCAGCGGCTGGGTCGCACCCAGGCCGTCGATGAAGCGCACCCATTCCTGCGTGCTCCAGTCGGCGATGACCTGGCTGCTCGGCACGGTGCCGGCGCTGGCGAAGGCGATGCGCGCGGTATCGACGCTGCTGAAGTTGCGCGACTGCGCCTTGGCAGCGAACGCCGGAATGCCCGGCTCGTCCAGCCACGCCTTCAGTTCGGCCTCGGTCACGGCCGAGGGATTCTTCGGCAGCAGGTTCTTCTTCATGTACGCGACGAACTGGTCGGTGTTCGCGCTCTGGAAGGCGTGGTCATCGAACCAGCCGCGCAGGAACGGATCGAAGGTCTCGCGGCCGAAGCGCTGCTCCAGGAATTCCAGGAACCACGCACCCTTGACGTAGGCGACCTGGCTGAGCGCTTCGTCGGGATCACGCTCGTTCAGCGGCGGCAGCGCCAGTGCCTGGTCAGCCGGGCTCATGTCCTTCACTTCGGCCAGCAGGTCGGTCTGGTCGATCTGCTTCTCCATCTCGGCCATTTCCTTGCCGTACAGGGCTTCGGTGATGCGGCCCTGGACGTAGGTGGTGAAGCCTTCATTGAGCCAGATGTCCTTCCAGCTGGCGTTGGTCACCAGGTTGCCCGACCAGCTGTGCGCCAGTTCGTGGGCGACCAGCGAGACCAACGACTTGTCGCCGACGATCACGGTCGGGGTGGCGAAGGTCAGGCGCGGGTTTTCCATGCCGCCGAACGGGAACGACGGCGGCAGCACCAGCATGTCGTAGCGGCCCCAGCGGTATTCGCCGTACAGCTTCTCGGCGGCACCGATCATCTTCTCGGTGTCTTCGAATTCCTTGGCGGCCTTGTTGACCATGGTCGGCTCGGCCCAGACGCCGGAGCGGCCGGAGATCGGCTCGAACACCAGGTCGCCGGCGGCGATGGCCAGCAGGTAGGACGGAATCGGCTGCGGCATCTTGAAGGTGTAGTCACCGTCACGCGCGGCCTTCGGATCGTTGTCGGCGCTCATCAGCACCATCACGTCCGGGCGCGAGACCACGTGCGCGCTGTAGGTGAAGCGAACGCTCGGGGTGTCCTGCAGCGGCACCCAGGAACGGGCGTGGATCGCCTGCGACTGGCTGAACATGAAGGGCAGCTTCTTGCCCTCGGTCATCGACGGTGCCAGCCACTGCAGGCCCGAGGCGGTCGGCGCGGTGTGATAGGTCACTTCCACCTTGGCCGGCTGTTCCGGAGCCTCGATGGTCAGCTTGCTGCCGAACACCTTGTCAGCGGCGGCCAGCTCGAACTTCAGCGGGCTGCGCGCGCCATCGGCGGCAACGGCCTCAACCTTGGACACGGTCAGCTCGCGGGTGTCGAGCACCAGCTGCTTGGCGTCCTTCTGCTTCCATTCCAGGGTGTAGGTGGCGGTGCCGCCGATCTGCTTCTGGTCGAAGTCCAGCTTCAGATCCAGTGCGATGTCCTTGATGGCGACCTTGTCCGGCTCGGCGTACGAGCTTTCGTCGTGGCTGCGGTTCTCGGCGTTCACGGGGGCGGCAGGGGCCTTTGTGGCAGTCGGGGCGGCGGCGGGCGCGGCCGCCTCCTGGGAGCAGCCGGCGGCCAGGGCCACGGCCAGCGGAAGGAGCATCAGCGGATTACGCATGAATCGGGACCGTTACGGGGATCAAACCCCAATGGTACCTCCCTCCGGCCCGGCAGGCGTTGCGCGGTGCGGGGTAATGCGGCCAAGGCCGATCCTGCGGCTGCGCCCCGGGTAGGTGCCAACCTTGGTTGGCACGGATCTTTCATCGCATGTGGCAGACCCGTGCCGACCAAGGTCGGCACCTACCAGAGCGGATGACCGCAGCGGCCGAGTGCCAACCAGGGTTGGCACCCACCAGGGCAAGGCTTACAGCTTGTAGCCGGAGTGGATCGAAACGATGCCGCCGGTCAGGTTCTTGTAGTGGCAGCGCTCGAAACCGGCCTGCCCCATCATCGCCTTCAGTTCATCCTGCGGCGGGTGCTTGCGGATGCTCTCGGCCAGGTACTGGTAGCTGTCCGAATCATTGGCGAACAACTTGCCCAGCTTGGGCAGGATCTTGAACGAGTGGAAGTCGTAGATCGGCTTGAACCAGTCCGCGGTGACTTCGGAGAACTCCAGCACGCGGGCCTGGCCGCCCACCTTTAGCACGCGGTACATCTCGCGCAGGCCGGCGTCCTTGTCGGTCACGTTGCGCAGGCCGAAGGCGATGGTGACCAGGTCGAAGCTGTTGTCCGGGAACGGCAGGGCTTCGGCGTTGCACTGCACGTAGTCCAGGCCAAGCACCAGGCCGCGGTTGGTCAGGCGGTCGCGGCCGACCGACAGCATGCCGGCGTTGATGTCGCCCAGCACCACCGAGCCCTCGGCGCCGACGCGTTCCTTCAGCAGGGCGGCGATGTCGCCGGTGCCGCCGGCCAGATCGAGCACGCGGTCGCCCGGCTTCACCTGCGCGGTCGCCACGTAGTAGCGCTTCCACGCCCGGTGCACGCCCAGGCTCATCAGGTCGTTCATCAGGTCGTAGTTGCGCGCGACCGAGGTGAACACCTGGCCGACCAGCTTCTGCTTGTCCTTGGCGGCGACGTCGCGGAACCCGAAATGGGTGGTACCGGCTTTGTAGGGGGATTCGCTCATGGCCCCGATTATCGCACCGCCGGGGGCCAGCGGCACCCCCTGCCCGTATCATGGCGGGCCACGACTTACCGGAGCCCCGCATGATCACCACGCCCGACTACCAGGCCCTGCTGCAGACCGCCATCGCCGAAGCCCGCCAGGGCCTGGCCGAAGGCGGCGTGCCGATCGGCGCGGCGCTGTACCACAACGACGGCCGCCTGCTCGGCTGCGGCCATAACCGCCGCGTGCAGGAGGGCGACCCGTCGGTGCACGGCGAAACCGATGCGTTCCGCAAGGCCGGCCGCCAGCGCCGTTACCAGGACACGATCATGGTCACCACCCTGGCACCGTGCTGGTACTGCTCGGGCCTGGTGCGCCAGTTCAACATCGGCACCGTGGTGGTGGGCGAATCGCGCACCTTCCAGGGCGGCATCGACTGGTTGCGGGAAAACGGCGTCAACGTGATCGACCTGGACAGCCAGGAATGCGTGGACCTGCTGGGCGGCTTCATTGCGCAGCACCCGGAGATCTGGAACGAAGACATCGGTGAATGATCACCACGCAGTGTCCTGTTGAACCCGTTTAATGAACGCTTCAGTGCCGGCACGCCCTAGTGCCGGCAGCGTTTGCGGCCATTGCCGTGAACCCGTGCACAGTCAGCTGCGCAACGTGCACACGCAGCGATAACACCCCGCCCGGCTGCCGCGCCTAGGGTGGGGTTACCGGGACTTCTTTCCCCGGCGGAGCCAGCCATGTGCGCGCACGCCGTACGACCTACGCCTGACCCGATCCTCGAAGCCATCCGCAAGCGCCTGCAGCAGCAGTACGCACTGCACCAGCGTGGCGCACTGTTCTGGACCGCCTACCAGGGCCTGCAGCTGGAGCTGGTGCGCGGCCACCCGCTCGACCATGAGCGCCTGTGCAATGCGATGGCCGACATCGCCGAAGATCTCGGTGCAGTCGAGCGTGCGCAGTTGATCGGACATGCCAACGCCAGCTCCACATCGCGCTGACGCGGCATGCACCGCCACATACGCCACACTCCGATGAACCCCCACTCCCTTTCCACTCAACCGAACTGGATTGTCATGCACGCTGAAGTCCCCACCATCCCTCCGGTCATCAACGTTGACGCCGAGCTGGATCACTGGCGCCGCCAACATGCCGAAGGCGCACTGCCGCACAACTCGTTCGGCTCATACGTGCCGTGGATCAAGTTTGCCTGCGATTCGCTGATCACCCAGCCGCGCGCCAGCGAGGCCGAACGTGACGAGATGTTCCAGACCCAGTACGCCCTGCAGATCATGCCGCGACTGAGCGAAGCACAGGCCCGCGAGTTCGTCGACCGTTGCTGGCAGCACGTCTACCAGAGCAGTCCGGTGCGCAGCCTGCAGGCACCGCGCCTGCAGCGCATGCGGGCCTGACTGCCGCTGCACGGCGCCTGCACGGGCCACTGCCGATCATCCTCGTCACCTGAGTGGGACGACGACGATGAAAGCACGCAACCTGTTCAATACGATCGCCAAGAAGGCCGCGGCCGCCACCGGCTCGCCGTGGACCTTCCTGGCCGCAGTAGCGATCGTGGTGATCTGGGGCATCAGTGGCCCGGTGTTCGGTTTCAACGACACCTGGCAGCTGGTGATCAACACCGGCACCACCATCATCACCTTCCTGATGGTGTTCCTGATCCAGCACACGCAGAACGCGGATACCGCCGCGATGCAGATCAAGCTGGACGAGCTGATCCGGGCGACAGCCGAAGCGAACAACGAACTGTTGGATCTGGAAGAACTGGACGAAGCGCGGCTGGAAGAGATCCGCGCCGAATACGAGCGCATGGCCCGCGAGGCCGGTGACGCGCTGCTGCGCGTGCGCGCCTGCCGCGCGGCCCCGCGCGATGATGAAGCGATCTGACGGTAGCGCCGGGCCATGCCCGGCGAGCGCGATACCCGGAAGAATCCCACACGGGCCATCGCCCTCGGCTGATAACGGCGGACATCCCATCAGTGCAGACTGGCGCCATGTCCAGCCGTCATCTGGAACGTGGCCGCCACTCCCATATCGGGGGCTACTACGTCCTCACCACGGTCGTACGCCACCGGCGCCCGGTCTTTGAAGATCCACGTTGTGCAACGTGTCTTGTGGATGCATTGAGGTATGTTGAACGCATGGGCCTCAGTCGGTCCTTTGCTTGGGTCGTCATGCCTGACCATCTGCATTGGCTGATGCAGCTGCGCGACGGATCACTGGGCGCATGATGGGAACGGTGAAATCCCGCAGCAGCCGGTTGCTGGGGCAGCAGTTCGGCATACAGACGCCTTTGTGGCAGCCGAGCTATTTCGATCACGCGGTACGCAGCGAGGAAGCCTTGAGGCGCCATGCGTTGTACATCCTGGGCAACCCCATCCGAGCAGGATTGACCCTGCATCTCGATGAATATCCGTTTGCATGGTGCCGTTGGCCCATGCGGTAGCGCCTGGCCATGCCCGGCGAGCACGAAGTGCGGTCCGCCCAGACGTCAGGCATGCAGGAACGAAAGGCCGCCGGGCGTGGCCCGGCGCTACCGGTATCGAATTGCTGCTCAGCTGCGCTCGTGCCAGCCGCCACCCAGCACCTTGTACAGGGTGATGCGGTTGGCCTGTTGCGCCAACTGGGCCTGCAGCTGGGTCTGCTGCGCGTTGTAGGCGGTACGCCGCGCATCAAGCAGGGTGACGAAGCTGTCCAGCCCCGCGTCGTAGCGGGCCTGCGACAGGCGGTTGGCCTGTTCGGCCGCGTCCACCAGGCGCTGCTGTGAACTCACCTGCTCGTCCAGGCTGACATTCAATGCCAGCGCATCGGCGGTTTCGCGGAAGCCCACCTGGATCGACTTCTCGTACTGCGCCAGAGCGATATCACGATCTGCGTTGGCGATGGCCAGGTTGGCGCGCAGCTTGCCGCCCTGGAAGATCGGCAGGGTGATCTTCGGCAGGAAACTCCATACACGGGTGCCACTATCGAACAGGTTGGACAGTTCGTTCGAACCACTGCCGATGCTGCCGGTCAGCGAGATGCTCGGGAAGAACGCTGCGCGTGCCGCACCGATGTTGGCGTTTGCGGCCAGCAGCTGGTGTTCGGCGGCCATGATGTCCGGGCGCTGCAGCAGCACGTCGCTGGGCAGGCCGGCCGGCGGCGGGGCCAGTGCAAGCAGCTGCGGTTCGATGCTGTCCGGCAGCAGTGCCGGATCCAGCTGGCCACCGGCCAGCAGCGCCAGCGCATTGCGGTCCTGGGCCAGCTGGCCACGCAGGCGTGCAGCATCCGTACGTGCGGTCTCGACCAGGGTACGGGTCTGGGTCAGCTCCAGCGCCGAACTGCCACCACGTTCGTGGCGGGCCTCGGCCAGGCGCAGCGAATCCTCGTAGGTCTTCAGCGTGGCCTCGGCGATCTTCAGCTGCTGCGCATCGGCACCATAGGTCAGCCACGCAGTCGCGGTCTCGGCCACCAGGCTCAGCTGCGCGTTGCGGCGGTTGGCGGCCACGGCGAAGTACTGCTGCAACGCCGCTTCACTGAGATTGCGCACGCGGCCGAACAGATCCAGCTCGAACTCGGCCACGCCGACACCAGCGGTGAACTGCTCGGTGACGCCGGCGTCGGTGCCTCGGCGATCCATCTGGCCGGTGACAGCCACGCCGGGCACGCGGTCGGCGCGTTGTACGCGGTACTGGCCGCGCGCGCGCTCTACATTGAGCACGGCCACGCGCAGGTCGCGGTTGTTCTGCAGCGACTGCTCGATCACCTGCTGCAGGCGTGGATCGGTGAAGAAGTCGCGCCAGCCGACGGCGGCGACATCGGCCACCTGGCCCTGCGCGGCTTCGGCCGGCCACTGCGCCGGAATCGCCGGAGCGACAGCGGTGTTCTTCGGCACCAGAGTGGAGCAGCCGGCCAGCGCGAGCACGCCGGCCAAGGATACAGCAAGAGAAGAGAATTTCATGGCGACACCTTGGGGGTCACGGTGGTAGCGCCGGGCCATGCCCGGCGGCTACGCGGTGAGGCATCCGCCGGGCATGGCCCGGCGCTACCGGATTTCATCACTCGGCGGTCTTGCGCTTGAACACGCGCTGCACCACCACGAAGAACAGCGGCACGAAGAACACTCCGAGCACGGTGCCGACGATCATGCCGCCGAGCACGCCGGTACCGATCGCCTGCTTGGCGCCGGAACCGGCACCGGTGGAGACCGCCAGCGGTACCACGCCCATGCCGAAGGCCAGCGAGGTCATCACGATCGGACGCAAGCGGTCGCGCACGGCATGCATGATCGACTCGATCAGGCTGGCGCCCTTCTCCAGGTTCTCCTTGGCGAACTCGACGATCAGGATCGCGTTCTTGCTGGTCAGGCCCACCGTGGTCAGCATCGCCACCTGGAAGTAGATGTCGCGCTCCAGGCCCTTGAAGGTGTTGGCCAGCACGGCGCCGAGGATACCCAGCGGGGCCGCCAGCAGCACCGCGGTCGGCACGCTCCAGCTTTCGTACATCGCGGCCAGGCACAGGAACACGATCATCAGCGACAGCGTGTACAGCAGCGGCGTCTGCGAGCCGGCCTGGCGTTCCTGGTAGGACATCGCCGTCCACTCGATGCCGAAGCCCGCCGGCAGCTGCTTGGCCAACTGTTCGATCTCGGCCATGGCGTCACCGGAGGCCACACCCGGGGCCGGTTCGCCCTGGATTTCCATTGCCGACACGCCGTTGTAGCGCTCCAGGCGCGGCGAGCCGTAGTCCCAGTGCTTGGTGGCGAACGCGCTGAACGGCACCATCTCGCCCTTGTCGTTCTTCACGGACCAGAGGTCGAAGTCTTCCGGGACCATGCGGAACGGCTGGTCAGCCTGCACGAACACGCGCTTGACGCGGCCGCGATCGACGAAGTCATCGATGTACGAACTGCCCCACGCGGCGGCCAGGGTGCCGTTGATCTGGTCGATCGACAGCCCCAGCGAGGTCGCCTTGGCCGCATCGATGTCGATGCGGAACTGCGGCGTGTCTTCCTGGCCGTTCGGGCGCACGTTGGCCAGTTTCTTGCTGCCGGCGGCGAGGCCGAGCAGCTGGTTGCGCGCGGCCACCAGTGCCTCGTGGCCCTGGCCGCTGTTGTCCTTCAGGAAGAAGGTGTAGCCCGAAGCGGTACCCAGCTCCGGGATGGCCGGCGGCGGGAAGGCGAAGATGAAGGCATCCTTGATCTGGCCCAGGGCCGCCATCGCGCGACCGGTGATCGGCATCACGCCATTGTTGGCGTCACGCTCGCTCCAGTCCTTCAGCTTGACGAACGCCATGCCCGCGTTCTGGCCCATGCCGGCGAAGCTGAAGCCCTGCACCGAGAACACCGAGTCCACCGCATCCTTCTCGTTCTGCAGGAAGTGGTTTTCCAGTGCCGCGATCGATTCCAGCGTACGTTCCTGGGTGGCACCCACCGGCGCCTGCACCAGCGCCATCAGCACGCCCTGGTCTTCGTTGGGCAGGAACGAACTGGGCAGGCGCACGAACAGCACGCCCATCAGCACGAACAGCGCCGCAACGATGCCCATGAAGCGCCACGGACGATGGATGATGCCGCGCACGCCACGCTGGTAGCTTTCGCTGGTGCGGTCGAAACCGCGGTTGAAGCCGTTGAATAAACGACCGGCCAGGCCGCGATGGGCAACATGGTGCTCGCCCTTCTTCAGCGGCTTGAGCATGGTCGCGCACAACGCCGGGGTCAGCACGATCGCGACCAGTACCGACAATGCCATCGCCGAGACGATCGTGGCCGAGAACTGGCGGTAGATCACGCCGGTGGAACCGCTCATGAAGGCCATCGGCACGAACACTGCCGACAGCACCAGGCCGATGCCGACCAGTGCGCCGGTGATCTGGCCCATCGACTTGCGGGTGGCCTCGAGCGGCGACAGTCCCTCTTCGGACATGATGCGCTCGACGTTTTCCACCACCACGATGGCATCGTCCACCAGCAGGCCGATCGCCAGCACCATCGCGAACATGGTCAGCATGTTCACCGAGAAGCCCAGCATCGCCAGCACGCCGAAGGTACCCAGCAGCACCACCGGCACGGCGATGGTCGGGATCAGGGTGGCGCGGAAGTTCTGCAGGAACAGGTACATCACCACGAACACCAGCACGATCGCTTCGATCAGGGTCTGCACGACGCCCTTGATCGACACACGCACGAACGGCGTGGTGTCGTACGGGATCTCGGCTTTCAGCCCGGCCGGGAAGAAGCTCTTCATGTCCTCCAGCGCGGCATCCACGCCGGCGGCGGTATCCAGCGCGTTGGCGCCGGTGGCCAGGGTGACCGCCAGGCCGCTGGCCGGCTGGCCGTTGTAGCGGGTGACGAAGTCGTACGATTCCGCACCCAGCTCGACGCGGGCGACATCACCCAGGCGCAGCTCGGCACCGTCCTGCGCACCGCGCACGATGATGTTGCGGAACTGTTCCGGGGTCTGCAGGCGCGACTGCGCGTTGATGGTGGCGTTGAGCTGCTGGCCCTTGATCGACGGCGCACCGCCGAGCTGGCCGATGGCGACCTGGGCGTTCTGTGCCTTGATCGCTGCGGTCACTTCGGCGACCGACAGGCCATAGGTATGCAGCTTGTTCGGGTCCAGCCAGATGCGCATGGCGTACTTGCCACCGAACACCTGGATGTTGCCCACGCCCGGCACGCGGCTCAGGCGGTCGACGACATTGGAACCGACGTAGTCGGCGATGTCGTTGGCGTCCATGCTGCCGTCCTCGGACACGAACGCGATGACGTTCAGGAAGCCCGAGCTGGACTTGGCCACGTTGATGCCCTGCCGCTGCACTTCCTGCGGCAGCAGCGGCATGGCCAGCTGCAGCTTGTTCTGCACCTGCACCTGGGCGATGTCCGGGTTGGTGCCGCTCTCGAAGGTCAGGGTGATGGTGGCCTGGCCGTTGGACGAGCTGTTGGAGGAAAAGTAGATCAGGCCATCAAGGCCCTTCATGTTCTGCTCGATGATCTGCGTCACCGAGTCCTCGACCACCTTGGCCGATGCACCCGGGTAGGTGGCGCTGATTTCCACCGCCGGCGGTGCGACGTTGGGGTACATCGAGACCGGCAGCTTGAACAGGGCCAGGCCGCCGGCGAGCATGATGATGATGGCGATCACCCATGCAAAGATGGGTCGATCGATGAAAAAGCGTGCCATGGGGTTCTCCGCTTACTTCGCGTCGCCGGCCGGAGCGGCAGGCTGGGCGGCCGCTGCCGGCTTGGCCGGAGCAGCGCCCTTCTCGGTGGCCTTGACCGGCATGCCGGGGCCGATCTTCTGCAGGCCTTCGACGATGACCTTGTCGCCGGCCTTCAGACCGTCCTCGACCAGCCACTTGTCGCCAACCGTGCGGCTGACCTTGACCGGGCGCACTTCGACCTTGTTGTCCTTGTCGACCACCATCGCCGTGGTGTCACCCTTCGGATCGCGGGCGATGCCGGCCATCGGTACCAGCACCGCATCGCTGCGCACGCCGCCGCCGATCACTGCGCGCACGTACATGCCCGGCATCAGCAGGCCGTCCGGGTTGTCCACCTTCACGCGAAGGCCGAAGCTGCCGGTGGCCGGATCGACGCTGACTTCGGAGAACTCCAGCGTGCCCTTGTGCTCGAAGGTGCTGCCGTCTTCCATCAGGATGCTGACCGGCAGCGTCTGGTTGTCCTGCAGGCGGCCGGCGGCCAGTTCGCGGCGCAGCTGCAGCAGCTCGGCCGAGGACTGGGTCAGGTCGACATAGATCGGATCCAGCTGCTGCACGGTGGCCAGCGCATTGGCCTGGCCGGCGTTGACCAGCGCACCCTGGGTGACGCTGGACTTGCCGATGCGGCCGCTGATCGGCGCGGTGATACGGGCGTAGCCGAGGGTGACGTTGGCCGCATCCAGCGATGCCTTGGCGGCGCCGACGTCGGCCTCGGCCTGCTTCTGCGCGGCCACGGCGTTTTCCAGATCCTGCTGGCTGACCGCGTCGACCTTGGCCAGCTCGGTGATGCGCTTGGCGCTCAGGCGGGCGGCATTGGCGGTGGCTTCTGCGCGGGCCAGCTGGGCACGGGCATTGTTGGCCTGGGCGCGGTAGCTGGCGTCGTCGAGCTGGTACAGCGGCTCGCCGGCCTTGACCATGCCACCTTCCGTGAACAGGCGCTTGGCGACGATGCCATTGACCTGCGGGCGCACTTCGGCGACCAGGAAGGCATTGGTACGGCCCGGCAGTTCGCGGGTCAGGCCCACGGTCTCGGACTTCAGCGTGACCACGGTGACGTCACCGGGGCCCTGTTCGGGGGCCTGGGGTTGGCCGCCGCAGGCAGCCACGGTCGCGGCGATGGCCAGCGACAGCGCGATGGGTCGGATTCGGCTCAGCAACATGACGGAAAGGCTCTCAGGGGAAGGAATCTCAAAACGCGCTGATACAGGCCGAAAGCGCCAGCAGGCAACGCTCACCGGCGGGGAGAAGCAGCCGGCAACGGCCTGCCACGCACACGGCGGGAATGATGGGACGGAAATATACATACATGCGTGTTTGTTTGTAAACAGGTACAATTCAGCCACGTTTCACCCGCACTCGTACCCATCCATGGCCCGCAAGACCAAAGAGGACACCCAGGCAACCCGGGAAGGCATCCTTGACGCCGCCGAAGCCTGTTTCCATGAACACGGCGTGGCCCGTACCACGCTGGAGATGATCGGCGCCCGCGCCGGCTATACCCGTGGCGCGGTGTACTGGCACTTCAAGAACAAGAGCGAGGTACTGGCCGCGATCGTTGAACGGGTGCACCTGCCCTTCATGCAGGAACTGGAACGCACCTCCACCGAGCAGCGCGACACGCCGGTACACGACCTGCGCGCGGTGATGATCCACTCGTTCATCGAGCTGTCCGAGGATGAGCGCCTGCGCAAGACCATGGAGATCATGCTGCGCAGCGATGCCTCGGCCGACACCAAGGTGCTGACCGAAATGCAGCAGGCCGGATTCCGCGATGCGCTGGACCGGATGGAGCGTGCGCTTCGCCGGGCCCGGGACCTGGGCCAGCTGCGCGAAGGAGCGGACCCGAAGATCGCCGCGCGCATGCTGCACGCCACCGTACTGGGCGTGCTGCACGGCGCGATGGTCGAACCGGAACTGATGGACCTCAAGCGCGACGGCATGCTCGCGCTGGACATGACCCTGGCCGCCTACGTGAAGGATGGCGTGTTCGTGCCCGGAACGGTGCCCGAGCCGTTGCCGGACGCGTGAGCGGCGCTGCTGCCACCACCGCCGTACCCATCTGAGGACAGACCCATGATCCTGGACAATGTGGTGTGGGGCTTCATCGGCTGCGGCAGTGTCACCGAGAAGAAGAGCGGCCCGGCCCTGGCCAGCGCACCCGGATCACGGGTTGCAGCGGTCATGCGCCGCAATGCGGCGTTGGCCGAGGATTACGCGAGGCGCCATGCCATTCCCCGTTGGTACGCGGACGCTGATGCGCTCATCGCCGATCCGGAAGTGAACGCGGTGTACGTCGCAACGCCCCCCTCGACGCACATGCAGTACGCGCTGCAGGCGATCGCCGCGGGCAAGCCGGTCTACATCGAAAAGCCGATGGCCATGGATCACGCCGAATGCGAACGCGTACTGGAGGCCAGCGCACGCCGCGGCGTGCCGGTGTTCGTGGCCTATTACCGCCGCGCCCTGCCCCGCTTCGCACAGGTGAAACAGCTGCTGGACAGCGGCGCGATAGGTACGCCGCGCAGTGTGCGCGCCACCCTGCACCGGCCGCATTCGGCGAATGCCGCCTCGCCGGACTTCTGGCGGACCCATCCGGCGATCGCCGGCGGCGGGCTGTTCGTCGATCTGGGCTCGCATACCCTGGACCTGCTCGACCATCTCCTGGGGCCGCTGAGCGATGTGCGTGGCCTGGCCAGTTCGTTGACCGGCGCCTACGCCGCCGAGGACAGCGTCTCGATGTGCTTCCGCACCGGAATGGGCGCGCATGGCATCGCGCAGTGGAGCTTCTGCGCCTTCCGCCGCCAGGATGAGATCGAGATCACCGGCGACCGCGGGCAGCTGCGCTTTGCCACCTTCGAGGACGTTCCGGTGGTTCTGGAGACCGAAGCGGGCGTGCAGGCGTTCGATATCCCGAACCCGCCAGCGGTCCAGCAGCCGTTGATCGCCTCCCTCGTGGACGAACTGCGTGGCAACGGCTGTTCACCGTCGACCGGCATCAGCGCTGCGCGCACCAGTGCGGTGATCGACCAGGTACTGCAGGCCTACCGCGCCCGGCACCCGCACTGACCGCCAACAAAAAGGCCGCCTTTCGGCGGCCCCATAGCTTTGCGGAGCCGGGCATTACAGGATGTAGCGGCTCAGGTCCGGATCCTGCACCAGCTCGCCCAGGTGTGCATCGACATAAGCACGGTCGATGGCCAGGGTTTCGCCGTCGCGGTCCGGTGCCTCGTAGCTGAGCGAATCCAGCAGGCGCTCCAGCACGGTATGCAGGCGGCGGGCACCGATGTTCTCCTGGCGCTCGTTCACCTGGAAGGCGATCTCGGCCAGACGATCAATGGCGTCGGCAGTGAAGCTGACCTTGACGCCCTCGGTGGCCAGCAGCGCTTCGTACTGCTTGGTCAGCGCGGCCTTCGGCTCGGTCAGGATGCGCACGAAATCGTTCTTGCTCAGCGCCCCCAGTTCAACGCGGATCGGGAAGCGACCCTGCAGCTCCGGAATCAGATCGCTGGGCTTGGCCAGGTGGAACGCACCGGAGGCGATGAACAGGATGTGGTCGGTTTTGATGGTGCCGTACTTGGTGGACACGTTGGAGCCTTCCACCAGCGGCAGCAGGTCGCGCTGCACGCCTTCGCGGGACACGTCGCCACCGCCCACGTTGTCACCACGCTTGGCGACCTTGTCGATCTCGTCGATGAAGACGATGCCGTGCTGCTCACAGGCCTCGATCGCCGCGGTGCGGATATCGTCTTCGTTGACCAGCTTGCCGGCCTCTTCTTCCACCAGCAGCGGACGCGCGGCCTTGATGGTCAGCGTGCGCTTATGCGCCTTGGCGCCGCCGCCGAGGTTGGCGAACATCGACTTCAGCTGCTGGCCCATTTCCTCCATGCCCGGTGGGGTCATGATGTCCATGCTGACATTGGCGGCCAGGTCGAGCTCGATCTCGCGCTCGTCCAGCTCACCGTTGCGAAGCATCTTGCGGAACTTGATGCGGGTCTCGTTGTCCTGCGCCGACGGTTCGTTGCGGGCGACTTCCGGATCGAAGCCGATGCCACCGCTGCGGCGCGGCAGCAGCGCATCGAGGATGCGGTCCTCTGCGCGTTCTTCGGCCTGGGTACGCACGCGCACCTTGGCCTGTTCGCGGTACAGCTTCACTGCGGTATCGGCCAGGTCACGGATGATCTGCTCGACATCCTTGCCGACGTAGCCGACTTCGGTGAAGCGGGTCGCTTCGACCTTCACGAACGGCGCGTTGGCCAGCGTGGCCAGGCGGCGCGCGATTTCGGTCTTGCCGACGCCGGTCGGGCCGATCATCAGGATGTTCTTCGGCATCACTTCATTGCGCAGCTCCGGCACCAGCTGCATGCGGCGCCAGCGGTTGCGCAGGGCGATGGCCACGGCGCGCTTGGCGTCGTGCTGGCCCACGATATGCCGGTCCAGTTCCTGCACGATCTCGCGCGGGGTCATGGTGGCGGAGGAAACTTCGATCTTCGACATGGATGTGCTCACGGATTCGTTGTCGGTAGCGCCGGGCCATGCCCGGCGGATCGGGAGGCGTTACAGCTCCTCGACCACCACGTTGCGGTTGGTGTAGATGCAGATGTCGCCGGCAATGCCAATGGCTTCGCTGGCGATGGTGCGCGCATCCAGTTCGGTGTGCGCCATCAGCGCGCGCGCGGCCGACAGCGCATAGGAACCGCCGGAACCGATGGCGATGATGCCGTCCTCCGGTTCGATCACATCGCCGGTGCCGCTGATGATCAGCGAGGTTTCCTTGTCGGCCACTGCCAGCAGGGCCTCGAGCTTGCCCAGGCGGCGCTCGGTGCGCCAATCCTTGGCCAGTTCGACCGCAGCGCGCTGCAGCTGGCCGTGCTTTTCCAGCTTGGCCTCGAACAGCTCGAACAGGGTGAAGGCATCGGCGGCGGCACCGGCGAAGCCGGCCAGCACCTGGCCGTCACGACCGAGGCGGCGCACCTTGCGCGCATTGCCCTTCATCACGGTGTGGCCCAGCGTGACCTGGCCGTCGCCGGCAATGGCCACGTGCTCGCCGCGACGGACGCAGACGATGGTGGTGGCGTGGAAAACGTTGGGATTCTGACTGGGGTCCATGCGGCCTCCGATAGCTGTTCCCGGGACATGGGGACAGCGCCGGGTGCGATCAAGCCTGTGCGGATGGCTGCCGTTCAGCGCTTGGCTTGCGAAGGCCGATCCGGATTGGGCTCGATGCCCCAGGCGATATACCAGTCTTCGCCCTGCGTCTCGATGGGATGCTGGGTGCGGCCGGAACCATTGCCGCAGGCCAGTGCGTCAGCTGCGCAGTAGCGGTCGCAGCCCCAGCAGATGCGCTCGGGATGCCTGGGATGCAGCGGAATGGGCTTCGCCATGGTGGCGGGTTCTTCGTGGCCTGCGGCCACGATGCGCCGGTAGCGCCCGCCCTGCCCTGATCCAGATCAAGGGCGGGCTATTCAGCCGTGTCGCCCTTGTTGCGGCGCTTGGCGCGCGGATGCGCGGCGTCGTAGACCTTGGCCAGATGCTGGAAGTCGAGGTGGGTGTAGATCTGGGTGGTAGCGATGTCGGCATGGCCGAGCAGCTCCTGCACGCCACGCAGGTCACCGGATGATTCCAGGATATGGCTGGCGAAGCTGTGCCGCAGCATGTGCGGGTGCACGTGCTTGAACAGGCCCTGGCGCTGCGCCAGCTGGCGGATGCGGATCTGCACCGCGCGTTGGCTGATCGGCCCGTTGCGGCCGGGAAATACCGGCGAGGCCGGTCCACCGCCACTTTCCGCGCGCCACGCCTGCAGTGCTTCGCGCGCAGGCCTGCCGAACGGCACCCGCCGCTGGCGATTGCCCTTGCCCAGCACGCTGACCAGGCCGCTGTCGAAATCCAGATCGCGCCAGGTCAGCGCGCAGACTTCGCTCAGGCGCAGGCCGGAGGAATAGAACAGTTCCAGCAGCGCGCGATCACGGCGGCCCAGCTCGCCTTCCGGTTCCAGCTCGACCAGCTGCACGGCTTCGTCGGCGTCAAGCACCTGCGGCAACCGGCGCGGCGCACGCGGCGCCTTCAGCGTCGCCGCCGGACTGACCTCGATGCGCCCGTGCTTGAGCAGCCAGGCATAGAAGCTGCGGCAGGCCGACAAGCGGCGCTGCAGGCTCTTGGCCGACAGGCCGCGGCGATGCTCGTCGGCGACGAACTGGCGCACCGCGTCAGCATCAAGCGCCTCCACCGCTACACCACGTGGCTCGGCCCAGACCGACAGCGCATCCAGGTCGCGGCGGTAGGCATCAAGCGTATGCGCCGACATCCGCCGTTCCACCTGCAGGTGCTGCAGGAAGGCCTGTACCGCGCTCATCGTCGTGTCCTGCTCAGCCCGGGAAGCGCTTCAGGCCGGTGACCAGCGCATCGCCCATCATGCGCAGGAACAGCGTGCCCATGCCCGGATAGAAGCG
The DNA here is from genome assembly GCF_001431625.1 of Stenotrophomonas geniculata ATCC 19374 = JCM 13324. Taxonomy (GTDB): domain Bacteria; phylum Pseudomonadota; class Gammaproteobacteria; order Xanthomonadales; family Xanthomonadaceae; genus Stenotrophomonas; species Stenotrophomonas geniculata. The sequence continues at coordinate 27,158 of NZ_LLXT01000158.1, forward strand.
GTTCGGGTCGTGGCTTCCGACCGCAATCAGGCCCATGCCCGGTAGCGGCAGCAGTGCGGTGGTCTGCACTTCCTCGCTGCGCACGCCATACAGCACGGCATTCTTTTCCGGCTGCAGGCGGCCGCAGATCGGCTCGCCATCCTTCAGGCAGTCGCGGAACGGGCCCAGCTGCGGATCATCGGCGGCGATCACCTGCAGCCAGTCGGCCTGCTCCAGCCCGGCCACCGGCCTGTGCACCACCAGCCGTACCAGGTCGCCGGCGAAATCTTCCTGCAGCGAGGCAGCCATAGCACGCAGGGTATCGGCGGCGTTGTCCTGCTTCATCAGCGCCAGGGTCAGCTGATGCGTGCGCACTGCCAGGCGTTCATTGATCTGGGCGGTTGCGCCCAGATCGGCCAACCGTCGTGCCAGCTCGCGGTTCTTCTCGCGCAGCACTTCCAGCTGGTAGCTGGCCAGCGACGCGGTCGGACCGTCATCACGCGGCACCACCAGGGTCAGGGCCAGGTCCGGGAACTGCTTGAGGAAGCCCGGATGACGCCGCAACCAGGCAGCGACTTCATGGGCCCCGAGCTTGTCGACGGTTTCGGTCATGCGATCCACTCCCCTTCGAAGACGAATGCGGTCGGGCCGGCCATCACCACCGGCTGGCCATCGCCTGGCCACTGGATGCGCAGGTCACCACCGGGCAGGCTGATGCGCGCGTCACGCTGCAGGCGGCCACGCTGCATCAGGGTCACCGCAGCGGCACAGGCACCGCTGCCACAGGCCAGGGTTTCACCGACGCCGCGCTCATTCACACGCAGACGCGCATGCGCCGGGCCCATCACCTGTACGAAGCCCACGTTCACCGAGCGCGGGAAAGACGCATGCTGCTGCAGCAGCGAACCAACGCGCTCGACCGGTGCGGCATCGATCAGGCCCACTTCAATCACCGCATGCGGATTGCCCATCGATACCGCAGCAAAGCGGACGCTCTCGCCCTGCAGCGGCAGCAGGTATTCCTCGCGCGCGTGGGCGAAGCCCATCAGCGGCACGTTGGCCGGCTCGAACGCAGGCACCCCCATGGTCACCGCGAACTGGCCCTCGCCCAGCATCTTCACTTCGTGGCTGGCCAACGGGCTGTCGATGACGAATGCACCGCCCTGCGCACTGCCCTCGCGCACCAGCCAGGCCGCGATGCAGCGCGCGCCGTTGCCGCACTGCTCGGAGTTGGAACCGTCGGCATTCCAGATGCGGTAGGACGCCACCGAGCCTTCCGCGCGCGGTGCTTCGATGGTCAGGATCTGATCGCAGCCGACGCCGGTGTGGCGGTCGGCCAGGCGCGCGGCCAGTTCAGGCGTGGGCGGCGCAGTGCCGTCACGCAGGTCGATCACTACGAAATCATTGCCCGCGCCATGCATCTTGCTGAAGCGCAGCGCCTTGGAACCGGCCTTACTCATTCCCGCCGCCCACCTTCTTCGCAGGCGCAGGCGCCGGTTGGGTGGTCGGTGCAGCCGGGTCCACGGTCGTGGCCGGCGTGCCGCTGCCCTGGGTCTCGGTCGGGGTCGCTTCGGTCGCGGGCTCGGCAACCGGTTCGACGGTTTCTTCCACCGGCACCGGCTTCTGCGGCAGTACCAGCGGGCCCTTGTTGCCGCAGGCGGCGAGGAACAGCAGCGAAGCCGCTGCCAGCGGAATCAGGATGGCGTTTCGATGGGGGGTCTTCATGCCCCGAGTATAGCCACTGGCGGCTGAGCGGTTGGTGCAGGGGATCGGGTTGCCGGCCAGCGGCCGGCACCACCGCAGGGGTTCAATCCGCGGGCGGCGGCAGCGGCCGGGTCCACAGCCAGATCGCCACCACGGTCATGCTGCCGATCGAGAACCACTTCACCCAGGCGATCGGCACGCACCACAGCATGATGCCGGCGCATACCGCCATGGTGATCGTGGCCATCCACTTGCCGTAGCGGCTGACTGCACCATGCGCCTGCCAGTTGGCGATGGCCGGGCCAAAGCGTGGATGCTGCAGCAGCCAGCTGTGCAGGCGCTCGGAGCCGCGCGAGGCGGCCCACGCCGAGATCAGGATGAATACGGTGGTCGGCAGGCCCGGCACGAAGATCCCGACGATGCCGGTACCGAGGCTGACGTACGCCAGCAGCCACCACGCCCAGCGGAAACGCACCACGCGCGGTGGCGCGGTGGCGTTGCGAGGGGCGGAAGGATCTGGCGCGCTCATGGCCGCAAGGATACCGGTTCAGGGTGCCAGGCAGTGCCCGGCACCCTGTCGCCATCACGGCTGGGCGATGCCCAACTGCTGCAGCACGAACGCATACGACTCGGACAGCTCGCGGTAACGCTGGAAGCGCCCCGACTTGCCGCCGTGGCCGGCTTCCATGTTGGTGCGGAACAGGATCGGGTAGGGGCCAGTGTTGTCGTCACGCAGCTTGGCTACCCACTTCGCCGGTTCCCAGTACTGCACCTGCGAATCCCACAGGCCGGTGCCCACGAACAGCGCCGGATAGGCCTGCTGCTTCACGTTGTCATAGGGCGAGTAGGACAGCATGTAGTCGTAGTACGGCTTCTGTTCCGGGTTGCCCCACTCGTCGTACTCGTTGGTGGTCAGCGGAATGGTCGGGTCGAGCATGGTGGTGACCACATCGACGAACGGCACCTGCGCCACCATCACCCGGTAATCCTGCGGGGCCTGGTTGGCCACCGCGCCCATCAGCAGGCCACCGGCACTGCCGCCGGATGCGGCGACGCGATCCTTCGCCGCCCAGCCCTGTGCCACCAGCCCTCGGGTGACGTCGATGAAGTCGTTGAAGGTGTTCTGCTTGTGCAGCAGCTTGCCGTTCTCGTACCAGTCGCGGCCCATTTCCTGGCCACCGCGGATGTGGGCGATGGCATACACCACGCCGCGGTCGAGCAGGCTCACCGCGGTCTGGTTGAAGTACGGGTCCATCGACATGCCGTAGCTGCCATAGGCGTACTGGAACAGCGCGCCCTTGCCATCCTTCTGGTAGCCCTTGCGGTAGACCAGCGACACCGGCACCTTCACGCCATCGCGCGCGGTGATCCAGACGCGATCGGTTTCGTACTTCGAGGCGTCATAGCCGATCACCGGCTGCACCTTCAGCTGGCGGCGCTCGCCGGTGGCGGTGTTCAGTTCGAACACCGTGGTCGGGGTGGTCATCGAGGTGTAGACGTAGCGCAGCCACGGCGTATCGGCCTCGGTGTTGTCGCCCAGGCCCATCGAGTACGCCGGCTCGTCGGCCTTCACGTAGTCGCTGCGACCGTCCTTGAACAGCAGGCGGATGCGTTCCAGGCCTTCGGAACGTTCGGCGATGGCGGTGTAGCCGTCGAACAGTTCGAAGCCTTCGATGAACACCGCATCGTCATGCGCGATCCAGTCCTTCCACTGCACGCGCGAGGTCGCATCGGTCGGTGCGGTGACCAGCTTGAAGTTCTTCGCACCATCGTTGGTACGGATCACCCAGCGGCCGTCGTAGTGATCGGCGTCGTACTCGACATCGCGCTGGCGCGGGGCCAGTACGGTGAAGGTGGTCGGGTCGCTGGCGGGTGCATAGCGCTCTTCCGAGGACACGGTGCTGTGCACGCCGATGGTGATGAAGCGATCGTCGCGGGTGCGGCCGATGCCCATGTAGAAGCTGTCGTCCTTCTCTTCGTAGACGACGGTGTCGGCGCTGGCCGGGGTACCCAGCACGTGCTTCTTCACGCGCACGGTCAGCAGTGTTTCCGGATCGTTCTCGACATACAGCACGGTGCGGTTGTCGTCGGCCCAGACCAAGTCGCCGGAGCTGCCGGTGATCACATCGGGCAACACCTTGCCGGTGGCCAGGTCCTTGAAGCGGATCGTGTACTGGCGGCGGCCCACATCATCATCGGCCCAGGCCAGCAGCTGGTTGTCCTGGCTGACCTCCATCGAGCCGACGCTGAAGTAGCCCTTGCCAGCGGCCATCGTGTTGACGTCCAGCAGGATCTCTTCGGCCGCGTCCATGCTGCCCTTGCGGCGCGCGTGGATGGGGTAGTCCTGGCCGGTCTCGAAACGGCTGTAGTACCAGTAGCCGCGCTCGCGCGCCGGCACGCTGGAATCGTCCTGCTTGATGCGGCCGACGATCTCCTTGTACAGGGTGTCTTCCAGCGGCTTCAGCGGTGCCAGCAGCTGGTCAGCGTAGGCATTCTCGGCCTGCAGGTAGGCCAGCATGTCCTTGTTCTCGCGCTTGTCGTCGCGCAGCCAGTAATAGTCATCGTTGCGGGTCGCGCCGAACGGCGCCTTGACCACATGCGGGTGCTTGGCGGCATCCGGCGGAACGGGCGGCGTGGCGGCGGTAGCGGTCGTGGTCATCAGGCTCGCAAGCAACAGGCAGAGAGTGGATTTCATGAGATAAGGCTCCAGGCGCATCAATGCAATGGTCTTCGGCGGGGTCAGATCCCTTTTCCCGAAAAGGGATCTGACCCCAATCCCTGCAATGCGGCAACCCTGCGGATCGTCATGGGTCATGCCGACCGGCGTACCATGGGCAGATGAGTACCCTGCCCCACACGCCGGGCTACAGCCGGCGCAGCCATGAAATCGCTCCGTTCCACGTGATGTCGCTGCTGGCCCGCGCACAGGCGCTGGAACAGGCCGGCCACGATGTGATCCACCTGGAAATCGGCGAACCGGACTTCACCACGGCCGAACCGGTCGTGCGTGCCGGCCAGGCCGCATTGGCCGCCGGCCATACCCGCTACACCGCCGCACGTGGCCTGCCGGCCCTGCGCCAGGCCATCAGTGGTTTCTATCGCAGCCACTACGGGCTGGACATCGATCCCGAACGCATCCTGGTCACCCCCGGCGGCTCCGGTGCGCTGCTGCTGGCCAGCAGCCTGCTGGTCGATCCTGGTCGCCACTGGCTGCTGGCCGACCCCGGTTATCCGTGCAACCGCCACTTCCTGCGCCTGGTGGAAGGCGGTGCGCAGCTGGTGCCGGTCGGGCCGGAAACCGCCTACCAGCTGACTCCATCGCTGGTGGAACAACACTGGAACGCCGACAGCGTCGGCGCGCTGGTCGCCTCGCCGGCCAACCCGACCGGCACCGTGCTTTCCGCCGACGAACTGTCAGCCCTGTCGCAGACCCTGCACGCGCGGGGCGGCCACCTGGTGGTGGACGAGATCTATCACGGCCTGACCTACGGCCTGGATGCGCCCAGCGTGCTGCAGGTGGATGACAGCGCGTTCGTGCTGAACAGTTTTTCCAAGTACTTCGGCATGACCGGCTGGCGGCTGGGCTGGCTGGTGGCACCGCCGGCGGCCGTGCCCGATCTGGAGAAGCTGGCACAGAACCTGTACATCAGCGCGTCGAGCATCGCTCAGCATGCCGCCCTCGCCTGTTTCAGCGAGGAATCGATGGCGATCTTCGAGCAACGCCGCGAGGCGTTCCGCCAGCGCCGCGATTTCCTGCTGCCTGCACTGCGCGAACTGGGCTTCCGCATCGAAGTCGAGCCGCAGGGTGCGTTCTACCTGTACGCCGATGTGAGCGCATTCACCGACGACGCGCAGGCGTTCTGCGCGCACTTCCTGGAAACCGAGCACGTGGCATTCACCCCCGGGCTGGATTTCGGCTTCCATCGCGCCAACCAGCATGTGCGGTTGGCCTATACGCAGGAAGTGCCGCGGTTGCAGGAGGCGGTGGCGCGGATCGCGCGTGGGTTGAAGAGCTGGGGCACCTGATCGCCCTGCGCGAACAGCATCCACGCATGGCGTGGATCTACTGGCTCCACGCCACGTGGATACGCGGACCCAACGAAAAACGCCGCCCGAAGGCGGCGTTTTTCATTCCGTCACTTACCGCCGAGGCGTTCCCACAGGAAGCTGTAGGCCAGCGCCGACATGTGTGCGGCCTGCGCGTTGTTGGCTGCACCGCCGTGGCCACCTTCGATGTTCTCGTAGTAGGTCACGTCCTTGCCGGCGTCGATCATCTTCGCCGCCATCTTGCGGGCGTGGCCCGGATGCACGCGATCATCGCGGGTGGAGGTGGTGAACAGCACCGGCGGGTAGTTCTTCTTCGCGTTGAACAGGTGGTACGGCGAGAAGGTCTTGATGAACTCCCAGTCGCTGGTATCCGGGTTGCCGTACTCGGCCATCCACGAGGCACCGGCCAGCAGATGGCTGTAGCGCTTCATGTCCAGCAGCGGCACCTGCACCACCACCGCACCGAACAGTTCCGGGTACTGGGTCAGCATGTTGCCGGTCAGCAGGCCACCGTTGCTGCCGCCCTGCACGCCCAGGTGCTTGGCGCTGGTGATCTTGCGCTTGACCAGATCGCGCGCCACCGCGGCCATGTCTTCATAGGCCTTGTGACGGTTCTGCTTCAGCGCTGCCTGGTGCCAGCGCGGGCCGTACTCGCCACCACCACGGATGTTGGCGACCACGTACACGCCGCCCTTCTCCAGCCAGGCGCGGCCCATGCCACCGGAGTAGTTCGGGGTCAGTGAGATCTCGAAACCACCGTAGCCGTACAGCAGGGTCGGGTTGGAGCCATCCAGCTTCATCGCCTTGTCGTGCACCACGAAGTACGGCACGCGGGTGCCGTCCTTGCTGGTGGCGAAGTGCTGCTCGATCACCTTGCCCTTGGCATCAAAGAAGGCCGGCATGGTCTTCAGCGTTTCCGGCGCCTGGCCGATCTCGGCCAGTGCCAGCGTGGTCGGGGTCAGGTAGTCGGTAGCGGTCAGCCACACCGCGTCGCTGTCGTTGCTGTCCACCGCGGCCACGCCCAGCGTGCCAAAGGCCGGCGCGCCGACGAAGCGGCTGGTCTGCCAACCATCGGCGCCCGGGGTCAGCACCGACAGGCGGTTCTTGACGTCATCCAGCACGTTCAGCACCAGATGGCTCTTGGTCCAGGTGGCGCTGGCCAGCGAGGTGGTCGCGGTCGGGGTGAACAGCACCTCGAAGTCGCGCTTGCCCGCCAGGAAGTCATCCAGCTTGGTGGCCAGCAGCGAACCGGAGGCATAGGTCTTGCCGCCCACGGTCCACGGGTCGCGCAACTCCAGGGTCAGCCACTGCTTGTGCAGGCCCTTCTCGGCCGAGTTCGGCGCATCAATCTTGGTCAGCGTGCCGTCGTCGCCGCGCAGGTAGATCTCGTTGTTGTAGAAGGCCAGGGTGCGGCTGACCAGGTTGCGCTCGAAGCCCGGGGTGTCATCGTGCATCGCCGCGATGTACATGTCTTCCGGCTTGCCTTCGTACACGGCCGTGGCCGAGGCCATCGGCGTGCCGCGCTTCCACAGCTTGGCCACGCGCGGGTAGCCGGAGGTGGTCATCGAACCGGCACCGAAGTCGGTGTAGACGAACACCGTATCGCGATCGATCCAGCTGAGGCCGCCCTTCGACTCCGGACGGAAGAAGCCGTCCTTGATCCAGCTCTTGTTGGACAGGTCGAATTCGCGGGTGACATCGGCGTCGGCGCCACCGCGCGACAGCGCGATGAGGCAGCGGCTGTAGTCCGGACGCAGGCAGTCAGCACCGTGCCAGACCCAGTTCTCGCCTTCGGCCTTGTTCAACGCATCCAGGTCAAGCACGGTTTCCCACTGCGGCGAGGCCTTGCGGTACTCGGCCAGGGTGGTGCGGCGCCACAGGCCACGCTCGTGCTGCTGGTCCTTCCAGAAGTTGTAGTAGTAGTCGCCGATCTTCTGCACGCCGGGAATCTTGGCATCGGAGTCGAGCACCTCGCGGATGCTGGTCTCCATCTGCTTGAAGGCCGGGGTCTGCGCCAGGCGCGCCTCGGACTTGGCGTTCTGTTCCTTGACCCAGGTCAGCGGCTTGTCGCCGGTGACGTCTTCGAGCCAAGCGTAACGGTCGGTGTCTTCAGCGGCCACGGCGGTCCCCACCGAGGCAGCGGTCATCATGCCGGCCAGCAGGCAGGCGGAAGCGAGTCGTGACATTGCAGCTCCAGGCAGTCATAAGCCTTGGAACGCTAGCACGGAATGTCGCGGTCTCCCCCGTGTCGAAGGTCAGGCCGTGGCCGCGGGGCTGCGCCGGCCACGGGTCGTGCCGCCGGTCCGGCGACGGGCCTGTCCACCGGTACGCCGGGCCAGCCGCAGCCACGACAGTCCAGGCAGCGGGAAGCGCAGCAACGCCCACCAGGCCACCAGCGGCATGCCCACCAGCCACATCGGCAGCCAGCCCAGCCAGGCGTTGCTGCCGCGCGCGGCTGGCCAGACCAGCACCAGTGCCAGGCCGGCCAGCGCCACCTGCTGCACGCTGCGCAGCAGGCGTGGATCGGCGCGTTCAATGATGACGCGTTCAGTTGCAGGGCGGCGAACGGAACGTGCGTACATGGGGCTTCTCCGGTGGACAATGCAACACAGTTTGGGCAAGGCCCTTCTCACAGGTTGCGACACCATTGACGGATCGCGTGCACACAGTCGACCATGCGCGTGCAAGCCCACTGGAGCCCGCTCCCGCATGACTTCGATCCGCCCGCTCTGCGCCGCGCTGCTGGCCCTTTCCCTGGCCGGCCCCGCCGTGGCCGCCAGTGAGCCGCCGTCGCCCCGTACCAGTGCCTCTGGTGCAGCTGCCCTGGACGCACCGATCGACCTGAAGCGCTTCATGGGCACCTGGTATGTGATCGGCCGCGTGCCGAACTTCATCGAACGTGGCCATGTCGCCAGCGTCAACGAGTACGAGCTGCGCGACGCGCACAAGGTCGGCATCACCTACCGCTACCGTGATGGCTTCGGCGAACCGCTGCAGGAAGTGCGTGCCCGCGCCAGCGTCGACCCGGACAGCGGCAACCACGGCTGGCGCACCTGGTTCTACCGCGTCGTGCCGACCCATTCGCGGGTGCTGGAAGTGGCGCCGGATTACTCGTGGGCGCTGATCGGCTACCCCGGCCGTGAGATGGCCTGGATCTTCTCGCGCACGCCGGACATGGACAAGGCGCTGTACAAGGAGCTGGCCGAACGCCTGCGCGACGAGTACGGCGTGAACACCGACAAGCTCAAGCGCGTACCGCAGCACCCGGAACAGGTCGGGAAGCTGGGCTACGAAGTGCCGAACGTGCGTTGATCGCACGTGGGATTGCCGGCCAGCGGCCGGCACTACCCGAACGAGATGCCGGGCGCCGCCCGGCATTCTGTTATCTGCGGCTGTAGTGCGCGACCAGGCGGTCGCCGAGCATCTGCAGCAGCTGCACCAGGATCAGCAGCAGGACCACGGTGACCAGGGCCACATCGGTGTGCGAGCGCTGGTAGCCGTCGCGGAAGGCCAGGTCGCCAAGGCCACCGGAGCCGATCGCACCGCCCATCGCGGTGAAACCAATCAGCGCTACCGTGGTGACCGTCGCACCGGCAATCAGGCCGGGGCGCGCTTCGGGCAGCAGCACGCGGGTGACCAGCTGCCAGGTGGTGGCACCCATCGCCTGGGTCGCCTCGATCACGCCCCGGTCGACTTCACGCAGCGCGGTCTCGACCAGGCGCGCATAGAACGGTGCAGCACCGATCACCAGCGGCACGATCGCACCGCGTACACCCAGCGACGTCCCCATCAGGAACAGCGTGACCGGAATCAGCACGATCATCAGGATGATGAAAGGCACCGAGCGCAGCAGGTTCACCACCAGCGCCAGCACGCCATAGGCGAACGGCCGGCGCTTCATCTGCGGCGCGCCGAACAGATACAGCAGCACGCCCAGGGGCAGGCCGATGGCCAGGGTAAGCGGCAGCGAACCGAGCAGCATCAGCAGGGTGTCGATGGTGGCCTGGCCGATGTCGGCCCACTTGCCCGCATCCAGGTGACGGAAGAAGCCGCCGGCAGTAGCGATGATCATCGACGCAGCTCCTCAACATGCACGCCGGCGGCCACGAACGCGGCCTGCGCGGCGGACTGGTCGCCGCCCACCAGGGCGACCACCAGCTGGCCATACGGGGTGTCCTTGATCCGGTCGATACGGCCGGACAGGATGTTGTAGTCGACCCCGGTCTGGCGCGCGACGCTGCCAAGCAGGGGTTCGTAGGTGTCGCCGCCGAGGAAGGTCAGGCGCACGATGCGGCCGCCGACCACGTCGAAATCGCGGTGCAGCGCGCCCTCGTCCACATGCTCCGATTCACTGACGAAACGGCGCGTGGTCGGGTGCTGCGGGTGCAGGAACACGCGGGTGACCGGCCCGGTCTCGACCATCTGGCCGGCGTCGAGCACGGCCACGCGGTCGCACACACGGCGGATCACATCCATCTCGTGGGTGATCAGCACGATGGTCAGGCCCAGCTCGCGATTGATCTTCGACAGCAGCGACAGCACCGAGGCCGTGGTCTGCGGGTCGAGCGCACTGGTCGCCTCATCGCACAGCAGGATCTGCGGGCGGGTCGCCAGCGCGCGGGCGATGCCGACGCGCTGCTTCTGGCCACCGGACAGCTGCGCCGGGTACTTCTGCGCGTGCGCCTCCAGGCCCACGGTCTGCAGCAACTCGGCCACGCGCGCGTCGATCTCCGCCTTCGGCGTGCCGGCCAGCTCCAGCGGGAAGGCGACATTGCCGGCCACCGTGCGCGAGGACAGCAGGTTGAAGTGCTGGAAGATCATGCCGATGCGCCGGCGCAGTGCGCGCAGGCCGTCCGCATCCAGTGCGGTGACATCCTCGCCACCGATCAGCAGGCGACCACCGCTGGGCTCTTCCAGGCGGTTGATCATGCGGATCAGGGTCGACTTGCCGGCGCCGGAATGGCCGATGATGCCGAAGACCTCACCGGCCTCGATGGTCAGGTCCAACGGTTGCAGCGCGCTGACTTCGCGGCCGGCAACGGCATAGGATTTGTGCAGGCGCTGGAACTCGATCACGGGCGTGGCTCACCGGCTGGGTGACGGAAGGGGGCGTGCAGCCTACCAGCGCAGGCGGTCGCGCGCCCGCGCCATGGGCCAGAATGTTATTCCTTTTGGTTCTAAGTCGCCCGCGCCGACGCATTGGCTGGGGTTAGGGCCCCTGCGGGGACCCGACCCCGGGGTCGGATCCTGGCCCAACCGGCTCAGGGGTGATCCAGCGGCTTCGGCGGCTCCTGCCGGTTCACCCGCTCGCGGTGCAGCAGGTACAGCCCCGAAGCCACGATGATCGCCGCGCCCACCCAGGTATAGCCATCAGGCAGCTGGCCCCAGAAGGCCAGGTCCCAGCCAATCACCCAGACCAGCCCGCTGTACTCCAGCGGCGCGATCATCGAGGCCTCGCCCAGCTGGAAGGCCTTGGTCAGGGCGATCTGGCCCAGTGCCCCGGCCAGTCCCATGCCGGCGATCAGCGGGGCATGTGCCAGCTGCAGCGGCACCCAACCGGGAATGGACAGCAGCCCGGCACCGATGGCCATGATCACCAGGAACCAGACCACCATCGACTGCGAGGTATCGGTGCGGGTCAGCAGGCTGACCGTGATCGCTGCCACGGCATAGGCGGTGGCCGCAGCAAGCACCATCAGCCCCGGTACCGAGATGAAGCCATCCACGCCCGGCCGCAGCACCACCAGCACGCCCACCAGGCCGATGCCGATGGCAACCCAGCGCCGCGGCCCGACCCGTTCACCGAGCAGCGGCACCGAGAGTGCAGCGATCAACAACGGGGCGACGAAATAGATGGTGTAGGCGGTGGACAGCGGCAGGTCGCGCAGGGCGAACACGAAGCAGCCGATCATCGCCATGCCCAGCCCGCCACGCAGCAGGTGCAGGCCCCAGCGGCGCGGGATCAGCGAGCGCGGGCCGGCGCTGACCAGCACCCACACCAGCACGAACGGCAACGAGGCCGCACCACGCAGGAAAGTCACTTCCAGCGTGGGATAGCTGGCCGACAGCTGCTTCATGCCAGCGTCCATCAGCGAGAAACAGGCGACCGCCGCGACCATCCAGGCCACCGCGCGCGAAGGGGAGCGTTGCACGTTCATGGCCCATTATCGCCGACCGCGCGCCCCGCCGGGCGCCGGGCATGGGCGCCGCGATAGAATGGCAGCCACTGAATTCCGCGGAGCCCGCCCATGCCTTCCTTCGACGTCGTGTCCGAAGTCGACACCCACGAGCTGACCAACGCCATCGACCAGGCCAACCGCGAACTGGCCACCCGCTTCGACTTCAAGGGCGTGGACGCCAAGTTCGAGCGCGATGGCGATGTCATCAACCAGACTGCGCCGACCGAGTTCCAGCTCAAGCAGATGAACGACATCCTGCGTGCCCGCCTGGCCGCGCGCGGTATCGATGTGCTCAGCCTGGAGTTCGGCGACATCGAGACCAACCTGGCCCAGGCCCGGCAGAAGATCACCGTCAAGCAGGGCATCGAGCAGAAGATCGCCAAGAAGATCGCTGCCGCGCTGAAGGAAGCCAAGCTGAAGGTCGAAAGCCAGATCAACGGCGACAAGCTGCGCGTGCAGGGCAAGAAGCGCGACGACCTGCAGGACGCCATTGCCGTACTCAAGGCAGGCAAGTTCGAGCTGCCGCTGCAGTTCAACAATTTCCGCGATTGATCTGCCCGCCGGGCATGGCCCGGCGGACTGCAACGTCAACCGCGCAGCAGCTTGTACAGCGTAGTGCGCGAGATGCCCAGCTGGCGAGCGGCCAGGCTCAGATTGCCGTCCGCCGCCTGCGCCGCACGGCGCGCCGCTTCACGCTGCTGATCACGCAGCAGCGGTGTATTCATCGTCGCCGCTGGAGGGCTTTGCGCGCTGCGGCCAGCGACCTTGCGCGGCGCCTGCAGGTGCTGCAGGTAAACCGCACTGCCCTCGCCTACCCGCACCCGATGCGGCGCCCCGGGTTGCAGCAGGCGCCGCCGCTGCGCGGCACTGGCGCCGGCAAACACGCTTTCCAGGTTCAACAACGGCAATGGCCCCCGACGCGGCAGGCCCAGCAGGCGCCGCGCAACACGGTTGGCCGCGCGCAGCTGGCCATCCTCCTGCACCGCCAGCAGCCCCTGCAATGGCGACGCCAGCCAGCGCGGATCATGCTGCAGCGCCAGCAGGTGCACGTCGGCAAGCGCGTGGAACAACCGGTTCTCGCTGGCCAGCGCGGCCTGCCGGAAGTAGCCCTGCAGCAACGAGGGATCGCGCTCACCCAGGCCGGTGATATCGATCACCCCGCATACCTGCCCCTCAAGATCATGCAGCGGCTCGCTGAGGCAGAACACCGGCGCAAAGCGCTGCAGGTAGTGCTCGTTGCCGCGTACCAGCGCCGGCACATCGTCAGCCAGGCTCACCGCCGGGGCGGTAGTACCGATCTCCGTCTCCCCCAGTCGCCGACCGACCTGGATCGGTCGCAGCAGGGGCGCATCTTCCAGGCCATGGGCCTGTTGCGCGATCACCACGCCTTCGCGATTGGCGCAGAACATCGTCCAGCCACGCCCACCAAAGGCGGCCCACAACTGTTCCAGCTCCGGCCGCACGCAGCGCGCCAGCCGGCGGTCGCCGGGATCGGAAAGATGCCGGCCATCGCCGAGCAACGGACGGTAGTCCGGCTCCTGCCCGGGCAACAGGCCTGCCGCGCGTGAACGCAGCCATGACTGCTGCAGTGGGAGCGGCAACACGCCCAGTGAACCCGCATCGCCCTCGGCAAAAGCGGCACGTGCCGCCACCAACTGCTGTTGCCCGACTGTCGTGGCCATCATGGACGCAGCGTACACCCGCCAGCGGCAACGCCACGTTACGTTCCGACAACGGAATGTTTCCGCCAACGGTTCAAACACGGGGTCAGAGGCGTTTTCCTTTGGAAAACGGATCCGACCCCGTGCCGACCAACAGCGGCGGGAACCTGTCGAAGGCGGGGTGGGTCCGGTTGCGGGGGTGTCAGCCGCATGGGGCCGAGGCATGGCTCGGGGGGGGTGGGGCGGGCGCCCCACCCCCGTCTTGCCGTGTGCGCCGGGTTGCGCACACCAGGAAGCGGCGACCCAGCCCCCCATGGTGGGTTTACGGCGGTCCCCCAAA
>NZ_LLXT01000159.1 GCF_001431625.1 Stenotrophomonas geniculata ATCC 19374 = JCM 13324
TACTTGCAGCGTCCCCTGCGCAGTCCACCCGTCCGGGCCAACTGATGATTCGCTTCACGCCACGAGGGGCTCCGCCGTTGGCCGCTTCACCGCGGCCAAGCGTTGGCGATGGTGCAGAACAACCGCGCGGTCTGCTCGGTGTCATACACCGCGCTGTGCGCCTCATTGGCATCCCACCCCAGCCCGGCGGCCGTGGCCGCACGTGCCAGCACGGTCTGCCCGTAGGCGATGCCGGCCAGGGTCACTGTGTCGAACACGCTGAACGGATGGAACGGATTGCGCTTGTGACCGGTCCGGGCCACCGCCGCATTGACGAAACCGAGATCGAAATGGGCGTTGTGGCCGACCAGGATCGCGCGCTGGCAGCCGTATTTCTTCATCGCCGCACGCACCGGGGTGAAGATGTGGTCCAGCGCGGCCTTCTCTTCCTTGGCCAGCCGGAACGGGTGGTCGAGGATGATGCCGGTCACTTCCAGCGACTTCGGGTCGATCTCCAGGCCTTCGGCCGGCACCACGTGGGCGCTGGCGGTCTGGCCGGGGTAGAGCAGGCCGTTCTCGTCCATCTCGATCGGCACGGCGGCGATTTCCAGCAGGGCGTTGCGCTGGCTGTCGAAGCCGCCGGTTTCCACATCCACCACCACCGGCAGGAAGCCGCGGAAGCGTTGTGACATCGCGCGCTGCGCCTGGGGTACTGCGGAATCGGGAGCGGCGGCAGGTGCGGGGGAGGGGGCAGTCATGCGTGAATTCTAGCAGAGCGACCCTGAGCGCCCGGTCAGCCTTCTGTGCATGGGTTCCCTGCGTGGTCGTGTGTCGACCAAGGTCGACACCTACCGGGCACCGCACGCTCAGGTTTCCTGTAGGTGCCAACCTTGGTTGGCACGGTGCGCGCCGCCCAGGGCCGGCATCTACCGGACTGCGGGCTGTGCCGTCGTGCCCGATGGCCGCCACCGCGCCAACCACGCATCCACACTCAGCCTGCCGGCGCCGGTGAAGATCAGTGGCAGCAGCATCGCCATGAACAGCACCGGCAGCTTGAAGTTGCCGAAGCCCTGGTCAGTGATCGCATAGCCCATGGCGAGGTCGGCCAGCGAGTTCCACTCCATCGGCCAATGCACTGCATAGGTCGCTACAACGGTCAGCAACAGCAGGCTGGCCGCGGCAAACCGGGTGCCGAAGCCAACCAGCAGGCAGGCCGCGCCGATCAGTTCGAACCACGTGGCGAGCTGCCAGTTCAGGGTGGCCGGCAGCTGGTCGAACGGGAACGGGAAGGCATCCTGCAGGTCGGCGAACCAGTTCTGGCCGTGCAGTTTTTCGCGGCCGGATTCGAAGTATTCCCAGGCCATCAGCAGGCGCAGGCCGAGCGGGGCCAGCCAGGGGGCGAGACGGTCCAGCTGGCCGCGCACGGTGGCCAGGGTCGGGAGGTTCATCGGCGGTTCTCCGGGGAAAGGGGGCGTCAGCCGGGGACTGCGAGCGGGCCGATCACGCCGGCCTGCAGGAACTGCTGCAGCAGCGCGGCACCGGGTCCGGCCAGCGCGTCCTCGGCCAGGCCGTGCGCGGCGGCCAGGTGCCGCAGGTAGCCATGGCCATCGAGGCCGGGGTGTTCGCCGATGCTGGACAGCAGGTACACCGCCAGCGGGCTAAGTACGGCAAAGCGCACCTCGCCATCGGCCTCGCGACGGACCAGCAGGCCGGTCGGTTCGGCTGGCGGTTGTGACGGTGCGTCCTCGGCACCGAGCCGGTGCACGGGCCACTGATACAGCAGTGGCCATGCCAGCGGCGAGCGCTGCAGCGGAACCCGTAGTGGGTCGATGTCACCCGGCACCGGCAGCGGCTCGGCAGGAAGCTGGTACAGCGCG
The DNA here is from genome assembly GCF_001431625.1 of Stenotrophomonas geniculata ATCC 19374 = JCM 13324. Classification (GTDB taxonomy): domain Bacteria; phylum Pseudomonadota; class Gammaproteobacteria; order Xanthomonadales; family Xanthomonadaceae; genus Stenotrophomonas; species Stenotrophomonas geniculata. The sequence goes on from NZ_LLXT01000159.1 coordinate 1,857, forward strand.
GTTTCCATCCACTCGTAATGAGCAAGTTCGGCCAACGCCGGATGCGGCAGCTGTGGCTGCGCCTGCAGCCACTGCACGAACTCGGCGGCCAGTTCGGTGAACAGCGGTGTCTGGCAGCGATGGGTGGCGAAGTAGTGGCGCACCAGCACGCTCCAGGCCGGTTCGCCAAGCAGGCGCACGCAGACCGGGAAGCCATTGCTCAACAGGCCGAGGAGGTTGTTGAACAGCAGGTGCTGGTACACCGCCACCCGGCGTGGATCCAGGCCGGCCGGCGCAGGTACCGCCTGCGGGTCGCGCAGGTGGGCGGTGAACGCGTGTTGCTGAGAGCGCAGGGTGTCGGCGGAATCAGCCATGTGCAGCCCCGGCGTGCGCGGCCTGCAGGCGGCGGATGGTCTGCAGTTCGCCCTGCAATTCCGCATAGGGCGGGAAATTGAAATCGCGTTCGAGCAGGGTGGGGCGCGGGCCGATGCGTGCGTAGGTGCGTGCCAGCAGCTCCCAGACCGGATCGATCACTGCGCTGCCATGGGTATCGATCTTCAGGTCGGGTGCCTCGTCCAGGTGCCCGGCCACGTGCAGGCAGACGATGCGCTGTGCAGGCAGGCCGGCGATGAAGGCATCGGCATCGTAGCCATGGTTGCAGGCGTTGACGTAGACGTTGTTGACGTCCAGCAGCAGGTCGCAGTCGGCTTCGGCGAGCACCGCATTGGTGAACGCCAGCTCGTCCATCGCCGGCTCCGGTGCCAGGTAGTAGGACACGTTTTCCACCGCGATGCGGCGACCCAGCAGGTCCTGCACGCGGGCGATGCGCGCGGCGGTGTGGCGCACCGCTTCGTCGGTGAACGGAATCGGCAGCAGGTCGTACAGGTGGCCGTCGTCGCTGCAGTAGCTCAGATGTTCGCTGTACAGCGGCACGCGGTGCATTTCCAGGAATTGGCCGACCTGTTCCAGCAGCTGCGTATCCAACGGCGCACTGCCGCCCAGTGACAACGACAGACCGTGGCAGCTCAACGGATGGCGCTGCGCCAGCTCGGCCAGCGCATCCCCAGCGGGACCACCGACATGGATCCAGTTCTCCGGCGCGCATTCGAGAAAATCGAAATCGCCCGCCGGTGCATCGCGCAGATCCTGCAGCAGCGCCCTGCGCAGCCCCAACCCGGCGGCCGCCGCATGAAGCGGCGGCCGCAGGTGGACGGCGCTGGCGCGGACGTCAGTGCTTGGCACCGCACTTGCCTTCGCCGCACTTGCCCTCGGCCGATTTCTTGTCGCCGGTCTTGGCCTTGGCGCCTGCCGCTGCACCGGCGGCCTTGCCCTTGTCGGCGCCGCACTTGCCTTCGGCACTCTTGCCGTCGGCACCACATTTGCCTTCGGCGTGCTTGGTCGCGTCGGCGGCCATCCTGGTATCTGCTGCCTTGGCATCGGTGCTGGCCTTGGCTGCCTGGCCGGCCACCAGATAGCCCTGGGCCAGGTCGCTCATGCTCAGCGCCGAGGCACTGGCGGTCATGCCCAGGCCGGCGGCCAGGGCGGTAGCAGTCAGCAGGGACAGGGTCTTGTTGGAACTGCTCATCGGTCGTGCTCCTGGGTGGTGTGGGCGGGTGCCCGGGTGGCCGGCAGGGATGCCGGTGGAAACGATGGTGCAGCGATCCTACTCAACGAATCCTCGCCAAGACCTCAAATTTTCGTGAGGTTTGTTACAGAAGCATCCGGGAGGTTCGCACCGGGCAGGCCCGGCGCCCACAACGCGGGTGGAACGCCCAGAAACAGGAAGGCCGCTGTCACCAGGACAGCGGCCACCTTGGAGTCGACTCCGGTGTTGCAGTGCAGCGTCAGGGCTGGCCGGTGCTGGAGGTTTCGTCGCGCTTCTCGCGCGGCGGCAGCGGCTGCTCGCCGTGCACCAGGAACCACACGTTCTCGGCGATGTTGGTGGCGTGGTCACCCACGCGCTCCAGGTTCTTGGCCATGAACAACAGGTGCGTGCACGGGGTGATGTTGCGTGGGTCTTCCATCATGTAGGTCAGCAGCTCGCGGAACAGCGCGGTGTACTGCGCGTCCAGGCGGGCATCGTCCTCGCGCAGTGCCAGTGCGGCGTCGGCGTCGTTGTCGCGGTAGGCGGCAATGGCGCGGCGCACCTGCTGCGCGGCCAGGCGGCCCAGTGCGCGCAGGCCCTGGATCTGCGGCAGCGGCGGCACCTTGCCCAGTGCGATCGAGCGCTTGGCGACGTTGGCCGCATAGTCGCCGATGCGTTCGATGTCGGCGGGGATGCGCAGGCCGGCGAGGATCTCGCGCAGGTCGCGCGCCATCGGGCCACGCAGCGCCAGGCGCATCACGTCGTGGCTGATCTGCTGCTCAAGCGCATCGATCGCTTCGTCGTTGGCGATGATGCGATGGGCGGCGTTCTCGTCGCGCTTCTCGATCACGTCCATCGCCGCTTCGAGCTGGGCGACGGCCATCTCGCCCATGCGCACGATTTCGGCCACCAGGCGCTGCTGCTCTTCGTCGTAGCTCTTGACGATGTGGTCGTTGGGAAGATTCATGGTCTGCAATCCGGGTAGAGCCAGGCCATGCCTGGCTGGAACATGTGGCGAAGGAACAGCGTCGATCAGCCGAAGCGACCGGTGATGTAGTCCTCGGTCTGCCGCTGCGACGGCTGCGAGAAGATCACTTCGGTGCGGTCGTGCTCGATCAGGTCACCCAGGTACATGAAGGCTGTGTAGTCGGACACGCGCGCGGCCTGCTGCATGTTGTGGGTGACGATCACGATCGTGTACTCGTGCTTGAGCTCTTCCACCAGCTGCTCGATGCGGCTGGTCGAGATCGGATCCAGCGCCGAGGTCGGCTCGTCCAGCAGCAGCACCGACGGGCGCAGGGCCACGGCACGGGCGATGCACAGACGCTGCTGCTGGCCACCGGACAGGCCCAGCGCGCTCTGCCCCAGCTTGTCCTTCACTTCGTCCCACAGCGCGCCCTGACGCAGCGCCTGCTCGACACGGTCGGCCATGTCGGCCTTGCTCAGCTTCTCGTGGTGGCGGATGCCGTAGGCCACGTTCTCGAAGATGGTCATCGGGAACGGCACCGGCTTCTGGAACACCATGCCGACCTTGCTGCGCAGGCGGTTCATCGGGTACTTCGGCGACAGGATGTTCTCGCCGTCCAGCAGCACCTCACCGCGCGCTTCCAGCTTCGGGTACAGCGCGTAGATGCGGTTGAAGATGCGCAGCAGGGTCGACTTGCCGCAACCGGAGGGACCGATCAGCGCGGTCACGCGCTTTTCCGGGATTTCCAGGTTGATGCCCTTCAGGGCGTGGAACTTGTCGTAGTAGAAGTCCAGTCCACGCGCAGCCAGCTTCACCGGCGACGGCGTGTGCAGGCTCTCGTGCGAGGACGGCACGGCGATGCGCTGCATCGGCACGGCGTTGGAAAGGTCGTTCATGGCGTTATCCACGGAAAGGTCAGTCATGGGAGATACGGTTGCGCAGCAGGATGCCGCGGGCGGCAAGGCTGACCAGCAACACGAAGACAGTCAGCACCAGGGCACCGGCCCAGGCCAGCACCTGCCAGGATTCATACGGGCTGCCGGCGAACTGGTTCATCACCACCGGCACCGAGGCCATCGGCTGGAAGATGTTGTTGTTCCAGTACTGGTTGCCGAAGGCGGTGAACAGCAGCGGCGCGGTCTCGCCGGAAATGCGGGCCAGCGCCAGCAGGATGCCGGTGATGATGCCGGCCGATGCACCGCGGTACAGCACCTGCACGATCACCTTCCACTGCGGGATACCCAGCGACAGGGCCGCCTCACGCATCTGCGAGGGCACCAGGCGCAGCATCTCGTCGGTGGTACGCACCACCACCGGCAGCACGATGAAGGCCAGTGACAGGGCACCGGCGAACGCCGAGAAGTTGCCGCCGGTCTGCATCACGTACAGGGTGTAGACGAACAGGCCGAGCACGATCGATGGCGCCGACAGCAGGATGTCGTTGACGAAGCGGACCACGGTGCCGGCCTTGCGGGCGTTGCCGTACTCGGCCAGCCAGGTGCCGGCCAGCACGCCCAGCGGGGTGCCGATGCCGATCGCCAGCGCGCACATCACCGCGCTGCCGAAGAAGGCGTTGGCGAGGCCGCCTTCCTGCATCGGCGGCGGCGTCATCCTGGTGAACAGATCCCAGTTGATGCCGGCCAGGCCCTTGGCGGCCAGGGTGAACAGGATCCAGCCCAGGAAGAACAGGCCGAACAGGGCGGTGGCGCAGGAGGCAGTGATCGCAACGACGTTGCCGATGCGACGGCGCAGGTACAGCGAATCAGCGGTGGTGGACATCAGTTGCCCTCCTTGCGGGACAGGCGCATCAGCATCAGTCGGGCAATGGCCAGCACCACGAAGGTGACGATGAAGAGGACGAAGCCGAGGAGCAGCAGGGCCGAGCGGTAGGTTTCAGTGGCTTCGCCGAAATCGTTGGCGATCAGCGCGGCGATGGTGGTGCCCGGTTCCAGCAGCGACGGCGACAGGCGCACGCTGTTGCCGATCACGAAGGCCACAGCCATCGTCTCGCCCAGGGCGCGGCCGAGGCCGAGGAAGATGCCGCCGATCACCGCCGAGCGGGTGTAGGGCAGGACGATGTCCCAGCTCACTTCCCACTTGGTGGAACCCAGCGCGTAGGCCGATTCCTTCAGGCGGGTCGGCACGGTCAGGAACACTTCGCGCATCACCGAGGAGATGAACGGAATGACCATGATGGCCAGCACGAAACCGGCGGTAAGCATGCCGATGCCCAGCGGCGGGCCCTGGAACATCGGGCCGATGATCGGCCATTCGCCCAGGGTTTCGTTGAGGAACGGGGTGACGTACTCGGTCATCACCGGCACCAGTACGAACAGGCCCCACATGCCGTAGATGATCGAGGGGATTCCGGCCAGCAGTTCGATGGCGGTACCGACCGGGCCGCGCAGCCAGCGCGGCGCGACTTCGGTGAGGAAGAAGGCGATGCCGAAGCTGACCGGCACGGCGATGACCATCGCGATGAGCGCGGTGACCAGGGTGCCGTAGATCGGGGCGAGGGCACCGAACTTGTTTTCAACCGGATTCCAGTCGGCGGAGAAGAAGAAGCTCAGGCCCTGCATCTGCAGGGCGTGACGGCCGCCCCACAGCATCGACAGCGCGGCGCAGGCCAGGGCGATCAGGACGAAGATGACGGTGCCGACCAGCACCCATCGGAACAGTTTGTCGTTGCGGGCATCACGCGCATCACGCGTGGACGGGGCGGCTACAGGCTGGGCGATGGCATTCATGGGGACGGCAGGGCCAGGAAGGGGCGGGGCGGCACGGCGTGGAAGAGGCGGTGCCCGCGCGGGGCGGGCACCGTCGTGTCCATCACTTCAGGTCGGTCGCCCAGTAGGCCTCGATCTGCTTGACCAGTTCGGCCGGCAGCGGCACGTAGTGCAGTTCGTTGGCCTGGGCCTGGCCGTTTTCGAAGGCCCACTTGAAGAAGGCCAGGGTGTCCTGGTTGCGCTTGGCATCCTTCGGCGTCTTCTGCATCAGCATGAAGTTGGTGGCGGTGATCGGCCACGCCTGCTCGCCCGGGGCGTTGGTGATGACCAGGTTGAAGTCCTTGGCGCTGGCCCAGTCGGCGCTGGCGGCCGCAGCGGCGAAGGTTTCCGCGCTGGGCTCGACCCAGTTTCCGGCCGCGTTCTGCATGGCGGTGTACGGCATGCCGTTCTGCAGCGCGTAGGCCAGTTCGACGTAGCCGATCGAGCCCTTGATCTGCTTCACGTAGGAAGCAACGCCTTCGTTGCCCTTGCCACCGACGCCGTCCGGCCACTGCACCGAGGTGCCCTCGCCAACCTTGCTCTTCCACTCCGGGCTGACCTTGGACAGGTAGTTGGAGAAGTTGAAGGTGGTACCCGAACCGTCCGAACGGTGGACCAGGGTGATCTTGCCGTCCGGCAGCTTCACGCCCGGGTTGGCGGCGACGATGGCCGGGTCGTTCCAGGTCTTGACCTTGCCCAGGAAGATGTCGGCAAGCAGGGCGCCGCTCAGGCGCAGCTTGCCGGCTTCCAGGCCTTCGATGTTGACCACCGGCACCACGCCGCCGATGGCGGACGGGAACTGCGCCAGGCCGGCCTGGGCCAGCTCTTCGCTGCTCAGCGGCTTGTCGGAGGAACCGAAGTCGACGGTGCCGGCCTTGATCTGGGCGATACCGCCGCCCGAGCCGATCGACTGGTAGTTGATCTTGGCACCGGTGCTGGCGTTGTAGTCAGCCGACCACTTGGAGACCAGCGGGAAGATGAAGGATGCGCCGGCACCGGACACTTCGGCGGTCACCTTGGCACCGGCAGCGGCCGGGGCCGCGGCACCGTCGGCAGCCGGCTGCTGCGCGGCCTGCTTGTCGCCACCGCAGGCCGACAGGCCCAGGGCGATGGCCAGGGAAAGGGCGGCAAGGCCGGCCGAGTGCAGTTTCATGGTCACTCCATAGCGGGGTAGAGCCGACGGTGTCGGCGGATGCGGCTATGAAATGATGTTTTTGTTACAGCCGTATTACGACCATGACAGAGGTGTCCTGGATCACGTTCTGACAAGGGTTTCACGGGGTTGGCCGGCCCCTGGCAGGAGCCCTGAGACCCCGGATCTGCGCATCGATATGACGGCCTGGGCGCTGGGTAGAGTCGAGCCATACTCGACTGCTCCCTGTCCTCGGCAGTTGCGGACCGCTGGTCTGCACGCTCCAGCACCCAGCCGAGCATGGGCTCGGCGCTACAGAGCCTGGTGCACCCCAAAAACAAGAAGAGCGCGAGATCTCGAGGATCTCGCGCCCGGGTTGGGATCGGCGGGGGAGAGAGGACCCGCCGATCCCGTTCCTGCGGGGGAACGCGATTGCTTACTTCAGGTTCTGCGACCAGTAGGTCTCGATCTGGCGGACCAGACTGTCCGGCAGCGGCACGTAGTCCAGCTGGCGGGCCTGGGCGTCGCCGCTCTTGTAGACCCAGCGGAAGAACTCCTGGGTGGCCTTGCCGTTGGCAGCATTCTTCGGCTTCTTGTGCACCAGGATGAAGTTGGTGGCGGTGATCGGCCAGGACTCGGCGCCCGGGGCGTTGGTCATCACCAGGTAGAAGTCCTTGGCGCTGGCCCAGTCGGCGCTGGCGGCAGCAGCGGCGAACGAGGCGTCGCTCGGCTGCACGAACTTGCCGGCGGCGTTCTTCATCGCGGTGTACGACAGCTTGTTCTGCAGCGCGTAGGACAGTTCGACGTAGCCGATGCCGCCCTTGATCTGCTTCACGTAGGCAGCAACGCCTTCATTGCCCTTGCCGCCGATGCCGGCCGGCCACTGGACCGAGGTGCCTTCACCGACCGAGGTCTTCCATTCCGGGCTGACCTTGGACAGGTAGTTGACGAAGTTGAAGGTGGTGCCCGAACCATCCGAGCGGTGCACGACGGTGATCTTGGCACTCGGCAGGGTCACGCCTGGGTTCAGTGCGGCGATGGCCGGGTCGTTCCAGGTCTTGATCTTGCCCAGGAAGATGTTGGCCAGCACGGTGCCGTCCAGCTTCAGTGCGCCCGGCGCGATGCCGGCCACGTTGACCACCGGCACCACGCCGCCGATCACCGACGGGAACTGTGCCAGGCCCGAAGCCGCCAGCTCTTCCGGCTTCAGCGGGGCGTCGGAGGAGCCGAAATCAACGGTCTTGGCCTTGATCTGCGCAATGCCGCCGCCGGAACCGATCGACTGGTAGTTGACCTTGTTGCTGGTGGCAGCGTTGTAGTCGGCCGACCACTTCGACATCACCGGGTAGATGAACGAGGCGCCCGCGCCGGTGATTTCAGCGGCGTTGGCGGCGAACACGGACGACGCTGCGAAGACGGCAACGGCAACGCGCGACTTGAAGGCGTGGATCACGGGGTGGCTCCTGGGTTGATTGGGATGCGGGGTTACCCGCCCGGCGCACATTCCATAACGGTTCGATGACAGCGCAGGGACCGTTGTATGACGCAACCGTTACAGCGCTGCCCGGCGCCCGTACAGCAGGGCGTGAAGGTTCTGAGTGTTGCGGACAACGTGATGACCAATGCGCTGGAGACGGACGTGGCCCGGTTGCGATCACGTTCCATATGTCGCTGATGACCTGCCCGGTGTAGTCGTCAATGCCGTCCCTGCCTGGCATTCCGCAGTGACGCCGCGTCATCCGCACGAAACCAGCAATGTTGGTGAAGGTCGCGCGGCGACCGGCCCGCGCATGGACGCTGATACGTCACGCCATATGCCGCAAGGAATCGACAAGCATGTGGCCATAAATGAGTCGTACGCATGACCGCACGAAGAAATCTGTGGTTGGTGCTCAATCTGTCATTCGGTTGTCATGGTTTTAACGGAACGTTCGCAAAACGCTTGACCGGCCTGCCGGCGTGGCGTTCTGCCCAAGCCATTCCAACCCTCTGGAGAAATCCAAAATGCGTTCCCATTTGCTCGCCGCCGCGGTCGTTGCAAGCCTCGGTCTGGTTTCCGCCGACGCCTTCGCAGCCCCCGCCAGCTCGGGCGTATCCCAGGCACAGTTGCAGCAGCTGCAGGCACAGATTGCTGCGCTGCAGGCCCAGGTCCAGCAGTTGCAGAACGATTCGCAGGCGCTGCAGGCGCAGTCCGACGCGCAGTCCGAAGTGAACATCACCCAGGCGCAGGCCCTGGAAGGTGCGCAGAAGACCCAGACCAGCGTCGACAAGCTGGCCAAGCTGGTCAATGACAACAAGATCGGCGGTCGCATGTTCTTCGACCTGACCAACATCGACAAGACCAGCAACGGCAAGGACACCGCCGCCAGCGGCACCGGTCTGGACGTCAAGCGCTTCTACCTGACCGTCGATCACAAGTTCAACGACATCTGGTCCGCCAACCTGACCACCGACTTCCAGTACAGCTCGGCCATCGGCAACACCGAACTGTTCGTCAAGAAGGCCTACGTACAGGGCAGCTTCGACCCGGCCTTCAACCTGCGCGTCGGTGCCGCCGACATGCCGTGGATCCCGTACGTCGAGAAGTTCTACGGCATGCGCTATGTCGAGAACACCCTGACCGACCGCCTGAAGTACGGCAACTCGTCCGACTGGGGCCTGCACGGCTTCGGCAACCTGGGCAACAACTTCAACTACGCCGTCTCGGTGGTGTCCGGCGCCGGTTACAAGAACCCGACCCGCAGCAAGGGCATGGACGTGGAAGGCCGCGCGGCCTATACCCCGAACGAGAACTTCGTGGTTGCCGTCGGTGGCTACAGCGGCAAGCTGGGCAAGGAAACCGACATCCAGAGCGCCGAGAACACCTACACCCGCGCCAATGCGATGGTGGCCTACGCCAGCAGCGACTTCCGCGTCGGTGGCGAGTACTTCCAGGCCAAGAACCTCAACAACGTGATGACCGTTGCCACCGACAAGACCAGCGGCTGGTCGGTGTGGGGCAGCGTGCGCGTCACCGACGGCGGCATCAACGTGTTCGGTCGTTACGATGACACCGACGTCAGCAAGACCCTGGACCCGACCCTGAGCGACAAGTACTGGAACGTCGGTGTCGAGTTCCCGGTCATGAAGAACCTCAAGCTGTCGACCGTGTACAAGTACACGCACCTGGCCAACGCCAGCGACAAGAAGAACGACAAGACCAAGGAATTCGGCGTCTGGGGCGACCTGTCGTTCTGATGTCCTGAAGCACCCTTGTCTACAAGCAAAGACGGCGGGCCTTGTGCCCGCCGTCTTTGTTTTGTCACACCACGAACGCGGTCACGCCTCGGCCGTGGTCTTTTCCTTGAACCGGCACAGGTCGGCGATCACGCAGCCCGGGCAATCCGGCTTTCGCGCCTTGCACACATAACGCCCGTGCAGGATCAGCCAGTGATGCGCGTCGAGCAGGAACTCGGCCGGAATCACCTTCACCAGTTTGTCTTCCACTTCACGCACGTTCTTGCCTGGCGCCAGGCCGGTGCGGTTGGAGACGCGGAAGATATGCGTGTCCACCGCCATCACCGGCTCGCCGAACGCAGTGTTGAGCACCACGTTGGCGGTCTTGCGTCCAACGCCTGGCAGCGCTTCCAGTTCATCGCGATCGCGCGGCACTTCACCGCCGTGCTTCTCCAGCAGGATCGCACAGGTGGCGATCACGTTCTTCGCCTTGGCGTTGAACAGGCCGATGGTGGCGATGTACTGCTTCAGCCCGTCCTCGCCGAGTGCGAGGATCTTCGCCGGCGTGTTGGCGACCGGGAACAGACGGCGCGTGGCCTTGTTGACGCCGACGTCGGTGGCCTGCGCCGACAGCGCGACCGCCACCAGCAGCTCGAACGGCGAGCTGTACTCCAGTTCGGTCTTCGGGTGTGGATTGAGTTCGCGCAGGCGGGTGAACATTTCCACCACGTCGGCGCGCGGCATCGTGCCGCCACGCCGCGCCGGGGCGCGTGCGGTCTTCTTCAGGGTGGCCATTACTGCTCCTTGCCGCTGGCGCGGGCCTTGGCCCGGGCGAGGATGGCGGCGGCTGCGGCGGGCAGGGCGGGTTTCACGTCCGGCGCCGGGGCCGGCGTACGGCGCGCATCGCGCTCGGCTTCGCGCCGTGCCAGCCGCACCGCACGCGCACGGTAGCGTTCGCGTGCGGCCCAGGCCGTATGCAATTGCTGCTGCGCCTGCTGCAGGCGTCGCGGAAGGTCCGGGTGACCGGGCAGCAGCTGTTCGTCGCCGGCGCGGGCGACGTAGTCCATCAGGCCTGCCTGCAGGGCACCATCGAGATCGTCTGCCTGGACCCGGGCGAACAGCTGCGCGGGGTTGGGTCGGGATGCCATGGCGTCAGCGGTTCTGGAAGGCCGGCGGACGGCGCTGCAGGAACGCGCTGGTGCCTTCGCGCATGTCCTCGGTGGCGAACAGCAGGCCGAACTGCGCGCTTTCGTACTCCAGCCCTGCCTCCAGGCTGCATTCGCCACCCACGTGCACGGCATCCAGCAGGCCACGCAGGGCCAGCGGCGCCGAGCGCGCCAACTGGCGGGCGACATCCTGCACACGGTTGTCCAGCGCGTCGGCAGGCACCACCTCGTTGACGATGCCCAGTTCCAGTGCACGCGCGGCGTTGATCGGTGCACCCAGCAGGCACAGCTCCAGGGTGGCGGCGCGGCCGCACAGGCGCAGCAGGCGCTGGCTGCCGCCGAAGCCGGGAATCAGGCCGAGGTTGATCTCCGGCTGCCCGACCTTGGCCGTATCGGCAGCGATGCGCAGGTGGCAGGCCATGGCCAGCTCCAGCCCGCCGCCCAGGGCGAAGCCGTTCACGCGCGCGATCACCGGCTTGGGCATGCGCTCGATCTGGCGCATCAGGGCCTGGCCGAGCAGGGAGAAATCACGTCCCTGAACCGCACTGAGTGTGTTCATCTCGGCGATGTCGGCTCCGGCCACGAACGCCTTCGGACCGGCACCGGTCAGCACCACCACGCGCACGTCCGGGTCGGCAGCGGCGGCGCTGAATGCCTCGGCCAGCGCCTGCAGGGTCGCGGCATTCAAGGCGTTGAGCTTGTCCGGGCGCTGGACGGTCACGGTGCGGATGGCGCCGTCGTCGGCGACAGCGATCAGGGCATCGGCCACGGGAAAACTCCTGAAACGTTAAAAAAAAGTGAGATTGAACTCCGCCAACGCAGACGGGTCTTAGCCTGCATCGTGAGTAGCGGTTACACGTTGTGCCCGTTATCCTAACCCGTCGCCTCAGGGCGGCGCAGAACGTCCCTGAGTTACCACCCCTGGAGAACTGTTTGATGAAGTTGCGTTCTATCGCGGTCGCCGTCGCGGCCCTGGCCCTGACGGGCAATGCCTTCGCCCAGGACGTCTCGTCCGAAAAGGGCAAGCTGAGCTACTACTTCGGTTACGACTACGGCAACAACCTGGCGGAGCTGACCGGTCGTGGTGAGCAGCTGGACATCAACTCGGTGGTGAAGGGTCTGCAGGACGCCTACGCCAAGAAGCAGCCGGCGATCACCGCCGACCAGCTGAAGCCGGCCGTTGAAGCGTTCCAGAAGCGCGAGCAGGGCCGTGCCCAGGCTGCCAAGGCCGAGTACGAAAAGGCTGCTGCCGAAAACAAGACCAAGAGCGATCAGTTCATCGCGGCGAACAAGGCCAAGGCCGGCGTGCAGTCCCTGCCGAGCGGCGTCCAGTACCGCGTGATCGAAGCCGGCAAGGGCGCCAAGCCGACCCAGGCCAGCACCGTGCAGCTGGAAGTGGCCGGTCCGTTCCCGTACGGCCAGCGCCCGACCGAAGCCCGTCCGGCCCAGCAGATTCCGTCGATCAAGGTCAGCGAAGTCGAAATGAAGGCCATGCGCGAGACCCTGCTGCAGATGCCGGCAGGCTCGAAGTGGGAAGTCACCCTGCCGCCGGACCAGGCCTACGGTGCCGACCCGCGCACCCCGTTCCCGCCGAACGTGGCTGTGCAGTTCGAGATCAAGCTGGTCAGCGTCAAGTAAATCGAAGCCGTAAACGAAACGCGCCGGTGATTCCACCGGCGCGTTTTTGTTTGCGCGGAGCGCGACGGTGCCACGCACCGCATCTGCACCCCGCGCAAATTCAGCCCGATCGCGCTACTGTTGCCGGGTGCAAACAATGGAAGAAACGGCGCGTGTTGTCGCAAGTCCCTGCATCGGAGTGTGCACGCTGGATCCGGACCGGCAATGCACCGGCTGCGGGCGGCACATCGATGAAATCGCACGGTGGTCGTCGATGAGCAACGAGGAGCGCAGCCGCATCCTGCATCGCGTGCAACCCCTGCGCCAACAACTGCAGCAATCCCTGCGCGGCTCGCTGGCCGATCACGAACGCTTGATGCGCGCGCTGCATCCACTGGCCGAGCCGCCGGCCGGCGACGGCTGGAACCGCAGCGAACTGAGTGACCTGCTGCCGCCGGGGCCACCTGTGGAAGCCGCCGTACTGGCCGGCATCGTGCCGCGCGCCAATGGCGCACAGGTCATCCTTACCCGTCGCACCGAAACCCTGCGCCAGCATGGTGGCCAGGTCGGCTTCCCCGGCGGGCGCACCGAACCCGATGACCGCGACGCACTGGCGGCCGCGCTGCGCGAGAGCCAGGAAGAAATCGCACTGGCGCCCGGCCAGGTGCAGGCGCTGGGCTATCTCGATCCCTTTGTGACGATCACCGGCTACCGGGTCACGCCGGTGGTGGCCGTGGTCGATCCGGACTTCGTACCGGTGCCGCAGCCCAGCGAAGTGGCCGAGGTGTTCGAGGTGCCGCTGGATTACCTGATGGCCGCAGACAACCTGCGCCAGGTCGAAATCAATCACCGTGGCCGCATCCGCCACGTCCTTGAGTACGGCTGGCCCGGCCAGCGTATCTGGGGCGCGACCGCCGCCATTCTCTACAACCTGCGTCGCCGCCTGGAGCAAGTGCAATGAAGCCGATCGATCCGCCGTGGACCACGCTTGTCGATGTCGCCAGCCTGGCGGCAGCATTGGGTGAGGGCGTACGTGTCGTCGATGCACGTGCCACCGCCAGCACCGCCGTACGCGTGGTCGATGCGCGGTCCTCGCTGGCCGACCCGCAGGCGGGTAGCGGCCAGTATCTGGCGGGGCATGTTCCGGGCGCGGTGTATGCCGACCTCAATCGGGATCTGTCGGATCTGACCCGCAGCGGCCACGGCCGTCATCCACTGCCGGACAGCGATGCCTTCGCCGCGAAGCTCGGCCAGTGGGGTATTGGTCCCGACACCCAGGTGGTGGTCTACGACGGCAGTGACGGCAGCATGGCCGCCTCGCGCCTGTGGTGGCTGCTGCGCCTGATCGGGCACCGCAAGGTCGCCGTGCTCGACGGCGGCATCGCCGCCTGGCAGGCCGCAGGGCACCCCTTGGCGACGGGGCAGGATGAGGTGACCGCGCTGCCGGCTTACCCGGGCCGTTTCGACACCACCCAGATTGCCAATGCCGACGAAATCAGCGCACGCCTGAAGCACGCGCCGGGCTGGCTGCTCGACGCACGCGCGGGCGAACGCTTCCGTGGCGAAGTCGAGCCGCTGGACCCGGTCGCCGGCCATGTACCCGGCGCGGTCAACCGTCCGTTTGCGTTGAACGTTGCCGACGGCCGCCTGCGCGACGCACAGGAACTGCGCGCCGAACTGCAGGGCGTAATCGGCAACCGCGACCCGCAGCAGGTGGTGCTGATGTGCGGCTCCGGCGTGACCGCCTGCCACCTGTTGCTGGCGATGGAAAGCGCGGGCCTGAGCGGCGCACGCATCTTTGCCGATTCCTGGAGCGGGTGGGTCAGCGACAGCAGCCGCCCGGTGGCAACCGGCGCCTGAGCGATCCGAGCAAAAAGCAGTCGAGCGCGGAGCCTCTCCAGAGCCGAGCGGCCGGCTCCACGCGCATGGCGATGCGTTCAGATCATCGGCGCCCGCAGGTCATGGAGCGCGGCTCGACTCTACAAAGGCACCCTCCGATCGATCCGACTCCGTGCCGACCAACCGTCGGCACCCACCAACAGCGGCAGAAATCTGTCGAAGGCGGGGTGGGTCCGGTTGCGGGGGTGTCCGCGGCATGGATGCCGCGGCCAAGCCCCCAGGGACGGGTTTACGGCGTCCCCCGCAACCGGCCCCACCCCGCC
>NZ_LLXT01000160.1 GCF_001431625.1 Stenotrophomonas geniculata ATCC 19374 = JCM 13324
GTTGGTCGCGGAGAGCCCGGCCAAGACCCAGATCTAGCCGGGCTCTCCGCGACCAACCCAACCCCCGCCACGAGGGGCTGCGCCGTTGGCTGAAAATCCATGTAACCGCTTACAAGGAAACGGATTTTTGCCGCAACGGGTATCATGACCGGCTGACTTCACACAGGAGCCACCCGCTCATGCGCCGCAAGATCGTCGCCGGAAACTGGAAGCTGCATGGCAGCCGTCAATTCGCCAATGAACTGCTGGGGCAGGTGGCCGCTGGGCTGCCGCTGGAGGGAGTGGACGTGGTGATCCTGCCGCCGCTGCCCTACCTGGGGGAGCTGGTCGAGGACTTCGGCGAGGCCGGCCTGGCCTTTGGCGCACAGGACGTGAGCAGCAACGAGAAGGGCGCCTACACCGGCGAAGTCTGCGCGGCCATGCTGGTCGAGGTCGGGGCCCGCTATGGCCTGGTCGGCCATTCCGAGCGTCGCCAGTACCACCATGAAAGCAGCGAGCTGGTCGCACGCAAGTTCGCCGCCGCCCAGCACGCCGGCCTGGTGCCGGTGCTGTGCGTGGGCGAGACCCTGGAACAGCGCGAGGCCGGGCAGACTGAAGCGGTCATCGCCAGCCAGCTGGCGCCGGTGCTGGAGCTGGTCGGCGCGGCCGGTTTCGCCAAGGCCGTGGTCGCCTACGAGCCGGTCTGGGCCATCGGTACCGGCCGTACCGCCACCAAGGAGCAGGCGCAGCAGGTGCACGCGTTCATCCGTGGCGAAGTCGCGCGCATCGATGCTAGAATCGCTGATTCACTGCCCATTGTTTACGGCGGTAGCGTGAAGCCCGACAATGCCGGGGAACTGTTCGCGCAGCCGGATGTCGATGGTGGGCTGGTCGGCGGCGCCTCCCTGGTGGCCGCGGACTTCCTGGCCATCGCAAGGGCGGCGGCCGCGAACTAATCCTAGAAGTTTTGTCCGAGGGCGGTTTCCAATGCTGATGTTGATCCTCAATGTCGTCTACGTGCTGGTCGCTGTGGCCATGATCGCGCTGATCCTGATGCAGCGTGGTTCGGGTGCGGCGGCGGGTTCGGGCTTTGGTGCCGGTGCCTCGGGTACGGTGTTCGGTGCGCGTGGCGCCTCGAACTTCCTGTCCAAATCGACCAAGTGGCTGGCTGTCGTGTTCTTCGGCATCAGCCTCTTCATGGCCTGGTATGCCGGTCATGGCAGCCGCCCGGCGGCCGACCAGGATCTGGGCCTGATGTCCGCTCCGGCGGCCGTCGCTCCGGCGGCTCCGGCGGGCGAGCTGCCGGCCGTTCCGAAGGCCGATGCGGTCCCGGCCGCCCCGGTTCCGGCCGCGAATGTGCCGGCTCAGGCGGAATCTTCGGTTTCTGGTGAAGAAAAGCCTTCGGAAGGCTCCCAGAAAGACTGAAGCCGGTTACAATACGCGGCGCATCGGGAAGATAGTCTGATGTGATCGTTTGCCCAGGTGGCGGAATTGGTAGACGCACTACCTTGAGGTGGTAGCGACGCAAGTCGTAGGGGTTCGAGTCCCCTCTTGGGCACCATTTGTAAGTAAAGCGGGTTCGTCTGGCGCGCAAGGCGCCAGGCAGATTCCCGTCCACTCCCCCATGCCAAAGCGCCTGCAGGCGCGGCGGCAGAGGCAAGAGAGAATCGCTGTGCTGGCCGAATATTTGCCGTCTCTGCTGTTTCTGATCGTTGCCACCGGTATCGGCGTTACGCTGATGCTGGTTGGTCGATTCCTCGGTCCCCGCCGCCCCGATCTGGAGAAGCTGTCGCCGTACGAGTGCGGCTTCGAGGCCTTCGAAGACGCGCGCATGAAGTTCGACGTGCGCTACTACCTGATCGCGATCCAGTTCATCGTCTTCGACCTGGAAATCATCTTCATCGTGCCGTGGACCCAGGTCTTCATGGAGCTGGGTGCCCGTTCGCTCATCACCATGGGCCTGTTCGTCGGCATGCTGTTCCTCGGTTTCATTTACGTCTGGAAGAAGGGAGCGCTGGAATGGGAGTGATTCAGACTCTCGATGGCCTCATGAACAACCCCACGCCGGAAGGCCGGGTTGATGACATCCTGCGGCCGGAAGGCGACAACCCGCTGCTGGAAAAGGGCTTCGTCACCACCAGCGTCGATGCACTGCTGAACTGGGCGCGCACCGGCTCGATGTGGCCGATGACCTTCGGTCTGGCCTGCTGCGCGGTCGAGATGATGCACGCCGGCGCCGCGCGCCTGGACCTTGACCGCTACGGCGTGGTGTTCCGCCCGTCGCCGCGTCAGTCCGACGTGATGATCGTGGCCGGTACCCTGGTCAACAAGATGGCCCCGGCGCTGCGCAAGGTCTACGACCAGATGCCGGACCCGAAGTGGGTCATCTCGATGGGTAGCTGCGCCAACGGTGGCGGCTATTACCACTACTCCTATTCTGTGGTGCGCGGCTGTGATCGCGTGGTGCCGGTGGACGTCTACGTCCCGGGCTGCCCGCCGACCGCCGAGGCGCTGGTGTACGGGATCCTGCAGCTGCAGAAGAAGATCTGGCGTACACAGACCATCGCCCGCTGACCCCTTCACCTGACAAGAGCGCGCCAAGCCCCCATGGCAGAGCAAGCATCCTTCATCGACCGACTGTCCGCACGTTTCGCTGGTGCGAAAGTCATCGTGGTCGAACCCCGCGGCGAAGTGACGCTGGAAGTGCCTGCCGCCGAGTGGCACGCCACCGCCCTGGCGCTGCGTGACGAGTTTGGTTTCGAACAGGCCGTGGATCTCTGCGGCGTCGACTACCTTGGTTATGGCTCCGACGAATGGGACACCGCCGACGTGTCTTCTCAGGGCTTCAGCCGCGGCGTCGAAGGCAAGGCCCAGGGCCGCTTCGCGTGGGGCGAGTTCCCCACCGAGGAAAACGGCGCCGACGGTGCCCGCCCTCAGCACATGCCGACCCAGCGCTTCGCCGTGGTCGCCCAGCTGCGCTCGTACCAGCACAACCTGATGATGCACCTGCGGTGCTTCGCCCCTGACGAAGCGCTGCCGGTGGTGTCCTCGCTGACCAGCATCTGGCCGGGCCTGAACTGGTTCGAGCGCGAAGCGTTCGACCTGTACGGCGTGATCTTCGAAGGCCACCCGGACCTGCGCCGGATCCTGACCGACTACGGTTTCGTCGGCCATCCGTTCCGCAAGGACTTCCCGCTGATCGGCAATGTCGAAGTCCGCTACGACGAAGAAAAGAAGCGCGTGATCTACGAACCGGTCACCTCGGTGGAGCCGCGCGTCGGCGTGCCGCGCGTGATCCGCGACGACGCCCGTCTGCAGACCGCAGAAGGTGAGCGCGCGCAGGAGGCAGTGAAGTGAGCCACGTACACCAGGCCGGCGAAGCATTCGCCAGCAACGCCGCCGAAAGCCGGCAGGAAATCCGCAACTACACCATGAACTTCGGCCCGCAGCATCCGGCCGCGCACGGTGTGCTGCGCCTGATCCTGGAAATGGACGGCGAAACCATCATGCGCGCCGACCCGCACGTGGGCCTGCTGCACCGTGGTACCGAAAAGCTGGCCGAGTCCAAGCCGTTCAACCAGTCGATCGGCTACATGGATCGCCTGGATTACGTGTCGATGATGTGCAACGAGCACGCCTACGTGCGCGCGATCGAGACCCTGATGGGCATCGAGGCGCCGGAGCGTGCGCAGTACATCCGCACCATGTACGACGAAATCACCCGCATCCTCAACCACCTGATGTGGCTGGGCTCCAACGCGCTCGACCTGGGTGCGATGGCGGTGATGCTGTACGCCTTCCGCGAGCGCGAAGAGCTGATGGACTGCTATGAAGCGGTCTCCGGCGCGCGCATGCACGCGGCGTACTACCGTCCGGGCGGTGTCTACCGCGACCTGCCGGACCACATGCCGAAGTACAAGGAATCGCGCTGGCACAAGGGCAAGGCGCTGAAGCAGCTCAATGCTTCGCGCGAAGGCTCGCTGCTGGACTTCCTGGAGAACTTCACCGTCGAGTTCCCCAAGCGCATCGACGAATACGAAACCCTGCTGACCGACAACCGCATCTGGAAGCAGCGTACCGTCGGTATCGGCGTGGTCACTCCGGAACTGGCCCACCAGTGGGGCATGACCGGCGTGATGCTGCGCGGCTCGGGCATCGCCTGGGACCTGCGCAAGAAGCGTCCGTACGCCAAGTACGATGCCGTCGATTTCGACATCCCGCTGGGCAAGGAAGGCGACTGCTACGACCGTTACCTGGTCCGCGTTGCCGAAATGCGCGAATCCAACCGCATCATCAAGCAGTGCGTGGCGTGGCTGAAGGCCAACCCGGGCCCGGTGATGGTGAAGAACTTCAAGGTCGCTCCGCCCAAGCGCGAGGACATGAAGGACGACATGGAAGCGCTGATCCATCACTTCAAGCTGTTCAGTGAAGGCTATTGCGTGCCGGCCGGCGAGACCTATGCGGCAGTGGAAGCGCCCAAGGGCGAGTTCGGCTGCTACCTGGTCTCCGATGGCGCCAACAAGCCGTTCCGCGTGCACCTGCGCGCACCGGGCTTCGCCCACCTGTCCTCGATCGATTCGGTCGTGCGCGGCCACATGCTGGCCGACGTGGTGGCGATGATCGGTACCTACGACCTGGTGTTCGGCGAGGTTGACCGGTAATGCCGTCCGCCACGCCAACGCCCGCTGCAGGCAGCCGGCGCAAGCCGGCGCCGCAGTTTCTGGAATTTCACGTTATGCATTTCGCTGAGGTCGGCCGATGAAGGCGACAGGTAATTTCGAGGCGGCGCGCGACGTCGACCCGATGGTGGTGCTGAGCGACAAGACCCGCGCTCACATCGATCACTGGCTGTCCAAGTTCCCGCCGGACCGCAAGCGCTCTGCCGTGCTGCAGGGCCTGCATGCGGCCCAGGAACAGAACGAGGGCTGGCTGACCGACGAGCTGATCGCCGGCGTGGCCAAGTACCTTGATCTGCCGCCGGTGTGGGCCTACGAGGTCGCCAGCTTCTACTCGATGTTCGAGACCGAGAAGGTGGGCCGCAACAACGTGGCCATCTGCACCAACATCAGCTGCTGGCTCAATGGCGCCGAGGACATCGTCCGCCATTGCGAGAAGAAGCTGGGCATCAAGCACGGTGAATCGACCCCGGACGGCCGCGTCTACCTCAAGCGCGAGGAAGAGTGCCTGGCCGGTTGCGGTGGCGCGCCGATGATGGTCATCAACGGTCACTACCATGAGCGTCTGACCCTGGAAAAGGTCGACGAGCTGCTGGACGGGCTGGAGTAAGGGCATGGCACATCACCACGAATCCAAGGGTCCGGTCGGCCCCGCGCCGCTGCCGCACCAGGTGGTCTACACCACCCTGCATTACGACACCCCGTGGTCGTACGAAAGCTACCTGAAGACCGGTGGCTACGCCGCCCTGCGCAAGATCCTCGAAGAGAAGATCCCGCCGGAGCAGGTCATCGAGATGGTCAAGGCCTCGGGCCTGCGCGGCCGCGGTGGCGCAGGCTTCCCGACCGGCCTGAAGTGGTCCTTCATGCCCAAGGGCAACATGCAGAAGTACATCCTCTGCAACTCGGACGAATCCGAGCCGGGCACCTGCAAGGATCGCGACATCCTGCGCTACAACCCGCATTCGGTGGTGGAAGGCATGGCGATCGCCTGCTACGCCACCGGTTCGACCGTGGGCTACAACTACCTGCGCGGTGAGTTCCACCATGAGCCGTTCGAGCACTTCGAACAGGCCTTGGCCGATGCCTATGCGAACGGCTGGCTGGGCAAGAACATCCTCGGCAGCGGCGTGGACATCGACATCTACGGCGCGCTGGGCGCTGGCGCCTACATCTGCGGCGAAGAAACCGCGCTGATGGAATCGCTGGAAGGCAAGAAGGGCCAGCCGCGCTACAAGCCGCCGTTCCCGGCCAACTTCGGCCTGTACGGCAAGCCGTCGACGATCAACAACACCGAAACCTATGGTTCGGTGCCGGCGATCATCCGCAACGGCCCGGAGTGGTTCAAGGGCCTGAGCCTGACCGCCAACGGCGGCCCGAAGTGCTTCTCGGTGTCCGGCTGCGTGCAGAACGGTGGCAACTTCGAAGTGCCGCTGGGCACCAAATTCCACGATCTGCTGGAAATGGCCGGTGGTCTGCGTCCGGGCCGCACGCTGAAGGGCGCGATCCCGGGCGGTGTGTCGATGCCGGTGCTGACCGCGGCCGAGCTGAAGGACCTGCCGATGGACTACGACACCATCCGTGCGCTGGGCTCCGGCCTGGGTTCGGGTGCGATCGTGGTGCTCGACGACAGCGTGTGCTGCGTCAAGTTCGCCTGCCGCATCAGCCAGTTCTTCCACAAGGAATCCTGCGGCCAGTGCACCCCGTGCCGTGAAGGTACCGGCTGGATGCACCGCGTGCTGGAGCGCATCGTCGCCGGCAAGGCCACGATGGAAGACCTGCACCAGCTGAAGGCGGTGGCCGGCCAGATCGAAGGCCACACCATCTGTGCGTTCGGTGAAGCGGCTGCATGGCCCATCCAGGGCTTCCTGCGCCAGTTCTGGGACGAATTCGAGTACTACATCGTCAACGGTCATTCGATGGTTGACGGCAAGAAGGTGGAGGCAGCCGCCGCATGAGCGCGCAACCCGTAAACCCGAACGTGCCACCGGATCACGTGACCATCGAAATCGATGGCAAGTCCCTGGTCGTGCCCAAGGGTTCGATGATCATCCAGGCGGCCGACAAGGCCGGCATTTCGATTCCGCGCTTCTGCTACCACGAGAAGCTGCCGATTGCCGCCAACTGCCGCATGTGCCTGGTGGACGTGGAGAAGTCGCCGAAGCCGGCGCCGGCCTGCGCTACCCCGGTGATGGACGGCATGAAGGTCGCCACCCGCAGCGAAAAGGCACTGAAGTTCCAGCGCTCGGTGATGGAGTTCCTGCTCATCAACCACCCGCTGGACTGCCCGATCTGCGATCAGGGCGGCGAATGCGAGCTGCAGGACGTGTCGCTGGGCTATGGCCGTTCGGTCAGCCGCTTCAACGAGCGCAAGCGCGTGGTGCCGGACGAGGACATGGGCCCGCTGGTCGCCACCGAGATGACCCGCTGCATCCAGTGCACCCGCTGCGTCCGCTTCACCGCCGACGTGGCCGGTACCTACGAACTGGGTGGCATGTACCGCGGTGAGAACCTGCAGATCGGTACCTTCGACGGCAAGCCGCTGACCACCGAGCTGTCGGGCAACGTCGTCGACGTCTGCCCGGTCGGTGCGCTGACCAACAAGGTGTTCCAGTTCCGCGCCCGCCCGTGGGAACTGACCGCGCGCGAGTCGCTGGGCTACCACGACGCGATGGGTTCGAACCTGTTCCTGCACGTACGTCGCGGCGAAGTGCTGCGCACCGTGCCGCGCGACAACGAAGCGGTGAACGAGTGCTGGCTGTCCGACCGTGACCGCTACTCGCACCAGGGCCTGTACAGCGAAGACCGTGCGGTCAAACCGCTGCGCAAGGTCAATGGCGAGTGGAAGGAAGTGAGCTGGGCCGAAGGCCTGGCCGCGGCCGCCGAAATCCTCAAGGCGAACCAGGGCGACAACCTGGGCGTGCTGGTGCATCCGTCCACCTCGAACGAGGAAGGTGCGCTGCTGGCCCGTCTGGCCAAGGGCCTGGGCTCGAGCAACATCGACCACCGCATCAACAACCGCGATTTCTCCGACGCCGCCACCGCCGAAGTGTTCGGCCTGCCGCTGACCGAAATCGAAGGCGCCGACCGCATCGTCGTTCTGGGCAGCAACATCCGCCACGAACTGCCGCTGCTGCACGCCCGCCTGCGCAAGGCGCAGACCACCAACGGTGCGAAGATCCACGTCGTCAACCCGGTGGACTTCGACTTCGCCTTCAGCATCGCCGGCAAGCAGATCGTTGCGCCGTCGAAGTTCGTCGACGCGCTGGCCAACGCAGAGCTGCGCTCGGCAGTGCAGGGCGGCAACAACACCGTACTGATCGTCGGTGGTATCGCCGAGAACCACCCGCAGGCTGCCGCGATCCGCGCCGCCGCGCGTGACTTCGCTGCCGCTACCGGTGCCAAGCTGTGCCGCATCCCGCAGGGCGCCAATGCTGTTGGCCTGACCCGCGCCGGTGTGCTGCCGGCCGGCAAGGACGTCGCCGCGATGCTGGCGCAGCCGCGCCAGGCCTACGTGGTGTACGGCCTGGAGCCGGGCCTGGACTTCGCCGACGCACCCGCCGCGCGCAAGGCGCTGGTGGGTGCCCAGGTGGTGGCCTTCAGCCAGTTCGCCTGTGCCTCGACCCGCGACGTCGCCGACGTGATCCTGCCGATCGGTGCGCTGCCGGAAATCGACGCCACCCTGACCAACCTCGATGGTCGCGAGCAGTTGGCCCGTGCCGGCGGCAAGCTGCCGGGCGAGGCCCGTGAGGGTTGGCGCGTGCTGCGCGCCCTGGGCGGCGAGCTGGCCGTGGCCGGTTTCGACTTCACCGACCTGGCCGGCCTGCGTGCCAGCCTGGCCCCGGTTTCGGTCGCCGTTGCCGCTTCGGCGCAGCCGGCGGTTGCCGGTGAAGGCCTGGAAGTGGCTTCGACCGCCGCGATCTACCGCACCGATGCGGTGGTCCGTCGCGCGCCGGCGCTGCAGTCGCATCCGCTCAACAACGCCCCGCGCATCGTGCTGAATGCTGAAGATGCTGCTCGCCTGCAGCTGCAGGAAGGGCAGATGGCCAAGGTCGGCACCGATGCCGGCAAGGCCACCCTGCCGGTGGTGGTCGACGCCCGCGTCGCTGCGGGTTCGGTCTGGATTGAATCGGGCCACGGCGCGACCGCGCCGCTGGGTGCCGCTCGCGTATCGGTGGTGGCTGCATGAACGAATTGCTGTTGAACGCGGTCGACCCGCTGCACCAGTGGCTGCTTGGCCTCGGTGACATCGGCGCGCTGATCTGGATCATCCTGAAGATCCTGGTGATCACCGTGCCGGTGATCATCTCGGTGGCCTTCTACGTGGTCTGGGAACGCAAGCTGATCGGCTGGATGCACGTCCGCCACGGCCCGATGTACGTGGGCATGGGCATCTTCCAGGCCTTCGCCGACGTCTTCAAGCTGCTGTTCAAGGAAGTGGTCCAGCCGAGCAGTGCCAACAAGGCGATCTACCTGCTGGCACCGCTGATCACCCTGGCGCCGGCCTTCGCGGCCTGGTCGGTGGTGCCCTTCGATTCGCAGATCGTGCTGTCCAACGCCAACGCCGGCCTGCTGTATCTGCTGGCGATGACCTCGCTGGGCATCTACGGCATCATCCTGGCCGGTTGGGCATCCAACTCGAAGTATGCGTTCCTGGGTGCGATGCGCGCCTCGGCACAGATGATCAGCTACGAAATCGCCATGGGCTTCGCCCTGGTCGGCGTGATGATCGCGTCGGGCAGCCTGAACCTGAGCAACATCGTGATGGCGCAGGCCGGCAATTCCGGTTTCTTCGACTGGTTCCTGCTGCCGCTGTTCCCGCTGTTCGTCATCTACTGGGTGTCGGGCGTGGCTGAAACCAACCGCGCGCCGTTCGACGTGGTGGAAGGCGAGTCGGAAATCGTCGCCGGCCACATGGTCGAGTACTCCGGCGGTGCCTTCGCCCTGTTCTTCCTGGCCGAATACGCGAACATGATCCTGATCAGCTTCCTGATCTCGATCTTCTTCCTCGGCGGCTGGCTGAGCCCGATCCAGGGCTGGGTCAACTTCGGCGATGTCTCGCCGCTGGTCGACTGGATCTGGAAGGGCGGTGCACCGTGGCTGTTCGTCAAGGTGCTCTTCTTCGCCAGTGCCTACATCTGGTTCCGTGCCAGCTTCCCGCGCTTCCGCTACGACCAGATCATGCGCCTGGGCTGGAAGGTCTTCATCCCGCTGGCCATTCTGTGGATCGCGGTTACCGCCGTCATGGTGTTCTTCGGCGTGATTCA
Source organism: Stenotrophomonas geniculata ATCC 19374 = JCM 13324 (assembly GCF_001431625.1). GTDB lineage: Bacteria > Pseudomonadota > Gammaproteobacteria > Xanthomonadales > Xanthomonadaceae > Stenotrophomonas > Stenotrophomonas geniculata. Next base: position 9,920 of record NZ_LLXT01000160.1, read on the forward strand.
AAAGGGCGTCTAAAGTGATGAACAGGATTACCCATTACTTCAAGAGCCTGCTGCTGCTCGAACTGCTGGCCGGTCTCTGGCTGACCTTGAAGTACAGCTTCAAGCCCAAGTACACGATGATGTACCCGATGGAGAAGTTCCCGCAGTCGCCGCGCTTCCGTGGCCTGCACGCCCTGCGCCGTTACCCCAACGGTGAAGAGCGCTGCATCGCCTGCAAGCTGTGCGAAGCGGTGTGCCCGGCACTGGCCATCACCATCGACTCGGCCAAGCGCGAAGACGGCACCCGCCGTACCACGCGCTATGACATCGATCTGTTCAAGTGCATCTTCTGCGGCTTCTGTGAAGAAAGCTGCCCGGTGGACTCGATCGTCGAAACCCACATCCTCGAGTACCACTTCGAGAATCGTGGCGAAAACATCGTTACCAAGCCGCAGCTGCTGGCCCTGGGCGACCGTCTCGAGTCCGAGATCGCCGAGCGTCGCGCCGCCGATGCCGCTTACCGCTGAGGTCGAGAGATGGATTGGGTAAATATCGCTTTCTGGGTGTTCGCCATCGCGGCAACGGTTTCGGCCGGTGCGGTGATCAGCGTGCGCAACCCGGTTCACGCCGTGCTCTGCCTGGTGCTGACCTTCTTCTCCATCGCCTGCGTCTGGCTGCTGGTCGGCGCCGAGTTCCTCGGTGTGGCACTGGTGCTGGTGTATGTCGGCGCGGTGATGGTGCTGTTCCTGTTCGTGGTGATGATGCTGGACATCGATCCCACCAAGATGCGTGAGGGCTGGGTCCGCTACCTGCCGGTCGGCCTGATCGTTGCCGTGGCCATGCTGGTCCAGATGCTGATCCTGATCGGCGTGAAGGGCAGGGCGGTTACCCCGTTCCCCGCCGACAACGCCGCCGCGGTCGCTGCCGACAGCTCCAACGTCACCTGGCTGGCGCGCACGCTGTTCACCGAATACCTGCTGCCGTTCGAGTTCGCTGCGGTCATCCTGACCGTGGCCGTGGTTGCCGCCGTGATGCTGACCCTGCGTCGCCGTACCGGCGTGAAGAGCCAGAACCCGGGCGAGCAGACCATGGTCAAGGCCGGCCAGCGCCTGCGCATGGTCAAGATGGGCGCCGAAGCGCCGGTCGTGCACAGCAACAGCAAGCCGGCCACCGGCGAGGAGACCCAGCCGTGATTACCCTTGGCCACATGCTTGCGCTGGGCGCGGTGCTGTTCGCCATCAGCCTGGCCGGCATCTTCCTCAACCGGAAGAACGTCATCGTCCTGCTGATGTCGATCGAGCTGATGCTGCTGTCGGTGAACGTCAATTTCGTCGCGTTCTCGCGTCAGCTGGGCGATCCGTCCGGCCAGCTGTTCGTGTTCTTCATCCTGACCGTCGCCGCCGCGGAAGCCGCCATCGGCCTGGCGATCCTGGTGACCCTGTTCCGTACCCGCCGCACGATCAATGTCGGCGAAGTCGATTCGTTGAAGGGCTGATCCACAGATGGAAATCACTCTCTCCAAGAGTCTGTTGATCGCAGTGGTGCTTGCACCGCTGTTCGGCAGCATCATCGCCGGCCTGTTCGGTCGCCAGGTCAAGCGCTTCGGCGCGCAGACCATCACCATCCTCGGCGTTGCGGTTGCCTGCGGCCTGTCGATGTACACGCTCTACCAGCTGCTCTGGGGCGGTGCGCAGCCGTTCAACCAGAATATCTACACGTTCTTTGAAGTCGGCCAGTACTCGGCCCACGTCGGCTTCATGGTCGACAAGCTGACCGCGATGATGATGGTGGTGGTGACCTTCGTGTCGCTGCTGGTCCACATCTACACGATCGGCTACATGCAGGACGATCCGGGCTACCAGCGGTTCTTCAGCTACATCTCGCTGTTCACCTTCTCGATGCTCACCCTGGTGATGAGCAACAACTTCCTGCAGCTGTTCTTCGGCTGGGAAGCGGTGGGCCTGGTGTCGTACCTGCTGATCGGCTTCTGGTTCAAGCGCCCGACCGCGATCTTCGCCAACATGAAGGCGTTCCTGGTCAACCGCGTCGGTGACTTCGGCTTCCTGCTGGGCATCGCCGGCGTGCTGTGGGTGTTCGGCACCCTGGACTACTCGCAGGTGTTCTCGCAGGCCGGCATGCTGGCTGACCCGCGCGCCCAGCTGCAGATCTGGGACGGCACGATCCTGGGCATGCAACTGCTGAACGAGCCGGTGATCTGGTCGATCGCCACCGTCATCTGCATCTGCCTGTTCATCGGCGCCATGGGCAAGTCGGCCCAGGTCCCGCTGCACGTGTGGCTGCCGGACTCGATGGAAGGCCCGACCCCGATCTCGGCACTGATCCACGCCGCGACGATGGTGACCGCCGGTATCTTCATGGTCACCCGCATGTCGCCGCTGTTCGAGCTGTCGCAGACCGCGCTGAACTTCGTGCTGTTCATCGGTGCCACCACCGCGTTCTTCACCGGCCTGATCGGTATCGTGCAGAACGACATCAAGCGCGTCGTCGCGTACTCCACGCTGTCGCAGCTGGGCTACATGACCGTAGCCCTGGGCGTGTCGGCCTATTCGGCGGCCGTGTTCCACCTGATGACCCACGCCTTCTTCAAGGCGCTGCTGTTCCTGGGCGCCGGCTCGGTCATCATCGCGATGCACCACGAGCAGGACATGCGCAAGATGGGCGGCCTGCGCAAGTACATGCCGATCACCTTCGTCACCATGTGGATCGGTACGCTGGCCCTGGTCGGTACGCCGTTCTTCTCCGGCTTCTATTCGAAGGACACCATCATCGAGGCGGCCGAGATCCACGCCCACATGCAGAACAGCTGGGTGGCCACCTATGGTTACTGGGCAGTGCTGGGTGGCGTGCTGGTGACCAGCTTCTACAGCTTCCGCCTGCTGTTCATGACCTTCCATGGCAAGGAACGCTTCCGCGACGCGCACGACGATCATGGCCATGGCCATGACGATCACCACGCCGCCGACGCCCACCATGGCGATGCCCATGACGACCACGGCCATGGCCACGGTCCGCATGAGCCGCACGAAACCCCGTGGGTGGTGACCCTGCCGCTGATCCTGCTGGCCATCCCGTCGATCGCCATCGGCTTCTTCAGCATCGGCCCGATGCTGCATGGCACCGATTGGGCCGGCCAGCATGCGCACGAGGCGATCAAGGGCCAGGCGCAGACGTTCTTCACCGGCATCGTCGACTTCTACGATCCGGCCAAGAACACCGTCGCGTTCCTGGGTGAAGAGTTCCATGGTCCGGTCGCGTTCGCGCTGCACGGCATGATGCTGCCGCCGTTCTGGCTGACCCTCGCGGGCTTCCTGCTGGCCGCGCTGTTCTACCTCTGGAAGCCGGACCTGTCGGGCAAGGCGCGCAAGACCTTCGCCCCGATCGTTTCGGTGCTGGAAAACAAGTACGGCTTCGACAAGCTGTGGATCGATGGCTTTGCCGGCGGCAGCGTCAAGCTGGGCAAGGTCTCGCGCTGGATCGACAGCAACATCGTCGACGGCGTGGTCAATCTCTCGGCACGTGTTGTGGACGTTGCAGCCGGCGTGCTGCGTCGTACCCAATCCGGTTTCCTCTATCACTACGCCTTCGCGATGATCATCGGCCTGATTGCCCTGCTGGGCGTGCTGATGCATTACCTGCGTTGATGACCTGTACGGAATAAGAAGACGTGTCGAACTGGCCTCTACTCAGTGTCCTCATCTGGCTGCCGATCATCGGTGGTGCCCTGATCCTTGCGATCCGTGATGCGCAGACCGCCCGCTGGGCGTCGCTGGGTGTCGCGGTGCTCACCTTCGTTGCAAGCCTCTCGCTGCTGAGCGGCTACAACGCGGGCATCGACGGCCTGCAGTTCGTCGAGACCCATGCCTGGATCCCGGCGTACAAGATCGGCTACAACCTGGGCGTGGACGGCATTGCCGTGGCGCTGATCCTGCTGACCACCCTGGTCAGCGTGCTTGCCCTGATCGGCGCCTGGAGCGCCATCGACAAGCGCGTGAACCAGTACGTGGCGGCCTTCCTGATCCTGGAAGGCGTCACCGTCGGCATCTTCGCCGCGACGGACGCGATGCTGTTCTACGTGTTCTTCGAGGCGATGCTGATCCCGATGTTCCTGATCATCGGTGTCTGGGGCGGCCCGCGCCGCATCTACGCCGCGCTGAAGTTCTTCCTGTACACCTTCCTCGGCTCGGTGCTGATGCTGGTGGCGCTGATCTACCTGTACATGAAGGGCGGCAGCTTCCAGCTGGCCGACCTGTACGCGCTGCCGCTGTCGGCCAAGGAACAGACCTGGATCTTCTTCGCCTTCCTGATCGCCTTCGCGGTCAAGGTGCCGATGTTCCCGGTGCACACCTGGCTGCCGGACGCGCACGTGGAAGCGCCGACCGCCGGTTCGGTGATCCTCGCTGCCATTGCGCTGAAGATCGGTGGCTACGGCTTCCTGCGCTTCAACCTGCCGATCGTCCCGGACGCGTCGCAGGAATGGGCCTGGCTGGTGATCGCGCTGTCGCTGATCGCGGTGATCTACGTCGGCCTGGTCGCTCTGGTGCAGGACGACATGAAGAAGCTGATCGCCTATTCGTCGATCGCGCACATGGGCTTCGTCACCCTGGGCACCTTCATCGCCCTGTGGCTGGTGCGTGAGGCCGGCAACGCCGATGCCGCCCGCCTGGGCCTGCAGGGCGCCATGGTGCAGATGATCTCGCACGGCTTCGTGTCCGGTGCGATGTTCTCCTGCGTCGGCGTGCTGTACGACCGCATGCACAGCCGCCGCATCGCCGATTACGGCGGCGTGGTCAACGTGATGCCGTGGTTCGCCACCTTCGCCATGCTGTTCTTCATGGCCAATGCCGGCCTGCCGGGCACCAGCGGTTTCGTCGGTGAGTTCATGGTCATCCTGTCGGCCTTCCAGCGTAATCCGTGGATCGCACTGGGCGCGGCCACCACCCTGATCATCGGTGCCGCCTACACCCTGTGGCTGTACAAGCGCATCTTCTTCGGCGAGGTGGCCAACAGCCACGTGGCCGAACTGAAGGACATCAACGGCCGCGAATGGCTGGTGCTGGGCGTGTTCGCCATCGGCGTGCTGGCGCTGGGCATCTACCCCAAGCCGCTGACCGACCTGATGGAGCCCTCGATCGCGAAGCTGGCGATGCAGATCGCATCCAGCAAGCTGCTGTAATTCCAGGATTTGATGATGACCACCTCGCCGCTGCTGCCATTGACCGCCGCTGACCTGCCACCGCTCGCTCCCGAGCTGGTGCTGATCGGCAGCGCCTTCGCCCTGATGATCCTCGACCTGTTCGTCAGCAACCGGAACAAGATCGTCACCCACCTGTTCTCGCTCGCTGCGCTGGCCGTGGTGCTGTTCATGCTGGCCACCGGCGTGGGCGGGCAGGGGGAGGTCTTCCATGGCATGTTCGTGCGCGATACCGCCGCGGACGTGATGAAGACCGGGATCGTGCTGCTCAGCGGCCTGACCCTGGTCTATGGCTGGCGTTACCTGCGTGACCGCAACCTGTTCCAGGGCGAGATCCCGGTGCTGATCCTGTTCGGCACCGCCGGCATGATGATCCTGGTGTCGGCCGGCAGCCTGCTGATGGTCTACCTGGGCCTGGAACTGCTGGCGCTGTGCTCCTACGCCCTGGTCGCCAGCAACCGTGAGAACGGCCTGGCCTCGGAAGCGGCGATGAAGTACATCGTGCTCGGCTCGCTGGCCTCGGGCCTGCTGCTGTATGGCATGTCGCTGATCTACGGCGCCACCGGCAGCCTGCACCTGGACGTCATCCGCGACGCCATCCCGCACTCGGAAGAGCGCGTGCTGCTGATCACCGGTGCGGTGTTCATGATCGCCGGCGTCGCCTTCAAGCTGGGTGCCGCACCGTTCCACATGTGGCTGCCGGACGTGTACCAGGGTGCCCCGGCACCGATCGCGCTGTTCATCAGCTCGGCGCCGAAGCTGGCCGCCTTCGGCATGGCCTACCGCCTGCTGGAAATGGGCGTGGGCCCGCTGTCGACCGAACTGCAGCTGCTGATCGCCGGCCTGGCCGCGGTCTCGCTGGTCATCGGCAACCTGATGGCCATCGCGCAGAGCAACCTCAAGCGCATGCTGGCGTTCTCCACCGTCTCGCACATCGGCTTCCTGCTGATGGGCATCGCCGGCGGTGGCGCGCAGGGCTATGCCGCTGCGCTGTTCTACGCACTGGCCTACGCCATCATGTCCACCGCTGCCTTCGGCGCGATCATCGCGCTGTCGCGTGCCGGCTTTGAAGCCGAGAACATCGAGGACTTCAAGGGCCTGAACGCCCGCAACCCGTGGATGGCCGGCCTGGTGCTGTGCATCATGGCGTCGCTGGCCGGCATCCCGCCGTTCCTGGGCTTCTGGACCAAGCTGGCCGTGCTGGGCGCTGCCGTCAATGGCGGCCTGCTGTGGCTGGCCATCCTCGGCGTGCTGTGCGCCGTGGTCGGCTGCTTCTACTACCTGCGCGTCATCAAGGTCATGTACTTCGATGAGCCGGTGGGCGAGGCCATGCCGCGCAGCAATGACCGCGTACTGGGCCTGGTGCTGGGCGTGAACGCGCTGGCACTGCTGGCGCTGGGCCTGGCCTGGAACCCGATCATGGTCTGGTGCCAGCAGGCATTTGCGCATCTTGCATAAAAGTTGACACAAAGCTGCGCGATTCGTGTAATATGCGCAGCCTGAGTTGTCACTGCAGCGGTTCAGCCAGAACATCGTTGCGGTAGCCCTCCTCGAAAGAGCAGGGCAGCAGTTCAAACGCTTCCGGTGCGGGGTGGAGCAGTCTGGCAGCTCGTCGGGCTCATAACCCGAAGGTCGCAGGTTCAAATCCTGCCCCCGCTACCAACTTCAGATCGGCGCCAACCGGTCTGATGAATGAGGGAAAGCTTGCATGTTTTGAAGTTATCGCTCATAATTCCGCTTCTGATGCGGGGTGGAGCAGTCTGGCAGCTCGTCGGGCTCATAACCCGAAGGTCGCAGGTTCAAATCCTGCCCCCGCTACCAAGTAAAGAGATCGCCTTCGAAGTCCTGCTTCGAAGGCGTTTTTCTTTGGGACGGTGCTCGATCCGCCGGGCATGGCCCGGCGCTACCCGTACGCCGCACGGTGGTAGCGCCGGGCCATGCCCGGCGAGCGCAGCGGACGCTTCGGGGTAGCCCCGCACCTTGCACCAGCGCGGTGCAGCCGCTATCATCAGCGACCTAGCAATACCCCTGAAGGTGGCCTCCCCAGCGGGAGTCCAGACCCGGAAGGAGGGCCGCAACCGGCAGGCAATGCGGGTTGCAACCGGAATCCAGTCACCGGAGTCTTTCCGGAAAAAGGGGCCCAGCGGGCCCTTTGTCGTTTCCGGGGCGTCATGTTTTCACGCCGGCCAAGGCCGGCACCCAACCAAGAGATCAAGGCAGGCTGTGAGCGACAAGGCAACCGACATCGCGAATCTGCTCGCCCCGACCGTTGTGTCGCTGGGCCTAGAGCTGCTGGGCGTTGAGTATCTGCCGGCCCCCGGCGGATCGACCCTGCGCCTTTACATCGACGTGCCGCTGGCTGAACAGCCCGAGCGCATCATCAATGTCGACGACTGCGAGCGGGTCAGCCGCGAAGTGTCGGCGCAGCTGGACGTCGAAGACCCGATCAGCGGCAATTACACGCTGGAAGTGTCCTCGCCGGGCGTGGATCGCCCGCTGTTCAACCTGGAGCAGTTCTCCCGCCACCAGGGTGAATCGGCCAAGGTCACGCTGAAGCTGCCGCAGGACAACCGTCGTCGCCTGCAGGGCCGTATCGAGGCGACCGACGAGGCCGCTGGCACCATCACCTTCATCGTCGACAAGACCGAAGTGGTGGTGTCGGCCGACAACATCGACAAGGCACGGATCATGCCCGACTGGGTGGCGCTGGGGCTGGCCCCGAGCAAGCCGACCGGTCCGGCACCGAAGCGTCCGAAGCCGAACACGAATTCTTCTTCCAACGAGCCGGCGGCAAAGAAGCCGCGCGCGGAGTGAGCCAATGAGCAAGGAACTGTTGCTGGTAGTCGACGCAGTCGCCAACGAGAAGGGCGTGCCGCGTGAAGTGATCTTCGATGCCATCGAGGCCGCCCTGGCCTCGGCAGCGAAGAAGCGCTATCCCGACGAGGAAGTGCTGACCCGCGTGGTCATCGACCACAAGGATGGCAGCTACGAAACCTACCGCCGCTGGGAAGTGGTGGCCGATGACGTGGTCATGGAATCGCCGGATCGCCAGATCCGCCTGATGGACGCGGTCGATGAAGCCGAAGGCGTGGACGTCGGCGACTACATCGAAGAGCAGATCGAGAACCCGGATTTCGGCCGCATCGCTGCCCAGGCCGCCAAGCAGGTCATCGTCCAGCGCGTGCGCGAAGCCGAGCGCCAGCAGGTCGTGGATGCATGGAAGGATCGCGTGGGTGAGCTGATCACCGGTGTGGTCAAGCGCGCCGAGCGCGGCAACATCTACGTCGACCTCGGTGGCAACGCCGAAGGCTTCATCCCGAAGGACAAGGGCATTCCGCGCGACGTGCTGCGCGCCGGCGACCGCGTGCGCGGCTACCTGGCCGAAGTCCGTTCGGAACCGCGTGGCCCGCAGCTGTTCATCAGCCGTGCCGCCCCGGAATTCATGATCGAGCTGTTCAAGCTGGAAGTGCCGGAAGTCGGCCAGGGCCTGGTGGAAATCAAGGCCTGTGCCCGCGATCCGGGCGACCGCGCCAAGATCGCCGTGCTGGCCCACGACCAGCGCACCGATCCGATCGGTGCCTGCATCGGCATGCGCGGTTCGCGCGTGCAGGCCGTGTCCAACGAGCTCAATGGCGAGCGCGTGGACATCGTGCTGTGGAACGACAACCCGGCCAACTTCGTCATCAACGCGATGGCGCCGGCCGAAGTGCAGTCGATCATCGTTGATGAAGACAAGCACTCGATGGACCTGGCTGTCGCTGAAGACCGCCTGGCCCAAGCGATCGGCAAGGGCGGGCAGAACGTGCGCCTGGCCAGCCGCCTGACCGGCTGGCAGCTCAACGTGATGACCCAGGACCAGGTCACCGCCAAGTCGGAAGCCGAGCAGGCGTCGGCCCGCCAGCTGTTCATGGACAAGCTGGAAGTGGACGAAGAGATCGCCGGCATCCTGGTCAGCGAAGGCTTCGGTACCGTCGAGGAAATCGCTTATGTCCCGGTCGGCGAACTGCTGGCCGTGGAAGGTTTCGACGAAGACATCGTCGAAGAGCTGCGCGCTCGTGCCCGCGATGCGCTGCTCAATGAGGCCCTGGCAGTCGAAGAAGGCCTTGAAGACGGCCAGCCGGCGCAGGACCTGCTGTCCCTGAAGGGCATGGACGAAGCCACCGCATATGCGCTGGCCGGCCACGGCGTGCGTACCAGCGAGGACCTGTCCGACCTGGCCGCCGACGAGGTCATGGACTTCGGTATCGAAGGACTGGATCAGGCGCGCGCCGCTGCGCTGATCCTGGCCGCCCGTGCCGAAGAGATCGCCCGACTGGAACGCGGCGAATGAGCCGGCAATGAACAGGGCCCTGAGCCGCTCAGGGCGTAGAATCCGCGCCACCTCCAGATGCGGGGGGGCGCCCACAAGATCATAGGATCCGAATGTCGCAGCAAACCACCATCCGCAAGCTTGCCGAACTGGTCAACACGCCGGTCGAAAAACTGCTGGAACAGCTGGCCGGTGCCGGCATGAAGTTCAGCGGTCCCGACCAGGTCGTGACCAGCTCCGAGAAGGTTAAGCTCCTGGGCTTCCTTCGTCGTTCGCACGGCAAGCCCGAGCAGGCCCCGGAAGAGACCGATCAGTCTGCAAAGAAGATCACGCTCAACCGCCGGAAGCAGCAGGAAGTGACGGTCAATTCCGGTCGCAGCAAGACGACCGTGAATGTCGAGGTGCGCCAGAAGCGCACCTACGTCAAGGATGGTGCGCGCGCCATGACGCCGGACGAAGAGCGCGCCGACATCCTGCGCAAGCTGGAAGAGTCGCGTGCCCGCAACCTCGCCGAACAGCAGGCCTTGGCCGAGAAGGATCGTCTGCGCGACGAAGCCATCGTCCGCGCCCGTGAGGAAGAGATTGCGGCCAAGGAACGCGCAGAGGCCGAGAAGAAGGCTGCCGAGGAAGCTGCGGCCGCCGCAAAGGCTGCCGAGGCACTGGCTGCCGCCAAGCCCAAGCGCGCCCCGATCGATGAAACCGCGCCGCGTCCGCCGCGCACGCCGGCCGCTGCTCCGGCTGCGCCGCGCAGTGCGCCGCCGCCGCGCAACGACGACCGCAACAACCGCAGCGCGCCGCGCAACGAGCGTGGCCCGGGCGACCGTTTCGCCGGCCAGATGCACCTGTCGGCTGCCGACCGCGCGCGTCGTGGCAACAGCAACAACAGCAACACCCGGGGTCGTCCGGGTGGCCGCAACCAGGCCGGTGGCCGTCGCGACATGTCGCGCGGCGGCAACAATGCCGGTCCGCACGCCTTCGAGCGCCCGACCGCACCGGTCGTGCGTGAAGTGGCGATCGGCGACACGATCACCGTGGCCGACCTGGCGCAGAAGCTCGCGCTGAAGGGCGGCGAGGTGGTCAAGGCGCTGTTCAAGATGGGCGTGATGGCCACCATCACCCAGTCCATCGACCATGACACCGCCGCGCTGGTGACCGAGGAACTCGGCCACAAGGCGATCCGTGCCAATGACAACGATGCCGAAGACGCACTGCTGGCCTCGACCGGTGAAAACCAGGGCGAAGCCACCCAGCGTCCGCCGGTGGTCACCATCATGGGCCACGTCGACCACGGCAAGACCTCGCTGCTGGATTACATCCGCCGTACCAAGGTCGCCACTGGCGAAGCCGGCGGCATTACCCAGCACATCGGTGCCTACCACGTGGATACGCCGAAGGGCGTGATCAGCTTCCTGGATACCCCGGGCCATGCTGCCTTCACCTCGATGCGTGCCCGCGGTGCCAAGCTGACCGATATCGTGGTGCTGGTCGTGGCCGCCGATGACGGCGTCATGCCGCAGACCAAGGAAGCGATCCAGCACGCCCGTTCGGCGGGTGTGCCGCTGATCGTGGCGATCAACAAGATCGACAAGTCCGACGCCGACCCGATGCGGGTCAAGAACGAACTGCTGTCCGAGCAGGTCGTGGCCGAAGACTTCGGTGGTGATACCCAGATGGTGGAGATCTCGGCCAAGACCGGCCTGGGCATCGACGACCTGCTGGACGCCATCTCGATCCAGGCCGAACTGCTGGAGCTGAAGGCCGTCGACGAAGGCCGCGCCTCGGGCGTGGTGATCGAATCGTCGCTGGACAAGGGCCGTGGCCCGGTCGCGACCGTGCTGGTGCAGCAGGGCCGCCTGAAGAAGGGCGACTACCTGGTGTGCGGCATCCAGTACGGCCGCGTGCGTGCGCTGTTCGACGAAACCGGCAAGCAGCCGGAGTTCGCCGGCCCGTCCATCCCGGTGCAGGTCCTGGGCCTGTCCGGCGTGCCGGAAGCCGGTGACGACTTCGTGGTCGTCGAGGATGAGCGCCTGGCCAAGGACGTTGCCCAGCAGCGCGAGACCAAGCGCCGTGAATCGCGCCTGGTGGCCACCGCTGGCAGCCGCATGGAAGACATCATGGCGACCCTGGGCAAGGGCGAGGGCCAGCAGGTCCTCAACCTGGTCATCAAGGCCGACGTGCAGGGTTCGGTGCAGGCCTTGAGCCAGGCACTGGTCGCGCTGTCCAACGACGACATCCGCATCAACGTGATCCACTCCGGCGTGGGCGGCATCACCGAATCGGATGCCAACTCGGCGGCTGCTTCGAAGGCCACCGTCATCGGCTTCAACGTGCGTGCGGATGCTTCGGCCCGTCGCATCATCGAATCCAACGGCGTCGACTTGCGTTACTTCTCGATCATCTATGACGTGATCGATCAGGTGAAGCAGGTGGCCTCCGGTCTGCTGGGCGTGGAGATCCGCGAAGAGATCATCGGTATCGCCGAGGTCCGCGACGTGTTCCGCAGCTCCAAGCTGGGCGCCGTTGCCGGCTCGATGGTCATCGAGGGCGTGGTCAAGCGCAACAAGCCGATCCGCGTGCTGCGCGACAGCGTGGTGATCTTCGAAGGCGAACTGGAATCGCTGCGCCGCTTCAAGGAAAACGTCGAGGAAGTCCGCAACGGTACCGAATGCGGTATCGCGGTGAAGGCCTACAACGACGTCAAGCCGGGTGACCAGATCGAGTGCTTCGAGCGTATCGAAGTGCCGCGCACCCTGTAATGCTGCAAGGTGGCCCGACCAACGGTCGGGCCCTACCATGTACCTGTAGCGCGCGACCGTTGGTCGGGCGACAACTGAACCAAGAGCTCCTCGTGCCCAAGACTTTCCATCGAACCGACCGTGTCTCCGCCCAGCTGCGCCGTGAACTCGGCACCCTGGTGCACAACGCCGTGCGCGAGCACGGGTTGCCCTCGGTGAGCGTGTCCGACGTGGAAATCACCCGCGACATGGCCCATGCCAAGGTGTTCGTCACCGCGCTGATGCCGGAACGTTCGGCTGAAGCCGTGGCCGGCCTGAAGGAGCTGGGCTACCGCCTGCGCATGGACCTGGCCCGCGCGATGAAGCTGCGCCACGTGCCGGAGCTGCATTTCCACTACGACGACTCGGTCGACCGTGGTGAGCACATCGACAACATCCTGCGCGACCTGCCCGATACGCTGGCCGCGGAGAAGCGTCGCGAGAGCGACGAAGAATAAGCCAGCGCCGGGCCCATGCCCGGCGTCTTTTCATTCCGGCAACGCGACGCCTGTGCGGGCCGCGTTGCGGCAGCCGGGCATGGCTCGGCTCTACAACGTCCTGTCATGACCCGAATTCAGTTCCGCCGCCTGGATGGCATCCTGCTGCTCGACAAGTCGACCGGCATGAGTTCCAACGCCGCCCTGCAGGTGGCTCGTCGCCTGTTCCGTGCCGAAAAGGGCGGCCATACCGGCAGTCTCGACCCGCTGGCCACCGGCCTGTTGCCGCTGTGCTTCGGCGAGGCGACCAAGATTGCCGGCCTGCTGCTCGGCTCGGCCAAGGCCTACGACGCCGAGATCATGCTGGGCCAGACCACCGACACCGACGATGCCGAAGGCCAGGTGCTGCTGCAGCGCCCGGTGCCTTCGATCAGTGCCGAGACCCTGCAGGCGGCGCTGGCGCCGCTGACCGGCAGCATCCGCCAGCGCGCCCCGATCTATTCGGCGCTGAAGCAGGGCGGGGAGCCGCTGTATGTGAAGGCCCGCCGCGGTGACGTCATTGAAGCGCCGGAGCGCGAGGTGCAGGTGCACGCCATCGAGGTGCTCGAGCAGCAGCCGGAGCGGTTGCGGCTGCGTGTGACCTGCGGCTCGGGCACCTATATCCGCAGCCTGGCCCGCGATCTGGGCGAGGCGCTGGGCTGTGGCGCGCATATCAGTGCGCTGCGCCGGCTCTGGGTCGAGCCGTTCCGTGAACCGGCGATGGTCACGCTGGATCAGCTGCGGGCGATGGTCGAGGCGGGTGACGAGGCGGGCATGGACGCGCTGCTGCTGCCGCTGGCGGCCGGCCTGGCTGAATACCCGCGGGTCGACCTCGATGCCGACCAGGCCCACCGCTTCTGCGTCGGCCAGCGCCAGCGCGATCTGTCGTGGCCCCGTGGTCTGGTGGCCGTGTTCGGTCCGGACGATGCTGTCCAGGGGTTGGGGCAGGTCGATGACAGTGGCCTGCTGGCTCCGCAGCGTCGTTTCAACCTCTGACCGGGCCCGGACGGTTCAGCCCCGGACCTTGTTCCGAGGCCCCCCGACCGTTACAATTTCGCGGCCGTTTTCCGGCAGCCTGCCTCGCGCAGGTTTCATCCTCGTAGTCCACGGCGAGCCTGGCGGTGCGCGAAGCGCGTTCCTGCCGGCCACGCATCACAGAGAAAAAAGAAATGTCGATCGACACCCAGAAGGTCATTGAAGACAACAAGCGCAGCTCGGCTGACACCGGCTCCCCGGAAGTCCAGGTTGCACTGCTGACCGCCCGCATCGAACTGCTGACCGGCCACTTCAAGACCCACAAGAAGGACCACCACAGCCGCCGCGGCCTGCTGCAGATGGTCAACCGCCGTCGCAGCCTGCTCGACTACCTGAAGAAGAAGGACGTCGAGCGTTACAAGGCCCTGATCGAAAAGCTTGGCCTGCGTCGCTAAGCAACGAATCCCCCGCGGCGCAGCGATGCGCCGCGGTTTTGTTTTGTAGCACCGCAATCCCCGATTCAGGCCGGAACGATCCGGCCACCCGCTGGCGGCAAGGGTCGCCGACGGTCCAAATTCGCAGACAGCATCCCCAAGGACACCCTCCGTGGCAAAAATCACCAAAACCTTCCAGTACGGCAAGCACACCGTCACGCTCGAGACCGGCGAAGTCGCCCGTCAGGCCAGCGGTGCCGTCATCGTCAAGATGGACGACACCGTACTGCTGGTCACCGCCGTCGCCGCCAAGAGCGCGCGCGAAGGCCAGGACTTCTTCCCGCTGACCGTCGATTATCAGGAAAAGTTCTACGCCGGCGGCCGTATCCCGGGTGGTTTCTTCAAGCGTGAAGGCCGTGCGACCGAGAAGGAAACCCTGATCTCGCGTCTGATCGACCGTCCGATCCGCCCGCTGTTCCCCGAAGACTACAAGAACGAAGTGCAGATCATCGCCACGGTCATGTCGCTGAACCCGGACGTGGACGGTGACATCCCGGCCCTGATCGGCGCCTCGGCTGCCCTGGCCCTGGCCGGCACCCCGTTCATGGGTCCGATCGGCGCTGCCAAGGTCGGTTACAAGAACGGCGAGTACATCCTGAACCCGACCGTCAGCGAACTGGCTGACTCGCAGCTGGAACTGGTCGTCGCCGGCACCTCCAACGCCGTGCTGATGGTTGAATCCGAAGCTGCGCTGCTGTCCGAAGAAGTGATGCTGGGCGCCGTGACCTTCGGTCACCGCGAGATGCAGAAGGTCATCAACGCGATCAACGAGCTGACCGTCGAAGCCGGCACCAAGCCGTCGACCTGGGAAGCCCCGGCCAAGAACGACGCGCTGATCGCCGCCCTGAAGGAAGCCATCGGCCCGCGCCTGGGCGAAGCCTTCCAGGTGCGCGACAAGCTGCAGCGCCGCGACGCCATCTCGGCAATCAAGAAGGACGTGGTCGAAGCCCTGGCAGGCCGCGTGGCCGCCGAAGGCTGGAACCCGGCCGAGCTGTCGAAGGAATTCGGCGAGCTGGAATACCGCACCATGCGTGACTCGGTGCTGGACACCAAGGTGCGCATCGACGGCCGTGCGCTGGACACCGTCCGCCCGATCACCGTGAAGACCGGCGTGCTGCCGCGTACCCACGGCTCCTCGCTGTTCACCCGCGGCGAAACCCAGGCCATTGTGACCATCACCCTGGGCACCGCCCGTGACGGCCAGGTCATCGACGCCGTTGCCGGTGAGTACAAGGAAAACTTCCTGTTCCACTACAACTTCCCTCCGTTCTCGGTGGGTGAGTGCGGCCGTATGATGGGCCCGAAGCGCCGCGAAATCGGCCACGGTCGCCTGGCCAAGCGCGGCGTGCTGGCTGTCATGCCGTCGCTGGAAGCCTTCCCGTACACCATCCGCGTCGTCTCGGAAATCACCGAGTCGAACGGTTCCTCGTCGATGGCCTCGGTCTGCGGTTCCTCGCTGGCCCTGATGGACGCCGGCGTGCCGGTGAAGGCACCGGTTGCCGGTATCGCCATGGGTCTGGTCAAGGAAGGCGAGCGCTTCGTCGTCCTGTCCGACATCCTGGGTGACGAAGATCACCTGGGCGACATGGACTTCAAGGTGGCCGGTACCGCTGAGGGCATCTCCGCCCTGCAGATGGACATCAAGATCGAAGGCATCACCGAAGAGATCATGAAGCAGGCCCTGCAGCAGGCCAAGGCTGGCCGTCTGCACATCCTGGGCGAAATGGCCCACGGCCTGACCGCTCCGCGTGAAGAGCTGTCGGACTACGCGCCGCGCCTGTTGACCATCAAGATCCACCCGGACAAGATCCGCGAAGTGATCGGCAAGGGTGGTTCGACCATCCAGGCCATCACCAAGGAAACCGGCACCCAGATCGACATCCAGGACGACGGCACCATCGTCATCGCATCGGTCAACGCCATCGCTGCCCAGGCCGCCAAGGCCCGCATCGAGCAGATCACCTCGGACGTCGAGCCGGGCCGCATCTACGAAGGCAAGGTCGCCAAGATCATGGACTTCGGTGCGTTCGTCACGATCCTGCCGGGCAAGGACGGTCTGGTCCACGTGTCGCAGATCTCCAGCGATCGCGTCGAGAAGGTCGGCGACGTGCTGAAGGAAGGCGATGTGGTCAAGGTCAAGGTGCTGGAAGTCGACAAGCAGGGCCGTATCCGCCTGTCGATGAAGGCCGTGGAAGAAGGCGACGCCGTCAGCGCCGAATAATCGGCGGTGGGTGTCAACCTTGCTTGGTTGACACGCTCCTGGAATCGCTGAAATGAAAAAGCGGGCTTCGGCCCGCTTTTTCTTTGCCTCGAAGTTGCGAACAACCGCTCACCCAGGTCGCCGCATGTCCTGCTGCGGTGCATGAGAGGCGCTACGCAGCCATTGTTCTGTCACCGTTGCACGGATCGCGCCTGTCCATCGGACGACATGCCACGACATCGGTCCCACAGCCCCATCGGTTTGCTAACGTGGCGGCGCCTTCGAACCGGGAGATTCCATGTTCCGCCAGACTGTGGCCGTCCTTGCCGTACTGATTGCCGGCGCCCTGCCCATTGCCGCGCACGCTGCGCCCGCACAGCCGCCGATCTTCGGTGCCTACTACCCCGGTGGTTCCGCCGAGCGCTATCCGGTGTCGAGCATTCCGGCCGAGCGCCTGACCCACCTGTTCTACGCGTTCTCGACCATCGAGGACGGGCGCTGCACGATCGGTGCGGAAGCGCCGAAGAATTTCGCCGCACTGGCCGAACTCAAGAAGGCGCATCCGCACCTGCGCACGCTGATTTCGATCGGTGGCTGGGGCGCAGGCGGGTTCTCCGATGCGGCACTGACCGAAACCAGCCGCAAGCGCCTGGTCGACTCATGCATGACGCTGTTCTTCGAGCGCCATGCAGGCAGCTTCGATGGTGTGGACATCGACTGGGAATTCCCGGTCAGTGGTGGGCCGAAGGAACTGGCGCACCGCCCGCAGGATCGCGCCAACCTGACCCGGCTCGCGCAGGCGTTCCGCGTGGCACTTGATGCGCGCGGTCGCAAGGCGGGGCAGCCGATGCTGCTGACCGCCGCGCTGGCCGCCGGTCGCCTGCAGACGGATGGCCCCTACGATCCGGCGGCGAGCTACGACCTGCCGGCGCTGGCCAAGGTGTTCGATTTCATCAACCTGATGAGCTACGACATGGGCACCGGCTTCTCGGCGGTGTCGACCTTCAACGCACCGCTGCTTGAGGTGGCGGCCGATCCACTGGCGCCGGAGCTGCGCCGTTGGAACAACGTGGCCGGTGCCGTGCAGTTTTACCGCGACCACGGCGTACCGGCCCACAAGCTGGTGCTGGGCGTGCCGTTCTACGGGCGCGGCTTCAAGGTTACAGGTGATGCCCCGGATGGGTTGTACCAGCCCTACAGCGCACCGGCCGATGCAGGCGACTGGCGGGTGATCAAGGCGCGCTATCTCGACCAGCCGGGCTGGACGAAGCACTGGCAGCCGCAGGCGCAGAGCCCGTGGCTGTACAACGCCGAACAGAAGGTCTTCATCAGCTATGAAGACCCGCGCTCGATCGGGCTGCGTGCGCAGTTCGCCCGCGAGCAGGGCCTGGCCGGTGTATTCATGTGGGAGCTGACCGGCGACGACGAGCAGGCCAGCCTGCTCAACGCCATGCTGGGCCCCTGGCAGAAGGCGCGCATCGGCGATTGAGCTGCATCAGGCGATGCCCGGCGCAATGCCGCAACGCCATCGGCCCAACCCCGCACAGCATGTCCACGCCCGCAGCGTTACGCTGCGGGCATGATCCATCTCGAACGCCTGGACCATCTGGTCCTCACCGTCGCCGACATCGACCGCAGCTGTGATTTCTACCAGCGCGTGCTCGGCATGCAGGTCGTGCGCTTCGGCGCGGGACGTACCGCGCTGCAGTTCGGCCAGCAGAAGATCAATCTGCATCCGGCCAGTGCCCCGCTGCAGCCGCATGCGTTACGACCCACGCCGGGCAGTGCCGACCTGTGCCTGGTCACGCTTACGGCGACAATCGATGTGCTGGCACACCTGCAGGCGCAGGCCGTCGCGGTGGAGGAGGGGCCGGTGGCCCGCACCGGCGCACTGGGTCCAATCGAATCGGTGTACTTCCGCGACCCGGATGGCAACCTGATCGAAGTCAGCCGCTACCTGGACCCAGCGCACCTGCTCCGGTAGCGCCGGGCCATGCCCGGCGAAGGCTCAGTTGGCCCAGACGCTGTTCGGATCGCCGTTGCGGGCGCGGCGTTGACTGGCCACTGCCAGGCGGGCGAAGCCGAAGGCCATGGCCAGCGCGATGGCATCGACCCAGAACAGCGGCCAGTGGCCACGCGCGGCCGCACGCCACAGCCAGTCACCATTGAGTGCGCCGTGCAGGATCGGCACCAGCGCGGTACTGATTGCCGCCGCCCACAGCAGCTCGCGTGCGGCCTGTGCCGGGCGACGCAGCGCGGCCCACAGCGCACAGGCCGCCCAGCTGCCGAAGCAGGCCCAGCGGATGCCGTGGTCGACCGCCGCCGGCGCCAGCCGTTCCAGCACCAGCGCGGTGAGGAACGCGACCGAGATCGCCACGCACAGGCCGATGCACACGCCGACCGTGGCCCGTGCCATGTTCACTCCGGCACGCGGTTGCTGCGGCTGGCGACGCTTGCGCCGCGACTCGATCCACAGCAGGTTGCCCGAGTAGAACAGGAACGCACCGCCCAGGCCGAGCAGGAAGTACAGCCAGACCACCACCCCGTTGCCGAACTCGCCGAAGTGCAGCGCATAGGCGGCGCTGAGCGTGGCGTGGTTGGCGTCGCGCTGGCCTGGCAGCTGGGTGGCCAGTACCTGGCCGGTGGCGACATCCAGCGCCACGGCGCCGAGCGGGCCGAGGGTGCCGGTGGATTCGCCGGTGATCTCGATGGTGGCGTTGGTGTCGCCCGCGTTGGCCAGCTTCAGGTAGGCCGGCTCGAAGCTGGTCACGCCCTGTGCGCGCGCCACCTCCAGCGCCCGCGCCTGCAGCACGCGCAGGCTGCCCGGCGGCGAGGGGATGCCGGTCGCTTCACGCACCGGTGCGGTGTCCATCGCTGTTGGCACGGCCTGCAGGGCCTTGCCGTCGAAGATCAGGGGGTTGAGCAGGGCCATCTGCACGAACACCAGGCAGAGCAGGGCGCCGGTCACCGCGAACATCAGGTGGAAGGGCAGGCTCAGTACGCCGATCACGTTGTGCGCGTCCTGCCACAGCTGTTTCAGGTTGCGCCCCGGACGCAGCGCGAACAGGTCGCCGAGCAGCTTCGGCAGATGGATCACCAGGCCGCTGAGCAGCGCCATGCCGTACAGCAGGCTGACAATGCCCATCACGTAGATGCCGGCCACGGGCAGGCCCAGGCTGTAGTGCAGCTCGTTGACCAGCTCGGCCAGCCCGGTCTGCGGCGGCGTCGGGCTGCCGCCAATCTGCCCCGGCCAGGCATAACGCCAGCTGCCATCATCGACCTGCCAGTACGCAAGTGGCTGCGGGTGGTCGGCGCCGGGGAAGGTCATGCCGACGTGGCGGCGGGCTTCCGGGTGTGTCGCCAGTACGTCTTCCAGCAGGTACTGCGCATCGTCCAGCCCGGCTGGCAGTGCGGTGGCCGCGCCCGGGGTCTGCCACAGCGGCAGGTCGTGATGGAACAGGGTCAGCGCACCGGCGTAGAAGGCCACGAACAGGCCGAACCCGGCGACCAGGCCGACCCAGGTGTGCAGGGTGGTGAACGTGCGCAGCGTCTGCGAACTGAACTTCATGGGAGAGGTCTCATTGCACCGCGCCGGTCAGGCGCAGCAGCCCGAGCACGCCGAAGCCGGCGGCGGCGCTGCCGCCCAGCACCAGCCAGGCGCGCAGCGCGCTGCGGAAACTGAACGCCCACAGGGCGGCCAGCATCCACAGCGGGATGAAAGCGATCAGGGTCGGCACCAGCGCCCGCTGCCAGGGGCCGGGCGGCAGCCATGCCAGCAGGCCGGTCGCGGCCGCGGCCAGGAAGAAGCCGGCGACGATGCCGGCGAAGGCGCGCGGCCACATCAGGGCGACTCCGTGCCCGGGCGATGCCAGGCGGCCAGTGCCGGCAGCAGCATCGCCGCCAGCATCCAGGTGCACAGCATGGCCACCAGGCCGGCGGCAAAGCCGAGCTCGGCCATCCACAGCCACAGCGCGGCGGCGGCCGCGACCAGGCCGATCTGGCGGCCCAGGCGGCCGGCCCGACGCAGGCGCGGCCAGCGGCAGTGCGGCGAGGCGGCATAGAAGGCCAGCGCGGAGAACATCGCCGCCAGCATGCCCAGGCTGCAGAAGCCCAGGGTGGAAAGGCCGACGGTGATCATTGCGGGCGGCCGCCGTGGCAGCGGGCCAGCGAACGCGGGGCACGGGCGGGGCCGGCGGGAGCCGGTCGGAGCGGGTGGCGCATCACGAGGTCCTGGGGGGAAGCGGGCAGGCTGGCACGGGGCGGGCTGCGCGGACATGGTAATCATTGCGTTTTCACGCCGCCAGCGAGGGCCATTCAGCGTACCGTACGGTAGCCCTTGGGCTTTCCGGTGCGCTGGTTTAAGATCATCACACTCCCTGACTGGAACAAGGTGGCCCGCGCCCAGCGCCGGCCGAGCGTGCGACATGAGCACTACCACCGCCCACTGTTGACCTGCCCCCGAAGGCCCTGTGTCCCTGGCGCCCTCGTGGCGCTTTTTTATTGCCCGGGCGCCGCCCCGGGAGCGCTTTCCAGCCCGCCCAGCGGGCCCCGCACGAAGCCACTCCGATGATCAACATTACCCTCCCCGACGGCAGCCGCCGCGAGTTTGAAAACCCCGTCAGCGTCATGGACGTCGCCCAGTCGATCGGTGCCGGCCTGGCCAAGGCCACCATCGCCGGTGCCGTGGATGGCGTGCTGGTCGATGCCAGCGACGTCATCGACCACGATGCCAGCCTGCGCATCATCA
Source organism: Stenotrophomonas geniculata ATCC 19374 = JCM 13324 (assembly GCF_001431625.1). Classification (GTDB taxonomy): domain Bacteria; phylum Pseudomonadota; class Gammaproteobacteria; order Xanthomonadales; family Xanthomonadaceae; genus Stenotrophomonas; species Stenotrophomonas geniculata. The sequence goes on from NZ_LLXT01000160.1 coordinate 31,086, forward strand.
CCGCCAAGGACGAGGAGGGCGTGGAGATCATCCGCCACTCCTGCGCCCACCTGGTCGGCCACGCGGTCAAGCAGCTGTACCCGGATGTGAAGATGGTGATCGGCCCGGTGATCGCCGAAGGCTTCTACTACGACATCTACTCCGAGCGCCCGTTCACCCCGGACGACATGGCCGCGATCGAGAAGCGCATGGGTGAACTGATCGCCCAGGACTACGACGTCATCAAGAAGATGACGCCGCGCGCCGAAGTGATCGAGATCTTCAAGGCCCGTGGTGAGGACTACAAGCTGCGCCTGATCGAGGACATGTCCGACGACATCCAGGCGATGGGCATGTACTACCATCAGGAATACGTGGACATGTGCCGCGGCCCGCACGTGCCGAACACGCGCTTCCTGAAGGCCTTCAAGCTGACCCGCATCTCCGGCGCCTACTGGCGTGGCGACGCGCAGAACGAACAGCTGCAGCGCATCTACGGCACCGCCTGGGCGGACAAGAAGCAGCTTGAGGCGTACATCAAGCGCATCGAGGAAGCCGAGATGCGCGACCACCGCCGCATCGGCAAGCAGCAGGACCTGTTCCACCTGCAGGAAGAAGCGCCGGGCCTGGTGTTCTGGCACCCGAAGGGCTGGGCGCTGTGGCAGGTGGTCGAGCAGTACATGCGCAAGGTCTACCGCAACAGCGGCTACGGCGAAGTGCGCTGCCCGCAGATCCTGGACGTGAGCCTGTGGAAGAAGTCCGGCCACTGGGACAACTACCAGGACAACATGTTCTTCACCGAATCGGAGAAGCGCACCTACGCGGTCAAGCCGATGAACTGCCCGGGCCACATCCAGGTGTTCAACCAGGGCCTGCACAGTTACCGCGACCTGCCGATCCGCTACGGTGAGTTCGGTTCCTGCCACCGCAACGAGCCGTCCGGCGCGCTGCACGGCATCCTGCGCGTGCGTGGCTTCACCCAGGACGACGGCCACGTGTTCTGCACGGAAAACCAGATCGAGTCGGAAGTGACGGCCTTCCATCAGCAGGCGCTGGCGGTCTACCAGCACTTCGGATTCGACGACATCCAGATCAAGATCGCCCTGCGCCCGGAATCGCGCCTGGGTGACGATGCGACCTGGGACAAAGCGGAGGGCGCGCTGCGCTCGGCGCTGACCGCCTGTGGCGTGGAATGGCAGGAGCTGCCGGGCGAGGGTGCCTTCTATGGCCCGAAGATCGAGTACCACCTGAAGGACGCCATTGGCCGTACCTGGCAGCTGGGCACCATGCAGGTCGACTTCATGATGCCGGGCCGCCTGGGCGCCGAGTACGTGGACGAGAACAGCCAGAAGAAGCACCCGGTCATGCTGCACCGGGCCATCGTCGGCTCGATGGAGCGCTTCCTGGGCATCCTGATCGAGCACCATGCCGGCCAGTTCCCGGCCTGGCTGGCCCCGACCCAGGTGGTGGTGGCCAACATCACCGACGCCCAGGCCGACTACGTCTCGGGCGTGACCAAAACCCTTGCGGAGCAAGGCTTCCGCGTCAGCTCGGATTTGCGTAACGAGAAGATCGGCTATAAAATCCGCGAGCATACGTTGCAGCGCGTGCCCTACCTGCTGGTCATTGGTGACCGCGAGAAGGAAAATGGGGCTGTGGCGGTGCGTACGCGTTCTGGCGAAGATCTGGGCAGCATGAGCCTGCAGGCCTTCATCGAGCGGCTCCACGCCGAGGGCGCGTAAGCAAAGGTCCGGTCCGGGCGCACAGGCACCCGGACCGGTTCGATACCCTTGGGAGAACGTAATATCAGCACCCCTGACAACAAACAGAACCGCAAGAATCAGGAAATCCGTGTGCCGCGCGTCCGCGTGATCGGCAGTGACGGAGAAATGATCGGCGTGTTGTCGCGCGACGAAGCGCTGTCCATGGCCGAAGATGAAGGCCTGGACCTGGTCGAAATCCAGCCGCAGGCCGATCCGCCGGTCTGCAAGATCATGGACTTCGGCAAGTTCAAGTTCGAAGCGCAGAAGAAGGCCAGCGAGGCCAAGAAGAAGACCAAGCAGGTCGAGATCAAGGAAGTGAAGTTCCGTCCGGTCACGGACGAGGGCGACTACCAGATCAAGCTGCGCAAGATGCGCGGGTTCCTTGAGGATGGTGACAAGATCAAGGTCAACATCCGCTTCCGTGGCCGTGAAATGAGCCACCAGGAACTGGGCCGCGAAATGGCCAACCGGATCGAGACCGATCTGGGCGAGGACATCGTCATTGAATCCCGTCCGCGCCTGGAAGGGCGTCAGATGGTCATGATGATCGCGCCGAAGAAGAAGACCTGAGGCCTGACGGGCCGCCCTCCGGGGCGCCTGGCTGAACGGTTCAGGGTGAAGGGGCGCCATCGGCGCCCCTTCGCTTTTGCGGCATGCCGGTGAATTGCCGTGAAAGGGTTGCAGGGGCTGGTGGCAGGGCGGTTTTGCCTGTATCATGCCCGGCTCGACCCACCCAGGACGGGTCGTACGCCGATCATGGCAGGACGGAAAGAGCGGCCCAGGCCGCCGCCAGATCAGTCAGAAACCAGGGTCATATCCCATCAAGGACATTGCAATGCCCAAGATCAAGACCAACCGGGCAGCGGCCAAGCGTTTCCGCAAGACCGCCTCGGGCAAGTACAAGTGCGGCCACGCCAACCGTAGCCACATCCTCACGAAGAAAGCGACCAAGCGTAAGCGTAATCTGCGTCAGACGGGCCATGTCCGTGCAGAAGACGCAGGCCGTCTGGACCGCATGCTCCCTTACCTCTGAGGAACTGAAAAATGGCACGAGTTAAGCGTGGCGTACAGGCGCGTCGCCGCCACAAGAAGATTCTGGATCTCGCCAAGGGCTATTACAACGCCCGTCGCAAGGTCTTCCGCGTCGCCAAGCAGGCGGTCATCAAGGCTCAGCAGTACGCCTACATCGGCCGTAAGCAGAAGAAGCGCAACTTCCGTTCGCTGTGGATCACCCGTATCAATGCGGCTGCCCGCATCAACGGCCTGAGCTACAGCCGCTTCATGAACGGTCTGCTGAAGGCCGGCATCACCCTGGATCGCAAGGTCCTGGCTGACATCGCCGTGCACGACGCAGCCGGTTTTGCTGCGCTGGCCGAAAAGGCCAAGGGCGCGCTGGCGGCATAAGTCCTTCCCGATGCCGTAACCGTTCACTCGGAACGGTGTCAGGTCAAGGCAATGCATGGGGAAGGGCGCAAGTCCTTCCCCATTCTTTTTTGGGTCCCGGCGAGGCCACGATGGCAGCGCGGGGACGGCGGTGGCGACAGGGGTCGGCCCTTCGCGCATCGCGATGGCAGATCGACTGGAGTTCCGCCCCCCCCATGAGCGACATCCAATCCCTCACCACCCAGGCGCTGGCCGATGTGGCCGCCGCACAGAGCCCCGACGTGCTGGAACAGCTGCGCGTGGCCCTGCTTGGCAAGAGTGGCAGCATCACCTCGCAGCTCAAGCAGCTCGGTGCCCTGCCGGCCGACGAGCGCAAGGCCGCCGGTGAAGCGATCAACCAGGCCCGTGACGCGCTGACCCGCGCGCTGGGTGAGCGCAAGGCGCTGCTGGAAGACGCGGCACTGGATGCGCGCCTGGCCGCCGAAGCCATCGACATCACCCTGCCGGGTCGCAACGGCGACCGTGCCGGCCTGCACCCGATCACCCGCACCCTGGAGCGCATCACCGGCATCTTCGGCCGGCTGGGCTACGAGCTGTCGGAAGGGCCGGAGATCGAGGATGACTGGCACAACTTCGAGGCGCTGAACTTCCCGCCGCACCACCCGGCGCGCGCCATGCACGACACCTTCTACTTCGGCGACGGACGCCTGCTGCGCACGCATACCTCCGGTGTGCAGGTGCGCTACATGGGCGACCACGCGCCGCCGCTGCGCATGATCGCCGCCGGCAAGGTGTACCGCAGCGACAGCGACCAGACCCACTCGCCGATGTTCCACCAGGTCGAAGGCCTGCTGGTGGACGAGCATTCGACCTTCGCCGACCTGAAGGGCACGCTGGCCGAGTTCGTGCGCGCGTTCTTCGAGCGCGACTTCGAGATGCGTTTCCGTCCCAGCTACTTCCCGTTCGTTGAACCGGGTGCGGAAGTGGACATCGCCTGGCAGCAGCCCGATGGCAGCACCCGCTGGCTGGAAGTGCTCGGCTGCGGCATGGTCCATCCGAACGTGCTGCGCAATGTCGGCATCGATCCGGAGCGCTACACCGGCTTTGCCTTCGGCATGGGCGTGGAGCGTTTCGCGATGCTGCGCTACGGCGTCAACGACCTGCGCGCGTTCTTCGAGAACGACGTGCGGTTCCTGAAGCAGTTCGCGTAAGCCGCAACCGTGTAGAGCCGAGCCATGCTCGGCTGCTTTTCTGGATGGACGCCTCCTTGCGCATGCGCTGGGCGACCACAAAAACCGCAACGGGAGGCACACCTCCCACCAGGGTGACACCATGAAATTCTCCGAAAACTGGCTGCGCAGCCACGTCCCGACCTCCGCCTCGCGCGATGAGCTCAGCGCGGTGCTGACCGCCATCGGCCTGGAAGTGGAAGAGGTGACCGCGCTTGGCGAAGGCCTCGAGCACGTGGTCGTGGCGCGCATCGTCGAAGCGGTGCGCCATCCCGAAGCCGATCGCCTGCAGGTGTGCAAGGTCGATGCCGGGCAGGGCGAGCTGCTGCAGATCGTGTGCGGCGCGCCGAACGCGCGCCCGGGCCTGGTCGCGCCGCTGGCGATGGTCGGCGCGCAGATCGGCGAGCTGAAGATCAAGCCGGCCAAGCTGCGCGGCGTCGAGTCCAACGGCATGCTGTGCTCGGCCAAGGAGCTGGGCCTGGACAACGATGCCTCCGGCCTGCTGGAACTGCCGGACGACGCACCGGTCGGCCAGTCCCTGGTCGAGTATCTGGGGCTGCCGGACGCCAGCATCGAGATCAAGCTGACCCCGAACCGTGCCGACTGCTTCAGCCTGCGCGGCATCGCCTACGACGTCGCCGCCGCCACCCGCAGTGAAGTGCTGGACTTCGCGGCCGACGCCATTGCGCCGGTCGGCAGCCGCGAACTGTCGATCCAGCTCGACGCCGGCGCCGAAGCACCGCGTTACCTGGGCCGCGTCATCGAAGACGTCAACGCCGCTGCCAAGACCCCGCTGTGGATGGCTGAGCGCCTGCGCCGCAGCGGTGTGCGTCCGGTCTCGCTGCTGGTCGACATCACCCAGTACGTGATGCTGGAGCTGGGCCAGCCGATGCATGCCTACGACCTCGGTACCCTGCAGGGCAGCATCGCCGTGCGCCGTTCGCGCGCGGGCGAGAGCCTGAAGCTGCTGGACGGCCGCGATGCCGCACTGGACGACAGCTTCCTGGTGGTTGCCGATGCTGACCGTGCGGTCGGTCTGGCCGGCCTGATGGGCGGCTTCGATACCCGCGTCACCGACGCGACCACCGCCGTGTTCCTGGAAGCTGCGCACTTCGCGCCGGCCGCGATCATGGGCCGTGGCCGCAAGCTCGGCCTGCACACCGATGCCGGCCACCGCTTCGAGCGTGGCGTCGACCCGGCATTGCCGCGCACCGCCATCGAATACGCCACCCGCCTGGTGCTGGACCTCGCCGGCGGTACCCCGGCGCCGGTCACCGAGGCCGTGCGTGCCGATGACCTGCCGCAGCCGGCGACGATCGTACTGCGCCGTGCTCGCATCAGTCGCGTGCTGGGCATCACCATCGACGACGCCGAAGTCGAGCGCATCCTGCGCGCGCTGGGCATGGACGTGGCTGCGACGGCCGAGGGCTGGCAGGTCGCCGCGCCGAGCCGTCGCTTCGACATCGCCATCGAAGAAGACCTGATCGAAGAACTGGCCCGCATCCACGGTTACGAGCAGATCCCGACCACGCTGCCGGGCGGTGCCTCGCGCGTGGCGATGCCGAGCGAGACCCAGCTGGACGCGCTGAGCGTTCGTCGCCAGCTGATCGCCCGCGACCAGCAGGAAACCGTCAACTTTGCCTTCGTCGACGACGCGCTGCTGACCCAGTGGCAGCTGCGCGATGGCCTGGTACCGCTGGCCAACCCACTGTCGGCCGAACTGGCGGTGATGCGCCCGTCGCTGCTGCCGGGCCTGGTCGCCACGCTGGGCCGCAATGCCGCGCGCCAGTTGGGTCGCGTGCGCCTGTTCGAGCTCGGCCGGGTGTTCACCCAGCAGGCCGGAGATGGCCAGCCGGCGCCGCTGGAAACCCCGCGCGTGGCCGCTGCGGTCTGCGGTGATGCGCAGGCGGTGCAGTGGGGCCTGCCGACCCGCAAGGTCGACTTCCACGATCTGAAGGGCGACCTGGAATCGCTGGCCGCTGCCAGTGGCGCGCAGCTGGAGTTCCGTCCGTCGGCCCGTCCTTACGGCCACCCGGCGCGCTCGGCCGAGGTGTTCCGCGATGGCGTGGCGATGGGCTGGATCGGCCAGGTCCATCCGCGCCTGGTCAAGGCGATGGACATCGAATCCGACGTCTACGCCTTCGAACTGGATCTGGAACCGCTGACCGCCCGCCGCCTGCCCCGTGCCGGCGAGCTGTCGCGCTTCCCAGCGGTGCGTCGCGACCTGGCGTTCCTGGTGCCTGAACAGGTGGCCTGGGCCGATCTGGCGGCGACCGTCCGCCAGGCCGCCGGCCCGCTGCTGCGCGACCTGAACCTGTTCGACCGCTATGTCGGCCAGGGCGTCGAGCCGGGATTCAAGAGTCTCGCTATGGGCTTGATTTTGCAGGACAAGTCGCGCACTCTGACGGACCGCGACGTGGATGCGGTGGTGGCCGAGGCGGTCACTGCCATCGAGCGTGAACACCACGCCCGGATCCGCGGCTGAGCGGGCAGCACTCGGGGGTAGCAGGCAATGGCATTGACCAAGGCGGAGATGGCGGAAAAGCTGTTCGACGAAGTCGGTCTGAACAAGCGGGAAGCCAAGGAATTCGTCGACGCGTTTTTCGATGTGCTGCGTGAAGCATTGGAACAGGGACGTCAGGTGAAGCTGTCGGGCTTCGGTAATTTCGATCTGCGGCGCAAGAACCAGCGCCCGGGTCGCAACCCCAAGACCGGCGAGGAAATTCCGATTTCCGCCCGTACGGTGGTCACCTTCCGTCCGGGCCAGAAGCTCAAGGAGAGGGTGGAAGCTTATGCTGGATCCGGGCAGTAACCGCGAACTACCGCCGATCCCGGCCAAGCGCTACTTCACCATCGGTGAAGTCAGCGAGCTGTGCGACGTCAAGCCGCACGTCCTGCGCTACTGGGAAACCGAGTTTCCCAGCCTTGAGCCGGCCAAGCGCCGAGGCAACCGCCGCTACTACCAGCGCCATGACGTGCTGATGGTGCGGCAGATCCGCAGCCTGCTGTACGAACAGGGCTACACCATCGGTGGTGCACGCCTGCGTCTGGACGGCCCCGATGCCCGCGAGGAATCGGCGCTGAGCAACCAGATCATCAAGCAGGTACGCATGGAGCTGGAAGAAGTGCTGCAGTTGTTGCGCCGCTGATCCCATTTCCATCGTAATCCGCTATACTTCACGGCCCGCCGCACTGGCGGGCACATCGCAGCATCAGTCGGGGCGTAGCGCAGCCTGGTAGCGCATCTGCCTGGGGGGCAGAGGGTCGTCGGTTCGAATCCGGCCGTCCCGACCACTGTGATGAATCAAGAAGCCTGCGCAGCAATGCGTGGGCTTTTTTGTGCGCGCTGCTGATGCCGATGATCAGTCTTCAGCGAAGCGGTAGATCAGCTCCGGGTCGCCCTCATCCAATCCGTGCACGATGCCGCTGTCGATGAAGCCCGACGCAACGAGCAGGCGCTGCATGCCGATGTTGGAGGCATTGGTCGAGGTGAACAGCTTGCCGCGACCGCGCCGTGCGATCGCGTGTCGCAGCAGTGCGGTACCAATGCCGTGGCCGCGGCGTTCGCGCGCCACCATCAGCATCTCGACGAAGGCCTCGCCGAAGAAGTGGTGATGCATGACCAGGTAGCCGACGACCCTGCCGTCCTGCTCGGCGACATACACGCCGCCGTGTGCCAGCCAGTTGCCAATCTGCATGATCCGCTCTGGATCAATGGCTGCCACGCTGTCGAGCGCGATCAAGGCATCCGCGTCCTGGGGGCTGCCGTTACGCAGGCGCGGAGAACGGGACGTCCGGCTCATCGCGGGCGGAGCTGCAGCAACAGACCGCCACCCGATACAAAACAGGCGAGCAGGACGATGATCGACAGCGGCAGGTGGAATTCATTGCGACCGAGCAGGGCAAACGCCAGGTGGATCAGCGCCGTGCCAATGCCGAGCGCGCCACAAACCAGTGCATAGCCGCGCGCCGTGGATGTACCCAGCAGGGCATGGCGATAACCCCAAAGCACGGCGCCGACTGCGAACAGGTTGAACAGCAGGAAGCCCTGGATGCCGCCGGGCACATGGAACATGGTCCATTCCTGCCAGAACGCAGCGTCGATCTGATGCAGGATCAACGCCAGCAGCGTCGCCAGATACCATCGTTCCATGTCGTGCTCCCTGCCATGCAGGCCATAGTCTATCGACTCCGCCTTGCACGCACGCCTACGCGTTGCAGCCAGCGCGTGGCAGGCAGTCAATACACCCGGAACTCGGCACGGCAGCCGTCGCTGACCCACACGCCGCGACGGTCCCAGCCCCAGTTGCGGTCCTCGATGCAGGTCGTCACCGATTTCTGCTTGACCAGCCGTACCTCGTGACGAACGCGAATCCGGCACTCCTTGTCCTTGTTCTCGTAGGACTCGCAGACCAGGCGTTCACCCTCGTTGTCGCGGTCACGGCCGCGGCCACGTCCCGGCCAGCGCCCGTATCCATCGGCGACGAACTCGGCGCGGCAGCCGTCGGTCACCCATAACGTGCGGCGGCTCTGGCCCCAGTTCTGGTTCTCCACGCAGCGGGTGACCGACAGTTGCCTGGCCAGGCGCATCGGGCCCTCGATGGGGCATTGCTCGGTCTTGTTGAACTGGGATTCGCAGCGCAGCGCTGGAATGTGATCAGTGTCGTAGTCCTGGGCGGCCACGGCGGTGGCGGCCAGCAGCAGGACAAGGGCGGCGCCGGTGATCGGCAGCAGCGGGCGAAGGGTCATAGGGAGCCTCGAGCGTGGATTCGGGCGGCAAGAATGACCCAGCACGAGGCCGTCGGAACGCATCGTTCCGGATGTGGCTCAGTAAGGATTTAGTAGTGCGCACGGGCCCATGCAGAGGCTTACATCCCGTATCATCGCTGCACATCCGATCGCATCGGTTTACACCTTCTTACATGTCTTCCACGCCTGTCGGCGCAGCCTGTGGCTGCCGTCACTGGTGTGCGGGCGGCCTGTGGGGGAGGATGCGCGGACCACGACGACCACAGGGGGTTGCGTTGATCAGCAGTACCGTCATTCATCGCTCGGCCGACGCAGGCGGCGCCGAGGTGCGGGTCCTGGACACCACGTTCAAGGGCAAGCATGTGTTCATTGCCTGGGGCCTGCGCGGGCCGGAACTGACCCGCAGCGCGGACCCGGCTGCGACCGTGGCCGCACGCAAGGCGCTGCACGCGGTTGCCGGCCACAGCGAAGGGCCGCGCAGCCCGGAAGTGTTCATCGCCAACCAGTCGGCGGTGGCGATCACGGTCTATCGCCTGCTTACCGAAGCGCGCTCCGGCGATGCCATCTTCTTCCTGTGCGATTCCCAGGCGGTGGTCGAGTGGCTGATCACCGCGCTGGAAGTGCAGGGCGCGGACTGATTCCGCGCTGCACCGAAGGCAGGATCAGGCCAGTGCTGCGTCCACGGCAGCCCGCGCATGCAGGGCAGTGGTATCGAACAACGGCACTGAACTGTCCTCCGGGCGTACCAGCAGCATGATCTCGGTGCAGCCAAGAATGATCGCTTCGGCACCGCGCGCCACCAGTCGCGCGATCACGCCGGCATAGACCTGTCGTGAGTGCTCGCTGACCACGCCGGCAATCAGCTCCTGGTAGATGATGTCGTGCACGCTGCGCCGGTCATCGGTATCGGGCACCAGCACTTCCAGATCGAAGCGATCCTGCAGCCGGCCGCGGTAGAAGTCCTGCTCCATGGTGAAGGCGGTGCCGAGCAGGCCCACCTTGCGTGCGCCTGCCTGCACGATGGCCTGGGCGGTGGGGTCGACGATATGCAGCAGCGGCAGTGGGCAGGCCGCCTCGATGCGGTCGGCCAGCGTGTGCATGGTGTTGGTGCAGACCAGCAGCAGATCGGCACCACCGGCCTGCAGGCGTCGTGCGGCGTCGACCATGTGGTCGCCCAGTGCATCCCAGTCGCCGTCGTGCTGCAGCTGCTTGATCGGGGCGAAGTCCACCGACCACAGCAGCAGCTGCGCGGAGTGCGCGCCACCGAGGCGCTGCCGTACGTCCTCGTTGATGAGCCGGTAGTACTGGGCCGAGCTTTCCCAGCTCATGCCGCCGATCAGTCCAAGGGTCTTCATGCATTGCTCCAGGGAAGAGGCTGTCATTGCAGCACAGCAGATCGGAGGGTTGCATTAAACATTAGTGGATACTAATGTATTGATCATGATCGAGAACGCCCTGTTCAAGGCGCTGGCCGACCCCACCCGCCGCCATATCTACGAAAAGCTGGCCGAGGGCGGGCAGCATGCCAGCGCGCTGCGCGAGGGCATGGCGATCAGCCAGTCTGCGATGTCCCAGCACCTGGCAGTGCTGCGCGATGCCGGACTGGTGCATGAGCAGCGCCAAGGCCGCTTCGTCCACTACGAGGTCGATCCGCGCGGGCTGGCCCACATCGGCCGCTGGTTGCAGCGCTACCGGGCCTACTGGCCGGCGCGGATGTCCGCACTGCAGAACCTGCTGGAGGAGATGGACTGATGGACGACGTTCTGAACGAAGCGGCTCCCGCCTTGGTGATGGAGCAACGGCTGCCAGCGCCACCGGGACGGGTCTGGCGCGCACTGTGCGATCCAGCGCTGCGTGAGCGCTGGTTGCCTGCAGCCGATCTTGCCGACCCGCAGCCCTGCCTGTGCGAGGAAGGACGGGAGCTGGGGTTCCACTTGCGCGATGCGCAGCCCCCACATCTGCACAGCCTGGTGTGTTTCCAGCTGCGCGCGGATGACAGTGGGGGGACGGTGCTGACCATCGTGCATCGGCTCACCGACCTGCGCGCGCCGCTGCCGTTGGCCGCCAACGACGATCATCGCACCATGATGCGCGCGGCCTGAGGTGGCGCCTCAATCCCACCGGACAAGGAGCAGGCACATGCCGGACAGAATGCAGCTGGTACCAATGGTGGTGGAGCGCAGCGAGCGGGGCGAGCGCTCCTATGACATCTACTCGCGGCTCCTGCGCGAGCGCATCATCTTTCTCAACGGCGAAGTCGATGACGCCGTGTCGGCGCTGGTCTGCGCGCAGTTGTTGTTCCTGGAATCGGAAAACCCGGAGAAGCCGATCCATCTGTACATCAACTCGCCGGGTGGGGTGATCTCCAGCGGCCTGGCGATGTACGACACGATGCAATACATCTCGGCCCCGGTGCATACGCTGTGCATGGGCACCGCACGGTCGATGGGTTCGTTCCTGCTGATGGCCGGCGAGCCCGGTCACCGCGCGGCGTTGGCCAATGCCAGCCTGCACGTGCACCAGCCGCTGGGCGGGGTGCAGGGCCAAGCTTCGGACATCTTCATCCACGCCGAGGAGATGCAGCGCACCAAGCAGCGCATCACCCGACTGTATGCGCAGCATTGCGGACGCAGTGTCGAGGAAGTCGAGCAGACCTTGGACCGCGATCGTTTCATGAGTGCCGAGCAGGCATGCGAATGGGGCCTGATCGACCAGGTACTGGTACGGCGCGACGCGCTCGCTGCCTGAGCCAGCCTCTGTAACCACCACATCCACGCTGTGCTGTATGTGCCGCGCGCTGCAGGCGCGTTCTATGCTGGTTGCGTCTTCTGAAGTGGATGTGCGCTATGGCCCTGCATACCTGGTGGTGGTTCCTGGCCACGGTGTTTGTTCTGTGTGGCACGCCGGGGCCGAACATGCTGCATATCCTCGGCCGCAGCGTCGGACTCGGCTTCCGCGGCAGTGTGCCGGCGATGGCCGGCTGCCTGCTGGCGATGCTGCTGGTGCTGGCCGCGTCCGCTGCTGGCCTGAGCGCATTGCTTCATTCCTCGCCGATGCTGTTCGAAGTGCTGCGCTATCTGGGTGTGGCCTACCTGGCCTGGCTGGGCCTGAAGGCATGGCGCGATAGTTGCCGTCCCGCGCCTGCGGTGACGGTGGATGCCGCACTGCCGATGACGCCGACGCTTGGTGCCTGGACCGTGTTCCGTGGTGGCCTTCTGGTGGGCCTGAGCAATCCCAAGCTGCTGCTGTTCGCGGCGGCGTTCCTGCCGCAGTTCGTCGATCCGTCACGCGGCCAGGCACTGCAGTACAGCGTGCTGGTGGCCACCTTCGCCGCCTGCGAACTGTTCTGGTACGTGATGTATGCAGCCGGTGGCCATGGCCTGCGCCGCTGGCTGGCCAAGCCGTTTGCGCGACGCTGGTTCGAGCGGCTGGTGGGCAGCGTGTTCCTGGCGTTTGCCGTCGCGCTGCTGCGCTTCCGTCCGCGCTGATTCACGCCGCGCACGCGGCCTGTTCACGACTGCCGCATCGGCCACGGCCTAGCCTGATCATCCAGTACGCAGTCCCTGCGGGGAAAGGTTTGACATGATCAAGTGGGCCATCATCTTCGCCATCATCGGCGTCATTGCGGGCGTGCTCGGCTTCGGTGGCATTGCCGGTGCCGCGGTCGGCATCGCCAAGTTCCTGTTCTGGGCCGGCATCATCATCGCCGTGGTGCTGTTCCTGCTCGGCATGACCGTAGCGAAGAAGGTCAGCTAGCGTTGATCGCGCAGCAGCGTGCTCAATGTGCGCTGCTGCGCGAGAACAGATTGATCACCAGTACACCGGCGCAGATCAGGCCGATGCCGATCAACGCGGGTGCATCCAGGCGCTGCTTGAACACTACCAGCCCGATCAGCGAGATCAGCACGATGCCGACGCCGGACCAGATCGCGTAGGCGATGCCGGTCGGAATCGACTTCATGGTCATCGACAACAGGTAGAAGCACAGCCCGTAGCCGACCAGCGCGCCCAGCGTCGGCGCCAGCCGGCTCATGCCGTCGGATGCCTTCAGCAGTGATGTGGCAATCACTTCCAGCACGATGGCGGCAGCAAGGTAGAGGTAGGGATTCATTGCGCGCTCCAGCTCACGGGTCGCACAGTTTCAGGGCCTGCTCGGCCATGGCCAATGCGTTGGCACGTTCCTCCTCGTCCAGCGGACGCCCATAGGCCGTGGCCCAGTAGCCATCGGCAGCGCAGCGCGCCGCGTACAGCCGGGGATCGTTGGCTTCGCCGGCGAATTCGGCCAGCATCGCACGCTTCCAGGTGCGCCAATGCGCGAGCAGGGCCGGTTCCATCAGGTTGCCGAGGGTCAGGCCGATGTCGTTGTCCTGCTCCTGCTGCAGCAGATGCTCGAAATTGGCCTGCACATAGGCGCGGCTGAAACGGCCATGGCCTTCGGGATTCTCCTGCAGCAGGGCGCGTACCCGCGTTTCGAACTCGCCGATGAGCGCTCCGACGGCTTCATCCACCAGTGCCTGCTTGCTGCTGAAATGATGGAACAACGCACCCTTGCTGACACCAGCGGCCTGCGCGACGTCCTGCACGGTCAGCGCGGCCAGGCCGTTACGGCCGATCACTTCAATGGTGGCCTGCAGCAGTGACTGGCGCACGCTGTCGGGCGCCTTGCGGCGCGAACGGGAGGGGGATGCGGACATGGTGGGAAGAAACCGACTGGACGGTACGATTGTAGCGCAGGCCCGCTGTGTTGCCGCGCGCTGCCGGCCTGGACCGGCAGCGGAACCGTCATGCGTCGACGCGGGCGAAACGTGGTTGCGGTCCGTGCTCGCCGGGCAACTGCTCGACGAACATGGCGTACGGGCGTACCCACAGGCCGCCTTCGCCATACAACGCGCGGTACAGCACCATCGGCTGCAGGGTCTCGCTGCTGCGGACGATGTCCAGCACTTCGTACTCGCCGCCCTTGAAGTGGCGGTAGCGGCCCGGGGCCAGGGTGGGGAGCGGACTCAGCTCAGCCATGGTGGGCGCGACTCACTTGCGCGCCGGGCTGGCCGGCTTTGCGCAATAGGCGTTGATGGCTTCGGCGGTGTTGGCCAGGCCCTGTGCCTGCGCCAGTTCCCACGGGCGTTCGCAACGCTGGCTGTGCTCGCACCACTGGTAGCCGGCCGAACCGATGCAGCCATGCGCATCGCGATCACCGCCGACCATCGGCGTGGCTGTCGCTTCGGCGTGCGTGGGTGCCTTGTCCGGGCTGGCGCAGGCGACCAGGACCAGTAGCGCGGGAATCAGAAGAAGGGATTTCATCGGCGGAGCTCCGTGCCTAAAGCAACAGTGTCGGCCGCAGGAAAAATGGCAGCAAGTGCTCAGTGCAGGGCGGCGCGGATCAGTTCCTCGATCAGCACCAGATAGCTGGCCACGAAGTAGAACTTCAGCAACGTCCAACGCTGCTGCGAGAAGAAGGTGCGCATGTGGAAGGGGCCCCTGTTGGTGATGGTAGTGTGAAGCTCTGTCAACTCCGTGACAAGGGTCACGAAAGGGATTCACTAAACGGCCTCAGGGATGTGAGGGCGGGGCGGTCTGACAGTCCGGCGCGGCATTTTCGTACAAATCTGATAGGCCATCCCGGAGGTGCTCGCTAGCCTGATGGTGTACCGGCGCTCAGGGCCTTCCGCTGCCGGCATGCCTTCATTCCGCAGGAGTCTTCCAATGGTCATTACCGTTCAATGCAACGCCCGGCACTGGTCCGTACTGGATCCGCAGGCGCATGACGCCACCCGTTATGCACGGGGCGCCGAGGCTTTCGATGTCGCTGCGGCGCGGGCCCTGGAGCACCACCGCCGTACCGGCCAGCGCAGCACGGTACGGGTCGAGGCGCTCGGCAATTCGGTGGACGCACTCCACGTCGGAAGTTGACACCACCGGCCGAGGCGCAGTCAGCCACGGTTGAGTTGTTTGAATGGGGAAAAAACCGCCGTGGGGCGCCCCCTGTGCGCCGCGCCACGAATCCCCGATGCTTGCGCCATCGTATTCATCCGGAGATCCCGATGGGCAAGGCACTCACCTGGCGCACCCTGGCCTGCACCCTGCTGCCAATGCTGGCGGCCGCGGGCGGCGCGCAGGCGCAGAGCTATGGTTACGGTTATGACGACGATCGCTACGGCGGTCGTGATGGCGGCGGCATCGTACGCTGCGAATCGATCAAGAACCGCAGCAATGAATGCCGCCTGGAAGGCCGTGCCCGGATGATCCGCCAGTTGTCGGGCTCGCCGTGCGTGGAAGGCGAGACCTGGGGACAATCGCGCTACGGTGTCTGGGTTACCCAGGGCTGTCGTGCCGAGTTCGTTGGCGAGTACCGCCGCGGCGGTGGCTGGGGTGGTGGCCATGGCAACGGCTGGGGCAATGGTGGCAATGGCTGGGGTGGGGGTGAGGTGATCACCTGCCATTCCAACGGTCATCGCCAGGAGTACTGCGATGCGCGCATCCGTCGTGGTGTGCGCCTGGTCCGCCAGGATTCACGCAGCGCCTGCATCGAGGGCCAGACCTGGGGCTGGGACCGCCGTGGCATCTGGGTCAGCGACGGTTGCCGGGCGCAGTTCCAGGTGAATTGAGCACGCGCCTCGAAAATCAGAATAATCTGATACAGCTCACATTTTGAACGTCGTATCTTCTGCGATCAGGGCACCTCTGCGTGCCCCTGATCCGCCGCGATGAAGTCTGCCGTAACCGGCACGCCCATCCCGCCACCGTCGATACGCTGCCTCAAGGAGTGAGCTGCATGTTGATCCGCCTGCAATGCGAGCAACGCCAATGGCGCGTGCTGCACCCGGACCGGCCGGAACCGATCGAGTTCCGCGATGGTGCCCGGGCCTACGATTTCGCTGAAACCCTTGCACGCCTCCACTTCGTCGACACCGGGCAGCGCGCTGCGGTGCGGGTGGAGGCCAGCGGCGCGTTCGTGGAAGCGGTCAGCTACGGCTGAGGGCTGGGGCTCCCTGATCTGTCCCCACGCATGGCGTGGATCGACCCCTGTTCCGCAGTGGATCCACGCCATGCGTGGATCCACCGGGTGGTGACCGGTCTCAGCCTGCCGCGCTGAGCGGCGGGGTCCCGGCAGCCAGCTGCGGCCAGCGCTTGAGTACGGCCGCGCGGATGCCTGCGGCGTCGATGCCGGCTTCGGCCAGCAGGTCCTCGCGGCTGGCGTGGTGCTGGTAGCTGTCGGGCAGGCCCAGGTGCAGGATCGGGCGCAGCACGCCTTCGGCATTGAGCAGCTCACCGACGCCGGAGCCGGCGCCACCGGCCACCACGTTGTCTTCGATCGTCACCAGCCCCTCGTGCTGGGCGGCGACAGCCAGCACCAGCTCGCGGTCCAGCGGCTTGATGAAGCGCATGTTGACCACGCTCAGGCCCAGTTCGCGGCCAACCTGTTCGGCGGCGGCCACGGTGCTGCCGAAGGCGAGCAGGGCGATACGACTGCCCTGCAGGCGCAACTCGCCCTTGCCGATCGGCAGGGTGGACAGGTCGGTGCCGGCAGCCACGCCGGTGCCGGTGCCGCGCGGATAGCGCACGGCGGCTGGGCCCGGGTGCTGCAGGCCGGTGCTGAGCATCTGCCGGCACTCGGCCTCATTGGATGGCGCCATCACCACCATGTTCGGAACGCAGCGCAGGAAGCTCAGGTCGAGGTTGCCGGCATGGGTCGCACCGTCCGGGCCGACCACACCGGCGCGGTCAATGGCGAACAGAACATCCAGGTCCTGGATGGCCACGTCATGTACCAGCTGGTCGTACGCGCGCTGCAGGAAGGTCGAATAGATCGCCACCACCGGCTTGCCCCCCTGGGTCGCCATGCCGGCGGCCAGCGTGACCGCGTGCTGTTCGGCAATCGCCACGTCGAAGTAGCGCTGCGGGAATTCCTTGCTGAAACGCACCAGGCCGGAGCCTTCGCGCATCGCCGGGGTGATGCCGTACAGGCGCGGCTCGGCGGCGGCGGCATCGCACAGCCAGTCGCTGAACACGTCGGTATAGGTGGGCTTCTTGGCGCCAGCCTTGGCCACCAGGCCCTTGTCCGGATCAAACGGACCCACCGCGTGGTAGCCGATCTGATCGCCTTCGGCCGGCTCGTAGCCCTTGCCCTTTGTCGTCATCACGTGCAGCAGCTTCGGGCCCTTGGAGGCGCGCAGCGTCTTCAGCGTGGACAGCAGGGCGGGCATGTCGTGGCCGTCGATCGGGCCGGTGTAGTGGAAACCCATTTCCTCGAACATCGTGGACGGCACGAACATGCCCTTCCAGTGTTCTTCCCAGCGCTTCACGAAGCGCGCCGGGTTGTTCTTCTTGTCGCCGAGGATCTTCTTGCCGCCTTCGCGCAGTGCATTGAGCGTGCGGCTGCCGGTAGCACGGCCGAGCATCTTGGTCAGGCCGCCGACCGCCTCGGAGATCGACATGTTGTTGTCGTTGAGGATCACCAGCAGATTCGGTTCCGGCTCCATGCCGCCGGCGTGCATCAGCGCTTCGAAGGCCATGCCGGCGGTCATCGCACCGTCACCGATCACCGCAACGACCTGGCGGTTGTCGCCTTCGGACTGGCGAGCGATGGCCATGCCGAGCGCGGCCGAGATCGAGGTCGACGAATGGCCGACGCCGAAGGTGTCGTACTCGCTCTCTTCACGCTTCGGGAACGGTGCCACGCCGTCCTTCTGCTTGACGGTGTGGATCTCGTCGCGGCGACCGGTCAGGATCTTGTGTGGGTAGGTCTGGTGACCGACGTCCCAGACCAGCTGGTCCTGCGGGGTCTGGTACAGGTAGTGCAGGGCCACGGTGAGTTCGATCACGCCCAGACCGGCGGCGAAGTGGCCGCCGCTCTTGCCCACCGACTCGATGAGGTAGGCACGCAGTTCGTCGGCGACCGCCCTCAATTCGGATTCGTCGAACGTGCGCAGGTCATCCGGTGTCTGGATGCGCGCGAGGCGGGGATAGCGGGCAGAGTCGATCATCATGTTCGCACTTGTTCTGAACGCCCATTTTCGCCCTCAAACGGGGGTGGGGCAAGCAAACGCCGCCGCCCGTGACAGGACGGTGAGGGTTGCATTTTCGGCGATTCAGGTGCTCAGTTTTGAGCGCTTCGGCAATTGCGCCTTCAGGAAGGCCATCTGGTCGGCCAGGATGTTGCGGTTGGACAGGATCAGATGCTCGATCCAGCTGGGCCGGTAGGGCACCGCCAGCAGTGGCATTCCGGCCTGCTGCGGGGTGCGGTCGCTCTTGCGCGAGTTGCAGTGGAAGCAGGCGGTGACCACGTTTTCCCAGCAGTCCAGGCCGCCCTTGGACAGCGGCATGACGTGGTCGCGGGTGAGCGTGGGGCGGTTGAACTGCTGGCCGCAGTACATGCACAGGTGGGCGTCGCGGGCGAACAGGGCCGGGTTGGTCAGGTTCGGCGTCGGGTCGATCGCGCGGGAGCGGGCGTGGCCGCGCGCGGCGATGATCGGGTGCAGGTCCATCCCGCTCTGCAGGCCGCTGAAGCGGTTTGTGCCGCCGTGGATGTGCAGGCAGGGATCGCCGAGTGTCCAGGCGACGGCTTCGCGGGCGTAGAGGCACGCCGCATCCTGCCAGGTGATCCAGTCCAGTACGCGTCCGTGGGCATCAAGCGAGAGCAGCCGGACCGAACCGGGGCGATGCAGCGTCGTGGCGTTGGGCGATGCTTCGGCGCCCGGAGCAGAAAACGGAGCTCCGGCTTCGATCAGACCCAAGCGTGTAGTGTCTGTCTCCATCGGGAGAACAGCTTATACCTGAATCATTGCGATTTGGGTATCGCCCTGTGGGCGAAACCCAAATCGCAAGATTCAGGTCCGCGCATTCCTCCTATCCCCCGCACCTGTCGGTGCGCCCCCCTTAACAAAGGGGGGCTCTTCTCCAGAGGGATTTCGGTGGTTTTCATCCACGCGTGGCGTGGATCTACGCAGATCGCGGGGAACTGTCAGAGGCGGGGCGGCGTGTCCTGCCAGCCCACACCGCCCCGCCATCCACCGGGATCCAGCTGTTGCTATTGAGGTTGCCGGCCGGCGGCCGGCACTACCGCGGGTGCCGGGTGCAGCCCGACTCAGGCGCCGAAGCGCTCGTCGTCCATGGCCATCAGCGGGGCGGCGCCGGCCTGGATGGCGGCGGCATGGCTGAGCGTGCGCGGCAGCACGCGGGCGAAGTAGAACCGCGCGGTCTCGCGCTTGCCCTGGGCGAAGGCGGCGCCGTGCGCGCTGGCATCGGCGGCGGCCACGCTGCGGGCCCACCAGTAGGCCAGAACCACGTACCCCGAATAGAACAGGTAGTCGTAGCTGGCCGCACCCAGTTCGTCCGGGTTGGCGGCCGCGCGCTGCAGCACGTCCAGGGTCAGCTTGCCCCATTCGGTGGCCTTTGCGCGCAGCGGGCCGATGAACTCGGCCAGCGCTTCGTTGCCCTCGTGTTCCTTGGCGAAGGCTTCGATCTCGGCCAGCATCAGCTTCAGGCCGGCGCCCTGGCTGGACGCGGTCTTGCGGCCGATCAGGTCCAGTGCCTGGACGCCGGTGGTGCCTTCATAGAGCGTGGTGATGCGGGCGTCGCGCGCAAGCTGCTCCATGCCGTGCTCGCGGATGTAGCCGTGGCCACCGAAGCACTGCAGGGCGTTGTAGGTGTTCTCGATACCCCACTCGGTCTGGCAGGCCTTGGAGATCGGGGTGAGGAAGCTCACCAGGGTGTCGGCGCGCTCGCGCTCGGCGGCGTCCTCGGCATGGTGGGCGACATCGATCAGGGTGGCAGCGTGCAGGGCCAGCAGGCGGCTGCCCTCGACCAGCGACTTCACCGTCAGCAGCATGCGACGCACATCCGGGTGGACCAGGATCGGGTCGGCCGGCTTGTCCGGGAACTTGGCGCCGCTGAGGGCGCGCGACTGCAGGCGCTCACGGCTGTACTTCAGCGCGTTCTGGTAGGCGCGCTCGGACAGGCCAATGCCCTGCAGGCCCACACCCAGACGCGCGGTGTTCATCATGGTGAACATCGCCTGCAGGCCCTTGTGCGGCTGGCCGACCAGGTAACCCTGCGCACCATCGAAGTTCATCACGCAGGTGACCGAACCCTTGATGCCCATCTTGTGCTCGATCGAGCCGCAGCGCAGTGCATTGCGCTCGCCGACGTTGCCATCGCGGTCAACCTTGAACTTGGGGGTGACGAACAGCGAGATGCCCTTGGCGCCCGGAGGGGCGTCAGGCAGCTTGGCCAGCACCAGGTGCACGATGTTGCCGGTCAGGTCGTGCTCGCCAGCGGTGATGAAGATCTTGGTGCCGGTGATCGCGTAGCTGCCATCGGCATTCGGCTCGGCCTTGGTCTTGAGCAGGCCCAGGTCGGTGCCGCAGTGCGGCTCGGTCAGGCACATCGTGCCGGTCCAGCGGCCTTCGATCAGCGGCTTGAGGAAGGCTTCGTGCTGCCAGGCTTCGCCGTGCTGCTTCAGCGCTTCGATGGCGCCGTGCGAGAGCAGCGGGAAGTTGCCCCACGCCAGGTTGGCGGCGTTGATCATTTCGTTGAGCGGCACGCCCAGGGTGTGCGGCAGGCCCTGGCCGCCCAGCTCCGGCGAGGCGGTCAGGCCGGTCCAGCCGCCATCGACGAACTGGTCGTAGGCCTGCTTGAAGCCGGGCGGGGTGGTCACTTCACCGGTGGCCTGGTCGAGCGCGCAGCCGATCTCGTCGCCGACGCTGTTGAGCGGGGCCAGCACGGTGGCGCTGAAGCGGCCGGCTTCTTCCAGCACGGCATCGACCACGTCGGCGGTGGCGTCGGTGAAGCCCAGGCGGGCGAACAGGGGTTCGACCTTGAGCACGTCGTGCAGGGCGAAACGGAGGTCGGAAAGCGGGGCGGTGTAGCTGCTCATCGGTACGTCTCGATTTGATCAGGGACAGGGGGAGCGGCGCCGGGCGCCGCGGCGGAAAGCGGGAGTCAGCGCAGCACGCCCGGCAGGCCCGGGGCCTGGTTGAGGGTGCTGCGGCTGCTGATGTCGAAGCTGCGCTGCTTCTTTTCCTGCGGCGTGGCCGCCACCGTTCCCTTCAGGCCGTAAGCCAGGGTGCGGTTGCTGGCCAATGCGTCGGCCACCACCAGGCGTGCGGCCGAGCTGGGCACCAGGTCGACATTGATGACATCGGCCGAGGTGCCGCCGATGGAGATGCCCGGCTTGGCCTGCAGGGTGCCGGCGTCGCTGTCGCCGACGGTCAGCGCCAGCGCGACGTCATCGAAGGTCATGGGCATGGAGCTGTAGTTCTGCAGGCGCAGGGCCACGGTCCAGTTGCCGTCGGCGCGCACGGTCAGCTGCTGCAGGCTGGCCGCCGGTTCCGAAACACGCTTGACGATGCCGTTGTTGCAGGCAACAAGGGCGAGGGTGCACAGGACGATCAAGGCGATACGGAAGCGGTGGAGCATGGGCGCAGGTCCTCTGGAGGGGTGCGTTGGATAAGCATACTACGGCGTATGGTCGTTTGGATCGCCTGTGGCGACCCGTCGCAGAGGGTAGCGCGTGAAGATGGCGGCCGGGCGTGCGCAGCGCCGGATGGCGCACGCGTGGTGCGCTGGATGCCGGGCGGTTCAGTCGGCGGGCGTATCGCGAATCGGGGCCATCAGGCGCAGTGGGCCGAGGTCGTAGCCCATGGCTTCGGCTTTTTCTTTCAGCTGTTCGAACCGGGCGCGATCCATTTCCGGCAGGCGCGAGAGAATCCACAGGTACTTGCGGTCCGGTTCACCGACCAACGCCCACTGATAGTCCGGATCCAGTGCCAGGACCCAGTAGTCGGCCCAGACCAGCGGCACCCAGCTCAGCCAGTCCGGCACGAAGCGCACCTGCAACTGGCCGGGATGGCCGGCGACCGGGCGTGCTACGCCTTCAGCAACCACACGTTCTCCGTCGCCGTTGCGGCAGGCGTTGGTGACACTGATGCGGCCATCGCGGCGCAGCCCGTAGTTGGCGGTGATTTCGCCGACGCACTGCTTCTGGAATGACACCGGAAGATGCGCGATCTCGTGCCACTGGCCGGCATAGCGATCGATGTCCAGCGTGTCGACCGCGCGCACCGGCTCGGCGGCGATCACCGGCAGGGCGGCCAGCAGCAGGCAGGCGAGCAGGGCGGGGCGCAGATGCATCGACAGGCTCCAGGCAGGAGTCTGGAGCGTAGGTGCCGCGGCGCGCGGCGGTGTAAATGTTTCGTCAACCGGACGGCGGTGGGCTGGCATGTATCGAGGCCAGGAGGGGGATCGCAGATCGCAGACAAAAAAAGACCTGCATTTCTGCAGGTCTCTGAAGATGGTGGCCGAAGACGGAATCGAACCGCCGACACGGGGATTTTCAATCCCCTGCTCTACCAACTGAGCTACTCGGCCAAATTGTGTGGCAACCGTCATCAAACCCGGTTTCCGGAAAAAAAAGACCCGCATTTCTGCAGGCCTTCGAAAGTGGTGGCCGAAGACGGAATCGAACCGCCGACACGGGGATTTTCAATCCCCTGCTCTACCAACTGAGCTACTCGGCCACATGTTTCGTTGCAGCGAGGTCGCTGCCAAGGACGCGTATATTACGGAGATCGGCTGCCTTCGGCAAGCGTTTTGCCAAGATTTCTTCACATTGCCGTCTGCGCGCTCGCAAGTGCTTGATCCTCCGTCGTGGGGCAGGGCGTGGTCAGTCGATCATCGTCTGCGGTGGAAATCAGCAGATCGCCGCGATCGTCAAAGCTGCAAGGGAAAGGGCTGCGCCGGCCCCGTGCCGCGCCGGTCCATGGAACGCTGTTTTCGTGGCCGCCATCGGGGATGGCTGCGGCGTAGTGTCGGCACTCCTTTCCTGATGCTGGCAACAGCAGAGACCTGGCCATGTCCGATTCCTCGACCACCTCCCGCATCGTGCTTGCGTCGCGTCCGCAGGGGGCGCCAAGTGCAGCCAATTTCCGCCTGGAACAAGTTGCGTTGCCGACATTGGCCGCTGGCGAGGTGCTGCTGCGCAACCGCTACCTGTCGCTGGACCCGTACATGCGGGGACGCATGGACGAGGGCCCGTCGTACGCCGCGCCGGTGGCGGTGGGCGCGGTGATGGAAGGGCAGACCGTGGCCGAGGTGTTGCAGTCGAACGCCGAGGGCGTAGCCACAGGTGAGCTGGTGCTGGCACCGGGTGGCTGGCAGACCCACGCGGTGCTGCCGGCCAAGGCACTGGTGCGCCGGCTGGATCCGGCCGGGCTGCCGCTGAGTACGGCGCTGGGGGTATATGGCATGCCCGGCTTCACCGCCTATTCCAGCCTGCATGAAATCGCCCGTTTGAAGGCGGGCGAGACGTTGGTGGTGGCTGCCGCGACCGGGCCGGTGGGTGCGACCGTGGCGCAGCTGGCCAAGCTGCAGGGCGCGCGCGTGGTCGCCATCGCCGGTGGCGAAGCCAAGCGCGCTTACCTGCAGACGTTGGGGGTGGACGTGGCGCTGGATCATCGCGCCGTTGATTTCGCCGCGCAGCTGCGCGCAGCGGTTCCTGCGGGTATCGACGTGTATTTCGAGAACGTGGGCGGGCACGTGCTGGATGCAGTGCTGCCGCTGCTCAACGACTTTGCCCGCGTTCCGGTGTGCGGCACCATCGCCACCTACAACGAGCGCGGCGTCGAGCAGCCCGGTCCGGACCGGTTGCCCGCACTGTTCAGCCAGATTCTGCGCCAGCGCCTGACCGTGCGCGGTTTCATCGTGCACGACTTCAACCACCTGTGGCCGGACTTCGAACGCGAGATGCCGCAGTGGCTGCGCGATGGCCGCATCCAGTACCGCGAGGATGTGGTGGAAGGGCTGGAGAATGCGCCGGAGGCGTTCTTCGGGCTGCTGAAGGGGCACAACTTCGGCAAGCTGGTGGTGAAGCTGGATTGAGGGCTTGGCGGTGTGCCGACCAAGGTCGGCACCTACCGGAAGCTGGGCGTGCCGACCAAGGTCGGCACCCACGTCAGGCAGTCGAGGCCTTTTCCCGGCGTAGCAGTTCGCGCTTGCGCGCTACACCCCACGCATAGCCGGACAGGTCCCCATCGCGACGTACGACGCGGTGGCAGGGAACTGCCACCGCCAGCGGGTTGCTTGCGCATGCACGTGCTACGGCACGGCTCGAGCGGGGCGCGCCGATGCGTGCGGCGACATCCGCATACGACGCGGTCTGCCCGCGCGGAATCTGCTGCAGCGCCTGCCATACCCGTTGCTGGAACGCGGTGCCGCGGATGTCCAGCGGCAGCGTGGCGCCCCGCGTGGGATCCTCGACCAGGCCCACCACCTGTGCCACCAGTTGTTCATAGCCCTGGTCGGCGCCGACCAGTTCGGCCTGGCGGAAGCGTTGCTGCAATGACTGCAGCAGCGTCTCCGGATCGTCGCCGAGCAGGATCGCGACCACGCCGGTGGCACTGCTGGCCACCAGCACGCTGCCCAGTGAACTTTCGGCAAGCGCGAAATGGATGACTTCGCCGCGACCACCTGCGCGCCATTGCTTGGGAGTCATGCCCAGCAACTTCGGTGCGTTCTCGTAGAAGCGTCCGCTGGAGCCGAAGCCGGCATCGTGGAAAGCGTCGGTGATGCGTTCCTGTTGTTCCAGCCCGGTGCGCAGGCGGTCGGCGCGCAGCGCGGCAGCGTACTGCTTCGGGGTCAACCCGGTTGCTTCCTTGAAAAGGCGATGCAGGCGGGTTGGGCTGCAACCCGCGATCCCGGCCAGTTCCTGCAGCGAGGGTTCGTCGTGGCTGGCCTGAAGGTGGCGGCAGACCCGTTCGACGCGGGCATCGAGGGCGGTGGTGGCGGTACTGTCCATGGCCGGATTCTGGCACGCGCCGGTGCTGCGGAAACTCCGTTTCCTGCACCGATGGGCCAGGCCCGGAAACGGAGTGTTGGCAGGGGAGAGGCGCGGCATCGTGGCGGCCACTTCACAACCGGTACCACGACCATGCGCCTGAACAACAAGATCGCTCTCATCACCGGTGCCAGCGCCGGCATCGGCCGCGCCAGCGCCCTGCGCTTCGCTGCCGAAGGGGCAAAGCTGGTGCTCAACGCACGGCGGCCGGAGCCGCTGCAGGCGCTGGCCGAGCAGATTCGCGCCGCCGGTGGCGAAGCCGTGGTACATGCCGCCGACGTGGCCGACCCGGGTACGGCGCAGGCGCTGGTCGATCTGGCCCAGCAGTCATTCGGCGGCCTGGATATCGCCCTCAACAATGCCGGCATGCTTGGCCCGGGCGTGCCGGCGGCGGAGTTTCCGGTGGACGCCTGGCGCGAAGTGATGGCGACCAATCTGGATGCCGCCTTCCATGCGGCACGCGCGCAGTTGCCGGCACTGCTGGCGCGCGGCGGCGGCTCGCTGGTGTTCGTCGGCACCTTCGTCGGCCACACCGTGGGATTCCCGGGCATGGCGGCCTATGCGTCGAGCAAGGCGGGGCTGATCGGCCTGAGCCAGGTGATCGCTGCCGAATACGGCGCGCGCGGCGTGCGCAGCAACGTGCTGCTGCCCGGTGGCACCGATACCGAGATGGGGCGGCGGGCCGCACCCACCGGCGATGCCCGCGACTTCGTGCGCTCGCTGCACGCACTGAAGCGCATGGCCGAGCCGGAGGAGATCGCCAACGCGGCGCTGTTCCTGGCCAGCGATGAAAGCAGTTTCGTTACCGGTACCGCGATGCGTGTGGAAGGTGGGGTGTCGATCACACGTACCTGAGCGGGGTCAGGAGCGTGGCGCGTAGCGGATACCGCTGCTGGCCATGAAGCCTTTCGGATCGAAACGGGCCCAGGCTTCGCCCCAGCCGAACCGGGCGTGGCCGCCGGCCAGCTTGCGACCCAACGCCGCACCCAGGGTGCGGCGCATGAAGGCGACTTCGGCATCGATCGCGGCCTGGGTCGGCCAGCCGTCTTCCAACGTTGCACCGGGTAGATCGACGCCCATTGTCACCATGTCGAGCTGTTGCCCGTGGAAGCACAGGCTGATGCCAGCGGGCGCACCGCCCAGGCTGAGCTGGTGCAGGCTGAGCCAGTGATAGCCGGTGCCGACATCGCGCTCTCCTCGCATCAGCGTGGCAAAGTCGATGCGCGCCTCCTCCAGTGACAGGGTGGGGCAGATCAACGTCGGCAGGTTGCCGAGCTGGATGCTGCCCTTGGTCGCATCGAGGAGCATCGGCAACGCGTGGGCTGCGTGCTGGGCAGGAGAGGGCATGGCATACCGGTGGGCGTGATGCCCCGGATTCTGGCTGCGCGGGGGCCGTGGCGGCAAGCCCGTGCCTGCACATGACGTTGGCACAGGACTGACCTGCGGCTTACCCGGCAACCTCTAGCGTGGTGGGCAACGTGGGCCCGCCGCCGGCGTGGGAGATTTCAATGAACGAGCGAGACAAGGATCAGGACCCGAAGCAGGGCATCCAGGAAAGCCGCCAGGACAGGAAGCAGGACGATGTGGCCAAGCAGCGGCCGGGGCAGCGCGATCAACAGGTGCGCGATAGGCACTCGCGCAGTCCACATCGCAAGGATGGCGGTGAGGAGCCGGCCTGAGCCCCGGGTGCTGAAAAGAAAAAACCCGCAGATCGCGGAGATCTACGGGTTCTTTCCGAATAGTGGTGGAGCCAAGGAGGATCGAACTCCTGACCTCGTCATTGCGAACGACGCGCTCTCCCAGCTGAGCTATGGCCCCACGGCAGGCTTTCAGTGTAGCGCCGCCCGGCGGGCTTGCCAAGCGCCGGGCCGGAACGGAACAGCGGCAGCCGTGCAGCCGTGCAGCCACCACCGTCCCACACTGATTCAGGCCAGGGCCTGGCGTAGCAGGGCGCCCGCGCGCTGTACCGCCACGCCGGTAGAAACAGCCACCCCCTGCAGGTGGATGCAGGCATGGATCATCCCGGGCAGTTGCTCCAGCGTGCAGGCGATACCCTCGGCCTGCAGGCGATGCGCGTACTGCTCGGCCTCGTCGCGCAGCGGGTCGTGCTCGCAGCTGAGTACGGAGGCTGGCGCCAGCCCCTGCAGGTCTGTTGCGTGCGCGGGCGAGGCCAGTGACGGCGGCTGATCCAGATTACCCAGATAGGCCTGCCAGCAGCGCTGCATCAGTTCGGCGCTGAGGTAGTAGCCCGTGGCGTAGTCGCGGTAGGAATCGCTGCCCATGCCGGCATCCAGCGCCGGGTACAGCAGCAACTGGTGGCACGGTTGCGGCAGGCCGAGATCGCGCAGCAGCAGGCAGCAGGCGGCGGCCAGATTGCCACCGGCGCTGTCGCCGCCGATCGCCAATCGCTGCGGGTCCAGCCCGAGGCGCTCGGCGTTGTCCTGCAGCCACGACCAGGCATCGGCAACGTCGTGCAGCGGCACCGGGAACGGGTGTTCCGGCGCCAACCGATAGCCCACGGCCACAATCACGCAGCCACTGGCATTGGCCAGCGCACGGCAGGGACCGTCATAGACCGCCAGCGAGCACTGGAACCAGCCGCCGCCGTGGGCGAACAGCAGGGCCGGCGCTGGTCCGTCGGGCAAACCTTCCGGTGTGTAGAGGCGGACGTCCAGCGCCTGCCCGTCGCGTGCGATCACCGTGTGTTCGATCACATGCGCAACCGGCTGCGGCGCACCCTGCAACTGTGGCAGCGCGCTCTCGCTGATCGCCCGCAGTTCGCGCAGCTCCTCCGGCAGCGGATGCGCCGCGACGGCGTCGACAAACTGCTGCAGCGCCGGTTCAAGCTGCATGGCGCACCTCCTGCAGGAACGGCAGCAGCTGCGCCAGGAACGCCTGCGGCGCTTCTTCCATGATGAAGTGGCCGCAGCCCGGCACGATGCTGCCGCGCACGTTGTCGGCGTGCGGTTGCAGGGTCAGCATCGGCGCATCGGCGGTGGCGTGCTCGGCGCCGATGGCCAGCACCGGCATCGCCAGCCGGCGCTGTGCACGTTCCTTGTTCTGGCGGATGGTTTCCGGGATCGCGCGGTACCAGGCGAAGCCGGCCCGCAGCGCGCCGGGGCGGCTGTAGGCGGCGATGTAGGTGTCGGCAGCCACCGCGTCACGGCGGTACGACCAGCGGTCGAACATGAACTCCAGGTAGGCGCGTTCGCGGCCACTGATCAGTGCTTCGGGCAGGTCCGCGACCTGGTTGAACATGAAGTGCCAGAGGAAGATGTTGTCGGCCGGGGCAGCGAAGATGCCCGGTTCCGGCGCCAGGCCGGGAATCACCGCTTCGGTAACCGCCAGCTGGCGCACCGCCTGCGGCTGGTCGCTGGCCAGTGCATAGGCAATCCACATACCGATGTCATGTCCGACTACCTGGTAGCGCTCGTGGCCCAGCGCCTGCATGGTCTGGTGCAGGACGGCGGCGGCACTGCCGGTGTCGTAGCCGTGGCTGGGGCGATCGGATTCGCCGATGCCCGGCGGATCGACCGCGATGGCTTCGAAGCCGGCTTCGGCCAGGGCGTGCAGCACATGGCGCCAGGCGTACCAGGTCTGCGGCCAGCCGGGAATCAGCAATACGGGTTCACCGTGACCCGCGGACACGCAATGCACGCGCTGGCCGTCGATGCGCAGGTAATGGTGGCGCAGGGGAGCGTCGCCGGCAGCGCCAGCGGAAAGAGAAGTGGTCATGAGGGAGTGCTCCGTTGGGGCTCAGGCGATGCCGAGCATCTGCTGCATCTGCGCGGTGCTGATCGGTGCACCGGCGAAGTCGTCGAAGATCTTGTCGGTGACCGGAATGATGTGGTCGTGGATGAATGCAGCGCCTTCGCGCGCGCCGGCTTCCTGGTCCTTCAGGCAGCACTCCCATTCCAGCGTCGCCCAGCCCTGGTAGTCGTACTGGGCCAGCTTGGAGAAGATCGACTTGAAGTCGACCTGGCCGTCGCCCAGCGAGCGGAAGCGGCCGGCGCGCTCGGTCCAGTCGGCGTAGCCGCCATAGATGCCCTGGCGGCCGCTGGGGCGGAACTCCGCATCCTTGACGTGGAACATGCGGATCAGCGGGTGGTAGATGTCGAGGTACTGCAGGTAGTCGAGCTGCTGCAGCACGAAGTGGCTGGGATCAAACAGGATGCGGCAGCGCTCGTGCTGGCCGACGCGCTCGAAGAAGCGCTCGAAGCTGGTGCCGTCGTGCAGGTCTTCGCTGGGATGGATCTCGTAGCAGAGGTTGATGCCATTGTCCTCGCAGCTGTCGAGAATCGGCCGCCAGCGGCGGGCCAGTTCATCGAAGGCGGCATCGATCAGGCCCGGCGGGCGCTGCGGGAACGGGAACAGGTAGGGCCAGGCGAACGAGCCGGAGAAGGTGCCCATGTCCTGCAACCCAAGACGGCGCGAGGCGCGAGCGGCCAGGTGCAGCTGCTGCTGTGCCCATTCCGTGCGGGCCTGCGGATTGCCGCGCAGTGCTTCCGGCGCGAAGCCATCGCAGAGTTCATCGTAGGCCGGATGCACGGCCACCAGCTGGCCGAGGATGTGGGTGGTCAGCTCACTGACCTGCAGGCCGTGCTCGGCCAGGGTGCCACGGATGTCGTCGCAGTATTCCTGGCTGTCGGCGGCGGTGGCCAGGTCGAACAGGCGTGCATCCCACGCGGGAATCTGCAGCGCCTTGAAACCGTGGCCGGCGGCCCACGCGGCAATGCTGGCAAGTGAGTTGAACGGGGCCTGGTCGCCGGCGAACTGCGCCAGGTGCAGGCTGGGGCCCTTGAGGGTCTGCATGTGTTGCTCCAATTATTTGTCGGTCGACAAAGAATAGGCGCGACTCTCGCGATGGTCAACACCCGCGTTACACTGCGCGCCTCACTGGAGCAGGCAGGCAGATGGCAGGGCGACCGCGCGAATTCGACAGGGACCAGGCGTTGCGCAAGGCGATGCTGCTGTTCTGGCAGCACGGCTATGAAGGCACGTCGATGTCGGCACTGGTCGAAGCACTGGGCATTGCCTCTGCACGCATCTACGCCGCGTTCGGCAGCAAGGAGCAGTTGTTCCGCGAAGCCGTGGCGCTGTACGAAGAAGGCGAGGGCGGTTTCGCGCCGCGCGCGCTGGAGCAGGCAACATTGCGTGAGGCGATCGGTTCGATGCTGCGCGAGGCGGTGATGACCTACACCCGTCGCGGGCGCCCGCATGGTTGCCTGGTGGTGTCCTCGGCCAGCAGCGTGTCGCCCGATGGCGAAGGCGTGCGGGACTGGCTGGCCAGTCATCGTCGCCAGCGCACGGCGGCGATCATCGCGCGGCTGCAGCAGGCGCAGGCCGAGGGGGAGCTGGCCGACGACGCGGCGGTGCAGGCGCTGGGCGACCACTTCGCCACGGTGCTGCATGGCATCTCGGTGCAGGCGCGTGACGGCATCAGCCGCGAGCGCCTGCTGGCGATGGTCGATGTCGCGTTGACCCCGCTGCCCTGAGTCAAGCCTTCAGGGCGTGCGGAATGCCCTGTAACTGTGCCGAAAGCGCTTGTTACGCCGGGTTTGGGTGCTGCGCAACGAAATCGTAACAATTTGGGGGATAATGGCCGCTTGCGCAGTTTTCCTCCTTTTTGCCGCCCGGCCCGCGCAGGCCGCTCGGACGCCTCCTCAGAGCATTGCATGCCCTCCCATACCGATTCCCGCCGCCTGTCGGGTCTGTCGTCTTCCCTTGTTTCCTTCCGCCGCCACCCGCTGGCACTGGCCTGTGCCGGTCTGGCCCTGGTCGGCAGCTTCGGCGCCGCCGCGCAGGACAGCGCGCCGACCCCGACCGGCCTGGACACGATCACCGTGACCGCCGAACACCGTGAGCAGAACCTGCAGGAAGTGCCGGTCTCGGTGGGTGTGGTACAGGGCGAGCGCATGCGCGACTTCACCGCCGGCGGCGACGACACCCTGCTGGCACTGTCCGGCCGCGTGCCGAGCCTGTATGCGGAAACCACCACCGGCCGCATCTTCCCGCGCTTCTATATCCGTGGCCTCGGCAATATCGACTTCTACCTGGGTGCCTCGCAGCCGGTGTCGATCATCCAGGACGATGTGGTGCTGGAGCACGTGGTGCTGAAGTCCAACCCGGTCTATGACGTGGACCAGGTGGAAGTGCTGCGTGGCCCGCAGGGCTCGCTGTTCGGCCGCAACACCACCGCCGGCATCATCAAGTTCGACACCCTGAAGCCGACCCAGGACTACACCGGCCGGGTCAACGCCAGCTACGCGACCTACAACAGCGTGTCGATCGACGGCGGCTTCGGCGGCCCGATCAACGACATCGCTTCGTTCCGCGTGTCGGCGCTGTACCAGCACCGCGATGACTACGTCGACAACACCTACAAGGGCCCGAGTGCCGACGGCACGGTCAGCCCGAAGAAGAACGCGATGGGCGGCTTCGATGACCGCAACGTGCGCGCGCAGCTGCTGCTGACCCCGAGCGACCAGTTCTCGATCCTGGCCTCGGCCCACGCCCGTGACTACGAAGGCACCTCGACCCTGTTTCTGCGCGGTGCGCTGACCAAGGGCTCGAACAAGACCGACGTGCCGCGCGACCAGGTCGCCTACGACGAAGCCGACAACAACCCGCAGGCTTACAAGACCTACGGCGGCTCGGTGAAGGCGCGCTACGACTTCGGCGCGATCGACTTCACCTCGATCACCGCCTACGAGACGACCTCCGGCTACAGCCGTGGCGACACCGACGGCGGCGCTGCGGTGAATTTCCCGGTGAACGGCGTGCCGAACGGCTACGGCCAGTCGATGGGCCGCATCCGTGACCTGGACCAGTGGACCCAGGAATTCCGCCTGGCCAGCCATGACGACAGCGCGCTGCAGTGGCAGGCCGGTGCCTTCTACTTCAACGGCAGCGACACCACCGACTTCTACCAGCGCGCCTGGTTCCTGCAGGGCGCGGCCCGCAACCCGAACAACTGGGTGCGCCTGCGCAACAAGAACACCTCGTGGGCCGGTTTCGGCCAGCTGAGCTATGCCTTCACCGACAAGTTCACCGTCACGGCCGGCCTGCGCCAGACCCGGGACGAGAAGCACACCCGCCTGCTGAAGACGGCTGACACTGCCGCTGGCGTGGTCACCTACAAGGGCCGCACCGACGTCAAGATGTCCGACACCACCCCGAGCTGGGATCTGAGCGCGATGTATCAGATCACGCCGGACGTGAGCGTCTATGCCAAGGTCGCCCGCGGTTTCCGCGGCCCGACCATCCAGGGCCGCTCGGCCGTGTTCAATGCCGACTTCACCACCGCCGATTCCGAGACCATCCTGTCCTGGGAAGCGGGCGTGAAGAGCAGCCTGTGGGACAACCGCCTGCGCTTGAACGCCACCGCGTTCACCTACACCGTCAACGACATCCAGCTCAACGGCAACGATTCGGACGGCAACGGCGTGCTGTTCAACGCCGACAAGGCCAAGGCCTATGGTTTCGAAGCGGACATGGAGCTGCGCCCGATCCCGAACCTGACCCTGAGCGCCGGCCTGAGCCTGCTGCACAGCGAGATCAAGGACAAGCGCGTCTACGCGCAGGTCTGCGGCCTCAACGGCCAGGTGGTGTGCACGGTGAATGACCCGACCATCAAGGTCGGTGCCAACACCTTCGCGCAGATCGACGGCAACCCGCTGCCGAACGCGCCGAAGTACAACGTCAACCTGGCCGCTCGTTACGACTTCCCGGTCAGCGACGCGGGCACCATGTTCGTCTCCACCGACTGGAACAAGCAGGGCTACACCAGCTTCGTGCTGTACGACAGCAAGGAGTTCAACTCCAAGGGTGATTTCGAAGGCGGCCTGAAGATCGGCTACTCGGGCAACTACGGTGCCTACGAAGTGGCGCTGTTCGCGCGCAACATCACCAACGAGAAGAACCTCAAGGGTGTGATCGAGAACTATATGGCTGCGGTCTACAACGAACCGCGCACCGTCGGTGTCTCGCTGAACATGAACTGGTAAGGCTCTGGCGCGGTGGCGGTGCCTCCCGCCATCGCACTGCTGGAAAGCAAAGGGCGGCCCGGAGTTCCGGGCCGCCCTTTGCGTTGCTTCAGACTGCGGTAAGGTCGCTGTCTTGGCTGCGCTGGCCGAAGGTCAGGGCCCAGGTGGCGCTGTCCACCTGCTGGCGGTCCTGCGCCTGCTGCCTGCGTGCGCGGCTGGCACCGAACCAGCGACCTTCGCCATTGATCAGCGGCGCCATGCGCACCACATCCACATACTCCGGATCGATCTCGCTGGCGCGTTGCAGCCAGGTCAGCGCCAGGAAGGCGTTGGCCGGCACGCCGTTGCCGAAGTGGTAGACGTCGGCCAGATAGCCGGCCGCCCACAGCTTGTCGTCGTCATCGCCGCGCCACCACAGCGGGATCAATGCGCGCTCGACCGCTTCGCGCTTGTGCGCGTCGTTCTCGCCATCCAATGCCAGGCAGGCCAGGTTGCGGCAAGTGGGGGCCCAGACGCGTTCACCGGTTTCCGCTTCATCCAGGCAGCGCAGATACAGCTCACGCGCGCGGGCTTCGTTGCCGGCGCCACCGGCAGCGACCAGGCGCACGGCCAGGTTGTAGGTGGCGATCAGGTCGCCGCCTTCCACCGCACGCTCCTGCCAGTGAGCGGCCTTTTCTGCATCAACGAACTGCGGCTGGTCACGGCCACCCAGGCGGCCCTTGTACAGGTCGCAGAGTGCCGACATCGCGCCGGCGTCGCCATCGTCGGCCATGCGCTGCAGCAGCGACAGGCCGGCGGCCTGTGATACATCGCAGAACAGGTTGGCCGCGAACGTGACTGCCGAGGTGTTCTCCCGCGGGGCAAGTTCCAGGGCGCGCTGCAGCAGGGGCGCGGCACGTGCCGGGTCGGCGGTCTGGCCGAGCAGTCCATGCTCGATGGCGGTGGCTGCCCAGAGCAGGCCGATCGCGGAATCACCTTCGCGTGCCGCGTAGTCCACCACCTGGGCGAACAGCGCTTCGGCACCATCGACGTGGGCAAACCAGGCGCAGGCCTCGAGATTGCTGAGGCCTTCATGCAGGACCATGTCGCGGTCCAGCGTCCAGGCCTGCTGCAGGTCCTCGAACACCGCCTGCATATGCTGGGCGTCCCACCGGACGTCGTTCTCGACATCCTCACGGCGCCCGAGCCGGTAGCGCAGTCCGGCACGCTGGGTCAGCACCTCCGCGCGCAGGGCACGGTCCAGGTGCCAATCGAGGATCTGCGCGTAGGCCTGCTCGTGCGCTGCGACGGTTTCGCTGTCGTCGCGCTGTGGCAGCTCGGCCAGCCAGTCCTGCGCCTTTCGCCAGCGCAGCGCATTGCTCTGCGTCAGATCAAGGCCACGACACCAGCTGCCCTCGATGAATTCTTCCATCGCCTCGTGGCTGCCGCCCCAACGCGGGTACAGGAAATACAGGGCGCTCTCCAACGTGCTCAGGTCGTCGGGGCGCTGTTCCAGCACCAGCCGCATCCAGTACGCCAACGGCGCATCGAAGTCGTCCTTGCTGCGTTCGCGCAGCAGCGGCGGCAGCGTGGCGGGCAACGCCTGCAGCGGTGCACCAAAGCGCGACAGCAGCTGCAGTGCCTGCGGCCAGGCCTGCGGATAGTGCTCGGCCAGCGCGGCATCATCGGATTCCGGCGGCTGGCCGGCCTGCAGCGCACGCAGCCAGTTCGGTTCGCGCAGGAAACTGATGATGCGTTTGATGCCGTCCAATGCCAGTGCGGGCCGTGGCGACAGCGCGGTCGCCTGCAGGTAAGCATGTACGGCATGGTCGCGGGCCAGCTGTGCGGCCAGCCACTGGCTGTCCTCCACCAGTGCGGCCACGTCGGCGCTGCGCAGTTCACCGGCAGCGTCTTGCCAGCAGGCGCCCAGGCGCAGCCAGGCGTAGTAGCTGCCGGGGGCGGCCGAGGCCCACTGCTGGGCCTGTTGCAGGCGCGCTTCCAGCGTCAGCGTGGCGTCGTGCAGGTTGCGCAGCCGCCAGCGGATGCCGGGCAACGCATTCTTTCCCTGCAGCCAGGCCAGCTCATGCGGAGCAAGCAACGCATCCAGTTCGGCATAGCGCCGCTCCTGCAGTGC
Organism: Stenotrophomonas geniculata ATCC 19374 = JCM 13324; assembly: GCF_001431625.1. Lineage (GTDB taxonomy): Bacteria > Pseudomonadota > Gammaproteobacteria > Xanthomonadales > Xanthomonadaceae > Stenotrophomonas > Stenotrophomonas geniculata. The sequence continues at coordinate 66,119 of NZ_LLXT01000160.1, forward strand.
GGTACGTGCCTGCACGCGCCAGGCGAGGTCTTCGGGGGAAAGTCCGTCTTTTGCAAATCCGTTTGTCATTGATGCAATCCAGCGAGTACGAGGCGGGACATTAGAAGCACGGTCGTTACCGGCGGCAAGCAGGACATGCGGCTGCCGTGTCGGTGGCATTCAGCAGGAGCCTTGCTTGAGGCAGAGATTCAATCCGTATCGGTTTCCTCATCGTGCAAGGCTTCTCCGTGGACCTGATAGCCCGCTGCACGCAGATGTTCCGGCCAGGGCGGCGTCGCCATTTCCTCCAGTGCCATCGACAGCCGCGAGGCGAGATGCAGGGGGCGCGCATCCAGCCAGTCAAGATAAGCGTCGCTGTGGATGAGTGTGCGCAGCGCGGTGCGGTCGTGCCATTGGGAGGGCGGCAGCAAGGCGAACCCCGTCACCCGGAACAGGCGTTCGCGTTGCGGATCGTCCATGTGCAGCGGAAATGCAAGCAGCAGCTCGGGCCGGTAGGCGAGGGTGCCCTGGCCCTGTCGCCACGCCTCGATTCCGGCGCGATCCACGCCGGGCACGGCGCGGTCCAGGGCCAGCCCGCCACCAGCTTCGAAATAGCCGTGCATCAGGGCATGCGGATGCAGCCAGGGTTCGAGCTTGTCCTGCTCGCTGGCAGCGGGGTCCTGTTCGATCAGGCGTGCCGACAGCGCGAGGTAGTGAACCGAACGGGCGAGATCCAGTCCGCCGGTCAGTGCCGCGTAGGCGTTGAGCTGGCTGCTGCGATCGATGCAGGGGCGCTGCTGCGCGTCATCGGCGACCTGCTGCGCGAGAGCGAGGTAACGTTCTGCCCCTTGTGGATCCTTGAACAGCGCACGGTAGCGCTGTGGTTCCCGCATCACTTCGATGGCGGCCTCACGATCGCCACGCGACAGCGCATCGTGCATGTACTCGAGTGTCTGCACTACAGGAACTCCAGAGGAGGATGGACAGGACGCCGGGTACGCTGCTCTGACCGTGGCGGTGCTGCCGACCAGCAGCAGCGAGCCGATCATCCATCGTGACATGCCGGAAAAGGGCCATGCAGGCATGCAGTAACGTCTTTGTCGAGCATTGGCAAGGCCGCCCCGTGAGGCGGCCGATGCGGGTCGCTAGTTCGCCGGCAGCAACGCCTGCAGCCGCGACTCCAGTTCCTGCTGGCGCCAGCCGGCCAGTGCGGCCGGCCATTGGCGGCGTTCCAGATAGCTTTCCAGATGCTTGCGGGAGGCCAGCACGCCATCCGGCAGGCCCAGCTCGCGGCTGCGTTCGGTCACCGCGTCCTGCAGCTTCTTCACTACCTGCTTGTTGCTGTCGTTGGCGGGCAGTGCCAGCGGTGCCTCGGCCTCATCGGCCAGCGGCGTGGACAGTGCCTGCCAGACCGCGCCTGCAAGCTTGCGCGGCGCCTTCGGGAACTGCTCGAACAGCCTGCCCAGTGCAGTCTCGTCGGCCGGTGGCGTGCGCGCCAGGGTGGCGGCCAGTTCGTTGTCCAGGATCCAGCTTCGCGGGCGGTCGCTGCTGCGTGCCTGCACATCACGCCAGCGCAGCAGGCGCAGCAGGCGGTGCTGTGCGGCTGCGTCGAGGAACTGCGCCGAGCGCATCGCCAGATGCGGCCAGCGGTCCTCGTCGTTGGCGACGCTGGCCAGCAGGCGCTCGCCATCGTCGTGCAGCCACTGCTGGCGGCCGAACGCCTGCAGCTTGGCATCAATGGCGTCATGCAGCGCGAACAGGTGCTCGACATCGTCGGCGGCATACTGCAGCTGCGACTCCGAAAGCGGGCGGCGCATCCAGTCCGAACGGGTTTCGCCCTTGGCCAGCGCCACGCCGGTGATCTCCGCCACCAGCTTCTGGTAGCCCATGCCGCCACCGATGCCGGCCAGCGCGGCGCCGATCTGGGTGTCGAACAGTGGTCGCGGCAGCACGCCGCACGCCCACTTGAAGGCGACCAGGTCTTCGCTGGCGCTGTGCATCACCTTGGTGATGGATTCATCGGCCAGCCACGGTGCCAGCGCCTCGGTCATGCCGGGAATCAGCGGGTCGATCAGCAGGATGTCCTGCCCGACCGCCATCTGCACCAGGGCCAGCTGCGGCCAGAAGGTGCGTTCACGGATGAATTCGGTGTCCAGGCCGATGCGGGTCGGGCGCTGCTGGAAGTACGCATCCAGCTCGGCGGGGGTGGTGATCCAGGTTGCCACGGTTCAGGGCCTACTACTCGGGTTTGCTCAGGCAGGGGAGAATAGCCTAACGTCGGTGCGCGTCCGTGCCGAAGGAGGCTCCGCTTGCGTTTTCCGTTGTCGTCCGCGCTGTGCACCGCCCTGGCCATGGTTTTGGCAGGCTGCACGCCGTCGCCCCCCACGGCAGCGGACCGGAGTGCCGGGGAGGAGGCGCGCCCGTCCACGAACGCAGACAGCGACGAGCGCCCGCAGGCCGGGCAGGGCAGCGTGACCATCGCCGGTGAGGATGCCGCCGAGGATGTACAGCAGTGGACGCCGCCGCGGGTGGACCGCCAGGGCCGCAGCCTGGCCCAGTTGCGCCGCGCGGCCGGGCAGGCCTTCACTGAGGGCCGGCTGTATGAGGATGCCGATGCCGCCATTCCGCTGTGGCTGGCAGTACAGGAAGAGGACCCGGATGACCGCCAGGCCCGCCAGGGCCTGCAGCGTGCCCGCCAGCGCCTGCAGCAGCAGGCGGATGCGTTGCTGGTGCGGCCGCTGAAGCAGCGCGAGGCGCTGGCCGAGGCCAGCCGCCAGGCGCTGGTGCTGCTGACCCTGGCGCCCAAGGACGAGAAGGTACGCGCACTGCAGGGTCGGGTGGAGCTTGCCCAGCGGGTGGTCGCTTACAACCGCGCCGGTGAAGAGGACCTGCGCGCGGACCGGATCGGCGAGGACGGGGATGGCGCCATCGGCAACTTCCGCGAGGCGCTGGCACTGGACGAGAACAACAGCCGTGCACGGCAGGGACTGGCCGCGGCCGAAAGCGGGTTGATCCGTCGTGCCGAGGACGCTGCTCGCACGCGCGATTTCGCCAGCGCGGGCACCTGGCTGGCCGAAGCCAGCAAGGTGCGCGACTCGTCGCCGACCATTGCCGACGCGTTCGAGCGCATTGAGCAGATCCGTGCGGCGGCATTGCTGCAGTTGCGCGATGACGGCCTGCGCGACCTGTCCACGCCGCAGGGCCTGAAGCCGGCACGCGAGAAACTGGCCGAGGCCCTGCGCATCGCCCTGCCGGGAGACGCGGTGGTGGCCCAGCTGCGTGAGCGCATCGACCTGGCCACCCACTACGGCAGCTTCCGCCCGGGACAGGTGTTCAGCGACGCCATGCGTGATGGCGGACGCGGTCCGCAGATGGTGGTGGTGCCGCATGGCGGTTTCCAGATGGGCGCCGGTGATGCCGAACCGGGTTCGAGCGATGCTGAGCGACCATCGCACTATGTGCGCTTTGATCGAGGCTTCGCGATGGCGATCACCGAGGTCACGGTCAGCGATTTCCAGCGCTACGTGAAGGCGACCAACGCGCGCCCCCGGGCGACGCGGCGTGGCCATTCGGTGGTCTATGACGAACGCAGCGGCAATTTCATCCGCCGCAGCGGCGTGGACTGGCGCTCGGATTACGACGGTGGCCGCGCGATGGCCAATTCGCCGGTGATGCACGTCAGCATCCGCGATGCCGAAAACTATGCGGCGTGGTTGTCCGAGCAGACCGGGCGCAGCTACCGGTTGCCCAGTGAAGCAGAGTTCGAGTACGCGTTGCGCGGCGGCAACAGTGGTCGCTACCCCTGGGGCGATGCGGGCACGCCGCCGCCGGGCAGCGGCAATTTCACCGGCAGCAAGGATGTGTCGCCGTCCGGGCGGCATTGGCACAACGCCTTCATCGGCTATGGCGATGGCTGGTGGGGGCCGGCACCGGTAGGGAGTTTCCAGGCCAATGCCTTCGGCCTGCACGATATGGGCGGCAATCTCAGCGAATGGGTGGCCGATTGCTGGCATGCCAGCTACCGGCGCGCGCCCTCCGATGGCGCCGCCTGGTTCAACCCGGGCTGTCGCGCACGGGTGATCCGGGGGGGCAACTGGGCCAATGCGCCGGAGCAGACCCGCGCCGCCTGGCGGCAATCCCAGGACTCGGATACCACCAACGCGCGCATCGGCTTCCGCCTGGTACGCGGTATCTGATCGGCAGCCGGCTTCACCCGTTGCTGGCATCGGCGCACTAAGATTGCGCCGTGCCCGCCGGCCGGCGGGGCCTGCTGGAAGCCGACCCGATGCGCAACGATCCCTTTTCCCGCCCGCCACAAGGCCCGCAGCGCCGCGGCCTGTTCGGCAACATCCGCTGGTGGGTGCTGCTGCTGGCCGCCGGCTACGCGGTCTTCTACTGGTTTTCCAACCGCACGGTGGATCCCTATACCGGTGAGAAGGTGATGATCGACAGCAGCCTGGACGCGCGCCAGGAGACTGCTTTGGGGCTGCAGGCCTACCAGCAGATCCTGTCGCAGGAACGGCCGATGGACCCCAATGCACCGATCGCGCGTGATGTGCGTGACATCGCCCAGCGCCTGATCGCCAAGGTCGATGTGGTGGAGACCGCGCTGGCCCAGGAGCATGGCGTGCAGCCGGCGCACTTCGCGCGGGACTTCCAGTGGGAAGTGAATGTGATCCCCTCCGACCAGGCCAATGCGTTCTGCCTGCCGGGCGGCAAGATGGCGGTCTACACCGGGCTGGTGCCGGTGGCGCGCACCCGCGATGCGATGGCGGTGGTGATGGGGCATGAGATCGCGCATGCGCTGCTGCGCCATGGTGCGCAGCGCATGGCCCAGCAGAAGCTGACCCAGATCGGGCAGGTGGCCGGCGCCGCCAGCGGCATGGATGCGCAGCAGCAACAGATGATGATGTCAGCGATGGGCTACGGTTACCTGTTGCCGTATGCACGCAGCCACGAGACACAGGCCGACGAAGTGGGCCTGATGCTGGCGGCGGCGGCGTGCTTCGACCCACGCGAGGCGGTGCCGCTGTGGCAGCGCATGGGCCAGGCCAGTGGTGGCCAGTCACCACCGGAGTTTTCCTCGACCCACCCGAACCCGGGCACCCGCATCCAGAACCTGCAGGCGCTGATGCCGAAGGCACTCGAGTACCGGCAGAAGTTCTGCGAGCAGGCAAAGTAGAGGGTGTTCGGCAGGGCTTGCAGCCCTGCACCTGCCGAAGCCAGAGCAACAGCAACCGCCGAAGCAAAGGCTGGCTATCCGTGGGATGGCGGG
>NZ_LLXT01000161.1 GCF_001431625.1 Stenotrophomonas geniculata ATCC 19374 = JCM 13324
GTGCCCCGCCTTCGACAGTTGACCGGTGGCCAGTAGATCCACGCCATGCGTGGATGAATCTCTGTCAGATATCGAAATTCAAACTGGGGTCAGATCCGTTTTCCTTCGGAAAACGGATCTGACCCCGTCGGCATGTCCAACAGCTCGCAAGAATCTGTCGAAGGCGGGGTGGGTCCGGTTGCGGGGGTGTCCGCGGCATGGATGCCGCGGCCAAGCCCCCAGGGACGGGTTTACGGCGTCCCCCGCAATTCCACCCATCCCGGCCAACCTCATGATCGTGCAGACCCACCGACCACGAAGGGCTCAGCCGTTGGCCGAAACCCTCACCCCGCCCGCAGCGCCGCCGCCGCCGCCCACCGCGCCGCCACCCGCGGCGCCGTAATGCACACCGCCTGGTCGGTCACCGTCGTCACCGCGCGCTCCAGCAGCTGGATATCCGCCTCATGTTGGCGCGCCACGTGCGGATCCTCGAAGAAAATCGCACGCTGGCAGCGCCCCTCCAGCACCCGGTCGGCAATCTGCGCATCACCGCCCATCGGGCCGCTCTGGTAGCGCGTCACCCACGGCGTATCACGTGGCCAGCCCCGGCTCCAGGCCAGTTCGTTCAAACGCTGGCCGGTGGTGCCCGTCGCCACCCGCTCACCGAACCGGGCCAGCACATCGAAGTGCTCATCGGCGAAGGCCAGCATCGCCGGCTTCATCGCATCGTGCGCGATCAGCGCCAGCGTCTGGCCTTCGAACGCATGCAGGTCGTCGGCGCCGCCGTCTGCCGCCAGCCCGGCGTGGACGCGCTCCACTTCGACCCAGTCGCGTGCGGTGGCCACGGTCGAAATGAACGGCTTGCCGTGAATCACGCACTGGCGCTTCAGCGCCGTGGCTTCCGGAAATACCGAGGACGGATCGACCGGGTCGATCAGGTAGATCGCGCCATCCAGTGTCCGATCCGGACCCATGCCAACGACTTCGGCGACCAGCTTCATCAGGCCACCCTCGCGACCGTAGGGATAACGGTGCAGGCCCGCGTACCCGGCCAGGAAGCCCTGTCGTTCGATCGCGTCATGGGTGCGACCGACCGCATGCAGCGACACGCCCAGCTCGCGCAGGCCGGCCTCGCTGCTGCGCAGCCAACGGAACAGCGCGGCGCGCGCGTCGTGGTGATGAAGACGGTTGGCAGCCAGGCCGATGCGCATCGAACGCTCCGCAGTTACGGGTGAAGGCGGCAGTGTATGTCGGCATTCCCCTATCTGGATGCTTTTACAACTTTCTTCATTGCCGTCGGTCCGCACGTCGATAGCGTGGCAGGCAGCGGTACCGCAGCGCGGCCGTTCCTTCCGCCCGCGAGATGAGGATGCCTACCGTGAATGTCGCCGGCTTCCCGGCAGCCATTGCTGTCATGGCCAGCCTGCTGCTGCCTGCCACGGCCTCCGCCACGGGCTGCAGGACACCGCTGCGCATCGCCTGGCCTTCCGACCGCGCACCCTTGTCGTCCAGCGAACAGGGTGAGGCACGGGGGCTCGGCGCGGTGTACCTGGAGCTGTTGGGCCGGCAACGGCCACTGCAGCTGCTGCCCGTGCCGGCCGCCAGCGTGGACCGGGATGAGCTGCCGGCCGGCACCCAGGCGCTGCTGGGGTGGCCACGCTCGCAGCTGCCCGCCGGGTGGGTGGCCAGCACGCCCTACCTGCAGCTGCCACAGGTGATCGTCCGCCGGGAGGGTACGCCGCCGGTGCTGGGCCTGGAAGATCTGCGTGGACGCACCGTGGCCAGCCCCAGCCGGATGCCGCTGCAGGGGCTGCTGGCCGAGCAGGCAGCGGGTGCACAGCTGCTGCCACCGGCAGCGCTGGACGATGCGCTCCCGCTGCTGGGCACCGGATTGATCGATGCGGTCGTCGCCAACCTCGGCGACGTCGAGGCCGCGTTGCGCCGCTACCAGGGCGATGCACTGCTGATCGCTGCGCCGGCCGGTTTCGATGATGCCCTGGTGCTGGCGACCACGCCCGCCTGCGCCGATGTCATCGTCGGCTTCGAGCACGCGCTGTCGCAGCTGACCGATACCGAGCGCGAACAGATCCGCGCGGACTGGCTGCCGGACCGGCCGCGTAATTCCCCGTCATCGTCGCCCCTGCGCTGGCTGGTGCCGGCCTCGTTGATCCTGCTCGCCCTGGCGCTGGTACATGCCTACGGTTACTGGCGGGTGCATCGCGAAAGCGTGCGCCGCCGAGTAGTGGAGCAGCGCCTGCAGGAGGTGACTGCGAACCTGCCGGCGGTGGTCTACCAGGCGCGTCGGTCGGCGGGCGGCCATTACAGCTTTCCGCAGATCGCCGGTGACGTGCAGGCCCTGTTCGGAATCAGCGTGGAGACCGCGCGGATCGATCACCAGCGGTTGTTGGCCGCGGTCCATCCGGATGACCGCAGCCAGGTGATGGCCTGTGTCGAGACGGCTGCATTGGCGCGTGGCCCGATCGACGTCACTTTCCGCACCCGTTCGCCACAAGGGTGGCGATGGGTGCGTTCGCATGGGCGGCCGTTGCCCTGCGACGACAGCGACGTCGAGTGGAGCGGCTATTGGATCGACGTCAGCGAGGTGCAGTCACGTACCCGCGCGCTGGCCGACGCGCGCCGCCAGGCCGAACAGGCAGCACAGGCCAAGGCGCACTTCCTGGCAACGATGAGCCACGAGATCCGCACCCCGATGAGCACCTTGCTGGGCATGCTCGAACGGCTGGCGGGCAGCAGGCTGGAGGCGCGCCAGCAGCAGGTGCTGGCCACGGTCGATGATGCCGCGCGGATGTTGCGGCAGATCCTCGACGATGTCCTGCACAGCCAGCGCCTGCAGGGCGCACCACTGCAGCTGCGGCCCATCGATCTGGCGGCACTGGTGCGCGCGGTGCAGCAACTGCTGATGCCGGTGGCCGCCAGCCGCGGCCTGCACCTGCAGGTGGTGCTGGATCCGGAGATGCAGCCGGGATCGCTGGCCGACGGCCTGCGCCTGCGCCAGATCCTGTTCAACCTGGCCGGCAACGCATTGAAGTTCACCCGGCAGGGCCACGTGGAACTGCAGGTGCAGGTACTGCAGCAGCGTGACGGCGGCCAGCAGCTGCGCCTGCAGGTGAGCGACAGCGGCGTGGGCATCAGCGAGGAACGCCAGCAGGCGGTGTTCGCCGCCTATACCCAGGCGGAGCGCTCGACCACGCGGCGCTTCGGCGGCAGTGGGCTGGGCCTGGCGATCTGCCGCGAGCTGGCGACCTCGATGGGCGCGGAGCTGCAGCTGCGCAGCTCACCCGGGAAAGGCACCACGGTCTGGCTGGATCTGGACCTGGATGCCTGCGAGGCACCCGTGGCTGCACCTTCGGCGGCGGTTGCGGACGAGCGTCCATTGCCGGCGTCGCGCGTGCTGGTGGCTGAAGACCATCCCACCAACCTGCATCTGCTGGAGCAACGCCTGTGTGCGCTGGGGCTGCAGGTCCACGCCTGTACCGACGGACGGTCGGCGCTTGCAGCATGGCAGGCGCAGCCGTTCGAGCTGGTGATTACCGACTGCCACATGCCGGGCATGGACGGCTTTGCACTGGCGCGGGCGATCCGCGCCGATGCCTGCCCGGCGCGCGCGCAGGTGCCGATCATCGCGCTCACGGCCAGCGTGATGGAAAGCACCCGCGAAGCCTGTCGTGTGGCTGGCATCGACCACTTCCTGGCCAAGCCGGTGGAGCCGCACGTATTGCGGGCGCTGCTGGCGGTACTGCTGGTGCCGGACTCAGTGGGCCAGTAGCCGCACGATGCTGGCGGCGGCGTCGCGGCCCTCGGCCACGGCGGTCACTACCAGGTCGGCACCGCGCACTGCATCACCACCGGCGAACAGGCGCGGATGCGCGGTCTGGAACGGCAGGCGGTCCTTGCCGCCGGCCACGATGCGGCCGTTGGACTGGCCTTCCACGCCATGCTCGGACAGCCATGCCGGCAAGGTCGGCGAGAAGCCGAAGGCGATGATCACCACGTCCGCTTCCAGCAGCGATTCGCTGCCCTCGATCGGCACCGCGTTCTGGCGGCCGTTGGCATCCGGTTCGCCCAGCCGGGTCTCGACCACGGTCACGCCGATCACTTCGTCATCAGCACCGGCCTCGATCGACAGCGGCTGGCGGTTGAACAGGAAGCGCACGCCTTCCTCGCGTGCATTGGCCACTTCGCGCGCGCTGCCGGGCATGTTCGCTTCGTCACGGCGGTAGGCGCAGGTGACCTTGGCTGCGCCCAGCCGCACGGCGCTGCGCACGCAGTCCATGCCGGTATCGCCGCCACCGAGCACCACCACGCGCTTGCCGTTGAGATCGGGCAGGGCGATGGTGTCCTCCCAGCCGGCGATCGGCCGGCCCTCAGGGTCATCGCCACTGACGATGCGGCTGTTCTGCACCAGGAACGGCAGCGCCGGCAGCACGCCCTTCAGGTCCTGGCCGTCGAGGCCGCCATCGGTGTAGCGGTAGGCGCCGGTACCGACGAACACGGCGTCGTGGCTGTCCAGCAGCTGCTGCACGCTGACATCGCGGCCGATCTCCACACCGAGGCGGAACTGCACGCCCATGCCCTCGAGCACTTCGCGGCGGCGATGGATCACGTCCTTGTCCAGCTTGAAGCTGGGAATGCCGAACTGCAGCAGGCCGCCGATCTGTTCGTAGCGGTCGTAGACCACGGCGGTGATGCCAGCGCGTGCCAGGCGGTCGGCACAGGCCAGCCCGGCCGGGCCGGCGCCGATCACCGCCACGCTGTGGCCGGTCGGCTGCACTGCGCCCAGGTCCGGGCGCCAGCCGCTGGCCAGCGCGGTATCGACGATGTACTTCTCCACCGCGCCAATGGTCACCGCACCGAACTCTTCCAGCGTGCAGCTGCCTTCGCACAGCCGGTCCTGCGGGCACACCCGGCCGCACACTTCCGGCAGCGGATTGGTGCTGTGGCACAGCGTGGCCGCCTCGTGAATGCGGTTTTCCTGCACCAGCTGCAGCCACTGCGGAATGGCGTTGTGCACCGGGCACTTCCAGCTGCAGTAAGGATTGCCGCAGTCCAGGCAGCGGCCGGCCTGGTACTGGGCATCTTCCTTGCCGAACTTGCCGTACAGCTCGCCCCAGTCGCCGGACGTGCGCAGTTCCACCGGAATGCGCTGCGGCATGGTGCGGGGCAGGTCGAGGAACTGGAAGGCGTGCTTGCGGCTCATGGCGGGCTCTGGAATGCGAGGGGGAACGTTGCCGGCCAGCGGCCGGCACTACCGGAAAACATCACGCAGCGCGTCGCAGGGTTTCGGTCAGCGACTCGATGCTGGCGGCCTTCGGTTTGACCAGCCAGAACTTGCCGATGTAATCGCGGAACTCGTCCAGGATCTGCTGCGCCCAGATGCTGCCGGTCAGCTCGCGATGGCGGCCGATCAGGCGGTGCAGGTGCTGGCGGTAGTTCTCGAAGCCCTCGGCGGAGACGCGATGGATGTCGATCAGCTCGTGGTTGTAGCGGTCGACGAAATCGCGGTCCACGTCCAGCACGTAGGCCAGGCCGCCGGTGAAGCCGGCGCCGAAGTTCAGGCCGACCTTGCCCAGCACCAGCACCACGCCGTCGGTCATGTACTCGCAGCAGTGGTCACCGGCGCCTTCCACCACCGCCAGTGCGCCGGAATTGCGCACCGCGAAGCGTTCGCCCGCGCGGCCGGCGGCGAACAGCTCGCCCCCGGTGGCGCCATACAGGCAGGTGTTGCCGATGATCGCGGTGCTGCGTGCCTCGAAGCGGGCGCCACGTGGCGGGCGCACCACCAGGCGGCCACCGGCCATGCCCTTGCCGACGTAGTCGTTGGCTTCGCCTTCCACTTCCAGGTGCAGGCCACCGACGTTGAACGCGCCAAAGCTCTGCCCGGCGCTGCCGCGGAAGCGCAGTTCCAGCGGCGCCTCGGCCATGCCCTGGTTGCCGTGCGCGCGCGCCACTGCACCGGCCAGGCGCGTGCCGATGCTGCGGTCGGTGTTGTGGATCAGGAAGCGGTGTTCGCCGCCGCGCTTGTGCTCGATGGCCGGGGCCAGCAGGCCATCCATCTGCGTGGCCAGGCTGTCCGGCGATTCGTACAGCCGCTGCGCGGCGCAATGGCTGCCCTCGTAGCGGCTGTCGGCCAGCAGGCGTGACAGGTCCACGCGCACGCCATCACGGGGCGATGCCTCGATCTGCCGCAGCAGGTCGGTGCGGCCGACGATCTCTTCCAGCGAACGCGCGCCCAGGTACGACAGCCAGCCGCGCACTTCTTCGGCCAGCAGGCGGAAGAAGTTCTCCACGCGCTCGGGCTGGCCGGTGAAGTGGTTCTCGCGCAGGCGTTCGTCCTGGGTGGCCACGCCGGTGGCGCAGTTGTTGAGGTGGCAGATGCGCAGGTACTTGCAGCCCAGCACGATCATCGGCGCAGTGCCGAAGCCGAAGCTGTCGGCACCCAGCAGTGCGGCCTTGATCACGTCCAGGCCGGTCTTCAGGCCGCCGTCGGTCTGCAGCAGGGTGCGCCCACGCAGGTCGTTGGCCAGCAGCGCCTGGTGCGCTTCGGCCACGCCCAGTTCCCATGGTACGCCGGCGTAGCGGATCGAGCTGACCGGCGAGGCACCGGTGCCGCCGTCATGGCCGGAAATGGTGATCAGGTCCGCGCCGGCCTTGACCACGCCGGCGGCAATCGTGCCGACGCCGGCATGGCTGACCAGCTTCACCGAGACCAGCGCGGTTGGGTTGACCTGCTTGAGGTCGTAGATCAGCTGGGCCAGGTCTTCGATGGAATAGATGTCGTGGTGCGGCGGCGGCGAGATCAGGCCGATGCCTGGGCGTGCGTAGCGCAGCCGCGCGATCAGTTCGTTGACCTTGTGGCCGGGAAGCTGCCCACCCTCGCCGGGCTTGGCGCCCTGCGCGACCTTGATCTGCAGCACCTCGGCGTTGACCAGGTATTCGGCGGTCACGCCGAAGCGACCGGAGGCGACCTGCTTGATCTTGCTGCGCTTTGCGGTGCCATAGCGGGCGGGATCCTCACCGCCTTCGCCGGAATTGCTGCGGCCACCGAGGCGGTTCATGGCAATGGCCAGCGCCTCGTGCGCTTCCGGCGACAGTGCGCCGAGGCTGATCGCCGCGGTGTCGAAGCGCGGGAACAGTTCGCTGGCCGGGGCCACCTCGTCCAGCGGCACGGGCGTGGCCGCCGGTACCAGTTCCAGCAGGTCGCGCAGCGCCGACGGTGGCCGCGCATGCACGGCATCGCAGTACTGCTGCCACGCACGCGGGTCACCGCTGCGCGCCGCGCGCTGCAGGGTGGTCACCACGTCCGGGTTGTACATGTGGTACTCGCCGCCGTGCACGTACTTCAGCAGGCCGCCAACATCCACGTCCTGCTGTGCGTCCCAGGCCTGCGCGCACAGCTCACGCGCGTCGGCGTCCAGGCGGGCGAAGCCGGCGCCGCCAATGCGCGAGGCGGTATCCGGGAAGCACAGGTCCACCACGTCCGGTTCCAGGCCGATGATCTCGAACAGCTGCGCGCCGCGGTAGCTGGCCACGGTGCAGATGCCCATCTTCGAGATGATCTTCGACAGGCCCTTGTAGACGCCCTTGCGGTAACGGCGGCCGATCTGCGACTGCTCACCGCCCTTGCTCAGCTTGAGGATGCCGCGGCGGCCCAGATCGAACAGGGTCTGGTAGGCCAGGTACGGATACACCGCGGTGGCGCCGAAGCCGAGCAGGCAGGCCATGTGGTGCGGGTCGCGCGCGGTGCCGGTCTCGACGATCAGGTTCACGTCGCAGCGCAGGCCCAGGCGCGAGAGGTGGTGGTGGATGGCGCTGGTGGCGAGCAGGGCATGCACCATCGGCCGCCCGGCCACCGGGTAGCGATCGGACAGCAGCAGCATCACCATGCCGTCGCGTGCGGCCTGCTCGGCTTCGGCGCAGATGCGCTCGATGCCGGCACGCAGGCCCTCGTCTTCGCTGTAGGACAGGTCGAGCAGGCGATTGGCCTGCACGTACTGGTCCATCTTCAGCAGCTGGCGCAGCTTGCGCTGGCTCAGCACCGGCGAGTTGAGGATGACGTGGTTCACCGTCTCCGGGCCGGCATGGAAGATGTTGGTCTCCCTGCCGAGCTGGGTGGACAGCGACATCGCGCAGTCCTCGCGCAGCGGGTCGATTGGCGGGTTGGTGACCTGCGCAAAGGCCTGGCGGAAATAGTCGTACAGCGGGCGGCTGCGCTGGCTCAGCACCGCCATCGGCGTGTCGTCGCCCATCGAGCCGGTGGCTTCCTGCTCTGTCTCGGCCAGCGGCCGCAGCACCTGCTCCACTTCCTCGCTGCTGAGCTGGTACAGCTTGTGGTAGCTGCGCAGGGTGCCTTCGTCGAAGGGTTCTTCCACAAGCGAAGGGTCGATCAGTTCGGTCTGCAGGTAGGTCACGCCCTGCTGCAACCACTGCTTGTACGGCGCGCGACCACGGTTGATGCGGTCCACCGCGTCGGAGTCGAGCAGGTCACCACGCTTGAGGTCGATGGCCACCATTTCGCCTGGGCCGAGCTTGCCCTTGCGCACCACGCGCTCGGTCGGCACTTCCCACACGCCCGCTTCGGAGGCGACCAGGAAGTGGCGGTCGGCGGTCAGCATCCAGCGCGCCGGACGCAGGCCGTTGCGGTCGAGGGTACACACGGCGTAGCGGCTGTCGCAGGCGACGATGCCGGCCGGGCCGTCCCACGGCTCGCTGTTGAGGCCGTGGAATTCGTAGAACGCGGCCAGGTCCGGGTCCTTGAATTCCAGCGACTGCGTGGCCGGCGGCACCAGGATGCGCAGCGCCTGGATCAGCTCCATGCCACCGGCGACCATCAGCTCCAGCATGTTGTCCAGGCTCTGCGAATCCGAACCGTGCATGGAGATGACCGGATCGAATTCGGCGATGTCGAAGCGCGGGGTCTTCCACACCTTGCTGCGCGCCTGCGCCCAGCGCCGGTTGCCTTCGATGGTGTTGATCTCGCCGTTGTGGGCGAGCATGCGGAACGGGTGGGCCAGCGGCCAGCGCGGCAGCGTGTTGGTGGAGAAGCGCTGGTGGAACACGATGGCGCTGGAGGCCAGTTCGCGGCGCTGCAGGTCGGGGAAGAAGCGGCTCAGCTTGTCCGGCAGCACCATGCCCTTGTAGCTGATCGCATCCGGGGTGAGGGTGGTGACGTAGAAGTCGGTGTGTTCGCGCAGCAGCTGCTCGCTGCGGCGACGGGCAAGGAACAGCGCCAGCGCGAAGCCGGCGTCATCCTGGCCGACGCCGGCGTCGACGAACACCTGTTCGATGCGCGGCAGCGTGTCGCGCGCCAGCTGGCCGCAGACGCTGTCGTCGGTCGGTACCTCGCGCCAGCCGGCAACCTTGCAGCCCACCGCTTCCACCTGCGCCTGCAGCTGCGCGCGGCAGGCCTGCGCCGCGCCGGCGTCGTGCGGCAGGAAGACCAGGCCGGCGGCGAAGCGCGCGGAGACCGCGATACCGGCTTCGCTGGCCAGCAGTTTCAGGAAGGCATCGGGGCGGCGCAGCAGCAGGCCACAGCCATCACCGGTCAGGCCATCGGCGGCGACACCGCCACGGTGGGTCATGCGCGAAAGCGCGGCGATGGCGGTGTCAACCAACAGGCGCGATGGTTGATCGTCGAGCTGGGCGACCATGCCAAATCCACAGGCATCGCGCTCGGAGCGCGGGTCGTAAAGCCCTTGGCGGTTGCGGGGGGCCATCTCTACCTCGATGCGTATAGGGTTGGCGGCGACACTCGTCCCCGCTCATTCCCTGGAGCGCATCGTGAGGCCACCGGATGCCTCGACTAGATCACAGGTTGCTGCAACGCCGCAATACACGGTTGCAGGTGCAACAGAACGCGCCGGCAACCCAGTGCCGGCGCGGGGCCGGAGTCAGCCGCAGCGCGCGCCGCTGACGGCGCCCTTGGCGTCCACTTCGATGTTCAGGCGGTCGCCGAGGAACTCCATCGTGGCCACGTCGTTGGGCTTCAGTACGCGCACCTGGCTGGCACCTGCATCTTCCTGTGCCTGTTTGCCCAGTGCATCGGTGTAGGCCTGGCCGACCAGGCTCTGCACCTGGCTGGCATCGCAGGTACCGACCGGCGGCGCCTCGGTGGCCTTGCCGGCTTCGTCGGCCGGCGCCTTGGCGGCTTCGGCGGCCTGCTGGGCATGGGCCGTGGCCGAATCCTGTTCATCCAGCGCCGGTGCCTGGCAGGCGGTCAGGGCCAGCACGGCCGGCAGCAACAGGGCGGAGAGCGAACGGGCGCGAATCTGGAACGACATCATGACTCCGGAAGGGGTTGTGAAGACCCGAGCATAGCGGCGAACCGGCCCTCACGTGTTTGTCTTGTGTTATCGACAGGACCGCGGCATGGCGACGGCGATACTACAGGCATGCCAGCCCCCTCCACCCCCGAACGACAGGCCGCGCGCGCGGCCGGCCTGCGCTATGTCGACGACACTCAGCCGGGCATCAGCCGGCGCCGCGCCGGCAAGGGTTTCAGCTACCGCGATGCTGACGGCCACGCGATACGCGACGCCACCACCCTGCAGCGCATCCGTGCGCTGGCGATTCCGCCGGCGTATACCGCCGTGTGGATCTGCGCGCACGCCAACGGCCACCTGCAGGCCACCGGCCGCGATGCGCGCGGGCGCAAGCAGTACCGCTACCACGCCGACTGGGCCAAAGAGCGGGATGCCGGCAAGTTCGACCGCATCATTGCGTTTGGCGAGGCCTTGCCCGCGCTGCGGCGGCGGTTGTCGCGCGATCTCAAGCGGCCCGGCTTTCCGAAGGAGAAAGTGCTGGCCATGGTGGTCGCGCTGCTGGCCGACACGCTGGTGCGGGTCGGCAATGAAACCTATGCGCAGCAGAACCGTTCGTTCGGACTGACCACACTGCGCAACCGCCATCTGGAGCTGCTGCAGGGGGGCCGGGTGCGCATGCGCTTCCGCGGCAAGTCCGGGCAGCTGCAGGAGGTGACCGTGGGCGACCGCAGGCTGGGGCTGCTGGTGCGGCGCCTGCAGCAGTTGCCGGGGCAGGCGCTGTTCCAGTACCACGATGACGACGGTGCGCTTCAGCCGGTGGATTCCGGCGCGGTGAACGACTACCTGCGCGAGGTGATGGGCGAGGACTTCACCGCCAAGGACTTCCGCACTTGGGGCGGCACGGTGGCGGCGGTGCAGGCGTTTGCCGCGACCGAGCTGCCGGAACCGGCCAGCCAGCGCGCGCTGGCGCAGGCGCAGCGCGCGGTGGTGTGCGAGGTGGCAGCGCTGCTGGGCAACACGCCGGCGGTGTGCCGCAAGGCCTACATCGACCCGTGCGTGTTCGCCGGCTGGGAACGCGGCGAACTGGCCACGCTGGCCGGCCTGCGCGGGCCGCGCCAGTGGGAACAGGCCACCCTGCGCGTGCTGCGCAGGGCGCGCAGGCTCAGCCGCAGTAGATCGCGGTGATGTTGTTGGTGCGGCCCTTTTCGATGGTCAGGCGGTCGCCGCCTTCGTGCGCCGGTGGCACCCGCGGGCCGTCGTGGCGCAGCACCCGCACGTGCAGGCTGTCGCTGTCCACGCGTGCGCGGGCCACGGTGGCGTCCGAAGCGGCCAGGCCGAGTGCGCCGCGCACCATGTCGCTGTGGCACTGCCCGGAAATGACGCCGTCGATCGGCTGCACCTGCGCCATTGGCGTGCTGCTGCAGGCGGCAAGGGCAAAGCAGGCGGCGGCGGTGGCGATGGCAAGTTTCATGGAGGCGTTCCTTGTTTGATTGCGTGCAGGGTGCGACGTCAGACGTGGTGGCGGAATGAATGCCGTGCACATCGTGGACACGGCGCGCTCACCGCCGCCAACAGCGTGGGTGGAGACACTGCAGGAGCGGCAAGGGCCGCCCCCGGTAGTGCCGGCCGCTGGCCGGCAGCCCCTTTCCCTCCCGAGGAGACCTGCATGGCCACCACCAAGAAAGCCCCCGTCCGCCGCAAAGCCTCGCCCAAGGTGCGCAAAGGCAGCACCGCAAGCAAGACTGTCGCCGCCCCCGATCGCCCGCGCGTGGTGAAGACTGCCACCCGCAAGGCGGCCGCCAGCGATCCACGCGCAGCGCGCGTCGCGGCCCGGCAGCGGCGCCTGCAGGATCAAGAAAAGGCCAAGGACGTGCGCGCGGCAAAAAAAGCAACGAAGAAGACCGCGACCCAGGCCGGTGCGCGCCGGCAACCGGAGGCGATGCCGGCGCAGCAGCTGGCCAAGCCTGGGCATGAACACGAACTGGAGCTGGCGCCGCGTTTCCTTGCACCGGACTACGCCGGCAGCGGCAAGCTGCAGGGCATGCGCGCGATCATCACCGGTGGCGATTCTGGTATCGGCCGTGCGGTGGCAGTACTGTTCGCCCGCGAAGGCGCCGATGTGGCGGTACTGCACCTGGACGAGGCCGAGGACGCGAACATCACCCGCCAGCACGTGGAGCGCGAAGGCGGCCGCTGCGTGGTGATCGCCGGTGACGTGCGCGATCCGCGCTTCTGCAACAAGGCGGTCAAGCAGGTGGCCAAGGCGTTCGGCGGCATCGACATCCTGGTCAACAACGCCGCGTTCCAGCTGCATTGCGAGCGGCTGGAAGACCTGGAAGACGCGCATCTGCAGGAAACCCTGCAGACCAACATCGGCGGTTACATCCAGATGGCGCGCGCGGTGCTACCGCACCTGGGCGAGGGTGCCAGCATCATCAACACAGGATCGGAAACGGGAATCTTCGGCAGCAAGGCGCTGATCGACTACTCGGCCACCAAGGGCGCGATCCATGCGTTCACCAAGGCGCTGGCCAGCCAGCTGCTGCCACGTGGCATCCGGGTCAACTGCGTGGCGCCGGGGCCGGTGTGGACGCCGTTGAACCCCGCCGACAAGCAGGCCGAAGATGTTGCGGAGTTCGGCAAGGACAGTGACATGGGGCGGCCCGCACAACCCGAAGAACTGTCGCCCGCCTATGTGTTCCTGGCTTCGCCGGTCTGTGCCAGTTACATCAGCGGGGTGATCCTGCCGGTGATGGGCGGGCCGCGGGGATGAGGCCCGCAGCCGTTGCGGCAGGCGTGTAGAAATCGGCGATGCGTGGAATGAAGCGCTGCGGATTGGCACCGACCAGGTTGGTCAGCACCACCACCGCCACGCCTCGCGCGGGGTAGACCACGAAGGCCGAGCGCGCGCCGCCGATGCCGGCCACCTGCAGGTCGGGCGCTGCCTGCAGCACCGGCCAGCCGCCGGCCCACGGACCGGCGCGGCCATCGGCCAGAGGCTCGACCGACCACATCCGCCGCCGTGAGTGGTCCTGCAGCAGGCGGCCTTCGGTCAGCGCGACCAGCCAGCGTGCGGTGTCGTCGGCGGTGGTGAGGATGCCGCCGCCGGCCCATAGGCTCGGCGGGATGTCGTAGAACCAGTGCGACAGGCGCGGCGGAGCGTCGGCGGCATCGGTCGCGCGCGGCGCCAGGCTGTACATCGTCGCCACATCCGGAATCAGGTCGTAGCTGTCGCCGAAGGTCGTGCGCGCCATGCGTGCGCCGCTGAACTGGCCCGTGGTGAGGAAGCGCTCGTAGGACATGCCCGATTGCTGCGCGATGATCCGCGCCAGCAGCACGTAGTTGGTCTGGTTGTAGGCAAAGCGCTGCCCGGGTGGCGCTTCGACAGGGCGCACGGTGACCGCCGCCCATGCCTGCGCTTCGGACCCACCGCCCAGCAGGCCATTCGCATCGAGGATGTCCGGCAGGCCCGAGGTATGGTCGAGCAGCTGGCGCACGCGTACATCCTTCCATGCTGCTGGAAGATCGTGCAGGTAGCGCGAGGCGGGTGCATCCAGTTCCAGTCGCCCCTGCTCCGCCAGCTGTGCGATGGCGACTCCGGTGAAAGCCTTGGTGGCTGAATTGAGCGGGAAGCGGGTGTCACGCGAGGCGAGCACGCCGTTCTCCACGTTGGCCAAGCCATAGGTTTCGGAGAGCACGATCTGGCCGTCCTTGACCACGGCCAGCTGCAGCCCGGGGATGCGCTCGTCCAGCATGATCTGGCGGATCAGCCGGCGGGTCTGGTCGTTGGCCTGGTCCTGGTTGGCAGACACCGCGGCGAAGGGCAGGGCACTGATGAGCATGAGCACGACTCGAAGCGTTGGGCGGAACATGCGGGATTCCGGAAAGGCGTCGAGGGTCGGATGCACCGGCGGCGGAAAAGGTTTAACCGCCCCGGATGGTCCTACCGTTCGTCGGCCCATGACTTCCGGGGGGTTGACTACAGTTGTCGTCAAGCTGACAGTGACGACACGTGTAGTCAAGGGAGTGGTGTCATGCGTGGCAAGACGATCGGGGACCAGGAACTGGCCCTGCTGCAGTACATCGATGAACATGCGCCGGCCAGCGTGGGCGAGGTCGCCAGCGGCTACGGCGAGGCCCGTGGCCTGGCCCGTTCCACCGTGCTGACGATGATGGAACGGCTGCGGGCGAAGGGCTATCTTCAGCGCCGGCAGCAGGACGGCGTCTACCGCTACCAGGCCACCCGGGGCCCGCAGAGCGTGCTGCAGGGTGCCGTGGCCCAGTTCGTCGACAACACCCTGCAGGGGTCGGTGTCGCCGTTCGTGGCCTACCTTGTAACGGCGCGCGATAAATCGCCCGCCATAGGTGAGATAAACGGTGGGGCGCCAATGTTGCGCCCACCGGAATGAAATTGCACGGGACGTAACCCGTCCCGTGCGCCTCTGCCAACCTACCAGGTCGTGAAGATCAGCTCCCTTCGCTGGACCGCCTGCCGGCCAATCGTGTAGCGGATCGGCACCACCCGGTCCCTGAACTGCCCGAACACCTTCCGCATGGCCGGGTGATCGTTGATGGTCAGGATGGCCGCACCGCGCAGACTGGCCATCTGGCTGGCCAACTCCTCGTACTGCTCCATGCCGAAGGGCGTTCCATATCCCTCGGTCTCCCAATACGGGGGGTCAAGGAAGAACAGGGTATCGGCCCCGTCGTACTTGGCCATGCACTGCTGCCAGGCCAGGTGCTCCACGGTCACCTTGTGCAGCCGCAGGTGCGCCGCGCTCAGATCCTCTTCGATCCGCAACAGGTTCAGGCCTTTGCCACCCCGGCCGAAGCCTGGCGTCTGCCCTGTGGCCTTTCCGCCCCAAGCCAGACGCTGGAGGTAGTAGAAGCGTGCAGCCCGTTGGATGTCCGTGAGGGTGTCAGGATGCTGGAGTTGGCACCAGCGGAACATTTCCCGGCTCGTCAGCGCCCATTTGAACTGGCGGACGAACTCCTCCAGGTGGTTGGCCACCACCCGATAGAGCCGCACCAGCTCGCCGTGGCAGTCATTGAGCACCTCAGCCTTGGCTGGCTCTCTGGCGAACAGAAGAGCGGCGCCGCCGGCGAAGGCCTCGACATAGGTCCGGTGAGGGGTATCGGCTACCAGGGGCAGCAGGTGGGGCAGTAGGCGGGTCTTACCGCCTGGCCAGGGGAACAGCGTGGTCGTCTTCATTCTCAGCCTCTGCGATGAGCATCGGCGAGGCTTACCTCCCCCGCGCGGGGAGCAGGGCCTCGGCCAAAGGCACGCGGGCTGTACGCGTGTGTTGCGGTGCCAGGCCGACAGTTGCAGCTGTCGGCCTGGCGCCCTGTTCTAGAGCTGCAGGAAGTCGCTCAGGGCCGAAGCGATCGCTTCGGCTCCGGTCGAGTTGGGGTGGACGTTGTCGAACACCAGGCCGCGATCGCTCTGCCGGGCCCAGCTGCGGCCCAGCGCCACCCGCAGATCGAGGAAGTGCCAGTTGTAGTCCGCCGCGATGTTGCGCAGCGCGGCCGCCTTGGCGTCGTATCCGTAGATCCCACCCAAGGCCCTGCCATCGTTGGGGACGAAACCGACGCACAGACAGCCATCAGAGGTCGCCGAGGCCGCCTTCACCACCGCCTCCAGATTCGCGTACCACGTGCCTGGGTCAGTGCCGGCGGTGGTGTCGTTGATCGTGCATATCACCACGGTGAAGTCCGGCTGCAGGGCCGACAGCATCGGCCGGTGATTCCAGGGCTGACTGGCGACGATCAGGTCCGCAGACTTGGCCGCGCAGTAACCGCCCACCAACGCCACCGGGCTGGCGCTGCCATCGAAGGTCTCGATACCACAGACGAAGGCGTCGCCGCCGCTACCGACGCCGACCTCGATGTACTGGGTGCCGGCGGACACCGTGTAGTCCTTCGACACCAGCGACGCAGCGGCGTCCTGTGACACGGTATCGACCAAGCTCCCGTCGACGTAGATGCCCACCGCCGTGTTCAGGCCGGAAAGGGTCGGATACCACACCCGGAAGCTGGAGAACGCGCCTGCAGGCGTGAACCGCAACTTTCCCGTGCTGCCGCCGGCCGCCTTCAGGTGGCGCCCGCCGAAAATCTGGGAGACGGTGGAGTCCGGTGCCCAGCCCGTGCCCAAGGTGATGCGCGGGTCGTAGCTGGCCAGCCCGGTATTGGCCAGGGTGACGTTCTGCTCGCCGAAGAAGCTGTCGGTACGAACACCCTTCTTCACCATGAAGCGCCGCGCCAGGCTGGTTGTTGCCGCGCCAACCAGACCATCAGCTCCCGTTCCCGAGCCTTGGCCGGCGACATTGGAGTCGCCCACGATGGCCAGACGCGCCGGATTGGTCGCGCCGCGCGCCTTGGCGGCCTGCCACTTGGCTGTACTGCCGACGCGGGTAGCCTGGCTCGCGCCGGCATCGCCAAGCGTGGCCAGCAGCTGCCCCACAGTCAGGCGAATGTCGTTTCCAGGCGACACCGTGCCGCCACCGACGGCGGCGCCGCCCTCCGGCGCCGTGCCGGGAATGATCACGCTGCTGGCCAGGGTCTGCAGCTGCGGTTTTGAGCTGAATCGAGCCATCGTTCTTATCCTTGGTAGGCAATGCCGGCCTGGTCGACGTAGGTGTCGCCGGCCTCATCGGTGTACTCGCTCGTCGGGTCGAGCGATTCGAAGTAGAAGCCCGTGAAGAGCCCAGGGCCGCCCTGGCTGCCACGGAAATAGTTGACGCCGACCCGGCCGGCGGCTTGATGGGTGCTGTCCGAGCGGGTCAGGACAACGGTGCCGTCCAGGCGGCGGACGGTCAGTGTCGAACCGATCAGCTCCACCTCCAGCCACACCACCACCTCGCTATCCGTGATGCCTGGCACCTCGACGAACTGCAGCTGCTGGAAAGACCCGGAGGCCGCGTTGGAACCTCGCCCAAACTCGACGCCAAACGAGGTGGCGCTGCGACGGCCGACGCCCAGGATGTAGGCGTAGGTGTCGTTGGTGACCTGCCAGCTGGTAGTGCGCAGCAGCAGGCCCACGTTGTCCGTGCGAACGCCGGTACCGGCCGGGATCACGAATCCGACCAGGGCACGGCAATCCTTGGCGGCCGGCACGCTCTCAAAGCGCGCCCTTGAAGCGGTGCCGGTGCTGCCGCACTGCAGGTTCAAGCGCCCTGCCTGCACCGACAGGCCCGACCCAGCCGGCCCGAACAGCGTCATCTGGGCGGTGTTGTCGACCTCTGCCCACAGCTGCCCCCGATCGAAGACGTGCAGCCGCGAACGGCGCTCCACGGAGCCCAGCGCATCGGTGGCGGTAATCACCGCATTGAAGGCGGTCACGATGGGGTTCCTCCCAGGGTCGAGTCGCTGCCGGTCTGATCCACGTCCAACGAGACCCCTGGCGGCAGGCCGGTTGCCGACCAGGTCACCGGGCTGGCCTCGGTGCCCCGCTTGAAGTGAAGGCTGTACGGGCCATAGGCCCGACCGCGAACCAGCGCGATCGGCAGTGCCGGCATCTCCAGCAGGCGTGCGGGGAAGTCCGAGGGCTTTGCCGGCGGCGTGAAGGGCTCCCAATACACGGCTGCACCGGCATGCACCTCGACGCCAGCCAGGCCCGCATACAGCCGCTCGGCGGTCAGGGTCGTGTTGCTGGCCAGCGACAATGCCGTCTGGCTGAGGTTGACCGCTGCTGCAGGCAAGGTGCTCTCATCGACCAGGCGGCCATCCTTGAAGATACGGGCCACGCCGCCGCGCCTGGAGATCGCCAGGTGCGACCAGGCACTGTTCGGCAGTCGGTTCTCCGCCAGTGCAAGGACCGCATCATTGAAGAGGCGCACGTAGTTGCCGCCCGTGAACACGTCCAGGCCAACCTGCATCGGGTTGGTCAGCTGCTCGCGGCGCAGGTAGAGGCCGCCATTGGTCGTGTTCGGGCCGATTTGGAACAGGCGCGCGTAGGTGTCGCTTGGGGCCGCATCAGGGCGTATCCACATGGCCACGCTGAAGTCGGCCGTACCCAGACTGGCCTCCAGCTCCTGCCGCAATCCGGTGCCATTGAAACGCACCGAGGCACCGCCGGCGTATGGCGACTGCGTGGGGTCCAGCACCGGCAGGTTGGAGGAGCTGACCGCCACCGTGCGACCACCGGCCTCCTGGTAGCCGGTCTGCATCGGGAAGCTGCTGCGCATGGTCGACAGCGCAATCTCCGTCTCGGCAAAGCCCACATTGCCCGCCGCATCCTGACCCTTGACCCGGATCGGGTAGTAGCCCGGCGCGCCACCCAGCGGAATCCCTTCGATCCGACCGGCGGTGGTGTTCAGGCTCATCCCCGCAGGCAGCACGCCCTGATCGATCGACCACTCCACGCCCTCGGCCTCCGTGGTGAACACCAGCGAGGCGGTGGAGTTGTTGGCACCACGCCAGGCGCTGATGCTGAAATCCAGTTGATAGACACGACGGAACAGCAGCTCCACCGACTGCCAGCTATCCAGCCCGTCGCGCCGGGAGCTGAGCAGCACGCGGTTGCGCTCGACCAGCTGGCCGGCCGGCACAGTGAACGAGGCACCCACCAGGTCCGGGTAGGAGACAACCAGGGCGCCGGAAGCGGCGTCATACACGGTTACGGTGTAGGTGGTGCCTGGC
>NZ_LLXT01000162.1 GCF_001431625.1 Stenotrophomonas geniculata ATCC 19374 = JCM 13324
CCGCGGCCAAGCCCCCAGGGACGGGTTCACGGCGTCTCCCGCGAACCCACCCCGCCCGGCCAAGCACGGCTTTTGCTTTACGCGACCAACCGCCCACCCACGAGGGGCTGCGCCGTTCGCCGGAACCTACGCCGAAGGCGCCGGCTTCTGCCGAAGCAGACTGACCGCCAGGCCGCCCACTACCAGCACACCCAGACCCAGCAACGCCCACAGCAACCACGACTTCCAATCGTGCTGCGGTTTCAGCGCCGCGTCGCCGGCCAGCGGCTCCGGGCTGCCTTCCAGGCGCGCCAGCGTCGGCTGCCACGACGGGTCGTTGCGCAACCGCAGTTCCTCGATCAGCACGCCAATCGGCGCCTCCGTGCGGCGCGCGGTCGAGCTGCCCACCGCCAACGCGTAGGGCGCCGCGCCCTGGCTCAGGAATACCAGTACTTCGGGCTGGTAACCCAGGCGCAGAGTCGGTGCGGTGGCCGTTTCGGCGGGGTTCGCCACCAGCTTCCAATAGCGATCCCGATGCACCCCGCCCAGCGGCTGCGCGGCCGATTGCTGCCGTTGGCCCTGCGCACCCTGCTGCAGCTGATAGGCAATCCACGGTGCACTGCGGCGCTGCCATTCCGCGCTCTGGTCATCACGGCTGAACAATGTCCACTGCACCAGGCTGTTGTCGGTGCTGGCCACGTCGGCACGTGCCGCCGGGAAGCGGCCATCCATCTCGAAGGTGTATTCGCCCTTGCCCTTCGAGGTCGGTTCCAGCGACAACCATTCCCACGGCAGCGTCGCCGGTGCCGGCGGCAGCTCGGCCAGTACGCTGCGCAGCGTCGGCAGACGCGCATCGCCTTGCGCCAGCACGCGCAGATAGCGCGCTTCACCATCCACCTGCAGGCGGCGCTGCAGCAGGCGCTTGCCGGCGCGCTGCAGATCCACCAGCGGAATGTCGCGGCCAATCGCACGCCAGTGCTGCAGGTCGTCGCTGACGTCCAGCTGCACCTGAGCCTGCAACGGCTGGCCACTGTCAGCCCAATCCAGCACCAGCGCCGCCAGCGGCTGCTGGCCCAGCACACTGGCGTCGATCAGCCAGCCACCCTGCCCGCTTGCCGCCGCACCCCCACTCACGCGGGCTTCCACGCGACGCACACGGCCATCGGTATCGCGCTCGGTCAGCAACTGCAGGTCGTTGCGCTGTGCTTCGGCCAGTGGCGGCAACGCGAACCACGGCAGCTCACGCTGCACCGGCGGCTGTGCCAGCGGCTGATCCGGCGCCAGCAATGCCGACGGCAGCGATTGGCCGGCGGCATTGAACACCTGCACATCGCCCAGGTCCGCACTGCCGGCGCGACGGTAGATCGCCGGTTCCAGCACAACACGGTAGGCACCCGATTGTGCGCTGGACAACGTAAGCGGCCACTGTTCGGCGTACTGGGTACGGTAATCGGCGGCCTGTGCGGTGACGGCGGCCAGCATGCCGAACATCGCCGGCAGCAGCGCCCTGCTCCACGTCTTCATTATTGTTTTTCCTCCACGGTCGGCGCCGCGCTCGGCGGTGCCGGTGCCAGATAACCCACGACCGTGCACAGCAGGCCGTAGGCGATGAACGATGCAATGCCCAGCAGGTTGCCCAGGTGCTGGCGATCAACAATGACCAGTTTGGCCAGTACCACACCCATCAGCACGGCACCGACCATCCACAACACGCGCTGGCCGCGGCGCGAACCCCATACCCAGGCGATCACGCCGAGCACACTCCACAGCACGGTCAGGCTGGTCTGCGCCAGGCTGGAACGCATCATCGACGAACTCCACGACAGGCCGCCCCACTGATGCACGCCGTGCAGCACTAGGCTGGTCAGCGCAACGAAGGTGGCCAATGCCAACAGCGGCAGCCGGATCTTCACCAGTGCCTGCGGCGCCTGACCGCTGTACAGCCAGCGCGCCAGCAGCGCCAGGCTCAACCACTGCCCCAGCTCGGCCGGGTTCAACACCGGCAGCCACAGCAGCGGCGCTGCGTCACCCGGCAGCAACTGGCCGAACAGCCAGCCTGCGGACAGCAGGCCGAACAGCACGCACTGCAACGGCAGGCGCACGCTGTCGAAGGCAGCCCCCAACGGCCAGC
The DNA here is from genome assembly GCF_001431625.1 of Stenotrophomonas geniculata ATCC 19374 = JCM 13324. Classification (GTDB taxonomy): domain Bacteria; phylum Pseudomonadota; class Gammaproteobacteria; order Xanthomonadales; family Xanthomonadaceae; genus Stenotrophomonas; species Stenotrophomonas geniculata. The sequence goes on from NZ_LLXT01000162.1 coordinate 2,111, forward strand.
GCAGTGCATCCCAGCGCCACAACGACAGCGCCGCCATCAGCAGCCACGGCAGCGTGAACAACAGCAGCGTCCAGCCCTGTGCCAGCCCGGCCTCGCCGCCGCCCCACAGGGCCAGCAACGAAAGCAGCGACGGCCACAGCAGCCACCACAGGAACTGCGCGATGCGTGCCACGGTGTTGCCGCCCTGACGCAGGCACAGCAACGTACGTACGCCCAGCGCCGCAAACACCGCCCAGGCCAGTGCGCCATAACCGGCGAACGGCTGCTGGTGCGCATCGCTCTGCATCAGCGCCAGCGGGAAGCCCAGGGCCAGCATCGCCAGTGCGGTTACGCCCAGCGCGCGTGCCGGCTGGCGGCGCTGCATTTCAGCCGCCAGCCAGGCCGTGGCCGCGACCAGCACCAGCAACGCATCGGCCTGCGTGCGGTGCGGGAAGAAGCGGAAGATCTCGTGCACCAGGCCGCCCAGCCACCACAGCAGGCCCCACAGGTAGTAGACCAGTGCGATCTCATGGCGCTCCCTGCGCTGGTAACTCCATGCCGACGCGAAGCCGGCAATGGCCAGCAGCAGTGCACCGATGGCGGTCGGGTTGAGCAGGAAGCGTGCGTCTTCGAGCCAGTGGTCGGCGCCAGCCACAAAGGCGAACGCAGCACCGATCTGCAGCAACGCGCCGGACACCTGCGGCAGCCAGCGTTTCTGGCGCAGGCCCAGCCAGGCCAGGCCCGCACCTTCCAGCGCGAACACCGCGCCGGTGGCACGCGCAGACAATGCCAGCGGCACCGCCAGCGTGGCGAAGCCCACCGCCAGCACCGCATGCGACTGCGCCAGCACGGTGTATGACGCGCGCGCGATCAGTGCCCGCGCCAGTACGGCGTAGATCGCCGCTAGGCCCAGTGCGCACAGCGCCAGCGTCATCGGCTGCTCGTGCAGCATGCCCGCCTGCATCGAGAAGGCGACCAAGGGCGTGCCGAACACCAGGCTGCCGTCGACCAGGTCACGTCGCCCGGCGGGCTGCCGGCGCGCGTACAGCAGCGGGATCAACAGGTAGAAGGCGAAGAACAGCAGCAGGAACGGCTCGGTGCTGCTGAACTTGTCCGGCGCGTACTGCAACACGCCCCAGAACGTACCGATGCCGAAGGTAAAAGCGAAGCCAAGCAGGTTCAGCGCACGCCACGGACGGAACCAGGCGATGGTGAAGATGCCAGCGTTGAGCACCGCGTAGTAGCTGAACAGCCCCACGTGGTTGCCACTGCCGGTGGACAGCCACAGCGGTGCCATGAAGCCGGCGAGGATGCCCAGCACCGCCAACGTGCGCGAGTTCTGCACCACCGCCAGCACGCACAGGCCGGCCACCAGCGCGATCGAACTGGCGAAGGCAAACCCGGGGTTGAGCAGCTCGAACCGTTTGAATGCGGCGAAGATGGTCAGCAGCAACACGCCAATGGCACCGCCCTGCAGCGCCAGTGCGAACAGGCGCCGGCGCTCGCGCTGGTGCCAGCCGAACGCCAACAGGCCCAGCGCACCCACGGTGACACCGGCCAGGCGCAGCTCGATCGGCAGCACCAGCCAGCCCTGGTCGCTGACGTACTTCAACAGTGCGGCAACACCGGCCAGCAGCACCAGCATGCCGATCTTGACCGGCACGTTGCCCTCGGTGAACCAGCGCTTGACCGCGCCGATGCCGCGCTCGATGAAGTTGGGCAGCGCCGGCTCGGAAGGCAACGGCGGCTGCAACGGCGCGTGTGGCACCGGCGGTGGTGCGACCGGGCGCGGCACCTCCGTTGCTGCAGGCACCACTTCGCGCACCGGCGGCGGCGTTGGCTGGGACGGAGGCGGTGCGGCAGCCGCCACCGGCCGCAGGAACGGCGGATCGGCGCCGGCCGCAGGCATGGGCGCAGCCCGTTCTGGCGCAGGCTCGGCTGCAACCGGCCGGACGGCCGGCGCGGCGGCCAGGGCACCTTCCAGCGCGGCCACACGGCGGCGCAGGCCGGCAATCATCACCAGCGCTACCACCAGCAGCAGCGGGATGGCCAGCAGGACCAGTACCACCAGGGCGATCAATGCTTCCATAGCATGCTTCCATTGCAATCCCGCGCCCCAGCGGCAGCGGTCGACCGGCCCATGCTACGACAGGGCTGGCCCCATAAACGACGAACCCCGGCCAGGCCGGGGTCCGCGTGCGATCTTCGCCGGCCTTACTTGGCGGCGACGACCTTGGCCATTTCCAGGCACTTGTTCGAGTAGCCCCACTCGTTGTCGTACCAGGTGACCAGCTTGACGAAGGTGCCGTCCAGGGCGATGCCGGCCTCGGCGTCGAACACCGAGGTGCAGGTCTCGCCGCGGAAATCGGTGGCCACCACCTTGTCTTCGGTGTAGCCGAGGATGCCCTTCAGCGGGCCTTCGCTCTGTGCCTTCACTTCGGCGCAGATCTCGGCGTAGGTGGCTTCCTTTTCCAGCTCGACGGTCAGGTCGACCACCGACACGTCCGAGGTCGGGACGCGGAAGCTCATGCCGGTCAGCTTCTTGTTCAGTTCCGGAATGACCACGCCGACGGCCTTGGCCGCACCGGTGGACGACGGAATGATGTTTTCCAGGATGCCACGGCCACCGCGCCAGTCCTTGTTGGACGGGCCATCGACGGTCTTCTGGGTGGCAGTAGCCGCATGCACGGTGGTCATCAGGCCACGCTTGATGCCCCACTTGTCATTGATGACCTTGGCCAGCGGGGCCAGGCAGTTGGTGGTGCACGAAGCATTGGAGACGATCGCCTGGCCGGCGTAGGTCTTGTCGTTCACGCCGTAGACGAACATCGGCGTATCGTCCTTCGACGGGGCCGACATGATGACCTTCCTGGCGCCGGCATCGATGTGCTTCTGCGCGGTTTCCTTGGTCAGGAACAGGCCGGTGGACTCGATCACCACGTCCACGTCCACTTCGTTCCACTTCAGGTTGGCCGGGTCGCGTTCCTGGGTCAGGCGGATCTTCTTGCCGTTGACCAGCAGGTCGTTGCCCTGCACCGCCACGTCGGCCTTGAAACGACCGTGCACGGAGTCGTACTTGAGCATGTACGCCAGATAGTCCGGCTCCAGCAGATCGTTGATGGCCACGATTTCGATGTCGTCGCCGAAGTTCAGCACCGCCGAGCGCAGGACGTTACGCCCGATGCGACCGAAACCGTTGATACCAACCTTGATTGCCATGTTCTCAAGCTCCTGCGGCCGCGACGGGTGCGGCGGGATGGATAGGGCCCACAAGTCTAGCAAACCGGGGCTGGCCACCGCGGGCCAGCCCCGGCGGGCGGCGGGCCGGCAGACAGGATTTGATCCGGATCAAAGCGTTAGCGCGGCGTGAGGCCGAGACTGTCGCCATCCACCCAGCAACGAGATCACCCCCATGCGCAAGACCTCCCCCCTGATCCTGGCCGGCCTGGCCGCCGCCCTGTCCCTCGCCGCCGCCCCGGCCATGGCCCAGTCCAAGGGTGACTGGACCCTTTCCGCCGGCGTGCACCAGGTGGCCCCGAAGTCGAACAACGGCTGGCTGGCCGGCCACACCCTGAAGGTCGACGTCGACAACGACGTCAAGCCGACCATCACCGGTGAGTACTTCATCGCCGACAACCTGGGCATCGAAGTGCTGGCCGCGCTGCCGTTCAAGCACGACATCAACATCAATGGCCTGGGCCGCGTGGGCAGCACCAAGCAGCTGCCGCCGGTGGTGACCGTGCAGTACCACTTCAACAGCAAGGGCAAGGTGTCGCCGTTCATCGGTGCGGGCGTGAACTACACGACCTTCTTCAGCGAAGACACCACCGGTGCGCTGAAGGACAGCCGCCTGAAGCTACAGGATTCGTGGGGCCTGGCCGCGCATGCGGGCGTGGACTTCGCGATCGGCGAGAAGGGCGCGCTGCGCGTGGACATGCGCTGGATCGACATCGACAGCAAGGTGAAGTTGAACGGCGAGAAGATCGGCACGGTCAACATCGATCCGCTGGTGTACGGCGCTTCGTACGTCTTCAAGTTCTAAAGCGGTGTGTTGAGCGCGGGGGCTTCGCCCCCGCGCCCCCGCTGCACGCGAAACCCTCGCAGCATGTTGCCCCGGTGATTGCCGGGGCTTTTTTTGTTCCTGGGACTGAAGCAGTTGTTGCCCCGGTGATTGCCGGGGCTTTTTTTGTTCCTGGGACTGAAGCAGTT
>NZ_LLXT01000163.1 GCF_001431625.1 Stenotrophomonas geniculata ATCC 19374 = JCM 13324
GCCATCCCACGGAATGCACGCTGTTGCTGTTGCTGTTGCTGTTGCTTCGGCTTCGGCGGGTGCAGGGCGCAGCCCTGCCAACAAACCCAACCGTCAGAACATCAGGTTGATCATCAACACCACCACACAGGTGTAGATCAGCGACAACGGTCCGCCGACCCGCCACATCTCGCGCGGGGTGTAGTTGGCCGGACCGGTGATCATCGAAATCACCGGGTTGGAGGCCGTCATCAGGTTGTTGGACGCGGACAGCGCCACGATCAGCGCGAACGCGGTCGGGTTGCCACCCGCCGCCAGCGCCAGGTTCACCGCAATGGGCACCATCACGATGGTCGCGCCCACATGGCTGATCACCAGCGAGAACGCCGTGGTCAACAGCGCCAGCGCCACTTCCAGCACCCAGATCGGAATGCCGGTGGGCAGCTTGTCGATGGTGTGGCCGGCTACCCATGCCGCCGCACCGCTGGAATCCATTGCCCAGCCGAGTGGAATCAGCCCGGCCATCATGAACACCGTCTTCCAGTTGATCGAGGCATAGGCCTCGTCCATGCGCAGCACGCCGGTCAGCAGCATGCCGGCCACGCCGGTCATCAGCGTCAGCGCCACCGGCAGCTTGCTGGTCAGCGCGATCAGGATGGTCAGCGCGAAGATCGCCATCGCGATCTTGAACTTGTGCGGGCGCTGCTCGCCGGTCGGGTAGTCGGTCACCACCACGAAGTCACGGCTGCGCGCGGCCTGCGCCAGATCGGTCCAGATGCTGTGGAAGACCAGCATGTCGCCGGCGCGCAGCTGCACGTCGCGCACGTCCTCGCGGATCACCTGCTTGTCGCGGTTGATCGCCAGCAGGCTGATGCCGCGCTCCTTGCGCAGGCGCAGGTCGGCGGCGCTCTTGCCGATCACGTTGGAGGTCGGCGGCACCACCGCCTCGGAAATACCGGCACGGCTCGGGTTGAACAGGTCGCCCAGGTGCTTCAGGCGCGAAGACATGCGCAGGAACTGGTTCTGCGCGAAATCGTTGATCTGCTCGCGTGGTCCCATCGCACCGAGCACGCTGCCGACCCAGATGCGCATTTCCGCTGGCGGCGCCAGGCGGGTGTCGTTGCCGGTTTTCAGGGCCAGCAGCAGCGGGGCATCGTGCAGGTTCTCGGCCTCGCCCAGGGTCATGCCCACCAGCGGGCTTTCGGCACTGACCACCAGCTCGAACACATCGCCTTCGATGCCGTAGGTCTTGGCGAAGTAGCTCTCGGTGCGTGCGGGCGTGACCCCGTCGTTGACCAGGTTCTCTTCCTCGATCAGCTTGCGGTCGCCGTAGTAGCGGAAGTACAGCAGCGAGGCGATCAGCAGGGCCACGCCGATCGGCAGCGGCGCGAACATGCGCAGCGGCTCGATGGTGGCCAGGCCCGAGGGCAGGTTGTTGTTGGCCGAGGCCAGCAGATCGTTCAGCAGGATCAGCGGCGAGTTGCCGACCATGGTCAGCGCGCCGCCCATCACGATCGCCGCCGAGATCGGCAGCAGCAGGCGCTGCAGGGTCAGGCCGGTGCGTGCCGCCAGTCGCGAGGCGACCGGCAGGTACAGCGCCATCACCGACGGGTTCTGCATGAAGGACGAGTTCAGGCCGGCGATGGCCGTGGTCATCATCAGCAAGCGCTGCTCGACGCCATGGCCACGCCGCAGCAGCCAGGCCGCCAGCCGGTTCAGCGCCCCGGTGCGGTCCAGGCCCGCACCGAGGATGGTGGTGGCGATGATGCTCATCACCGCGTTACCGGAGAAACCGCCGAAGATTTCCTCCGGCGCGATCAGGCCGGTGACACCCAGCACCACCAGCACCACCAGCGCGACCACGTCGGCGCGGATGCGCTCGAACAGGAACATCGCCATCGTGAAGCCGACCAGCCCGAGCACGAGCTTCATGTCGTTGGTCAGCGTCAGCGCGGTATCCATGTGGGGCGCGGCGTCCTCAGGCGATCGTCAGGTGCGGTCGTACAGCAGGTCCCAGACGCCGTGGCCGAGCTTCTGGCCGCGGGTCTCGAAGTGCGTCTGCGGGCGCCAAGCCGGGCGCGGCACGCTGCCACGCGGGCCGGCGCGGTTGACCAGGCCGGCGGTGGCATCGAGCACGTCCCACATCTGCTCGGCGTAGTCTTCCCAGTCGGTGGCGCAGTGCAGGCGGCCACCCGGGCGCAGCTTGCGCACCAGCAGCTCGGCGAACGCCGGCTGCAGCAGGCGGCGCTTGTTGTGGCGCTTCTTGTGCCACGGGTCCGGGAAGTAGATGCGCACTTCATCGAGCGCGCCGTCGGCGATCTCGTTCTGCAGCACTTCCACCGCATCGTGGTGGTACAGGCGCACGTGGTCGGCGTTGTCGTCGGCCAGCGCGTTCAGCAGCCGGCCCACGCCGGGCGCGTGCACTTCGATGCCGATGTAGTCGCGCGACGGGTCGTGCTGGGCGGCGAAGCGCAGCGCGGCACCGTTGCCGAAGCCGATTTCCAGCACCTTGTGCGCCGGGCGCCCGAAGGTGGCGTCCAGGTCACGCGGCTGGCCGTTGTAATCGATGCCGAAGCGCGGCCAGCGTTCGTCGAACGCGCGCTGCTGGGCGGGGGTGAAGCGCCCCTGGCGCAACACGAAGCTGCGCACCTCGCGGCGGCCTTCGCTGACGGTGAAGGGCTTGGGCGGAGCCTTGGAACCGGCGCTGTCGAAAGGATTGGTCATCAGCCGATCAGCCCATCCACCGGAGAGGAGGCGCTGGCGTAGCGCTTGCGCGGGATGCGCCCGGCCAGGAACGCCTCGCGGCCGGCCTCGACCGCCTTGCGCATGGCACTGGCCATCAGCACCGGGCTGCGTGCACCGGCAATGGCGGTGTTCATCAGTACGCCGTCGCAGCCCAGCTCCATCGCGATTGCCGCGTCCGAGGCGGTGCCCACGCCGGCGTCGACGATGATCGGCACCTTGGCGTCTTCGATGATCTGCAGCAGGTTGTACTTGTTCTGGATGCCCAGGCCCGAACCGATCGGTGCGGCCAGCGGCATCACCGCAGCGCAGCCGATCTCTTCCAGGCGCTTGGCCAGGATCGGATCGTCGGAGGTATAGACCATCACCTCGAAGCCGTCCTTGACCAGCTGTTCGGCGGCCTTGAGGGTCTGCACCACGTCCGGGTACAGCGACTTCTGGTCGCCCAGCACTTCCAGCTTGGTCAGGTTGTGGCCGTCCAGCAGCTCACGTGCCAGCCGGCAGGTACGCACCGCGTCTTCGGCGGTGTAGCAGCCGGCGGTGTTGGGCAGGATGGTGTAGCGCTCCGGCGGCAGCACGTCGAGCAGGTTGGGCTCGCCCGGGTTCTGCCCGATGTTGGTGCGGCGGATGGCCACGGTGACGATCTGGGCGCCTGCAGCCTCGGTGGCCAGGCGGGTTTCTTCCAGATCCTTGAACTTGCCGGTGCCGGTGAGCAGCCGCGAGCCATAGGTCTTGCCGGCGATCACCAGCGAATCGGGGGAGACATGAACGTTCATGGCGCGATTATCGCCTATCCGCCTGAAGATGGGATCACGCAATGGCGTGCCGGCCGCTGGCCGGCAAACCCGCGCAGGTCTCAGCCCCCGCCCAGCGCGTGCACGATCTCCACGATGTCGCCTTCGGCCAGGACGTGCTCGCCATGGCGGCTGCGGCTGATGATCTCGCCGTTGACCTCCACCGCCACCCGGCGCTGCAGCAGCTGCTCGGCCTCGAGCAGGTCGTGGAGGGTCGCCGGGGCGGGCAGGGTGCGGGGTTCGCCGTTGAGCTGGATGTTCATCCCTGCATTGTCGCTGATAGCCCGTCGAGATCGGAACGTTTGCAATTTGAACCGGGCGCCAGCTCCAGCACAGCGGGTTCCGGCGTGATCAGGCGACAATCCATGCGGCGGCGCAGCGTGAGCAAACGGCGGCGCGGTGAAACCATTGACCGTGCGCCGGCGTACGTGCGCCGGATTCCAACCTATTTACCCCACAGGAGTTCCTAGATGCAGCTCAGCAAACACCCGATCCGCTCCCTGATGGCGGCTGCGATCGCACTCGCCGCGCTGCCGGCCATGGCAGGCGAAAGTCCGTATTCCAAGGCGGTGTTCTTCGGCGACAGCCTCACCGACGCCGGCTATTTCCGCCCGCTGCTGCCTGAGGCCACCCAGGGGCTCTCCGGCCAGTTCACCACCAACCCGGGCTGGGTGTGGTCGCAGCAGGTCGCCAACTACTACGGCCTCAACAAGGACCCCAACGGCAACGGCCAGAACGGCGACAACTACGCTGTCGGCGGTGCCCGCGTGTCGGTTGAAGGCGGTGGTGCCCTTGGCGCGATCCCGTCGTTGAAGTCGCAGGCGGCCCGTTACCTGGCCGCAAACGGCGGCAAGGCTGATCGTAATGCCCTGTATACCGTCTGGGGCGGCGCCAACGACCTGTTCGCCGCGGCCGGTGCTGCCGGCGCGGGTGCGTCGCCGGCCCAGGTGCAGGGCATCATCGGCGCGGCGGTCACCGACCAGATCGCGCTGGTCGGCGCCCTGAAGCAGGCCGGTGCCCAGTACGTGCTGGTGCCGAACCTGCCGGACGTGGGCATCACCCCGCAGTTCCGCGGCCCCAACGCGGCAGCCGCCACCGCCATGTCGGTGGGCTACAACAAGGCACTGTACGGCGGCCTGAAGCAGGCGGGCATCGAGTTCATTCCGCTCGATACCTTCAGCATCCTGCGTGAAGTGACCGCCAACCCGGGCATGTACGGCTTCACCAACGTCACCGGCACCGCCTGCAAGATCAACCCGGCCAACACCACGGGCAGCATCATCGGCTGCAACCCGACGACCTACGTCAGCCCCGATGCGTACCAGACCTATCTGTTCGCCGATGGCGTGCATCCCACCGTGACCGGTCACCAGCTGCTGGGCCAGTACGCCGTCTCGGTGCTGGAGGCTCCGCGCCTGCAGCAGGTGCTGAGCCACTCGGCACAGACGGTCGGCCGTTCGCGTGCCGACCAGGTCAGCAACCACCTGGGCGCCCGTCCGGCCGATGGCCTGTCGTGGTGGGGTGGCGTGCGCGGTGACATGCAGCGCTATGACCACGCCGACCTGTACGACGGCGTGGCGCCGGCCGGCCTGTTCGGTGTCGACTGGGCACGCAACGGTGTGGTGGTCGGCGGCTTCGCCGGCTTCGGCCGCATGAGTGCCGACTTCGGCAACAGCCGTGGCGACTTCACCCAGAAGGACACCACCGCCGGCCTGTTCGCTGCCTGGTATGGCGACCGCGTCTGGGTCAACGGCCAGGTCAGCTACACCTGGTTGTCGTATGACGTGAACCGCAAGGTCCAGCTGGGCCCGGCCACCCGTGAGCATGGTGGTTCGCCGGATGGCAGCAACCTGACCGCTGCACTGAATGCCGGTTACGAGTTCGGCACCGAAGGTGGCTTCCGCCACGGCCCGATCGCTTCGGTGATCTGGCAGAAGGTGAAGATCGACGGCTACACCGAAAGCGCCACCGCCGGCACCATGGCCACTGCGCTGGGTTACGACCGCCAGAACGTCGACTCGACCGTCGGCCGCGTCGGCTGGCAGGCCCGCTTCGATGGCGGCACCGTCAAGCCCTACGTGCAGGTGACCTACGACCACGAGTTCGAGGACACCAAGCAGGCCAGCGCCTGGCTGCAGACTCTGCCGGAACTGGGCAGCTACCGCGTGCCGGGCCTGGACTTCGACAAGAACTACGCCACCGCCGTACTGGGTGCGCGCATGGACCTGTTTGGCCTGCAGGGCAACGTTGGCCTGAGCACCACGGCTGCGCAGAAGCGCGCCCGTGACGCGACGATCTTCGCCACCGTGGGTGGCAGCTTCTGATGAATGCAACATCCCGGGCACCGCAAGGTGCCTGGGATGCCTGCACGGCAGCGCCGGGCGATGCCTGGCGGGTGCGGCGGCCACCATTGCGCAACACCGGCCGCTCCGCATAGACTTTCATCCGCAATGCGGGCGTAGCTCAATGGTAGAGCTGTAGCTTCCCAAGCTACTGACGTGGGTTCGATTCCCATCGCCCGCTCCATGTCTCCATGGGTATTCACCCCAGGCAGACGCGGCGCACTCGTTGAACCACACCCAGGTCCAGCGTGTGGCAGCAGCGCCGGAATCTCTTTCCCCAGTGTTGGGCTGTGGCTCTTCCGAACCACAGCCCGAAGCGGCTTATGCGCCCGCTTGCGCAGCGGCGTCCTTGGCCGCGGCAGTGACGGAACTCCCGAAACCGGTATAGGTCGATCCGTTGCAGTGCAGGTATGCGCGGAAGACGACGCCATTCAACTGGGCGTTGTCAAAATAGCAGTGCGTACCGGTTTTGGAAGATTTCTTCACAAGCCGCATTGCCATTGCGTTTGCATCGTCGACGCTGGAGCCAAGACCGGCAACGCTCCAGGACTGGCCCGGGCGGTTGCAGGTGTAGGGATACTTATAGCCATGCGCCGAACCATTGTAGTAGTCGACATTGCACCAGGCCTGGGTCGCCGCCAGGTTGATGGCCAGCTCAAGCACGTTCTGTCCCGCAGTGGTGGTCGTCATGCCATAGGCGGAAAGCGGCGTGGAACTGCACTGCGCCTTGATGCCGACACCCGGTGCCCGGAGGCTGACATAGGGGTCGCGCGCGAAGACACTGCAGACGGGACCTTCCTCGGCGACGGCAAGGAAGCCATTGGTGTTGGCCGTCGCAGCATCGATATTGCTGCCAACGCCCGCGACCGTACCATTCTTGCCGCAGCGCCGGATCACCACGCCTCCGCCGTTCGGCAGCATGTCCATGCCGGGGTCGCAGATGCCCGGCCCGATCGATGCTGCTGCGGCTCTGGCGTAGTCACTTTCTGCGTTTGCGGCCATCGGGGCCTGCGCGGAAAGCAGTGCGAGCATCAGCGGAAAAGAAATCGCAGCCATTCAAAACCTCGAATCCATGAGTGAGCAGTGACGCTAGCAGAGGCGCCATTCTGGAAAACTGGAATTCGACCCATCCGCCACTGCTGCAAGCCAGTGATTCGATTCAGAATGCCCACGCCTATGAAAATGCGCGGTAGTTTGCGCTGCGTCTCCGGCTGCGCGGCTGACGCGGCGGGCTCCTGCAACCTCCGCTGTCTGCCGGGCCCGTCGGGCCGCAGGGTTCAGTTGGTGCTGGGCTTGGGGATGCTAAAAGATCGTTAACCGTTGACCCATCGTCCGCTGCCCGGAGCGCGAATGATCCCCGCACTTTTGCCCCTCAGGCGTTGCTTTGATTTTTCAGGGCGATCCAACCGGAAAGAGTTCTGGTCGTACTCCCTGTCTGCTGCGCTTGTGGTGGCAGCGAGCTACACCTTGATGGACGGCGGATACTGGCTGACGGGCACCGTGCTGCTCGATGGCGAGGCCTTCGAGCCGTTCCGGATGCTGGGGTGGGGCATGACGGTCTGCGCGGTCATCGTCCTCCTTCCGCCGATGCTGGCCCTGGCCGTTCGACGACTGCATGACATCGACGAGTCTGGCTGGTACGTCGTGATCGCCTTCATCCCGTTGGGCGTATTCGTCCTCTTCCCGGTCATGCTGCTGCCGGGCAACGAGGAGGAGAATCGATTCGGCGGCATATCCGGTCTGCCGGGCGCCTGACTCAGCGCCGGGCGAAGTCCACCAAGTCGGAAGGGTAGTGCGGGCAGGTGCGCAGCGCGGCATCGTCGCCGCCATACAGCACCACCAGCGCTGCTACCTCAAGCGCCCAGTAACCCCAGGCATTCGGTCCGGTCAGGCGTCGGGTCCGCTTCTGGGCTTTGGGCGACAGCAGGAAGAAGTCGCGGTACTGCACCTGCAGGTAGCCGGCCAGCAGTGAAGGGTCGAACGCTTCACCGTCGCGCAATGGCGCGAACAGCTCGGCGAACGGGCGCGGATGGAATATCGCATCGCTGGCTTCGGCAAGGCCGAGTGCCGGCGCGCTGAGGTAGTCCAGCACGCGGTCGGTTTCGAAGCAGAGCACCTGCTCCACCAGCGCCGGAAGACGATCCTGCGCATCCAGCAGCACGCCCAGTGACAACAACTGTAGTGCGTATTCGTAGTGCTGCGTTGTGCGCGGTTGCAACGGCGCGGCCATCGCGATGTCGTGGCCTTGCTGTTGCAGGCTGTCCCGGGCTAACGCCAGCAAACGTGCGTGTTCCAGCCACAGCTCTGTCACGTCGGCATGCATCTGCTGCAATGCCGTGGGGGCGAAGCCGCGGTCGATGCCTTTCAGCAGCAGGTTGCTGCCGGACTGGGCAACCGCTTCCCAGCCGTAGGCATGTTCCAGCGCCGCATACCCCTGCAGCGGCTCCTCCGCAGGTTCACCGCCATTGCGCGCATGACGCGCAAGCAGGGCCATGCCCGCGTTCCAGTCCGCCTGCCAGTCCGGTAGGCGAAGCATGCGGCGCGGTACTCCCGGATCCTTGGCCAGCGCTCTCCATCGCGGTAGTACGTCCAGCAGCAGATTCCGGCGGTTCACGGCAGTCATCGTTTCCATCATCAGCCAAAGTCTAGCGGCAATGCCGGTTCGACCCCCATTGCCTGGCACCGCGTTGAAGGTTTGAATGGTGCGCAATCGCAGTCACCCTGCCCGCATGACCGTTGATCGAATCGCCCTCCGCCGTTTCACCCAGTGGCTGCCGTTCCTGGTCCTGGTCGCCATCTGCGTGGCCTGGTGGTCGCCGCTGGGCGTGGTTGTCGCCCTGGCCGCGTGCCTTGCAGTGGGCGGCGTGCTGCAGCGCTTCGATCTGGTCGGCGATGCCGTAGGCGGCGCACTGCTGCGCTCGCGGGCGACGCTGCCCTTTGCCACACGCCCGCCCACGCATGATGTCCTGTTGGATTGGGGGGAGCTGGGCATGGGAGGGCCGGCCTACAGCACCCAGATGCTGCGCGATGGCGCCATTGTCGAGGGCGTATCCACCGGAGGCAGCCACGATGCCAGTGGCGAGTGGCAGACGCTGGCGGGAAGCGCGCTGCGTGTGGCCAGTGGCTACATTGATCGCAGCGAAGCGGTGATCGTCTACGACGAAGCGGACAAGAGGGTGATGCACCTGCTGGCGATTGTTCCCAGCCTGTTCTGGCAGGAGCTGCACGAGCGCCGGCAGCTTGGCGGGGATGCCGAAGCCGCGATGTGGTTGCGGGATCTTCCCTGCCGATCGAGCACGCTGCGCCCCTGCCGGGGTCTATGGCTGGAACCGGAGCATCCCGCACTGGCCGCCGGGCTGCCGCAGGCATTGCGGCATGTCCTGCCGGATGCCCGGGTGCTGCGGGCCATCCCGCTGCTGCCCGACGATCTGCGCCTGACCGCGCATCCGACCCTGTTCGCGCGCATCTGCCCGTACGCGCTCTGTCTCGATGGCGAGCCCAGTGACCGTCACGCCTGCGATCTGGAGACGGTGATCGCCAGCCCGTCCGGACGATGCGTGGTGGTGGCGGGCAGCGTGCTTGATGGGGGTCTGCGTCCCATCGAGGGCGTTTGGCTCGTCCACTGGCAGGGGCGTTGGCAGGCCATTGGCCGCCGTGCGACGGGCGGCAGCGGCAAGGCCCGCAGTGGGGCCTGGATCGATGTGATCGAGGCTGGCGATGACGGAACGCTTCGCTGCGACGCCTATGAGGAACACTGGACGTTCGACGCGATCACACGCATCCCCACGCCACACACGGCACTCGCCTTGCCTGTGGAATGGCGGGAAACCGCACTGGCCGTGCGTGTCCGCGAAGGACGCTTCTCGCTGCGCCTGCCCCGCGCGGATCAGCGGACGTCAGTCACAGGTTAGACAGCGTTGAATCGAACAAGGAGGTTCCGGCATGCGTTGTCGATGCATGCCGGGAAAGCGCTGGAAAAGCTCAGGAAATGGGCTGCGGGCAGTACCGAGTGCGGATGGCTCATGCGCCTGCCGCCTGCACCCGCTGCGCATACTCCTCGGTAAACAGCCCGGACAACGCCCGGCGCTGCTCTGCATCGATGGCGCGCGAGGTGTTGGCGGTGTAGTCGAAATGCACCATCACGCAGCGCCCGGTGGCCACCAGGGCCTCGAACTGGAACGCCTGCTGCACGATCGACAGCGAGGAGCGGCCGATGTTCTCGATGCGGGTCTCGATGCGCACTTCGTGCCCGGCCTGTATCTGCTGCAGGAAGTCGATCTCGTAGCGACGCAGGATCAGCGTCAGGTCGCGCATGCTGGCCTCGCGGCTGAAATGCCGGAAGATCTCCTGGCGGCCTTCCTCGAACCAGACGGGCAGGGCGGTGTTGGTGACGTGGCCAAGCACGTCCACCTCGGAAAATCGTGGGAACACGGTGATCGCCATCGGCCGCTCCATGCGCGCTGAACAGGTCCGCGCAGTGTGCCGCCCGCTGCCGGTCAAGCCACGCCGCAGGGCATCATCCACCCGCCACACGCCCGCGCTATGCTGCGCGCCTGCCGTCCGATCCTGCCGCGATGAAGCTCGCCATCCTGTCCCGCAACAGCTCCCTGTACTCCACCCGCCGACTGGTCGAGGCGGCCCGCGCGCGCGGCCACACCGTACGCATCCTCGACCCGCTGCGCTGCTACATGCGCATTGCCGCCGATGGTTTCTCGATGCACTACAAGGGCCGGCCGATGACCGGCGTGGACATGGTCATTCCGCGCATCGGTGCCTCGATCACCCGCTATGGCACCGCCGTGCTACGCCAGTTCGAGCTGATGGGGGCGCGTACGCCCAACCCCTCCGACGCGATCCTGCGTTCGCGCGACAAGCTGCGTGCGCACCAGCTGCTGGCCGCCAAGGGCATCGACATGCCAGTCACCGTGTTCGGCGACAACCCGGATGACACCGTCGACCTGCTGTCCATGCTCGGCCCGCCGCCACACGTGGTGAAGCTCAACGAAGGTACCCAGGGACGGGGGGTGATCCTCACCGAGAAGGCCAGTGCTTCGCGTGGCATCGTCGAGGCCCTGCGGGGCCTGTATGCCAATTTCCTGATGCAGGAGTTCATCGGCGAAGCCAAGGGCGCCGACCTGCGCTGCTTCGTGGTCGGTGACCAAGTGGTGGCGTCGATGCAGCGCCAGGCGCCGGAAGGGGACTTCCGCTCCAACCTGCATGCCGGCGGCACCGCGGTGGCGGCCAAGGCCAGCCGCGCCGAACAGCAGGTGGCGGTGCGCTCGGCCAAGGCGCTGGGCCTGTCGGTCTGTGGCGTGGACCTGATCCGCTCCGCGCGCGGGCCGCTAGTGCTGGAGGTCAACTCCACGCCAGGGCTGGAGGGCATTGAAGCCGCCTGCGGGGTGGATGTGGCCACGCGCATCATCGAGCACGTCGAGAAGATAAAAAAGCCATGATTAATCAATCACTTGAAATTCTCATGGGCAAATGAGGCCGGCTTTAACACGCCTTTAATCGGCGTCGGCGTAGCCTTCAGCGAACCGCAGCTCTGCCTCTCAGCAGGATCGGTATCGGGATACGACTTCAGACCCAGGCGGGGACCGCCTGGGTCTTTTTTATGGCGATCCAGCGCCCGTGAGGGCCAGCTCCCGGTTTCCTCTTCCCGAGCGGCACTTGCTCATATGAAGGGACGTCAATACAGTCGGCATTCACATTCGAACAAGGATACGTTTGCCATGAAACATGGATTGCTCTTGACGTGCCTGCTTTCCTGCGCCGCTCTGTCTTCCGTTGCATGGGCGGGCAACGATAAGGCCGCGGTGATCCGGCCGGGCAAGCCCCTGCTGGCAGAAGTCGAGCGGATCGAGACCGATATCAATGATGGCAAGACCTATTCGGAGCTCAAACCCGATGAGCGCAGCCGCGTGCGCGAGGTGCTGGGACGCCTGCGATCGGCTTCGGAACGCTTCCCGGAGGCGGCGAGCATGCCTGAATCGACACGAACCCAAGTGTTCAATGACCAGCAGATCGTGAACACAGTTTTGACACAGGCGCGTGAAGATAGTCGTCTAATATGCAGGCGCGAACGGATTGTGGGTTCCAATCGGCCACAGACGAGTTGCATGACGGTGGCCGAACGGAATCGCAAGAGAGAAGAGAGCGATAACCAGTTGCAGCAGGCCCAACGTCTCGGCACACGCATGAATACAAGCGATTTTTAATTAAGAGGTGACAGTGAGAATCCTGGTAATCGAAGACAACAGCGACATTGCGGCCAACCTGGGCGACTACCTGGAGGACCGGGGCCACACCGTGGACTTCGCGGCTGACGGGGTTACCGGTCTGCACCTGGCCGTGGTGCACGAGTTCGACGCGATCGTGCTGGATCTCAATCTGCCAGGCATGGACGGCATCGAGGTCTGCCGCAAGTTGCGCAACGAAGCGCGCAAGCAGACCCCGGTGCTGATGCTCACCGCCCGCGACTCGCTGGACAACAAGCTGGCGGGCTTCGATTCCGGCGCGGACGACTACCTGATCAAGCCGTTCGCGCTGCAGGAAGTGGAAGTGCGTCTGAACGCCCTGTCGCGTCGCGGCAAGGGCGTGCAGACCCGCGTGCTGGAAACCGGCGATCTGGAATACAACCTGGATACGCTGGAAGTGCGCCGCCAGGGCAAGCTGCTGCAGCTCAATCCGACCGCACTGAAGATCCTGCAGGCGCTGATGGAAGCGGCCCCGGCCGTGGTGACCCGCCAGGAACTGGAAACCCGTGTGTGGGGCGAAGAACTGCCCGATTCCGATTCCCTGCGCGTGCACATCCATGGCCTGCGTGCGGTGGTCGACAAGCCGTTTGAAGTGCCGCTGATCCAGACCCGCCATGGCATCGGATACCGCATCGCCACCCCGGAAGCCTGATTCGGTGGCAACCAAGGGGGAGCGCCGGCGCACGCCTTATCGGCGGCGCCTGCGCAGCCGCATCATTGTTTCGTTCGTGTTGTTGGGCTTCTGCCTGACGACACTGTTCGCGTTCGCCACCAACTGGGCCCGCCTGCGCGTGGAAAACCAGCTGGTGGAAGAGCTGATGAACCGCAACATCGACGAGTATGCGCGCCGCTATTACGAGCACCCCGGGCATAACCCGGACGCACCGGTGCTGCAGATCAGGGCCTATGCCTATTCGAAGGACAAGTTCGACCGGGTGCGCGAAGAACGCGCGCAGTGGGCGGGCTTCTCCGATGGCATCCACAGCGTCAGCGGTGACGAGCACGGCGAGCCGTACTCCTACAAGCTGGCCGTGCGCAAGACGCCCGACGCCTGGTTCTTCCTTGCCTATGACATGACCGACAGCGTGCGCGGCGGCAAGCAGCTCAACCGCGCGCTGGTGCTGTCGGTGCTGGTGTTCAGCGTGCTGTCGCTGGTGCTGGGCTGGTGGTCGGCCTCGAAGGTGATGAAGCCGGTGTCGGATCTGGCCGCGCGGCTGCGTGCCTATCGTGGCGGCACCAGCGATCCCGAACCGCTCGCGCCGCGCTTCCCCGACGACGAAGTGGGGCAGCTGGCACAAGCGCTGGACGATTATTCCTCGCGGCTGACCGAAGTGGTGCAGCGCGACCGTGAATTCAATGCAGACGTCAGCCATGAGCTGCGCACGCCGTTGGCGGTGATCCGTGGCGCCACCGAGCTGCTGCTGACCCGGCCCGGCCTGGACGAGAAGGTGCTGCAGCGCCTGCAGCGCATCCAGCGTGCCGAACAGCAGTGCAGCGACCTGATCGGCGCGCTGCTGCTGCTGTCGCGCAACGAGCGCGGGCAGGGCACCAGCAACGTCGCCCGCGTGGCCGAGCAACTGCTGGACGCGCATCGTGCGCAGCTGGGTGGCAAGCCGCTGGAACTGCTGCTGGAAGGTGAGCGCAACCTGGTGATCGATGCGCCCGAGGCGGCGCTGTCGGTGGCACTGGGCAACCTGATCGGCAATGCCGTGAAGTACTCGCAGGACGGCGAGGTACGCGTGTTCGTCGGCACCAATTCGGTGTCGGTAACCGACAGCGGCCCGGGCCTGAGCGAGGAAGACGCAGCCAAGCTGTTCCAGCGTGGCTACCGTGGCACCCACGCCGGCCATTCGCAGGGTGGCGGCATCGGCCTGTCGATCGTCAGCCGCCTGTGCGATCTGTACGGCTGGCAGGTGAGCGTGCGCCCCGGTGGCCAGCGTGGCGTGATCGCCACCCTGACGTTCTCGCCGAAGCCGCTGTAAGGGCCCTGCTTTGGTGGTGCCGACCTCGGTCGGCACGAACCCTGCCGACCTTGCATCGCGCGCTGTGTCGCTTGTGCCACCGAATTCCCCTCGCGCGATGATCGGGCCTCAGGCCCAACACGACACCACCGTGATCGCTGCCGCGCCCCGCGCGTGTTCCAGCGCACGCATTGGCAAGCCCGCGCCGCACTTGGGAATTTCCTTACAGATCACCGCGTGCGGCGATGGCCTGATGGCCTGGCCGGGGCAGGTGCCTTGGCCGGGATTGGCGTCCTGAAAAAAACCAACATTCAGCAAACTTCCGGCTGGCGTCGGCCTGTCGTGGAAAATGCACCGCGTGCCTTGTTTCGGCGGGCGGTGCGTGGGGATTCGTCAGAATCCGCTGGAGTCTTTTTGCTGATTGTTGGGTCTCCGGTACGCCAACCCGCACCGTCCGCCACCTTGCATCTGCAGGTGGCCTGCCGACTGCGAGGAGCTCCACCATGTCCACCTGCCCGCTGTTCCCCCAGCTGCACGCCCTGATCGGCGATGCGGCCAACCTGCTGCCTGCCGACGTCGCCGAGCGTGTCGAAGTTCTGCTGGATGACCCCAAGGACCTGCTGCCCGCGCTGCTGGCGCGCATGGATGGCCGCGACGCCGCCGACGGCCGGCGGCTGGACGTGCAGGGGGCCAGCCCGGCGCAGGCAGCCACGATGGCCGGCCTCAGCCGCACGCTTGCCGGTCTGAATACCCTGATCCAGCTGCTGCACGCCGCCGAACTCGCGCGAGAGCAGGGCGGCGCGCGCCAGCAGCTCAATCCCGATGTGGTCGACGGCCTGCTGCTAGGCGCGCGCGAACTCGCCCGCTACGCCCGCCTGCAGCTGGAGTAGATCCACGCCACGCGTGGATGCAGAGCGTTTTGTAGAGCCGAGCCGATGCTCGGCTTGATGGTCGCAGCCGAGCATCGGCTCGGCTCTACAGCAGATCCCCAGATCCACGCCATGCGTGGATGCACTTCGGTAGTGCCGGCCGCTGGCCGGCAACCCGGCCTCAATCCCCGGCCAGCCCCAGATACCGCGCATGCAGCTGTTCCACCTGCACCTGCAGGTCCTCCGGCTGCCCATCATTGACCACCACATCATCGGCCAGCGCCAACCGCTGCGCGCGGCTGGCCTGGGCAGCAATCATCCGGTCGGCCAGCGCCGCGTCGATACCATCGCGCTGCATCAGCCGGGCGTGCTGCACGACTTCGGGCGCATCCACCAGCAACACCCGGTCCAGCCATGGGTAGGCCTTCCGCCCGCCCACCTCGGTCAGCAGCGGAATGGCCGCAATCGCATAGGGGCTCTCAGCCTGCTCGCACTGCTGTTGCATCAGCAGGCGGATAGCCGGGTGGGTGATGGCTTCCAGCGCCGTCCGCTCGGCCGGGTCGGCAAACACATGGGCGCGCAGGCGGGCCCGGTCGAGGCTGCCGTCGGCCAGCAGCATGTCGGCGCCGAAGCGCTCGGCAATGCGGGCCAGGGCGGGGCTGCCGGCGGCCACCACGGCCCGTGCGGCCAGATCGGCGTCGGCCACCACGATCCCCAGCGCCTCGAAGCGCCGGGTCACTTCGCTCTTGCCGGAGGCGATGCCTCCGGTCAGGCCAACTACATAGCGGCTCATGGGGACTCCCCTCAGCGCAGCCCGCTCATCACCAGGTACTGCTCCACCAGCGGCGCACCCCACATGAAGTACAGCCAGCCGGCGATGGCCAGATAGGGGCCAAACGGGATGGGCGTGGCCCGGTCACGACCGCGGCTGTACAGCCAGATCGAGCCGATGATGGCGCCCAGCACCGACGACAACAGGATGATCGGCAGGATGCCCTTCAGCCCGCACCAGGCGCCCAGCGCCGCCAGCAGCTTGAAGTCGCCGTGGCCCATGCCTTCCTTGCCGGTCAGCTGCTTGAACAGCCACCAGACCGTCCACAGCGACAGGTAACCCACCGCCGCACCCACCAGGGCGGGCTTGGCCGGCATGTACAGGTTGTCGATGCTGCCTATCAGCCCCAGCCACATCAGCGGCAGGGTGAGCTGGTCGGGGAGCAGCTGCGTGCGCAGGTCGATACCGGACAAAGCGATCAGGAAGCAGGTCAGCACGATGGCACCGAAGCCCTGCCAGCCGAAGCCGAACTGCCAGACGCAGGCCAGCACCAGTACCGAGGTCAGGGCCTCCACCAGCGGGTACTGCAGCGAGATCGGCGCCTTGCAGTGGCGGCACTTGCCGCCCTGGATGATCCAGCTGAACAGCGGGATGTTCTCGTACCAGCTCAGCTTGTGCTTGCAGTGCGGGCAGTGCGACGGCTCCACCACGATCCCCGGTGGCGGGGGCTCATAGAAGTCCGGTTCCTCCAGGACTTCGCGCGCATCGCGCTTCCACTGCCACTCCAGCCGCTTGGGCAGCCGCAGGATGACCACGTTCAGGAAACTGCCCAGCAGCAGTCCCAGGGCGGCCGCGGCGGGGTAGCCGAGGCCGGGGTGCTGGTCGAGAAATGCCATTGATACCTTTAGCCGACGACGGCGCCGAGTTTGAAGATGGGCAGGTACATCGCGATGACCAAGCCACCGACAATGGTACCAATGAACACCATGATCATCGGTTCCAGCAGGCTGCTCAAGGCATCCACGGCATTGTTCACTTCCTGCTCGTAGTATTCAGCCACCTTGAACAGCATGGCGTCCAGGGCGCCCGCCTCTTCGCCGATGCCGGTCATCTGGATGACCATGTGCGGGAACAGGTTCAGCTGCTTCATGGCCATGTTGACCGGGTAGCCCACCGAGACGTCGTCGCGCATCCGTAGCACCGCCTCGCCATAGACCTTGTTGCCGGTGGCGCCAGCCACGATGCCCAGTGCCTCCACCAGCGGCACGCCGGCCTTGAAGGTCACCGCCGTGGTGCGGGCGAAACGGGCGATCGAGCTGTTGTGCATGATCTGGCCGATCACGGGCACCTTCAGAATGGCCCGATCCAAGCCATGCTGCATCTTTGGCGATCGCTTGTAGGCCATAATCGTTCCAACGACCGCAGCGACGATCACGATCACGATGGGCAGCCACCAGCTAACCATGAATCGAGATAGTCCCACGACCATCTTGGTGAAGGCCGGAAGGTCTGCACCGAAACTCGTGAACACTTCTTCGAACTGGGGAACGACCCATACGAGCAGAATCGTGCTGACCAGGAAGGCCACCACAAGCACCATGGCCGGGTAGAACAGGGCCTTCTTGATCTTGCCCTTCAACGCTTCGATGTTCTCCTTGTAGGACGCGATCGTGTCCAGCACCGTTTCCAGCACACCGGCGCTTTCACCGGCACGTACCAGATTGCGGTAGAGCTCGTCGAACTGGACGGGGTGACGGCTGATCGCCTCGTTCAGCGAAGATCCGCCTTCGATGTCGGCGCGGATCCCATCCACCATCTTCTTCATGCGCGGGTTCTTGTGCCCGCTGCCGATGATCTCCAGTGCCGAGACGATCGGCACGCCGGATTTCATCATCGTGGCCATCTGCCGGCTGAAGAAGGCGATGTCCTTGGCATTCACCGGCTTGCCGGCCGCGCCGAACAGCGGCTTAGGCTTGGGCTTCACTTGGCCGGGATTGATCCCCTGCTTGCGTAGTTCGGCGCGCAGCAGATTGGCGTTCTTCGCCAACTGCTCGCCCTTCATCTTGATACCCCGCTTGTCGGTCCCCTCCCAGACAAACGGCTGCAGCTCCATGGTGCTACGCGCCACGGGCTCTTTCTTGATCGCACTGCGACTGACAGACATGTTGGCTCCCCAAGGCCCGCCATCCCCAGGCGGGCATCCTGACCGGCGATGGTAGCTGGTTCAGGGCCGTCCGGGGAGCCCGCTGGCGTGACGCCGCGCAGGGTTTTCGACCTGGCGAGACGAAAGGTGACGTACCGCGTCACATTGCCGCGTCCATCGCAGATTCGCTTCTGGGGGGTTCCCATCCGCGAAATTGCTGCCATCATTGGCGAGGGGAAATCGGGGAGACGCTGCCATGGGAGATTGGCACGTAACCTGCGTTGATCCACCCGCGGGGACGGGCAGCCTGCTCATCCGGCCTTCTGACCGGTCGGCAGCCACCCCCGACATCAACCACCACTTATCTTGGGGATGTACCACCATGAAGAACCAAAAGGGCTTCACCCTGATCGAACTGATGATCGTCGTTGCGATCATCGCCATCCTGGCCGCCATCGCGCTGCCGGCGTACTCCGATTACACCAAGAAGTCGAAGGTCTCGGAAGTCGTGCTGGCCGCTTCGGCCCTGCGCACCGCTGTTGCTGAATACGCTTCTTCGAACAATACTCTGCCGGGCGCGAGCTGGAGCGGCTTTGAGGCTCAGTCGTCCAAGTACGTCAGTGGTGTCACTTGGGATGGCACCAAGATCACTGCAACTGCCCAGAGCATTGGTAGCGGCGTCGATGGTGCAACCATTGAACTGACTGCGAGCTTGAACTCGGCCAACGGTACTGTTGACTGGAAGTGCAGCGGCGGCATTCCGTCCAAGTACCGTCCGGGCAGCTGCCAGTAAACAGCTGCAAACGCTGTAGTTTCTTAGTACTAAAAGCAGCCCCGCTATAGCGGGGTTTGCTTTTCTTGGGGGAGCGGACGGGGTACATGGGAATGTCTACCTTGCGCAAACTTGCGCCTTGGTGCTTTGCGCTGGCATTGATCATCTATCTGCGACCCTATACGGGGATCAGACATGACGCCACGCTGTACTTAGCTCAAGCGTTGCGGATTATCAGTCCTGATATCTATGATGGCGATTTGTTCTTTGCGGCAGGTAGCCAGGCAGATTTCACCCTATTCCCGCAGCTGCTCGCGTACCTGCTACGTCACGTTGAGCCGGGATCCGCTTTTCTGGCATTAACCTTTGCGCTTCGTGTCATCTTCTATGCGGCAAGCGCATACGTCGTCCGGGCGCTGTTCCCTCAAGGAGAGCGTTGGCCAGCGATCTTCGCACTGATCGTTATGCCTAGTCTGTACGGCGCATTCAGCATGTTTTCCTATGCTGAGCCCTTCTTGACCGCGCGCCCATTGGCTGAGGCTCTCTCTCTCCTTGCAATCGGTCTTCTGCTGCGCCATCGCCTTTTGTGGTCATTCGTGTGCCTCGTCATCGCGGGATTGATGCATCCCTTGCAGGGTGCGGCAGCTGGTCTTGTAATCTGGTGCTGGCTGCTCATTCAAGATCGCAGATGGCTGTGGGCAGTTTCTGCGATTGTGCCTGTTGCTCTCTTGGGGCTCTTGCATGTGGGGCCGTTTGGAGGTCTCTTCCAGTCCATCGACTATGAATGGTATGAGCAAATCTCTGCGTTGAGTGCCCAGATTTTCGTTGGATCTTGGGAGCCGCGGGATTGGTGCATTGTCCTATCGGATTTCTATCTCATCTATCTTCTGTTTCAGCGTACAGAAAGAGATGTTGCTTTATCAAAAATGGCAGCGGCAACCATTCTTGCGGTTGCAATCGGTTTCGCATTCAGCGCAGTTTTTGCAGATGTACTGAGGCTAGTGCTGCCAGCTGGGTTGCAGATCTGGCGTGTTCTTTGGTTGGCGCATTGGTTGGCGATGGCTAGTATTCCATTTTTGATCAATGATCAATGGATCAGAAGCAATCGAGACCTGGTGGCGACATCGCTGTTGATCGCAATTGCTGTAACGGGCGCCAGCGTTCCTAGGATTACCTTGCCGTGGGCGGTGCTTGGTTTAATTCCCTTGCACATTTTGTGGCCCTACGCGGCAACGAGGGTTAGCCGCACTGGAAGGGCGCTAATTTTATCGGGACTTCTCCTGATTCTCGTGGCTGCGCTTTTCTGGTACCAGATACGTGCCTGGACGGTATTTGAGGCGCTCGGGAGTGATCTGGAAAGAGTGCGGCAAGATGTCGTTGTTGTCGGCTACCCGTTGATCGCGGGGGGAGTAGTAGCGGCTACCGTCTGGCTCTATCGGCGATCGGGATCGCGTTTGGGGGCTCTACTTGGCGTTGGAAGTATCTTTCTCCTGATAGCAGCAATATTCGTTTGGGATGCGAGAAGCCCTTGGAGCAAGACGCTGGAAACGGCAAAAGGAACGGACATCTTTGGTGTAGAGATTCCGCGCCATTCCAGTGTCTACTGGTATGCGAGTGAGCCGTCGCCGCTGGGGCCATGGTTGGTGCTGGAGCGGGCCAATTATTTCAGTATTTTTCAGCTGTCCGGTCAGATGTTCAATCGGGGGACGCCAATGGAGGGGGCCAGGCGCAAGGATCAGGTCGATCCAGTAAACAGCCAGGGAGAGATCTGTGACACCATGAATGCGGTCAATAAGGATGAGGACTCATGCTGGATCGGTACTGAAGGGATTCAGCATCTCTGCACGGCGCACGGCAGCACGCCGGCGCCGGATTACTTCGTTCTTCCATTCAGGCAAAGGCAGCACGTGCGCGGCGTTTGGGATGTTAAGCACCCTATGCGCGACGAGACTCTTGGGCGACTTTATCTTTACAAATGCAGTGATTGGGTCGCTTTCGACGATGCTACGCATCAAGAACTCGAAAGAAGTGTTGATGCGAGGTTTGGGGAATGAGTGCCCGGTCGAGGGCGGGTTTGGTCATCAGATCACTACGCATTCGGCTTGGGTCGTTTGCTGAGGGGGTCGGGTATCTACTCGCCTCGGCAGTGGCCTTGCTCGCAGACCTCGGAACCTTCGCGTTGCTTTCGTGGTGGTGGGGGGGCTGGTATTCAGCTGCCGCTGGCGGTTTCCTGGTGGGGAGCGTGGTGGCCTACGTTATCAGCGTGCGTTGGGTATTCGCTCGGCGCGTGGTCAGCTCTGCTTCGGCTGAATTGGCCATATTCGTGCTGATTGGTTGCTTCGGTCTGCTGGTTGTCCAAGGCGTGATGTGGGGCTGTATTGAGTGGTTTGGTTTGCCCGGTGGCATTGCAAGGTTGGTTGCGGTCGGATTCTCGTTCACATCGAATTTCGCGTTGCGTAAGTTGATTCTTTTCCGGTCGCGGGGGCGCGAACGGGCCATCGGGGAGGTGGCATGAGCAAGCATGTTGTAATCATCGGTGCGGGTCCGGCAGGCTTGACTGCCGCGTTGGAACTGGTTGGGCAGCCGGATGTGAAGGTGACGGTGCTGGAGGCGGATGATTGCGTGGGTGGCATCTCACGCACTGTCAACCACAATGGCAACCGCATCGATATTGGCGGGCACCGGTTCTTTTCGAAATCGGACTGGGTGATGCAGTGGTGGGCCAACCTGATGCCCATCGAGCACACAGGCGACGTTCCGTTGAACCTTCGCTACCAGGGCCAGGCGCGCGAGGGCTTGCCAACGGGGGCGCCTGTGGCAGATGGCTCGCAGCCGACTGCGATGCTGGTGCGCAACCGCCTGTCACGCATCTATTTCAATCGGCGCTTTTTCTCTTACCCGTTGAAGTTGAATGCGGACAGTTTCCGCAATCTGGGTGTGGGCAAGTCCGTATTGTTCGGTTTCAGCTATCTGCGCTCGCAGGTTAGCAAGATCGAGCCGGAAGTGAGTCTTGAAGACTTTCTCGTTAACCGCTTCGGGCAGCGTCTTTATCGCCAGTTCTTCAAGGAGTACACCGAGAAGGTCTGGGGTGTGCCTTGCAACCAGATCAGTGCAGAGTGGGGCGCGCAACGCATCAAGAGTCTGTCGATCACCAAGGCGGTGCTGCATGCTGCGCGAAGTGCGCTGGGCTTGAACGGGAAGGCTGAACAGACTTCGTTGATCGAGAACTTCCTGTATCCGAAGCATGGCCCCGGTGAGATGTGGGAAACAGCTGCTCAGCAGTTCGTCGCGCGTGGCGGCACATTGCTGATGAAACATCGTGCCGTTGGACTGGAAGTGGGCGATGACCAAGTGCACAGCGTCACCGTACAGTCCGGATCTGGCGAAGCCTTCAAGCTCGAGTGCTCGCACGTGGTCTCGACCATGCCCGTGCGTGAGCTGGTATCCGCATCGCGGACAAGCTGGCCCGAAGATGTGGCAACGATTGCGGATGGGCTGCAGTACCGTGATTTCATCACCGTCGGCCTGCTTTACGATGCGTCCGATCTTCCTCGGGCATTGGGCGACAACTGGATCTACATTCAAGAGCCGGGTGTGAACGTAGGGCGTGTACAGGTCTTCAACAATTGGAGCCCGTACATGGTTCGCGACGCATCGAAAGTATGGATGGGGCTCGAGTTCTTCTGCCGTGAGACTGATCCGCTGTGGAACATGGGTGATGCAGACCTCCAGGCACTGGCCCAGCGCGAGATGCTCCAGATCGGCCTGGTCACCGCCGAGCGTGCGCAGGATGCGGTTGTGATCCGAGTACCCAAAGCCTATCCGGGCTACTTTGGTGAAGCCTACGCCCAGTTCGATCGATTGCGGTCCGCGTTGGATCAGGTGCAGAACCTGTTCCTGGTGGGGCGCAATGGGATGCACCGTTACAACAATCAGGATCACTCGATGCTGACAGCCAAAGAGGCTGCCGATCAGATCCTGTCCGGTAACGTGGACAAGAGTCGGCTGTGGTCAATCAATGTGGACGATGAGTACCACGAAGAGGCCAAGGCCTGAGCCCAAGCTGCCCTCATGCCTCCTTCCCGGCACTTGCCGGGATTGGGGAGGACGGTAGTCAGGTGCGGTATTCGATCTGACGTGGAGTCATGCAGATGTGGAACGTCCTTGTTTGTGGAGGGGCGGGTTACATCGGTAGCCACATGTCACAGTGGCTGGCCGAACAGGGTCATGCCGTAACCGTGTTGGACAACCTGTCCACCGGTCACCGGCAGGCAGTGAAATGGGGAGAGTTGATCCAGGCAGATCTGCTTGACGAGTCTTCGCTGGAGCGTGCGTTCAGCGGGCGGCGTTATGACGTGGTGATGCATTTCGCTGCGAGTTCGTTGGTTGCGTCTTCCGTCGCCGATCCATTTTCCACCTATCGGAACAATGTGGCCGGAACTCTGAATCTGCTGGCGCAGCTGCGGTACCGGGATATAGGCAAGGTGGTATTTTCATCCACGGCCGCTGTGTTCGGGCAGTCATCGGCTTCCCTAGTTGACGAACAGCAGCCGATGCAGCCGATCAATCCCTATGGTGCCAGCAAGTTGATGGTTGAGCGGATGCTTGCAGACGCTTGGGAAGCGTATGGCTTGTCGTCGGTAGTTCTTCGCTACTTCAATGCTGCCGGCGCTCTTCCTGAACACGGCATAGGTGAAGCGCATGCCTGTGAGACTCATCTGATTCCGAACGTGCTCAGGGCCGCCGCGGGACAGGCGCCTCCGCTGAAGGTATTTGGTGCGGACTACCCCACACCTGACGGAACCTGTGTACGGGACTACGTACATGTGCAGGATCTCGCGCGTGCCCACGGCTTGGCGATGAACCTGATGGAGCGGAGTCCTGGAACCCATGACTTCAATCTGGGCAGTGAGCAGGGCTACTCAGTCATGGATATCGTTGAGGCCGCCGCGCAGGTGGTCGGGCGCGCAGTACCTTTCGAGGTCGTCGGCCGTCGGGCCGGGGATCCAGCCCGGCTGGTGGCCTCCAGCGCCAAGGCGCAACGGGAGCTGGGATGGGAGCGAAGTTGGCAGGACCTGGTAGCCATCGTCAAAAGCGCCTGGGATTGGCATCGGGAGCAGCCGTTCTGAAAGCGGACTGTGGGTGTCTGGACAAGCGTTCACACGGGGTGCGCGGTTAGTATGTCACCCCTGTAGACAACACTATGGCCGCCATGGCGGCCGTCTTGGGTCAGTAAAGGAAGCGTATGAGCGCAGTCACCACCCCCAACCTCGTCGGCATCACCGGCCTGGCCCGCCGCCTGGTCCAGGATGGCGCCCTGGACGAGGCATCCGCCCGCGACGCCATGGCCAAGGCCACGGCCGCCCGTCAGCCGCTGCCCACGTGGTTCGCGCAGAACAAGCTGGTCAGCGCCTCGCAGCTGGCCGCCGCCAATGCGGTCGAGTTCGGCATGCCCTTGTTCGACGTGTCCACCTTCGATGCCAGCCAGAACGCGATGAGCCTGGTCAGCGAGGAGCTGCTGCGCAAGCACAACGTGCTGCCGCTGTTCAAACGCGGCGGCAAGCTGTTCGTGGGTACCAGCAATCCGACCCATGCGCTGGACGAGATCAAGTTCCACACCAATCTGGTGGTGGAACCGATCCTGGTTGATGAAGACCAGATCCGCCGGACGCTGGAGCAGTGGCACGCCAGCCACGACACCATCGGCGACGCGCTGGGCGGCGACGACGAGGGCATGGCCAACCTCGATGTTGGCCTGGGCGACGAAGACAACGCGGGTGGCGACTCCGGCATCGACGCCAAGGGCGACGACACCCCGGTGGTGAAGTTCGTCAACAAGGTGCTGGTGGATGCGATCCGCAAGGGCGCATCGGACATCCACTTCGAGCCCTACGAAGATGATTACCGCGTGCGCCTGCGCATCGACGGCCTGCTGAAGATGGTGGCGCGTGCGCCGGTGAAGTTGAACCAGCGCATCGCTGCGCGTTTGAAGGTGATGGCACAGCTGGACATTGCCGAGAAGCGCGTGCCGCAGGACGGTCGCATCAAGCTCAACCTGTCCAAGACCAAGCAGATCGACTTCCGCGTGAGCACGCTGCCGACCCTGTTCGGTGAAAAGGTGGTGCTGCGTATCCTGGATGGCAGTGCGGCCAAGCTGGGTATCGACAAGCTGGGCTACGAACCGGACCAGCAGAAGCTGTTCCACGACGCCATCCACAAGCCGTACGGCATGGTGCTGGTGACCGGCCCGACCGGTTCGGGCAAGACCGTGTCGCTGTATACCGCGCTGGGCATCCTCAACGACGAGACGCGCAACATTTCCACCGCCGAAGACCCGGTGGAAATCCGCCTGCCCGGTGTGAACCAGGTGCAGCAGAACAACAAGCGCGGCATGACCTTCGCTGCGGCGCTGCGCTCGTTCCTGCGACAGGATCCGGACATCATCATGGTCGGCGAAATCCGCGACCTGGAGACGGCGGAGATTGCGATCAAGGCGGCGCAGACCGGCCACATGGTGCTGTCCACGCTGCATACCAACGATGCGCCGCAGACCATCGCGCGCCTGATGAACATGGGCATCGCCCCGTACAACATCACCAGCTCGGTGACGCTGGTGATCGCGCAGCGCCTGGCACGCCGGTTGTGCGGCAACTGCAAGCGTCCGGCCAACCTGCCGGAGCATGCGCTGCTGGCCGAGGGCTTCACCCAGGCGCAGCTGGATGCGGGCATCCAGCTGTACGAGGCGGTGGGCTGCGATGAGTGCACCGAAGGCTACAAGGGCCGAACCGGTATCTACCAGGTGATGCCGATGACCGATGAGATCGCCACGATCGTGCTGGCCGGTGGCAATGCGCTGCAGATTGCCGAGGCGGCGCAGCAGATCGGGGTGAATGACCTGCGGCAGTCGGCGTTGAAGAAGGCCGCCGCGGGTGTGACCAGCCTGGCCGAGATCAATCGCGTTACCAAGGATTGAGGTAGAGCCGAGCCTATGCTCGGCTGATGGCCCGAAGAGCAGCCGAGCGTGGGCTCGGCTCTACAGTAGATCCACGCCATGCGTGGATGGCGCGGCGGCGAACACCGCGCAGCCGAGCATGGGCTCGGCTCTACTCCATCCCCAGCTTCTTCAGCTTGTAGCGCAGCGCGCGGAAGGTGATGCCCAGCTGCGCGGCGGTCCGGGTCTTGTTCCAGCGGTTCTCTTCCAGCGCGCGCTGGATGGCGCTGCGTTCCAGCTGCTCGATGTACGAGGGCAGGGCGGCACTGCCGGGCTGCAGGTCCACCACGGCTTCCGCGTGCGCTGCGCCGCCGGGCGCACGTGGGGCGTGCTGCGGCAGGCGCAGGTCGTCGGCACCGATGCGGTCTTCTTCGGCCAGTGCCAGCGCACGTTCCAGAATGTTCTCCAGCTCGCGCACATTGCCCGGGAACGCATAGTGGGCCAGCGCCTCCAGCGCCGACGGCGCCAGCAGCGGGGTGGCGCGGCCGTGGCTGCGGGCCAGCCGCGCCAGCACGGCGGCCGCCAGCTCCGGCAGGTCCTGGCGGCGCTCGCGCAGCGGCGGCACCTTCAGTTCGATCACGTTGATGCGGTAGTACAGGTCGTGGCGGAAGCGCCCATCTTCGACCAGCTCGGCCAGGTCCTTGTGGGTGGCAGAGAGGATGCGTACGTCCACCGGCTCTTCGTTGGCCGCACCGACCGCGCGCACCGACTTCTCCTGGATCGCGCGCAGCAGCTTCACCTGCATCTGCAGCGGCAGCTCGGCCACTTCGTCCAGGAACAGGGTGCCGCCGTGCGCCGCCTGGAACAGGCCGGGCTTGTCGGCATGGGCGCCGCTGAAGCTGCCTTTGCGGTGGCCGAAGAATTCGCTCTCCATCAGCTCGCCGGGAATGGCGCCGCAGTTGACCGGAACGAACGGGCCGGCCGCACGCGCGCCCTGGGCGTGGATGGTGCGGGCGACCAGTTCCTTGCCAACCCCGGATTCACCGAGGATGTAGACCGGCGCCTGGCTGCGCGCGACCTTGCCGATGGTGGTGCGCAACACGTCCATGGCCGGCGAAGCGCCCAGCAGGCGTGCAGCCTGTTCGGTGGCGGGGCCGGGCGCAGGGCGTTCGGTGTTGTTGAGTTCCAGCGCGTGCTTGACCAGGCCACGCAGCACCGAGATGTCCACTGGCTTGCTGACGAAGTCGAAGGCGCCGGCTTTCAGCGCTTCCACGGCCAGGTCCATGCTGCCGAAGGCGGTGATCATCGCCACCGGCGTGCGCGGGTAGTGCTGGGCGATTTCGCTGACCAGCTCAATGCCGTTGCCATCCGGAAGGCGCATGTCGGTGATGCACAGGTCGTACGGATTGCTGGCCAGCAGCTCGCGTGCTTCGGCCAGGTTGGCGGCGGTACTGATGCGCAGCCCCATGCGGCCGAGGGTCAGTACCAGCAGTTCGCGGATGTCGCGTTCATCGTCGACGACGAGGGCGCTGCGGGTTTCGTTCATGGGCGTGAAAGATAAACGAGGGGGCTGGAAGCGACAAATGTTTGACGCATAGATTTGGAATCAGGTGGGCAGCAGCGTGTGCGGGCCGGGCAGCACCAGGCGGAAGCAGGAGCCGCCTGCCGGCACCGGGATGTAGTCGAGCCGTGCCTGGTTGGCGCGGCACAACTCGCGGGCGATATACAGGCCCAGGCCGGTGCCGTGCTCGGAGGTGGTGAAGAACGGACGGAACAGCTGTGCGGCCACGCTCTCGGGAATGCCGGGGCCACGGTCCATCACGTCGATCACCGCGCTGCGTTCGTGTTGTGCCACGCGCAGGCGCACCCGCGCCGGCTGCTGGCCGATGCGGCCGTACTTCAGTGCGTTGTGCACCAGCACGGTGAGCACCTGGTACAGGTGCTTGGTATCGACCTGCGCCATCACCGCCGTGTCGCTGATGATCGGTTCGATGCTGTCGGTCTCCAGCGTCTGGCCCTGCTTGTACTCCAGCACGAAACGGCGCACGAAGGCGACCAGGTCCACGTTCTCGGGCGTGGCGCGTTCGCGCCGTGCCAGCCCCAGCACGCTCTCGACGATGCCGTTGGTGCGCTGGCATTGCTGGCGGATGATCTGCAGCAGGCGGCGGTCGCTTTCGTTGAAACCGGTCCCTTCTTCCAGCAGCTGCACGGCGTAGTTGATTGCCGCCAGCGGGTTGCGGATTTCATGGGCAAGGCTGGCCGAGAAGCGGCCCATTGCCGACAGAGTGAGCGATTCGGCGCGCCGGGAGACCACGCTGGAATCGTCCAGGAACACCAGGGCCAGCTCGCTGCCGGCCAGCAGGCGGGCGAAGCGTGGTTGCACTTCGGGCTGGTCGGGGTTGAGCTGCAGCGGCAGTTCGTCCTGCGCCCAGCCGTTGCGCCAG
This sequence comes from Stenotrophomonas geniculata ATCC 19374 = JCM 13324, assembly GCF_001431625.1. Taxonomy (GTDB): domain Bacteria; phylum Pseudomonadota; class Gammaproteobacteria; order Xanthomonadales; family Xanthomonadaceae; genus Stenotrophomonas; species Stenotrophomonas geniculata. Next base: position 28,007 of record NZ_LLXT01000163.1, read on the forward strand.
CGCTGCAGGCGGCGCGCCAGTTCCGGCGCGGCACTGGCCAGATCCAGGCGTCCTGTCTCACCGATGCCGTCGTTGTCGCCGAGCAGCATCGAGGCCGCTTCATTGGCCAGGGTGATGCGGTTGTCGGCGTCCACCACCAGCACGCCGGTGCGCATGCGGCGGATGATCAGTTCGTTGATCTGGAACAGGTTGGCCACTTCGTCGCCGCGCTGGTTGGCCAGCTGCTGGTTGCGGCGCGCACGGTTGCCCACCTGGTAGCTGATGAAGGCCAACGCCAGGTAGCTGGTGGCGAACATGGCCAGCTCGGCCAGCGTGCGGGTGGGGTCGCCGCCTTCGAGCACCTTCCAGAGGTATTCGGTACCGGTGGCCAGGCTGGCGACGATTGCCAGGCCCAGGCCCCAGCTCAATGGCAGCAGGGTGGCGGCAGCGGCGATGTTGAACAGCAGCGACATCGAGATGCCGGCGCTGGCACCGGGCAGGGCATGCGCCAGCAGGGTGGCGGCGATGATGTCCACCAGCACGCTGCTGACCACGATCGGGCGCAGCCAGCGTTCGTTGCGGCCGATCGCCAGGGCCAGCAGCGACAGCAGCAGATAGATGGCCGCGACGGTATCGGCCAGGCGCGGGTGATGGGCCTCGCCGACCATGCCGGACAGGGGGCTGTAGAGCAGGCCGGCGATGACCGCGGCGATCAGCACCCGGTACAGCGCGAAGAAGTACAGCTCACGCCGCGGAATCGATTCGATGCGGTCGATCAATGAAGCACTGGGTGACACGCCGGAACTCCCCTTCTGGCTGCCTGGGTCTGGAATCTGCGGCGGTCCTGCCTGGCATCCCCTGAAGCCGGGCGGGTACGTCGCTTCTCTGTGGCCTGCGGTGGAAGCAGCCGGGCAGGCCCGACACTACACACCTTGGTTGACCAGTATAGGGCCCCCGGCAGGGCGCCGCCGGAGCCGCCCGGATCGCGCATTTGGCCCGCCGTGGATACCGGTGGCCAACGGCGGCCCGGGCGCAACTGCCTGAATGACGGTGGAAATCTGGCCGGGTCTGGCGTTTTGTACAGACTTCTTTGCGCCCCGGCGCTGGCTCGGCCACAATAGTGGGCCCGCCGCGGTCCATGCCGGCGCCCCGCCGGGGCCCTGAGGAATTGCGTGCGGTCGTTCCTATTCCCACGGTGACGCATGAATTTCCACGAATACCAGTCAAAACAACTGCTTGCCGAGTACGGCATCCCGGTCCCGGCCGGCAAGGTCGCTGCGACCCCGGACGAAGCGGTTGCCGCTGCCAACTCCCTGGGCCAGGGCCCCTGGATGGTCAAGGCGCAGATCCACGCTGGCGGCCGCGGCAAGGCTGGCGGCGTCAAGTTCTGCAAGACCACCGACGACGTGAAGGCCGCTGCGGCCAAGATGCTCGGCACCAAGATGGCCACCTACCAGACCGCAGGCGTTGAACTGCCGGTCAACCTGGTGCTGGTGACCACCGCCGGCGAGATCGTCAAGGAACTGTACCTGTCGGTGCTGGTCGACCGTGGCACCAAGACCATCACCTACATCGCCTCTTCGGAAGGCGGCGTGGAAATCGAGCAGGTCGCTGCTGAAACCCCGGAGCTGATCCACTCGCTGAACGTCGACTTCGTCGAAGGCGTGCAGGGTTACCACGGCCGTGATTTCGGCTTCAAGCTGGGCCTGACCGCCAAGCAGGCCGGCCAGTTCGCCAGCATCATGGTGAACCTGTACCGCCTGTTCAACGAAAAGGACCTGGCCCTGGTTGAAATCAACCCGCTGGCCATCCTGGACGACGGCAACCTGTACGCGCTGGACGGCAAGTTCGACAGCGACGACAACGCCGCGTTCCGCCAGAAGGCCCTGGTCGCCATGCGCGACAAGACCCAGGAAGATCCGACCGAAGTGATCGCTTCGGAGCTGGACATCAACTACGTCACCATGGACGGCAACATCGGCTGCATGGTGAACGGCGCCGGCCTGGCCATGGCCACCATGGACGTCATCAAGCTCAACGGCGGCGAGCCGGCGAACTTCCTGGACGTGGGCGGTGGTGCCAACAAGCAGCGCGTCATCGAAGCGTTCAAGCTGATCCTGTCCTCGGACAAGGTTGAAGGCATCTTCGTCAACATCTTCGGCGGCATCGTCCGCTGCGACATGATTGCCGAAGGCATCATCGCCGCCGTGAAGGAAGTGGGCGTCAAGGTTCCGGTCGTGGTGCGCCTGGAAGGCACCAACGTGGAAGAAGGCAAGCAGCTGCTGCGCGACAGCGGCATGGCCATCATCCCGGCTGACAACATCAACGATGGCGCCAAGAAGATCGTTGAAGCTGTCAAGAACGCTGCCTGATTCGACACCAAGGAATTCCCATGTCTGTTTTGATTAACAAGAACACCAAGGTGATCGTGCAGGGCTTCACCGGCCAGCAGGGCACCTTCCACGCCACTCAGATGATCGAGTACGGCACCCAGGTTGTTGGCGGCGTGACCCCGGGCAAGGGTGGCACCACCCACATCGACCTGCCGGTCTTCAACACCGTTGCCGACGCCGTGCAGAGCACCGGCGCCAACGCCTCGGTCATCTACGTGCCGCCGCCGTACGCGGCCGACGCGATCCTGGAAGCCGCTGCTGCCGGCATCAAGGTCATCGTCTGCATCACCGAAGGCATCCCGGTGCTGGACATGCTGCGCGTCAAGAACGTGCTGACCCGTTCGCATCCGGACACCGTGCTGATCGGGCCGAACTGCCCGGGCGTCATCACCCCGGGTGAGTGCAAGATCGGCATCATGCCGGGCCACATCCACCAGCCGGGCAAGATCGGCATCGTGTCGCGTTCGGGCACCCTGACCTATGAAGCGGTCAAGCAGACCACCGAAGTCGGCCTGGGCCAGTCCACCTGCATCGGCATCGGCGGTGACCCGATCAACGGCCTGAACTTCGTCGACTGCCTGAAGCTGTTCAACGAAGACCCGCAGACCGAAGGCATCATCATGGTCGGCGAGATCGGCGGTGACGCTGAAGAAGCCGGCGCCGAGTACATCAAGAACCACGTGAAGAAGCCGGTCGTCGGTTTCATCGCCGGTGCGTCGGCTCCGGCCGGCAAGCGCATGGGCCACGCCGGTGCGATCGCCTCGGGCGGCAAGGGCACGGCCGAAGGCAAGTTCGCCGCCATGGAAGCTGCCGGTGTCGTCACCGTCCGCTCGCCGGGCGACCTGGGCGCTGCCATCGCCAAGCTGGTGAAATAAGAACGACTGCCTCTGGCAGCCGATTCTGTAGAGCCGAGCCCACGCTCGGCTTGCTTTGGAAAAGCCGCCCTCGGGCGGCTTTTCTGCGTCTGGCGGCTGCCTGGTCGGCCCATCCACGCATGGCGTGGATCTACTGAGCCAGGGCTGTCCACGCAGTGAGCGCGCCCGGCGTGCGCATGGCGCAGCGCTACAATGGCGGCATTGCAACCACAGGCTGGATTCCCATGGCTTCGATCCGCATCGCGATGGCGCAGTTCGACTTCCCGGTCGGCGATGTCGCCGGCAACACCGAGCGCATCATCGAGATGATCGGCCAGGCGCGCGACGAGTACGGCGCCGAGCTGGTGATGTTCCCCGAGCTGGCGGTGAGCGGTTACCCGCCGGAGGACCTGCTGCTGCGCCCGGGCTTCCTGTACGAGTGCGAGCAGGCGATGACCCGCATCGCTGCCGCCTGCCGTGGCATCACCGCCGTGGTTGGCTGGCCGCAGGCGGCGGGTGCGGTGGTCTACAACGCCGCCAGCGTGCTGCGCGACGGGCTGGTCGAGCAGACCTACCGCAAGCGCGAGCTGCCCAACTACGCGGTGTTCGACGAGCGCCGCTACTTCGATGTCGATCCGGATGGCGGCAGCTGCGTGTTCGAGGTCAACGATGTGCCGGTCGGCCTGCTGATCTGCGAGGACCTGTGGTTCGCCGAGCCGTTGGCCGACACCGTGCGCGCCGGCGCGCAGCTGGTGGTGGTGCCGAATGCGTCGCCGTACGAGCGGGGCAAGCATGCCCAGCGCGATGCGGTGCTGGCCGCGCGCACCCGTGAGAGCGGGGCGGCGATTGCCTACCTCAACGTGGTCGGTGGCCAGGACGCGCTGGTGTTCGATGGCGCCTCGGTGGTGGCCGATGGCGACGGTACCGTGCACCCGGCCGCCGCCGCCTTCGTCGACCAGTGGCTGGTGGTGGAGTACGACGGTGAAACCCGCCGCTTCATGCCGCATGTGTGGATGGACGATGGCGACGAGAGCATGGACGCGCTGGCCTGGCGTGCCGTGACCCGTGGCATCCAGGACTACTGCCGCAAGAACGGCTTCAAGAAGGTGTGGCTGGGCCTGTCCGGTGGCATCGATTCGGCGCTGGTGCTGGCCATGGCCGTGGACGCGATGGGCGCCGAGAACGTCACCGCCGTGCGGTTGCCGTCGCGCTATACCGCAGGCCTTTCCAACGACCTGGCGGCCGAGCAGTGCCAGGCACTGGGCGTGAAGCTGGAGGCGGTGTCGATCGAGCCGGCGTTCAAGGGCCTGATGGAATCGCTGGCGCCGATGTTCGAGGGCACCACGCCGGACGTGACCGAAGAGAATCTGCAGTCGCGCAGCCGTGGCGTGATCCTGATGGCGCTGGCCAACAAGTTCGGCGGCCTGCTGCTGACCACCGGCAACAAGAGCGAGTACGCGGTCGGTTACGCCACCATCTACGGCGACATGTGCGGTGGCTATGCGCCGTTGAAGGACCTCTACAAGACCGAGGTGTTCGGGCTGTCGAAGTGGCGCAATACCGTGGGCGGTGCACCGGTGATCCCGCCGGCGGTGATCAGCCGCCCGCCGTCGGCCGAGCTGCGCGAGAACCAGCTGGACCAGGATTCGCTGCCGGCCTATGACGTGCTGGATGGCATCCTGTACCGCTACATCGACCAGGAGCAGTCGCGCACGGAGATCGTGGCCGCCGGTTACGACGCGACCGTGGTCGACCGCGTGCTGCGCCTGGTGCGCATCAGCGAGTGGAAGCGGCACCAGGCAGCGCCCGGGCCGAAGGTCTCGCGCCGGGCGTTCGGCCGTGAGCGTCGTTACCCGATCAGCAACGGCTACAAGGGCTGAGGCAGCGGTTGGCGGGTAGTGCCGGCCGATGGTCGGCAACCCGTTGGCCCTCTCCGGTGGGTGCGGACCCTGGTCCGCACGATGGTCGAAGATCATCCACGCATGGCGTGGATCTATCGGGCTTCGTCGAGCAGCTGTTCGAGGCCGGCGGTTTCCGCAGTGTCGCTGAAGTGGCCGCCCTCAAGCCGTGCACGCACAAATGCCAGGCCATCCGCCGCCGCCGCATCCAGCGTGCCGCGGTGGTCGACCGGGTAGCGTCGGAACGCGACCGGCTCGCCTCGCAGGGCCAAGCCTGCGGCGTACAGCAGCGTGGTCAGATAGGGCACATCGCGGTCCGCGCTGCCATGGCCCAGCATCAGTGGTTGGCTGAAGCCGCGGCGCGGTACGCCGAGATAGTCGTACAGCACCGCCCAGATGCCCGGCACGCTGGTCAGCGGTGCAGTGAACATGCTGCCGATATCCGCACCGTCCAGGGTGGCGGCCAGTTCGCCCAGGCACTGCTCACGTGCCGCTGCCACGCGGGCGCGGCCGGTGTCGCTGAGGACGCGGTCGATCTGCGGCGCGACCTGCAGCAGGCCGTCGAGCAGATACGCGTGATACGCGTTGACTGCACCGGGATTGGGGCTGCGGTTGTCCGGTTTCATCACCAGCGCGGTCAACTCCACTGCCGTGGGCGTACCGGTGGTGAAGCTGCCACGGTAGTGCAACGCCGGCCCTCCATGGGTGGGGGCGATGTGGCCTGCCGTGAGCGCGGCGGCGCCACCCTGCGAATGGCCGACCGATACCCAGCGCGGCGACAGCGCGTTGCCCAGGTACTGGCGGCTGGCTTTGACGAGGTCGATGGCGTTGCGCGCGGCAGTGCGCACATGCAGATAGGCATGGTCACCTGGACTGCCAAGGCCCTGGTAGTCCGCAGCGACCACCGCATAGCCCTGCGCCAGGAACTGATCGAGGAAGCGCCCGTCGCGTTGGGGTTGGTAGGGGCCGGACACCGATGGCGCACAGCGATCCGCGATGCCCTGGGTGCCATGTGCCCAGGACACCACCGGCCAGCCGCCTGCAGGCGCCGCGCCGGCGGGCAGGTACAGCAGGCCGGTGCCTTCGGCCAGCTGGCCGCGATGATCCGGGGTGCGGTAGTGCAGCTTGTAGGCCTGCGCGGCCTTGGACGGCACCCATGACGCGCGATAGGGGGCAGCAGACAGCAGGTCGCCCGGTGCAACCGGTGCGGCGGCCAGGGGGTCCGGGGACAGCGCCAGCAGGGCAGTGGCGAGGAGGCCGGCGAGAGGGCGGAAACGGCGGGGTAGTGGGGTCATGAGGCGCTCCTTCACGGCCGGGATGGCCGTTGCGCCGCAGTGTGGAGGGGCTCGCCCGCGCCGATTGGGACCGGCGTCGCATCCGCCGGGGATTCGTAGAATTCCTAGTGTCGTGGTCCATGGGCGCACGAGCCCTCCACGCATGGCGTGGATAACCGACAAAGAAAAGGCCCCTTGCGGGGCCTTTTTCTTATTTCTTTTCCAGTCGCGCGTTGCGCTGGCCGGTGCTGGCGGACTTCTCGCCAGCGAACGGGTTCAGCTTGCGGATCATCCACGGGTACTTCGGCCACTTGCCTTCCAGCCACGGGTGGTCCGGCTGGTTCAGCTGCAGGACGCGGCGGGCGTCGTCGGCCAGGGTCTTGTTGCCCAGGTGGGTGTAGGAATCGGCCAGGACGGCGACGGCGTCGTACTGGAACGCGCTCTGCGGGTAGGTTTCCAGCAGGTAGTTGGCGCGGCCGGCGGCCGAGACCCAGGCGCCGCGGCGCATGTAGTACAGGGCGTTGTCGAGCTCGTGCTGGGCGAACACGTCACGCAGCTCCAGCATGCGCTGGCGCGCATCGGCGGCGTACCGGCTGTTCGGGTAGCGGTCCACCACGATGTTGAAGTCCGAATACGCCTGGTGCGGGGTGGACAGATCGCGGCGGCTGGCATCCAGTGACCATACGCGACGAAGGAAAACCGTACTGCGATTGGAGTTGGCCAGGCCGCGCAGGTAGTACAGGTACGCGATGTTGCGATGGGTCGGGTAGGTACGGATGAAGCGGTCGATGCTGGACACCGCGTCATCGTGCTTGCCGGCCTTGTACTGGGCGTAGGCGGTCTCGATCATCGCCTGCTCGGTATACGGACCGTACGGATACTGGGCCACCAGGCGGCGGAAGCTGGCTTCGGCGCCGCTCCAGTTGCCACCCTGCATCAGCTTGTGGCTCTTCTCGTACAACTGTTCGACCGGCGTCCCTTCATCGGGGCGATCGCCCTTCTTGGCACCACGGTGGCAGCCGGTGGCGGCGATGACCAGCACCAGCAGCAGGGCGGTGAGGCGGACGGGCGCGGAGAGCATGGCGGAGCGTCGGATCATGGGGTCGAGGCGGGACGCGGCTGGAATACGAAGGGTCGATGATAGCCTAGTGTCCTGTCCAGCGACTGAAACCGGCCGCCGGGACCCCAAAATTTCAAAGAATGCCCCCCTGCCATGTCTGAACAACCCTCTGAATCGGCCCGCCAGGCCATCGTCCCCGACACCGCTGCCGGCCGCCGTTTCGACGCCGTCGTGGCCGAACTGTTCCCCGAATACTCGCGGTCGCGCCTGACCGAGTGGATCAAAGCCGGTGAGGTCCTGCTGGACGGCGCCCAGGTGCGTCCGCGCGATCCGCTGCGCGGCGGCGAGGTGGTGACCCTCAACGTGGTGCTGGAAACCCAGACCGACGCCCAGCCGGAGGACATCCCGCTGGACGTGCTGTTCGAGGACGAGCACCTGCTGGTGATCAACAAGCCGGTCGGCCTGGTGGTGCACCCGGGCGCCGGCAACCACAGCGGCACCCTGGTCAATGCCCTGCTGTTCCGCGACCCTTCGGTGGCGGTACTGCCGCGCGCGGGCATCGTGCACCGCCTGGACAAGGACACCAGCGGCGTGATGGTGGTGGCCAAGACTCTGGAAGCGCAGACCGCGCTGGTCGAGCAGTTGGCCGCACGCGACGTGCACCGCCAGTACCTGGCCATCGTGATGGGCGCGCTGGTGGCCGGCGGTACCGCTGATGCCCCGATCGACCGCCACCCGCGCGACCGCCTGAAGATGGCCGTGCGCGAGGACGGCAAGGAGGCGATCACCCATTACCGCCTGCGCGAGCGCTTCCGTGCGCACACCGCGCTGGAGTGCCGCCTGGAAACCGGCCGTACCCACCAGATCCGCGTGCATATGGCGCACGTGCGCCATCCGATCATCGGCGACCCGCTGTACGGCGGTGCATTGAAGCTGCCCAAGGGCGCCAGCGACGAGCTGGTGGCCGCGCTGCGCGGCTTCAAGCGCCAGGCCCTGCACGCCGAGACGCTGGAGTTCACGCACCCGATCACCGGTGAGCCGGTGCGCAACACCGCGCCGGTGCCGGACGACATGCTGCACCTGATGAAGGTGCTGCGCGAAGACAGCGAAGCCTTCGCCGCGCGCGAGCGGGACCGCTGGTGATGGACGCCGCGCTGCCCTTGCTGCAGGCGGACTGGCCGGCGCCTCCGGGCGTCCATGCGCTGACCACGCGCCGGCACGGTGCGGGCATCTCGCCGGCGCCGTTCGCGCAGTTCAACCTGGGCAACCGGCACGCGGCCGATGGTGACACCCCCGCCAACGTCGAGCACAACCGCCAGCTGCTGCAGCAGGGGTTGGCGCTGCCGTCGGCCCCGCACTGGCTGCGCCAGGTGCACAGCAGCACTGTGCTGCGCTTCAGCGCGCCGCCGGTGCCCGGCGCCAGCGAACCGGTGGCCGATGCCGCGGTGACCTCGGTGCCGGGCGTGGTGCTGGCGATCCTGACCGCCGACTGCCTGCCGGTGGTGTTCGCCGCCGCCGATGGCAGTGAGGTGGGCGCGGCCCACGCAGGCTGGCGTGGCCTGGCCGACGGTATGCTGGAGGCCACGGTGGCCGCCATGCAGACGCCGCCGGCGCAGCTGCGGGCCTGGCTGGGCCCGGCCGCAGGACCGGCCGACTACGAGATCGGCGAGGAGGTCTACCACGCCTTCGTCGGCCATGATCCGGCGGCCGAAGCGGCGTTCGTGGCGACGCGGCCGGGTCACTGGAAGGTCGATCTGTTCGCGCTGGCCCGCCAGCGCCTGCAGGCGGCGGGCATGGACCCGGCGCAGGTGCATGGCGGCACGGTGTCGACCATGGCCGATCCGGACCTGTATTCGCACCGGCGCGATCGTCGCACCGGGCGCATGGCAACCCTGGCCTGGATCGCGCCCTGACCACTCCGCTGTTCGCACGTGTGCTGGGGCCGGCCTTCGCCACCCTGGCCGCGCCGGTGCAGGCGCTGCATGCCGCGCCGTTGCCATGCCGCTACGTGGGGCAGGCGCGCATCGTGAGGGGGTGGCACTGGCTGGTGCCGCTGCTGGCTGCGTTGGCACGGTTGCCAAAGGACGGAGACGCGCTGCCGACCGAAGTGGCGTTCAGGGCACACGGGCAGGGCGAGCAGTGGGCGCGGCGTTTTGGGCGCTGGCCGATGGTGTCGCGGCTGTGGGCGCATGAGGGATACCTGCGCGAGCAGTTGGGCGCGGTGCGCTTCGAATTTGATCTGCAGGCCCGCGAAGGTGGCATCGACTGGTCTGTGCGGCGGGTCTGGGCCTTCGGCCTGCTGCCGCTGCCGAGGCGCTGGTTTGGTGGCGTGCGTTGCCGCGAAGCCTGGCAGGGTGAGCGCTACACTTTCCTGGTCGATGTGACGCTGCCCTGGGTGGGAGCTCTGATCCGCTATGAAGGCTGGCTCGAACCGCAGTGAGGCCGCCGCCGAGGTTGGCAGCGCGGTGATCGTATTCGATGGCGTATGCGCGCTGTGCAACCGCTGGGTGCGCTTCCTGCTGCGCTTCGACCGCAGGGGGCGCTATCGCTTTGCGGCGATGCAGGGGGAGCAGGGCAGCGCGATGCTGCGCGCGCACGGGCTGGACCCGCAGGACCCGATGTCGTTCCTGCTGCTGGACGCGCAGGGCGCCTGGACCGATACCGATGCGATCCTGCGCGTGCTGGCGGGGCTGGGCGGCGCCTGGCGTTTGAGCGGCGTGCTGCGGGCAGTGCCGCGCGGCTGGCGTGACACCGCGTATCGCGCGCTGGCACGCAACCGTTACCGCTGGTTCGGGCGGCATGACGCCTGTTACCTGCCCGCACCGGAGCAGGCCGCGCGGTTCCTGGATTGAAGAAAAAAGGGGACGGAGGGGATTAAGTCGTTTGTGCACAAACGACTTAATCCCC
>NZ_LLXT01000164.1 GCF_001431625.1 Stenotrophomonas geniculata ATCC 19374 = JCM 13324
CGTCGAACGTCAGCGAACGGATGCCGGCATTGTCATGCCATAGCGACTCTTCCGCGCTGTCCTGCAGCTGAGCCCTTCGCAAGGGAAACAGCACGGTTCCAGTTGGCCATGTGCCAGCGGTGGCAGCGGCGAGCGAGAGCCCTTCGGCTTCCACCGAGGTCACCGTCACCACTTCCCAGCGGTTGACCGCTCCCCACAGCAAGGCCTGTCCGCCGACGAAGAAATCAAACCCATTGGTTCGGCAGGCAATCTCGACCGATCCTACGGGCAATCTCGCGGGAATGAGCTGCGCATCCGGCCAGATGGGGACGAGCCAACGACCACCGTGGCCAGCGAGCAGCATGTCGACGACCCGGCGCTGCTGGCCCTCACACTTCACAGAGAACTCAAAGGACCGACGCGGATCAGAGCGATACGAACAATGCTGGGAGACACCAGATGCCGATGCCTGCATGTAGTTGGTGGCCCACGACAGCGTTTCTGTGATGGCGTCGGACCAATCAGCCGGTACCGGAAACACGCGTGGGCCGTTGGCGGAGAAAGACATCATTGCCACTCCGACTGGATCGCAGCGCCATTCCGGCTGGCCGTCATTACTACCGCTTGCTCAAACGCTGGATGCGAGGCCAACTTCTGGACCAGCTCATCCTGATCCTGCAGAAGGTAGACACGCATGTTCTTCGGAGTCGGAGTCCCGGCCGGTGCCACCGAGCTGAAGACCGGCGACCGCTGCAGCGAGGGCATCTGGCTGACTAGGCCACCGTCGGCAAAGGCATAAGCACCCCAGCGCCGGACGGCATCCATGCCGATGGCGTTGAACGCGTGCAGGAATGCCAGTGCACCCGGCTGCCGGACCACCTTGGCCCGGGCTACGAATTCACCATTGGAGAGCCAGGCAGGAATGCTGTCACTGGTACCTGTACCTGCACCCCAAACGGGACCACCCTGCGCTCTACCGACGGGAGTAGGCGTACCCACGCTGACGGTGCCGGTGTTGCTGGCCGCACCAGCAATACTACCGACCATGCTGACAACGGCCTTGGCATTGTTGGCAGCAGCCAGTGCGAGGGCGGCTTGCTTGAGCTGAACAGCAGCAGCCACCAGAGCACTCGCGCCGGTGACCAGGCCATTGCCCGCACCTGCCAGCGCCGAAGCGCTGCCGGTGACCGCTGTGGCGCCAGCGGTGACGACACTACCAGCCGAGGACAAGGCGACTGCCGAAGCTTGCGTTGCGGCCGCACCTACAGCCTGCGTACCGACGTCAGCGCTCTTGTCGAACAGCTTGCCAGTCAGGGTGGACGCCAGCTTGGCCGACAGCTCATCGGCCACATACCCAGCCAGGCCACTGGCAATGGATTGGAAGAAGCTGCGCACGATCTCGCCCAAGGTGGCATTGCCATTGGCCAGCGACATGAGGGCATCACGGAATGCGCTCTGGAACGTGGTGCGCACGTTCTGCTGCAGCAGGTTGGTGGTGGCGGCCATCTCCTTGAGCTTGACGGCCATCTGCTCGGCAGCCTGCAGCGCTTCGGGGTTCTTCAGCGCTTCGGCGGTGGCGCGCATGCGATCGGGAAGATCGCCCAGAGCGGTCAGCTGCTGCCGGGACAGATCTACCAGCTTCTGGCGCGCCTGCGCTTCGGTGATCAGCCCAGCCTGCAGCTCAACCTGGATGCGCTGCTGAGCCAAGCCCATTTCGCCCATTGCGCGGTTGTAGGTCTCCTGCATCTTCTGCAGTTCGGCCGTGAGGCGGACCAGCTCCTTGGCACGGTCGACCTCGGCCACACCGGACTGGTTGCCAGCCTCGACCATCTGCCGGCGTGTGACCTCGAGCTCGCGCAAGCTCTTGGCCTGCTGTGCATCGGGACCGCGCCCTTCAAGGTTGGCGATCTGATCCTGCACCTCCAGCAGCTTCTTTGCCGCCTCTACGCGAAGGCGATCAGAGTCCAGCTTCTTGGCGGTGTCCAGCAATTCCTGCTTGGTCTTTGCCGATGCGTTCTGGAAGTTCCCTTCCTTGATCGCAGCCTCGATCTCTGCCGTCTTGGTGGCCTTCTTGCGGCTTTCATCCAGCGTGCCGACCAACTCGATCTCTTGCTTCAGGCGCTCCAGTTCGCGCTGCGCCGCTGCCTCATCCTTCTGGGCTTCTGACTTGGGACCCTTGGGTTTCTTGGGAAGGCTCTCCGCATAGCGTGCGCGGGCCTCTGCCTCCAGGGACTTGATCGACTTTTCATCCATGCGGCCGGCCTTGCCCAGTGCCCGGATATTGGCGATCTCCTCTTCGAGCTTCTTCACCTTGCTCAGATTGCTGATGCGAAGCCGCTCGAACTCCTGCCTGGCCTTTTCTTCCTCCGGCGTGAGGGGGGCGTCGATGCCAGCCATCTGCACCTTCACAGGCGCGTTGGTTCCAGAGGCCGCCCGGATGCGCGCTGCCATCTTTCCGGTCAGGTCGGCAAAGGAGGGAAGCCCGAAGTTCTTGGTCAGCGTGCTGCCGACCACGCCCAACCCGAGCAGATCGGACAATCGTGGCAGTTTGGCCAGCACACCCCATTCGCCGGCCAGCTGCACAACTGCGTTGGTGAAGTCGCCGAGCGCGCCCCATGCACCGCTGACATCTTTCTTGACCTCCTGCCAACCACGGGCGAGCGCGGGCATCGTTTCATTGCTCTGCGCAGCAACGTCGTCCAGGCGGTCGGCGTAGATCCTGATCGCCTCCGCCACAGCTTCCTGCTGGTTGCCCTCCTTCACCAGGGCGCGCACCCGCGCCAGCTGGGCCTCGGTCAGGAAGTTCTCCGACTCGGTCAGCGCCAACAGGCCTTCGACAGGATCCTTCTTCAGGGTGAGGAACTTGGCGACGGTGGTATCGATGGCCTGGCCGGCGGAGGCCTGCATCTTGGCCGCACTGCGGGACACGAGCTCGAACTGTTCACCGGTAAAGCGGCCGGTCTGCGCCACCTTCGTCAGCGCCTCAGCAGCGGTGCCTCGGGAGACGCCCTGGAGACCGGCGAGCTGATCGCGCCGAGCCTGCAGGTTGGCAGTGCTGGTGGCGGCATAGTTGTTGGTGACGATCAGTGCCCGCTGGAAGGCCATCTCTTCGTCGACCGCTTGCTTCCAGGCCAGTGCCAGGCCACCGACCGCCACGGCCAATCCGCCGACCACGGCTACGGTGGGGGTGATAGCGCCAGCCAGCGCACGCGCGGCTGGCACCACACCACCGAAGGAATCCTTCAGCTGGCCGCCCTGCTGGATGGCCACCATCCAGATCGGCATGCCACTGACGATGCTGGTGGTGATATCGGTGATCTGCGCCGGCAGCTGGCGCATCGCCATCTGGTACTGGCCCGCGGAGATAGCGCCGGGTCCGCGCCCGCGATTGTTGGCCTCGGCCAGGTTGACGGCATTGCGCTGGATATTGATGCCGGCCAGGGCGCGGTTGTATTGCTCGCGACTGATGCGGCCAGCATCCACCGCCGACTGGAGCTCGCGCTCGTCGCGCTCGAGTTTCTGCAGCTTGGCCGACGCACCGTCGTATCGGCCCATGACGCCTTCTAGGGAACGCTGACGCTGCTGCTCAGTGCGGCTCAGCGATGCTTCCTGCTTGTCCAGCGTCTTCAGCGCGCTGTTGTAGTCCTCGGCGGTGATCAGCCCGCGCGCCATAACCCGGTCGAGCAGGGCTTCGGTGTCGGCCAGTTCAGACATGCTGGCCGCGCCCTGCTGCAGGCGGGCATCAAGCTCGGAGATCGAGCGGATCTCATCGGCGACCGTCTTCTGCATGGACGCGCCGGCAGTTCGCACCCGGTCAGCTGCAGACGCGCTACTGCGGCTGGCTTGATCCAGCGCGCCGGCCGCCTTGTCGGCTCCCTTGGTGACACCCTCCAGACCTGCGCCGGCAGCAGTGCCGGCGTCCTTGACCGAGGCCAGACCCCGCTGGAGTACCGGCAGGGCTTTCTGGGCCTGCTCGATATCCAGGGCGATGCGCATCGCAAGTTCAAGGTTGCGGGTGGCGGCCATTGTTACTTCAGTTCCTTCAGCAAGGTGGTCGCCGGATCGCCCCCGGCATAGGCAGCGTTGGTGTCGGTAATGCGCTCCCGCCGTGCTCGCCGCTGTTGGGCTTGGACATGCTCCCAAGCGAGCAGGATCTGGCGCTGCGTCATCCGACCGATGTCGGCAAAGCAGCGGCCGTAGCCAGCGCAGATCAGGTCGGTGAAGACCCGTCCATAGCCGACTGGCTCACCCTTTTGCCGACGGCGTTGCGCAGCAGCCGGCGCAGCAAAAAATTTCCGTTGGCCTGCCACCACAGCAGCAGCATCTGCTCGCCGTCGGTTTCATTGAGCGTTTCCAGCCAGCCTTCCTGTGCCCGCACCTCGGCGGCAGCATCCTGGCACTCCCCCGGCGCAGGGGCGATGGCGCAGGCCAGAAGATGGCGGATCAGGTCAGGGTGCGATAGCAGTACATCGGTCACCTCCAGCATCGACGCGGGCTCACTTCCCTCAAACAGCGGCTGCAGGTCGGCCAGCAGCGGAGCGGCCAGAGGCAGGATGCGGGCTCCTTCGAAGAAGCCGTACTCGCGCACGATGATGGTCTTGCCGTCGACCTGGCCCTGCTGCTGCGCAGCCAGGATGTCCAGTTCGCCGGCGACTGCCTCCGAATCCAGCGAGCCGGGTTCGGACGGCGGTTGGTCCTGATTGCCGATTCGCGTGGCCATCAGACGGCATCCACCAGCAATGCACGA
>NZ_LLXT01000165.1 GCF_001431625.1 Stenotrophomonas geniculata ATCC 19374 = JCM 13324
GCCGCGGACACCCCCGCAATCGGACCCACCCCGCCTTCGACAGATTGCCGCTGCTGTGGGTGGGTGTCGACCTTGGTCGACACGATGGATCCACGCCATGCGTGAATGAAGCGTTCCAAGCCGATGCTCGGCGCTTTTCGTCTGGGATTGCGGCTAGGCTGTGGCGATGAAGATCACTTCCATTCCATTGGACAAGGCCGTGTCGGACGGCCCCATCGATGCCTTCAGCCATGTGCTGCTGGGCGATTCGCCCACATTGGATGAGGTACTGGATTGCCTGGCGTCGCTGCACGTGGCCAATCCCCGCCATCGCTATCTGTGCACGCTCGACGATGTCGGTCAGTGCCGTTACACCAGCATGCACGCGTCCGACGACGAGCGCATCGCACTGTACGAGGACGAAGACCCGGCGACCCCAGAAGATGCGTTGGCGGCACGCGAGCGGTTGCTGGCGCATGTCGTCGCGCAGCTCGAACATTCCTCTCATCGGCTGGAATGGACCGCCCTGCCGGGCACCTTGCTCTGCAATGACGCAGACATCGAGGCGCTGGTCACGGCCAATGCCGCGCCGGACCTGGTCGTCGACGAGGTGGTCTGCGTGCAGCAGGTGCCCGTGGACCGCGATGACCTGCTGATCGCCGCCCTGCCCAATGGCTACTTCAGCGCGGACTGGGACATCTTCCAGAACCACGCCCTGATACGGCACCTGCAGGAGCGCTACGACTACCGCCTGTTCGGACTCGGCGCATCGTGGCTTGGCTTCCAGCGCGACAGCGCGCCGTCGCCAGCAGAGGCGAATGCGTTGGTCGCTGACCTGCAGCGTGTCTACGCTGCCGGAACGCACGACATCTGGTCACAACTGGCTGCAAACCTGGCCACCCGAACCACGCTTCTATTGGGATACACCGAAGACTTCAGCGAACAGCTGCGCTGAGCACCGCTCTACACGAGCGAGCGCAGCGAACGACCCGCTTCCGCTCTTGATCTGGTTCCCGTGGTCGCCGCGCCCGGCCAACCCCAATGAACAGTGCTTTCCGCGAACCACCACGGGGGACACCGCCGTTGGCCGCAATCTCCGGCACAATCGGACTCATGATTCCCCCAGCAAACGGTGAACGTGCAATGCGTATCCTGATCCTCGGCGCCGGCGGTACCGGCGGTTACTTCGGTGGTCGCCTGGCCCAGGCCGGCGTGGACGTGACCTTCCTCGTCCGCCCCGCCCGCGCCGCCCAGCTGGACCGCGACGGCCTGGTCATCCGCAGCCCGCTCGGCGACGCCCGCTTCCCGGTGCAGCACGTCACCGCCGATACGCTGCCCGCATTGGCCGCGCAGAAGCCGTTCGATCTGGTCATCCTCAGCTGCAAGGCCTACGACCTGGACAGCTCGATCGACGCCATTGCTCCGGCCGTGGGCGCGAACACCACCGTACTGCCGATCCTCAACGGCCTGCATCACTACGACGCGCTGGATCTGCGCTTCGGCCGCGATGCGGTGCTCGGCGGCCTGTGCTTCATCAGCGCCACCAAGGCCGCTGACGGCGCCGTGCTGCATCTGGGCAAGCCAGCCAAGCTCACCTTCGGCGAGCGCGATGGTGGCGCGATCTCCGCGCGAGTGCGTGCCTTCGCTGCTGCCTGCGCACAGGCCAACCTCGACCACCTGGCCAGCGAGCGCATCGGTCAGGAGCAGTGGATCAAGTACACCTTCCTGACCGCACTGGCCGCCGCCACCTGCCTGCTGCGCGCGGACATCGGCACCATCGTCGCCACCGATGATGGCGAGGCGATCGTGCGCGGCCTGTACGACGAATGCCTGGCCGTGGCCGAAGCGGCCGGTGAGCCGATTCCCGATGCCGCGCAGGACACCGCACGCGGCACCCTCACCCAGGCGGGCTCGGCGTTGAAGGCATCGATGCTGCGTGATCTGGAGGCTGGCCAGCAGGTGGAGGCCGAACAGATCGTCGGCGACATGCTGGTGCGTGCGCGCAAAGCCGACCAGGAAGGCCTGCTGCTGCAGGTGGCGTACAGCAGCCTGCAGGCCTATCAGGCCCAGCGCGGCGCGTGAGCCTCGCGCTGCAGGCGGGCGCGCTGCCGGCGCGGGTGCTGATCCTCGGCCTGGGCTGGAGTGGCCGCGTGTTGGCCGCGCAGCTGCGGGCGCGCGGCGTGCAGGTTGCGGGAACAGTACGCGATCCGGCAGCGGCCCCCGGCGATGGCCTGCGTCGGCACCGGTTGCAGGCTGACGCCTCGCCTTCGCCGGCCCTGCTCGAGGAGATCGCACACGCCGAGGCCGTGCTGTGCAGCGTGCCGCCCGATGCCGAGGGCGATCCTGCCTTGCGCCTGCTGCTGCCCGCGCTGTTGGCCAGCCCGGCACTGCGCTGGGTCGGTTATCTGTCGTCCACCTCGGTGTATGCCGACCGCGCTGGCGGTTGGATCGACGAAACCAGCGACGCAGATGCCACCGGGGCCGTCGGTGTGCAGCGCCTGCTCGCGGAAGCCCAGTGGCGCGCGCTGGCCGGACAACGCGGCATCGCCTCGGCGGTGTTCCGCCTGCCTGGCCTGTACGGGCCGGGGCGCAATGTGCTGCTGCAGCTGGCGCAGGCACGCGCCCGCCACGTAGTGCGCCCTGGGCTGGTGTTCAACCGGCTGCACGTGGATGACCTGGCAACGGTCGTTATCGCGTCGATGCAGCGGCCGTGCGTGGAGGGGCTATACCTGCCGGCCGACGACGAACCGGCACCACCACAGGATGTGCTGGCCTTCGCCGCGCAGTTGGGCGGGCTTGCGATGCCGCCGGCCGTGGCCTGGGACGATCCAGCGCTGAGCCCGACGCTGCAGCGCTTCTACCAGAGCAACAAGCGCATCGACAGTCGTGGCACGCGTGCGGCGCTGGGGTGGGCACCGCGGTTTCCGACGTACCGGGAAGGACTGCAGGCGCTGGCCGCTTCGCTCGCCGGGCATGGCCCGGCGCTACCGGACAGCGCTTTGTAGAGCCGAGCCCATGCTCGGCTGCTCTTTGCGTCTTTCGCGCTGCGCGCGATAAGCCGAGCATGGGCTCGGCTCTACGGATCAACCCGCGTCGGGCAGCCGGAAGAAAGTGCGCGTGGCCGCCGTGGCATTGGCCGCGGTCACCGCCACGTCCTCGCCACGGTCACGTGCCAGCTCCTCCACGATGTGCGAGAGGAACATCGGTTCGTTGCGGCGATCCTTCGGCATCGGCTTCAGCGTGCGCGGCAGCAGGTACGGTGCATCGGTCTCGATCATCAGGCGGTTGGCCGGGATGTTCTTCACCAGTTCGCGCAGGTGCGCGCCACGGCGCTCGTCACACAGCCAGCCGGTGATGCCGATGTACCAGTCCTGGTCCAGGTAGTCGAACAGTTCGTCGCGTTCGCCGGTGAAGCAATGCACCACCGCCGGGCCGATGCGGCCTTCGAAGTTCTTCATCTGTGCCATGAAATCGGCATGCGCATCGCGCTGGTGCAGGAACAGCGGCTTTCCATTCTCAGCGGCCAGCTGCAGCTGGCGCTCGAAGGCACGGTGCTGGGCCGGGCGCGGCGAGAAGTCACGGAAGTAGTCCAGCCCGCACTCGCCCACCGCCACCACTTCCGCGTGGGCATGCAGCGCGCGCATTTCGGCGTCGCATTCCTCGGTGTATTCCACCGCATGGTGCGGGTGCACGCCGGCGGTGGCATACAGGAAGCCCGGATGCTGCTGCGCCAGCTGCACCGCCAACGGTGAGTGCTCGCGGCTGGCACCGGTGATGACCATCTGCACCACGCCGGCCTGGCGCGCGCGATCCAGCACGGCATCGCGGTCACGGTCGAAGGAATCGTGGGTCAGGTTGGCGCCGATATCGATCAGGTGCATGGTCATCGTGGGGGAAAAGTGCCCGCGCATTGTACCTGCGCCCGCCGTGGCCCCTTATCCTTTGCACATGAACGCGCCGCTCTTCCCGATTTCCCCGCTGCTGCCGCAGATCCAGCAGCACCTGGCCGCGCAGCCACGGCTGGTGCTGGAAGCCCCGCCCGGCGCCGGCAAGACCACCCAGGTACCGCTGGCGCTGCTGGATACGCCGTGGCTGCAGGGCCGGAAGATCATCCTGCTGGAACCGCGCCGGGTGGCCGCGCGCAGCGCCGCGCTGTTCATGGCGCGGCAGCTCGGTGAAGAGGTGGGTGGCACCGTCGGCTATCGCATCCGCTTCGAGAACAAGGTCTCGGCGCGCACACGCATTGAAGTCGTCACCGAAGGCATCCTCACCCGCATGCTGCAGGACGACCCGATGCTGGAAGAGGTCGGTGCGATCCTGTTCGATGAGTTCCACGAGCGCCATCTCAACGGTGATCTCGGCCTGGCACTGGCGCTCGACGTGCAGGCACAGCTGCGTGACGACCTGCGTCTGGTGGTGATGTCGGCAACACTGGATGGCGAGCGCCTGGCACGCTTCCTCGACGCGCCGCGGCTGAGCAGCGAGGGCCGCAGCTACCCGGTCGCGATCAGCCATTTCCCGGCGCGCCGCGATGAGGCGCTGGAACTGCAGGTGCGCCGCGCGGTGCAGCAGGCCTTGGCCGAACACCCCGGTGACCTGCTGGTGTTCCTGCCCGGCCAGCGCGAAATCGCGCGCGTGCAGGCCGGGCTGCAGGAATCGCTGGACGGCAACGTCGAAGTGCTGGCCCTGCACGGTGAACTGCCGGTGGAGCAGCAGGCGCGCGTGCTGCAGGTGGCCAGCGATGGTCGCCGCCGCGTGGTGCTGGCCACCAATGTCGCCGAATCCTCGGTGACCCTGCCCGGCGTGCGCGTGGTGATCGACAGTGGCCAGGCACGCGAACCGCGCTACGACCCCAACAGCGGTTTTACCCGGCTGGACGTGGTGGCCATCGCGCAGGCGTCGGCCGACCAGCGCGCCGGCCGCGCCGGACGCGTGGCCGAGGGCGTGGCCTGGCGGTTGTGGCCGCAGTCGCAGCGGTTGGAGCCACAGCGTCGCGCCGAGATCGACCAGGTGGAACTGGCAGGACTGGCACTGGAACTGGCGGCCTGGGGCAGCAGCGACCTGCGCTTCCTCGACCCGCCGCCGGCCGGCCCGATGGGCGCGGCACGCGAACTGCTGCAACGGCTCGGCGCCCTGTCCAGCAGCGGTGCGATCACCGCACTTGGCCGGCGCGTGCTGGCGTTGGGCACGCATCCGCGGATGGCGGCGATGCTGCTGGCGGCGCCCGATGCACGTGCGCAGGCGCTGGCCGCTGATCTGGCCGCCCTGCTGGAGGCGCGCGACCCATTGCGCCAGGGCGGTGACGCGCTGGCGGCACGCTGGCGCGCACTGGCCGCGTTCCGCAATGGCCGCGCACCGGGTGACGCCAACCGCAGCGGTCTGGCCGCCATCGATGCGGCCGCCAAGCAGTGGCGACGTCGCCTGCGCTGTGATGCCGCGCCGCCCGCCAGCATCGAGGCCCACGAACTGGGTGACCTGCTCGCACATGCCTTCCCCGACCGGATCGGTTTCCAGCATCCCAGCGATCCATTGCGCTACCTGCTGGCCAATGGTCGCAGCGCGCGCCTGCACGAACTGAGCGACCTGCGTGGCGAACCGTGGCTGGTGGCCAGCGAGCTTCGCTTCGAGGCACGCGATGCGCTGCTGCTGCGTGCCGCACCGGTGGACGAAGGCCAGCTGCGCAAGGCGTGGCCGGAGCGCTTCGTCACCGAGGATGTGGTCCGCTGGGACAGCGAGCGCCGCGCCCTGGTGGCCCTGCGCGAGACCCGTTTCGACCGCATCGTGCTGGACAGCCGCTCGGCCGGCCGGGTCGATCCGCAGCACGCCGCGCAGGCGCTGACTGACGCGGTGGCCGAGCTCGGCCTGCAGGCGCTGCCATGGACCGAAGGCCTGCGCCAGTGGCAGGCACGGGTGGAATCACTGCGGCGCTGGATGCCGGAGTTGGATCTGCCCGACTGCAGCGACGCGGCCCTGCTGGCCAACCGTGCGCAGTGGCTGCAGCCCGCGTTCGCCGGCAAGAGCCGTCTGGATGCGCTGGACGAGTCCAGCTTCGGCGAGGCGCTGAAGTCGCGGCTGGAGTGGTCGCAGCGGCAGCTGGTCGAGCGCCATGTGCCGACCCGCATCACCGTACCTTCAGGCTTGGAACGGCCGATCACCTACGCGTTGGACAGCGAAAGTGGCGAGCCGTTGCCGCCGGTGCTGGCGGTGAAGCTGCAGGAACTGTTCGGCCTGGCTGATACGCCGCGCATCGCTGATGGGCGCGTGCCGCTGACCCTGCACCTGCTGTCGCCCGGTGGCCGGCCGCTGCAGGTCACCCAGGACCTGCGCAACTTCTGGGAAAACACCTACGCCGAAGTGAAAAAGGAGATGAAGGGCCGCTACCCGCGCCATCCGTGGCCGGATGACCCGTGGACGGCCACGGCCACGCACCGGGCCAAGCCACGCGGGACCTGACCGGCCCTGCCGGCACCACCGGTTGCGGACCCTGCCTGATCCTGAATGGCTGCGGTAAAGTCACGCCACGTGCGGCCTCGACTGACATACCGTTTACGGGCAACACGCGACACTGGACTTCGACCCGAGGCAAAGGACCCCCGCATGAGCAAGCTGACCGTAATCACCGACCGCGCTCTGGAGCGCGCCCTGGAGCTGGCCCACACCGCCGGCGATGGCCTGAAGAGCGCCGGTGGCAGCCTGCGCAATGCGGACTGGATCAAGACCGGCGCCGCCCTCGGCGCAGTGAAGACCGGCGGCAAGGTCGCCACCAAGTTCGCCCGCCGCAATCCGGCCGTGACCATTGCCGCGGCTGCCGTCGGCGTCGGCCTGCTCGGCTATGCGCTGTACCGCAAGCAGCAGAAGAAGAAGGCTGCCAATGGCCACGTGGTGAATGGGCAGGCGCAGCGCATCAATGCACGTGACCGCCGCAATGACACCGTGGTGGATGAGCACAGCGATATCGGCAGCGACGCCTGAGATCGTCGGCCGCTGCCAGGGCCGGGGTCCTTCCGCAGGAAGGGCTCCGGCCTTTTCATTTCAACCGATCTGCCGCCACTGGCCCGGCTGCAGGTCGTCCAGCCGGTAGGGTCCCATCGACACGCGGACCAGCCGCAGCGTCGGCAGGTTCACCGCCGCGGTCATCCGCCGCACCTGGCGGTTGCGGCCCTCGCGGATCGTGATCGCCAGCCAGGCATCGGGCACGGTCTTGCGGAAGCGTACCGGCGGATCCCGCGTCCACAGCGACGGCGCCGGATCGAGGCGCTCGATCTTCGCCGGCAGGGTCGGCCCGTCGTTCAGCTCAACGCCGTCGCGCAGCCGCTGCAGCTGCTCGTCGCTGGGGGTGCCTTCCACCTGCACCCAGTACGTCTTGTCGGCCTTGTGCTTCGGGTCGGTCAGCTTGTGCGCCAGCGCACCGTTGTCGGTCAGCAGCAGCAGGCCCTCGCTGTCATGGTCCAGGCGGCCGGCGGCATACACGCGCGGCGGCAGGCCAAACCCGGCCAGGGTCGGCCGCGGCGGCACGCTGCGGTCGGTGAACTGGCAGAGCACGTTGAAGGGCTTGTTGAAGGCGATCAGCATTGCGGGCACGGCGGGCGGCGGGTAAGGCATTGTCCCATCCCCGCATCGTCGCCGCGATCACCGGCTACTCAGCCGAAGACCTTCCTTTCCATCAACAGCGCGACGAGCACCAGCACCACGCCGCACGTGGCGGCCGCGTTGGCAAGGTACCGCAGCCGCGCTACCGGTGGGCAGGCCCTGCGCGCTCGTTCGTCCCAGAGGCCACCAACGAGCAGCGCCGCAAAACCTGCCGCCGCCACCAGGTCATGCACGTGACCCGCATGGAACACGAAGTCGTACAGCCGCGGCAGCGCCATCAATGCGAAGGCGAAGTACAGCACCTTCTTCAACAGTCCACTCCATTGGTGGTAGCGCCGGGCCATGCCCGGCGGATACACAGTACGTCCATTGCAGCGCCGCTGCGCTCGCCGGGCGTGGCCCGGCGCTACCCCCTTACGGCTTGATGAAGCGCAGGGTCATGCGATCGCTCTCGCCGATCGCCTGGTACTTCGCATCGTCGGCCTTGTCGTGCTGGTTGGTCGGCGGCAGCGTCCACACGCCGTTCGGGTGGTCCTTGGTGTCCCGCGGGTTGGCGTTGACCTCGCTGCGCGCATCCAGCTTGAAACCAGCCGCCTCGGCCATCGCGATCACCTGCTGCTGGCCGACATAGCCGGTGTCATCGTCGTCGGCCACATCGGCCTTGGCGCGATGCTCGACCACGCCCAGCACGCCGCCCGGCTTGAGCACGTTGAAGAAGCCCTGGAACATGCCCTGCGCCTGGCCGGCCTTGCGCCAGTTGTGCACGTTGCGGAAGGTCAGCACCACGTCGGCTGAATTGGCCGGGCCGAACACCGGCTTGGCCGGATCGTAGGCGACCACGGCAGTCTTGCCGAACTGCGCCGGTGCGCCGGCGTACTTCTTTTCCAGGCTGTCGCGGCTGCGCTGCTGGTAGTCACGGCCGCGGCCTTCGGGTACGGCCATCGGGTCGACCACGGCGGCGACGTAATGACCCTTGTCATGCAGCAGCGGCGCCAGGATCTCCGAGTACCAGCCGTTGCCGGGGGTGATCTCGATGACGGTCTTTTCCGGAGCCACCCTGAAGAACGACAGCGTCTGCGCCGGATGACGGAAGCCATCGCGCTTGACGTTGTTGGCATCGCGGGTGGGCGCCTTCACCGCCGCGTCGATGGCCGGCGAGACCTCGATCTTCGCCGGCGCGACCGTGGCCGGTGCGGCGAACGCGGGAACAGCAGCAAGCAGGGCCGAAGCAAGCAGCAGTCGGCAACCACGCAGGGACGAAGCAGGCATCATCGGGACGACTCCAGCGGAAGATGCGGCGAGACTAGCAGTCACAGCGTCCCAGGTGTTCACAAAACGTTAGCTGCGTGCGCGCCGCGGAACACTGTTTTGTGGTCGTCGCCGCAGCACGGTCACACATCGCGTTCTATTCTGGAGCACTTCCCCCAAGGAGTCCGTGCCCATGACGGCAACCCGCGAACTGGGCCGTTCCGGCCTGCATGTACGTCCGCTCGCCTTCGGTGGCAACGTGTTCGGCTGGAGCGCCGATGAGAAGGCCAGCTTCGCCCTGCTCGATGCCTTCGTCGACGCAGGTTTCAATCTGGTCGACACCGCCGATGTGTACTCGGCCTGGGTGCCGGGCAACGCCGGCGGCGAATCGGAAACACTGATCGGCAAGTGGTTCGCGCGCAGCGGCAAGCGTGACAAGGTGGTGCTGGCGACCAAGGTGGCCAAGTGGGCCGAACGCCCCGGCCTGACCCCGGACAACATCACTGCGGCGGTCGAGGATTCGCTGCGCCGCCTGCAGACCGACGTGATCGATCTGTACCAGGCCCACGAGGATGACGAGTCGACGCCGCTGGAAGCCACGCTGGCTGCGTTCGGCCGCCTGATCGAAGCCGGCAAGGTACGTGCGATCGGTGCCTCAAACTACAGCGCCACGCGCCTGGCCGATGCGCTGAAGGTGTCCACCGACTACAAGCTGCCGCGTTACGAAACCCTGCAGCCGGAGTACAACCTGTATGACCGCGCCGGCTACGAAAAGGAACTGGAACCGCTGGTGCAGCGCGAGCAGATCGGCGTGATCGGCTACTACGCGCTGGCCAGTGGCTTCCTCAGCGGCAAGTACCGCACGCCGGCCGATGCAGCCAAGAGCCCGGCGCGTGGCGAGAACGTAGTGAAGCGCTATCTGAACCCGCGCGGCCTTCGCATCCTGCAGGCGCTGGATGACGTGGCCAGCAAGCACGGCGCCAGCGCCGCACAGATCGCGCTGGCGTGGCAGATCGCGCGGCCGTCGATCACTGCGCCGATCGTCAGCGCCACCACCGTCGAACAGCTGCACGATCTGCTGGCAGCGGCCAACCTGTCGTTGAGCGTGCAGGACGTCGCGCAGCTGGATGCCGCCAGCGCGGAAGCCTGAGTTGTAGTGCCGGCCGCTGGCCGGCATTGCACAACAGCGAAGAAAATAATTGAACAAAATGGTTGCGCGCGACTAAATCGTGGTTTATCGTGCGCACCTCGTTTCAACGACCACTGGAAAACTCCCTTGAACGCGCATTCCGTCGCCACCGCCAAACTACTGCCATGCCTGCGCATGGACGTGCTGGCGCGCGCGTTCGGCAAGGAAGACCAGCTGACAACGGCCTGATACCCGCCCTGCGGAGATCGGCCACCCCGATCTCCGAGGCCTGACGACGCCCTCGGAACGCAAGTCCCGGGGGCGTTTTCGTTTGCGTCGGCACAAGGACCCGCGATGCCAGAACTGCACCCCGCCCGGCAACACGCCGCTCACTGACCCAGGTTTCTTCGCCGCACAGGAGGATTTTCTCCGCGTGCATGGCAACGCCTGGACATTATCTGCATCGCACTCAAACATTATCGCTCGCCGATAATGTCGGTGGCCTGCACCTTCGATTCTCCAACGGTCCCGTTTCCACCACGGGCTGGTGCGCGCGGCGTTGCCGTGGCGTATGCCGGAGGTCGCGGACATGCCATCGCCTGGATCGCCTGCTGGAGGCAGGCACCGGTTCGCCGGTACGCGGTTCGATTCCGCGCGGTCCCCAACTGGATAGCTCAGCTTGGTCAGAGCAACGGATCCGTAATCCGTCTGTCGTGGGTTCGATTCCCACTCCAAACCACATGACCTGTCACGTCATGACTTGAAGCAACACCCGGGGCGCAAGCCCCAGCGGCCATCGTCGCCGTCCATCGTCATTGCCTTCGGGCAGGAACGTGGAAGGCAACGGACCGCACGCCGGGCCTCGGCCTGTCACCACTACCTGCCCCACTCTGCTCCGGTGCTGTCTGCCGGCAGCGATGGCCGCAAGGGTGATGACGCACCGAAGGCTCCGCGCGCGGACCGTCCGCCGATGGCCGCCCTCTTCCGCCGCCTGCACGTGGTGTGCAGGCGGCCTCGCCACGACCTGATCGACCCGGGTCATGGTGATTCATCCTTATCGGGTCGAACCACCAGAGCCATACAAGGAGAGACTCCCATGTTCTGGACCATCAAGGTCGTGATCGGCGACGGCGAGCGCGGCCTGGTGTATCGCAACCGTCGTTTCCAGCAGATCCTGCTGCCGGGCGTGCACCGCCTGTCGCCGTTCGGCGGCCGGCCGCACGTGGACCTCCACAACGCATCGAAGGGCGCGGCCTACACCGGCAGCGACCAGGACAGCCTGATCGAAGCGCTGGACGCACAGCTGGACACGCACTTCGTACTGGCCAACGTCGGCGCCGGCGAAGTCGGCCTGTTGCTGCGCAACGGCCGCATCGACGAGGTGCTGCCGCCGGGCAGCCGCCGTCTGTACTGGCGCGGTTCGGTCGACACCCAGGTACGGGTGATGGCGCTGGGTGACGAGCCGCGCATCCCGCTGGACGTGCAGCAGCGCCTGGGCCAGCTGGGCGTGCTGCCGCGTGTCGCGGTGATCAGCACCGTGCCGAGCGAGTCGGTCGGCCTGCTGTTCATCGATGGCACGCTGCGCCAGACGCTGGACGCCGGCCTGCACGCGTTCTGGAACTTCAACGGCAACGTGTCGGTGGAGCGCGTGGAGCTGCGTGCGCGTTCGCTGGACGTGTCCGGCCAGGAACTGCTCAGCCGCGACAAGGTGACCCTGCGAGTGAACCTGGCCGCGACCGTGCAGGTGGTCGACCCGGTGCGTGCACACCGCACGCTGAGCAATGCCGATGAGTTCATCTATCGGCAGCTGCAGTTCGGCCTGCGCCAGGCGATCGCCGCACGCAGCCTGGACGAGCTGCTGGGCGACAAGGCGGCACTGGACGGCGAGATCGCTGCCCATGTGCAGGCGGCGATCGAGGGCCATGGCGTGCGGCTGCTCGGCGTGGGCATCAAGGACGTGATCCTGCCGGGCGAGATGAAGGAGATCCTCAACGGCGTGGTGCTGGCCGAGAAGCAGGCCCAGGCCAGCGTGATCCGTCGCCGCGAGGAGGCCAACGCCACGCGTTCGCAGCTCAACACCGCAAAGCTGATCGAGGACAACCCGGTGCTGATGCGCTTGAAGGAGCTGGAGGCGCTGGAGAAGGTCACCGAGAAGATCGACAAGCTCACCGTGTTCGGCGGCCTGGAGGGCGTGCTGAAGCAGCTGGTGACGATCAGGTAGGGGGTAGCGGCGGCGCAGGGACGCGCCGCCGGCCCATCAAGGACATTCAACAAGACAATGGACACGCAACAGAACTATCAATGGCTGCACGCCGAGGGCACCACGCCGATCAAGGGCTGGGTCAACGGTGTGCCGCTGGAGGCACAGGCCCACGAGCAGCTGCGCAACATCGCCGCGATCCCGTTCGTCGGGCCGTGGGTGGCGGTGATGCCGGACGTGCACCTGGGCAAGGGCGCGACCGTGGGCTCGGTGATTCCGACCCGTGGCGCGATCATTCCGGCCGCGGTCGGCGTCGACATCGGCTGCGGCATGGCGGCGGTGCGTACCACGCTGCGCGCCAACGACCTGCCCGATGACCTGCGGCAACTGCGCAACAGCATCGAGCGCAGCATCCCGGTCGGCAACGGGCGCGGCGGCGAGCATCACCGCATGCCCGACAGCATCCACACCCGGTTGGTGCAGTCCGGGCTGGCCGACGGCCTGGAGAAGATCAAGGACAAGCACCGCAGGATCCGCACCGATAAGCTGGACCGCCAGCTGGGTACGCTGGGCGGCGGCAACCACTTCATCGAACTGTGCCTGGACGAGACGGATACGGTGTGGGTGATGCTGCACAGCGGCTCGCGCGGCACCGGCAACCTGATCGGCACCTACTTCATCGAGAAGGCGCGCGAGGAGCTGGCACGGCGCGTGCTGGGCTTCCACCTGCCGGACAAGGACCTGGCGTTCTTCATGGAAGGCGAGCCGCTGTTCGATGACTACGTTGAAGCGGTGTCGTGGGCGCAGGACTACGCGCGGCAGAACCGCGAGGCGATGATGTCGCGCGTGCTGGCCGAGATGCGCCACCGCTTGCCGAAGTTCCAGCTGGCGGCGATGGCGGTGAACTGCCACCACAACTACGTGCAGAAGGAAACGCATCACGGCCAGGAGCTGCTGGTGACACGCAAGGGCGCCGTCAGTGCCCGCGAGGGTGAGCTGGGCATCATTCCCGGCAGCATGGGCACGCGCAGCTACATCGTGCGTGGCAAGGGCAACGCGGACAGCTTCCACAGCTGCAGCCACGGTGCCGGCCGGGTGATGAGCCGTGGCGCCGCGCGCCAGCAGATCACGCTGGCCCAGCATCGCGACGCCACCGCACACGTTGAGTGCCGCAAGGACAGCGGCGTGCTGGACGAGTCACCGGCGGCGTACAAGTCGATCGATGATGTCATGGCCGCCCAGCTGGACCTGGTGGACGTGGTGCACACACTGCGGCAGGTGCTGTGCGTGAAAGGGTAATGGAACGGTGCCGGCCAAGGCCGGCACCCACCGGAACACGTTCAGCGCGCCACGCTGTCTTCAGTCACCAGCGCGTGGTGCACGCCGATGCCCGCACGCACGCCCTCGGCAGCAGCCAGGGTGATGTTGCCAACTGTGGTTGCATCGCCGGCGGCGTACACGTTCGGCAGCGAGGTCTGCTTCATCGCATCGACCTCGATCAGCACGCCCAGCGGGCTTTCCACCAGGGTGCAGCCCAGCTGCTGCACCAGCGGCGTCGCCATCGTCTGCGTGCCCGGCACGAACAGCGCGCGTTGCGCGATGCGGCGGCCATCAGCCAACTCCACTTCCAGCCAGGTCGGCTGGTCGCCCTGCACGCCCACCACCGGCGCGGTCTCGATCTGCACGCCGCGCTGCTGCATGGCGGCCCGCTCCTCATCGGTGATCGGCAGGCCCTGGCTGAAGAAGGTGACATTTCCCCAATCGGCGAACAGCGGCGCCTTGCTGGCGGACATCGGGTGCCCACCAAGCAGACCGATTGCGCCACCACCCACTTCGTAGCCATGGCAGTAGGGACAATGCAGCACGGTGCTGCCCCAGCGCTCGGCCAGCCCCGGCAGTTCCGGCAGCTGGTCGGTGATACCACTGGCCAGCAGCAGCTTGCGAGCAGCCAGCACCTGGCCATCAGCGGTGTGCACTTCGACGCCCGCGGCGGTGGCGGATGCCTGCACGGCCTCGGCGTGCAGCCAGCGTACGCTGGGGTAGTCCAGCAGTTGCTGGCGCGCGGTCTTCAGCAGCTCGGCGCCACTGGTGCCATCCAGCCCCAGCACGCCATGCGAATGGCTGGCGAAGCGGTTGCGCGGCAATCCGGCGTCGATGACCGTGACCGGGCGGCGGGCGCGGGCGAGGATCAGGCCGGCGGCAATGCCGGCATAGCTGCCGCCAACGATGAGCACATCAGGATTCATGATGACCTTCCAGGGAACGGTGATGGGCGAGATGGCGGGCGAAGTCGGCGCCGAGCTGGTCCAGCGTGGTCGCCTGCAGCCGCTGTTCGAGAAGGCGCTGTGCTTCGCGCGCCCCTTCGAGCAGGGCGCTGTTGACCAGCTGCTGGATAGGGCAGCCGCCGCCGGAATCGTGGGCGCCGACCTGCACCAGCGGTGGTGCGCCCACGGCCAGATAGATGTCATGCAGGGTGATCGTTGCGGGATCGCGTGCCAGCAGGCTGCCACCGCCGTGGCCACGGGTGCTGCGCACCAGGCCGGCCTTGTGCAGCTGTGCCAGCAGGCGACGGATCACCACCGGATGGGTCGGCAGGCACGACGCCAGCTGCTCGGACGTACGCGGGGCAGCGTGGCCCACCAGATGTGCCATCACGTGCAGGGCATCGGAAAGCGGGCTTGCTGATTTCATGTAACAACCATAGTTACATTTAAACCATCTGTCGAGAGTCCGTATTCGTTCCATATGGACACATTTGTCCTATGAAGCATCTCCTTCACATCGCTAAACGGAACGCGAATGTGATCGTTGTCGCACTTCAGGCGTGCAGGGCACGGGTCGATACCGCATTGCCCCTTCCCGAGAGTCCCTTCCATGAAAGCGTCTGTCCGTGCTCCGCGCCTGCAGTCCAAGCTGCTCGGCGCGGTTTCCGTTGGTCTGGCCGTGGTCCTGCTGTGCGCACTGGCGGGCCTGGCCTCCGCTTGGTTGAAGCTGTCCACCGAAGTTCCACCCGAAGTCGCGCACAGCCGCGATGCAGAACGCCTGCAACGCGAGTTCCGCGGCCAGGTGCAGGAATGGAAGAACGTATTGCTGCGCGGCCGCGACGATGCGCTGCGCCAGCGCCATCTGGATGCCTTCGACAGCGAGGGCCGACTGGTCGAGCAGCTGGCCAAGGGCCTGGTGACCAGCCCGGACGCGCGCACGCGTGATCTGGCACAGGCCTTCATCGGCCTGCATGCGCAGCTGCAGAAGGACTATCACGCCGCCCTGCAGGCATTTGCGGAGGCCGGCTACGATCCCGCTGCCGGCGACAACCTCGTGCGCGGAAAGGATCGCCCGGTGGCGAGCGCACTGGATACGTTGAGCGCGCACGCCACGCAGGTTGCCGAAGCGGCGGTGACGGCACGCTCGCAGCAGGCACGCCAGACCCTGCTGCTGTGTGCAGCGCTGACCGTGCTGGCCGCGGTGCTGTTGCTGATGGGCCTGGCCTGGTGGCTGCGGCGCGCGGTGGTGCAGCCGGTACTGGCGGTGGAAGCCGCTGCACGTGCAGTGGCTGCCGGCGACCTGCAACACGTGGTGCAGGTGCGCAGCCGCGACGAGATCGGCCGCCTCGCGCAGGCCATGCAGGCGGTGCAGTCCACGCTGCGCGGCGTGCTGGATGCACAGGCCACGATGGCGCAGGCGCATGAGGCCGGCACCATCAGCCACCGCATGGACGCCAGCGCCTTCCCCGGCGCGTTCGGCACCATGGTTGCCGACAGCAACACGCTGGTGGATGCGCACATCCAGGTGAAGATGCGCGCGATCGCGATCATGGGGCGTTACGCCGTCGGTGACCTCAGCCAGGACATGGAACGCCTGCCCGGCGAAAAGGCCGTGATCACCAACGCGTTGGATACCGCCAAGGCCAATCTCGGCATGATCAACGGCGAGATCCGCCGCCTGGCCGAAGCCGCCGCCGCCGGCGACTTCAGCCAGCGTGGCGACAGCGCGCGCTTCGAGCATGACTTCCGCGTGATGATCGACGGCCTGAACCGC
This sequence comes from Stenotrophomonas geniculata ATCC 19374 = JCM 13324, assembly GCF_001431625.1. Taxonomy (GTDB): domain Bacteria; phylum Pseudomonadota; class Gammaproteobacteria; order Xanthomonadales; family Xanthomonadaceae; genus Stenotrophomonas; species Stenotrophomonas geniculata. The sequence goes on from NZ_LLXT01000165.1 coordinate 16,185, forward strand.
CTGATGCAGGCCACCGAGCTGAACCTGGGCGAGGTTTCCAGCATGCTGCGCGCGATTGCCGATGGCCGTCTCGGCGCGCGCATGCACGGTGATTTCCAGGGTGTATTCGCGCGCATCGCCGGCGACGCCAATACCACCGCCGCGCAGCTGGCGACCATCGTCACCGACATCAAGCACGCCTCCGGCAACATCCACACCGCCGCCGCGGAGATCGCCGCCGGCAACAATGACCTGTCGCGCCGTACCGAACAGCAGGCCGCCAACCTGGAAGAGACGGCAGCATCGATGGAGGAACTGACCTCCACCGTGCGCCAGAACGCCGAACACGCGCGCCAAGCCAACCAGCTCGCGATCGGCGCGCACGCGGTCGCCTCGCAGGGCGGCAGCGTGGTCGGCCAGGTGGTGGCGACGATGGGCGCGATCGAAACCTCGTCACGGCAGATCGCCGAGATCATCAGCGTGATCGATGGCATCGCCTTCCAGACCAACATCCTGGCATTGAACGCTGCGGTGGAAGCCGCGCGTGCCGGCGAGCAGGGCCGTGGCTTCGCGGTGGTTGCCAGCGAGGTCCGCACGCTGGCGCAGCGTTCGGCGGCGGCGGCGAAGGAGATCAAGTCGCTGATCGAAGCCTCGGTGGAACAGGTGGGGCACGGTGCACAGCGCGTGCGTGAGGCCGGTGACACCATGGCCGAGATCGTGGCCTCGGTGCAGCGCGTGACCGACATCATGGCCGAGATTTCCGCCGCCTCGCAGGAACAGAGCGCGGGCATCGAGCAGGTCAGCCAGACCGTGATCCAGATGGACGGCACCACCCAGCAGAACGCTGCGCTGGTGGAGGAAGCCAGCGCCGCGGCACGCAGCCTGGAACAGCAGGCGAACCGGTTGATCGAGGCGGTGGATGTGTTCGATCTGTCGACCACGGCGGATGCGAAGGGCGGGTTGGCGCGCGCAGCCTGATTGGTCCGGTTGCCGGCCAGCGTCAGATGGGTAGCGCCCGACCGTTGGTCGGGCGATGGCAGGTGCAGTGCGGACCCACGGTCCGCACCCACCCGAATCCGATCAGCGCAGGTAACCGCTCTGCGCCATTGCTTCACCCAGGTAATCCAGGAACGAGCTGATCCGCGCCGACACCGCCGTGTTGCGGTAGTACACCGCGTGGATCGGCTGGTACACATCCAGCGTCTGCGCCGCCAGCACCGGCACCAGGGTGCCAGCAGCGCGGTCGCTATCGGTGACGAAGTCGGACAGGCAGGTGATGCCGACACCTTCCACCGCCAGACGGCGCAGTGTCTCGCCACTGGACACGGCGATGTCCGGCCGCACCAGCAGCAGCCCATCCGACTCTCCGGGCAACGGCCAGCGGTTGAGTGACTCCGGCTCGTTGAAGCTGAGCAGTGTGTGCTGGCCCAGTGCGGCGACGCTGGCCGGTTCGCCGTGTGCAGCCAGGTAGGCCGGGCTTGCCACCAGCCGCAGCTGGCACCGCCCCAGCGGCCGCGCATGCAACGTGGAGTCGGCCAGTGGCCCGATCCGGATCGCCAGATCGGTGCGCCGCTCCAGCAGGTCGATGTAGCGGTCGGAGCTGTTCAACTCCAGCTGCACTTCCGGGTAGCGCGCACGATAGCCGCTCACCAGCGGCGCGATCACGTGCAGCACGAACGGCATCGCCGCATCCACGCGCAGGCGCCCTGCCGGGCGCTCGCGGCGTGCCGCCATCTGTTCCTCGGCCGATTCCACCGCATCGATGATCGCCCGGGCATGGCGCAGGAACGCCTCGCCCTCGGCAGTCAGGTGCAGGCGGCGGGTGGTGCGGGTCAGCAGGGTGATCCCCAGCTTGTCCTCCAGCCGCCCCAGCGCACGGCTCACGCCCGAGGGCGTCTGCCCCAGCTGCTCGGCAGCGGCGCTGATCGACCCGCTGTCGATCACCGCGAGGAAGGCCTGCATTTCATCGAGAGTGGTCTTCATCCCGCCATTATTGACTGAGCGGCAATAGTGATTGGCGTGAAGACTGGTTTTTCGGCAAAGGTGCACCGCGCACACTGCGCGCCTTCCTTCCCTCCGGAGCCGGCCATGATCCGTGGCATTCCCCTCGCCCTGCTGGCGTTGACCCTCGGTGCCTTCGCCATCGGCACCACCGAGTTCGTCATCGTCGGCCTGATTCCCACCATTGCCGCCGATCTGCAGGTCAGCCTGCCCTCCGCAGGCCTGCTGGTCTCGCTGTATGCCCTCGGGGTGGCCATCGGTGCGCCGGTGCTGACCGCGCTGACCGGCCGCATGCCGCGCAAGACCCTGCTGGTGGCGCTGATGGTGCTGTTCACGCTTGGCAACGTCATCGCCTTCCTGGCGCCGGGCTACACGTCGCTGATCGCCGCGCGCATCCTCACCGGCCTGGCCCACGGCGTGTTCTTCTCGATCGGTTCGATCATCGCCACCGCGGTGGTGCCGAAGGAGAAGGCCGCCGGTGCCATCGCCATCATGTTCACCGGCCTGACCGTGGCGCTGGTGACCGGTGTGCCGCTGGGCACTTTCATCGGCCAGCACCTGGGCTGGCGCGCCACCTTCCTGGCGGTGGCCGGGCTCGGCGTGATCGCATTGCTGGGTGCGCTGCTGTTCGTGCCGCGCAGCGTGCCGCAGAGCGCGCCGTCCAGCTTCCGCCAGCAGCTGGCCGTGCTGGCCCAGCCGCGCCTGCTGCTGGTCTATGCGATGACCACGCTGGGTTATGGCGGGACCTTCCTGGCCTTCACCTACCTGGCGCCGATCCTGCAGGACGTCACCGGTTTCTCGGCCAATGCGGTCAGCCTGGTGCTGCTGGTGTACGGCGTGTCAGTGGCGATCGGCAACCTGTGGGGCGGGCGCCTGGCCGACCGCATGGGCCCGGTGCCCGCGCTCAAGCGTATCTTCGCGCTGCTGGCCATCGTGCTGTTCGCGCTCACCTTCACCGCCTGGAACGCCTGGCTGATGCTGCTGACCGTGCTGGCGCTGGGCGCCGTGGCCTTCGGCAACGTGCCCGGCCTGCAGGTCTATGTGGTCAAGCAGGCGCAGCGCTATGCGCCGCAGGCCACCGACGTGGCCTCGGGGCTGAACATCGCCGCCTTCAACATCGGCATCGCGCTGGGCGCCTCGCTCGGTGGGCTGGTAGTGGAGAACATCGGCCTGATGAACACGCCGTGGCTGGGCGCACTGGTGGTACTGGGCGCGTATGCGCTGACCGCGCTCAGCGGCCGCCTGGACCGTCGTGATGGCATCAATGATCGCGCCGATGGCATCGCCGTGGCCGCGCATTGAGACAGGTCATGCCGTGCCGGCACCCTGCCGGTACGGTGGTGCAATGCACCGTTGCCGGCACGTATGCGGCCACTGGCCTACCCTTTGCCGGATATTCGCATCCCTCCCCTCTGCTGGAGCTCCCCATGACTGTCCCCGCCTTCGGTCTCGGCACCTTCCGCCTCAAAGACCAGACCGTGATCGACTCCGTGCGCAACGCGCTGGATGTCGGCTACCGCGCCATCGATACCGCACAGATCTACGGCAATGAAGCCGAGGTCGGCCAGGCCATTGCCGACTCCGGTGTGCCGCGCGATGAGATCTACCTGACCACCAAGGTCTGGATCACCGAGTTCAAGCGCGAAGCGCTGCTGGCCAGCCTGCGCACCAGCCTGCAGAAGCTGCGCACCGACCATGTCGACCTGGCACTGATCCACTGGCCGTCGCCGAACGACAAGGTCGACGTGCCGATGGAGGAGTACCTGACCGCACTGGCCGAGGCCAAGGCACAGGGCCTGACGAAGGAGATCGGCATCTCCAACTTCACCATCGCACAGACCCGCAAGGCGATCGAGATCCTCGGCGCCGATGCGATCACCACCAACCAGATCGAGATCCATCCGTACCTGCAGAACCGCCTGCTGGTGAAGTTCCTGCAGGACAACGGCATCCACATCACCGCCTACATGAGCCTGGCCTATGGCGAGGTGATCAAGGACCCGGTGATCCAGGCCATTGCCGGCCGTCACCAGGCCACGCCCGCGCAGATCGCACTGGCCTGGGCACTGCAGCAGGGCTACTCGGTCATTCCGTCTTCGACCAAGCGCGAGAACCTGTCGGGCAACCTGGAAGCGGCAGCAATCCGCCTCACCGACGAAGACATGGCGCAGATCGCCAAGCTGGATCGTGGGCACCGCCTGGCCAACCCGGAAGGCATTGCGCCGGCCTGGGATTGAGGCCGACCGCGGTTGCGGAACCGAATCGGTAGGTGCCGACCTGGGTC
>NZ_LLXT01000166.1 GCF_001431625.1 Stenotrophomonas geniculata ATCC 19374 = JCM 13324
CCAGGTTCACCGCAACCCGCCTGGCATCACGCCGTGCGACTACACCCCCAGGCAAAGGGCATCTTTCATCGGAAAAGAGGAAGGTGGAATGCTCGCCACCCAGGATTGCCCAGCCATCGAATGGGAACCGATGTTCGCGGGCGTGAGTTCATAAACCATTGATTCCAATGGCGCGCCCGACAGGAATCGAACCTGTAACCGCCGGCTTAGAAGGCTGCATGACTCTAGATGCGAATCAACAACGTGCATTGAGTTCATTTCTGGAGCATGGGCAGGCAGATCATTGCGGCGCAAGGACACGGTGGTGAGTTTTCTGGAGCTTCCGCGAGGGCGCCGTGAGTTGCTGCCTTACCCCATCCAGCCGAACGGCGGATCAAGGTCAGCCTTGGCCAGTCGGTTGCCGCGGACCTTTTCCTGCCAAGTCAAGATCGCGTCCACATCCTCCCGCAACCTCGCCTCGTGCCTGGTCACCCATAGCTCGGCCCCCGCCCGGCCCTGTTCGTAGCTGCTGCACCAGCGGAACGGACCGCCGGGGCCATGCCGGTGCCGATCCAGCGAGGCAATCCAGATGCCATCGTTCACCCGCTGGGCCATGGCCACCACCCATACGCCATGGCAGGCGATCACGGTCAGGGGGTCATCCGGGCGGCTGGCGGACCTGGTCGTCCAGCGGAAGTCGGCGGGGAGTGGCATGGCCGGGAGAATACGGCGGACCGTCGCAGATCCTGCGAACGTGGCTGCGACGTGCCTGAATCGTTCGGGCAGAGCCGAGCCTGGGCTCAGCTCTATTGCGGAAGGGCAATTGTTAAGCCACGCATCGGCGATTTGACGAAATCGTCAATTTGCCCGAATCGGAGGGTCGAGCCTGACTCGACTCTGTGCCGGCGCGGCGAGGCTCAGGCGCTTCCGGCCTGATGCAACATGGCCCTTCAATTCTTTTCGGTCGTAGCTCGCGACTCTTCCTTGACCTGCTCTCTCAACGCCGCGTCGCTGGCCTGAGCCCGTTCCAGCGCCTGTCTTACCTGAAACGCCGGATCTTGGGTCACGCCTTCTAGGGCCTCAATTGCTTGGCGATTCGCTTGCAACCGATACTCGCGGTCAATCCGTGCCATTTCGGCTACGGCAAGGACAACGCTGACGATCACCACCACGGCGATGAGGCTCTTCCAAGGGAAGCCGTCTTTACGGCGGGGCTTCTTATTGCGCTTTGGCAACTCTTCCATGATCCAGTCCGGCCATCTCGGTCAGGTGCTCTAGGGCCATGCTAGCGCCATGGAGCCCACTTGGCACCAACTACGCGGAAACAGCATATGGTTCTTCCAACTAGCCCCGGTGCCGGCGCGGCGCTGCTCACGCGCCCCCGGGTTGAGCTGCCTGCGGCCCCGGTCTACCCCGTCCCCAACCGCTTGCGAATCAGGATAGAGACTGCAAAGCTCGCCCACTCAGCATTCAGAGCGCCCCACCAACGGCATCGCAGGTAGGGCGCGGTGAATCAGATCGCGTGGAACGTCAGTTGGGAATCACTGTGAATGAGTGGTTAGAAACGTCTGAAACTTCACACACGGAAGCGATGGCTGCCGAATTGAAAAGACCAATGGATGGCATGGTGCAGCCAATCGGCAGAAATAGATTTCTGCTCGCGCCTGCAGGCCCAATCAACTCGCCATGAATAGTAGTCGCACACATCCCCCCCACAGATACCGCTAGTGACCCTGTGGTGCTCCCTGGGCGGTTGTCCTTCTCAAGCAGTGCTTCCCCTTCGAAGATGTCTTGCACGCCCTGAATGACTGCACTGGGTCCAGACATCGTCGCATTTGCGTAGCAGCTCTGGTCGAAGGATGGAGTTATCTTCTTGGACGTGGGCGATTCGCACGGGAAAACGAAATCGGTGTCTGGCGACAGCGTGACGGAGACATCCATCGCGGCCGAACGCCCATATTTCCGGCAAACCTCCTGATGTACCCTCACAGCTTCCAATGGTTGAGCCCATGGCTGGTACAGGTAATTTCCCTTCCCATCACCAAGTAGGGACAAGCGCACCCCTTCATTGACCTCGGTGATCTGACTGGGATTTACAATCCTTGTCGCCGATCGCGTGAACTGGCTGGTCGAGCTCGATGACGAAGCGCACGCACTGCCTACGATCATCGACGAAACAACAAAACAAATCGCGAAAGCACTCGATTTCATAATCGTCGTCCGTGTTATGCGGATAAATCATCCGCAGACAATCCTTGCACAAATGCGAATCATTTTCATCATCGAAAATTCGGACGCGATGAAATGTGACCTAGATCAAGGACGTGCTGTGCTTTGTTCTGACCAGGCGCGAATGGTTCTCCGTCAGGACCTGGACATTCCGAGGCGCTACCCTCTGCCTTGTTCGCAGCACAACATAAGGAGAGCGTCATGCGCATACTACTGGCCACCCTCATTGCAGCAGTGCCGGCCTTTGGTGCCGCTTGCTCTGCTGCTGCGCGTACTAGCGATACAGCTGGTCCCGAAGCGGTGCCACAGCACTACAGCATTGAGGAATGCCATTCGTATGCTGAAGCAGCTGCTGCACTTGTCGAGGAACGAAATCGCGGTGGTGATAAGGGCAGCATGCAAGATTTATTGGTCGGCCCGGAGGAATCCCGCAGGGACATGCTATCCCTAATCGACTATGTGTGGTCCGCACGAGGAGTTCTGGCTTGGTCAGCGCCCCATCAGGCCAAGACAGCGTTGGAACAGCAATGTAAGGGCCGCAAGACTAGTATGGAGATTGGGGCGAGGATCGACTGACATTCGTATGGCTCCATGTGTGATCCATCATGGTGAAAGCAGTCGAGCCAGGATTTCATACTAATCGGGCGTACAGCACTGCGAACTCCTGCAGCGACAGTGTGGCGCCGGTCATCCGGACCAGCTTCTGATAGGCGGCGGTGATCTGGGCGGAGTAGCACATGCGTGAAGTCTGGCCGCAACAGCCGTTCGGCCGGCGTGATGGTCACAGACCGCTCACGTCCACGACCATCACGTCCATCCCAGTGCCGGCAGCCACCGGTGCCGGGTGACCCCAAGGCGCGTAGGATCCCTCGCCGCTGTTCCAGCTCTGCAGGTCGTACCCATCGTTCCGCGAGTACACAAATCCTGCCGAACACGCCCACTGCCAGTTGGACGAAGGCGTTACCTGCACACCGCTCCACCTGTACGCCGGGCGCGTGACGACATAGGCGTACTGGCCGCTGCCCGCCACGCGGACCTGTGCGCTTGGCGACGCGCCTGGCGTCGTCCGGAAGTCGACCACCCGCATGTACTTCCTCGTTGAGTCGTACACGATGCGCCCCTGGGCCCGTGAACATGACCACGTCACGACGAACCCGGCCGCCGGCATCAAGCAGGTCAAAGAAAAAGCAGACCACCGCATGCCGCCGGCGGATGTATTCCGACGCGTGCAAGCTTATGCGAAGACCTGCAGCGCGCGCAGGCCTCGGGCAAAGGGAGCTGTCCCTGCGTATCTATGGGCAGCGATGGAGGTGGCCTATCAGGCACGCCTACGTGGAATTGAGGTGCTGACGCTCACTGACGCCCATGTGGACGGCGAGCTACTGCGGACGAACCGCCGGAAGGGTAGCCGCGACAACCTGGTGCGCAAGGGTCCGGAAACCGAAGAAGCGATAGCATTGCTGCGGGCTCGCCGCGCAGCGATATGGAACAAGAGAGGGGGAGTTGTACCCATCCGGGCCGAGGATCGCTATCTGCTCGTCAGCGAGGACGGAGAACGGTTGACCGGGGCTGGTTGGCAGACTGCCTGGGGGCGCATGATGCGCAATGCGGTGAAAGACGGGATCCTGAGCCAGGACGAACGGTTCGGCCTACATAGCCTGAAACATCGGGGCGTGACCGATACCAAGGGCGACAAGAAGGCAGCCAGTGGGCACAAGACTGACGCGATGATGCATGTCTACGATCACTCCCTGCCCGAGGTATCTGAGTCCGGGCAGTGATTCGGTCGCGGGGAGCGTCGCCTCAGCCTGCTGGTTGAGGTGGCTCAGGACCTTGGGGAGGCGAAACCGCCGCTCCAACCTCAACACTCACCCCCATCACGACTCCATCCTCGATTACGCCGCAAGCGACCTGCACCGGAGCCACTGCGGCAACAACCGGCACTTTTTCGGCAGCGATTCGATTTCTGATTTTTTCGCAGAGTTTCTTGATAGCCCCTCTGGATCGCCACCAGAGATAACCTTGATAGAACCCACCCAAGACTCCGACAATCGTCATCAACATGAAGACTGTCTCAACCCTCTTGGAGTGGAACTCGGCGCTGGCCAATGAAGAGCCGCAAGCCAAGGCACAGGAAAGTAAGAAGGTCGCCGAGGTCGAATGAAGGCCTCCCTGCGTGCCGATCTCCAGCTGATCCAGCTCGGAATCCTTGATCTCGTAAAGGTCAACTGACTCAACGCGCCCACGTCGAATAACGACGGAATCGCCGTCGCTGGCACTTGGATTCTTTGGTGGGACGGCACTCATAGGTGTTTTTTCAGCCATTCAGAATTGGCCTTCCCATAAGTATTCTTCCAAGCACCTTCAGTACCAGACCGAAGGACGAAGATCCTATCGCCAGGTTTGAGAATCTCGCCCAGCTCGTCCCGAATCTCCGCAGCCTTTTGGTCTGCGACGATCGCCCAGCATGTCGCAGTAATTGGGCAGTAGGTCTTGTAGCTTTTCAACTTTTCGCGCAGATCCAGGACCGTTTGCGGGTCCTTAACCTCGAAGCTGACAATAAAACAGGCCATTGAGCTGAGCCGTTCCCCTTGATTGCGGAAACCAGTCTACCCCGAGATGAACGATTCCGTAGCAGTCAACGTTGGGCTGTACTGAACTGAATTCTTGCGGCAATTCCGGAGGCAATTCCGGAATCTCACTATTCGCATCGTCAAACGACGCCTAACTATTTGTTTTTATTGGCGCGCCCGACAGGAATCGAACCTGTAACCGCCGGCTTAGAAGGC
>NZ_LLXT01000167.1 GCF_001431625.1 Stenotrophomonas geniculata ATCC 19374 = JCM 13324
CTGCACAGCACACGGAAACTGTCAGAGGCCGGGCGGGTGGGTGGCGCAGGGGCGTGAGCCGCATGGATGCGGCGATCGAGCTTACATGGACGTACTTGCAGCGTCCCCTGCGCCACCCACCCGCCCGGCCAAGCGCGGCTTCTGCTTTTGCTTCTGCCTTCAGCGACCACCCCCACAGCCACGAGGGGCTGCGCCGTTGGCTGGAACAACCTGTTACCCATACGGGGCATGTGCCCGTCACAGCTGCATGCGATGCTGATCACCTGATCCCTGCCAGCGAGAACGCCCGCATGACCACCATCATCGCCCCGCGCGTGCACGACATCGGCGGCCTCGAAGTCCGTCGCGCCGTCCCCACCCTGCAGGCGCGCAGCATCGGCTCGTTCGTGTTCGTCGACCAGATGGGCCCGGCACTCATGCACCCCGGCACCGCCATCGACGTGCGCCCGCATCCACATATCGGCCTGGCCACCGTGACCTACCTGTGGTCGGGCGCGATCGGCCACCGCGACACGCTGGGGTCGGACCAGGTGATCCGTCCCGGTGACGTCAACTGGATGACCGCCGGCCGCGGCATCGCCCATTCCGAGCGCACGCCACAACCGGACCGCGACCATGACAACCCGATCCATGGCATGCAGACCTGGGTGGCGTTGCCGAAGTCGCATGAGGAAATCGAACCGGCCTTCTACCACCATGCCGCGGCCACCCTCCCCGAGCAGCGCCGCAATGGTGCCTGGCTGCGGGTGATCTCCGGGCGCGCCTATGGCGAGGAATCGCCGGTGAAGGTGTTCGCCGACACCCTCAACGTAGCGATCGACCTCGACCCGGATGCGGAGATCGATATCGACAATGGCCACCGCGAGCGCGCGTTGTACATCCTCGAAGGCGACGCGCAATTGGACGGCGTGGACATCCCCGCCCAGCACCTGGTGATTCCCGAAGCCGGTGCGATAGGTCGCCTGCGCGCGAAGACGCCGGTGAAGGCGATGCTGTTCGGTGGCGAGCCGCTGGATGGCCCGCGTCACCTGTGGTGGAACTTCGTGTCCAGCTCGAAGGAGCGCATCGAGCAGGCCAAGCACGACTGGGAGGCCGGTCGCTTCGGCACCATCCCGGGCGACGACAAGGAGTTCATCCCGCTGCCGCAGTATTGAACATCGCGTGTTGCACACATCCGAAGGTGTATCCCTGCACCCGGCGTTGACACTACAGTCACCCGCTGATCACTGAAATGTGACATAAATCACACTTTCAACCGTCAAAGGAGTGCAACACATGAGCATGGGTAAACGCTTGTCCGCCGAGTTCCTCGGCACGTTCTGGCTGGTTCTGGGTGGCTGTGGCAGCGCGGTGCTGGCCGCCAAGTTCGGTGGTGACGGCAATCCGCTGGGTATCGGTTTCCTCGGCGTGGCGCTCGCCTTCGGCCTGACCGTGGTGACCGGCGCCTATGCGTTCGGCCACATCTCCGGCGCGCACTTCAACCCGGCAGTCAGCGTCGGGCTGTGGGCTGGCGGCCGCTTCCCGACCAAGGACCTGGTGCCGTACATCATCGCCCAGGTCGCCGGCGGCCTGCTGGCCGGCTTCATCCTGCTGCAGATCGCCTCCGGCGCCAGTGGCTTCGCCATTGATGGCAGCCAGGCCGGTGCGTTCGCCAGCAACGGCTATGGCGCGCTGTCGCCCGGCGGCTACAGCGTTGCGGCCGCCTTCCTGTGCGAGGTGGTACTGACGGCGGTGTTCCTGATCGTGATCATGGGCGCCACCCATGGCAAGGCGCCTGCCGGCTTCGCGCCGCTGGCGATCGGCCTGTCGCTGACCCTGATCCACCTGATCAGCATCCCGGTCACCAACACCTCGGTGAACCCAGCCCGCTCCACGGCGGTGGCCTTCTTCGCCGGCAGCGGCGCGGTCAGCCAGTTGTGGCTGTTCTGGGTCGCTCCGCTGCTGGGCGGCGCGATCGGCGGCATCATTTACAAGTGGATCGGCAACGACCGCTGAGGCCTGCGAACCATTGCGGCCGACCTTCGGCCGCAATGGTTACGCTTGTAACCGCAATTTGTGCGATTGCTCACGTTCCGTTAAGGTTGAGTTGACCGTCCGTGCACATGCCGGCCGGGGTGGCATCCGGGGATGGGATGCCAAGGCTGCCGGTCCATCCGGCGGAGCCAACGACACACCACCTTGGGGGATGCATGAAGTTCGCGCCTGTAGTGTTGTCGAGCCTGCTGTTCGCTGCGGCCCAGGCCGCTGCGCAGGCTCCCACCGAATGTCCTTCATTGCCGGCCAGCAGTGGCCTGCAGTGGCAACAGCAGGCACAGGCCGATTTCCTGGTCTGCCGCGCCAGCACCGGGGACGGCCGCGAGGTACTGAGCCTGATGCTCAGTGCGCGCGATCCCAACCTTCCATTGAACCGCTCGCTGCGCCAGGAAAAGGGCAGCTTCGGCGGTGAGTCGCTGTACTGGTACCAGCCCGATCTGGGAGGCCAGCAGCCGCCCGGCTATGCCGAGCGCCGCATCAGTGTGGTCAAGCTCGACAAAGGGCGTTACGCGCAGATTTCGCTGTATCCGGACAGCGCCCAGGAACTGGGCTCGCTGCAGCAGCTGGCGCAGGGCATGAGCCTGACCCCGTCGGCCGTGGCCGCGGGGCGCTGAAGGTGACGGGGATGACTGCCTGGCAGCATCCCCGCAATGCGACCCGATCCGACGGTAGTGCCGGCCGCTGGCCGGCAAACGCTTCGTTCCCGATCAGAAGAGGTTGCCGGCCAGCGGCCGGCACTCCCTCAGAACTTGCCTTCCTGGAAATCGACGAAGGCCTGCATCAGTTCCTGCCGTGTGTTCATCACGAACGGCCCGTGGCGCATCACCGGTTCGCGCAGCGGACGGCCGGCCACCAGGATCAGCCGCGCGCCTTCGCTGCCGGCCGAAAGGTGCAGCTGCTCACCGCCGCCCAGCACCGCCAGCTCCTGGCGTGCCACGTCACGCGCGGCGTCCTGCTCCCCCACGGTCACGCCACCTTCGAACACGTATGCAAAGGCGTTGTGCCCTTCCGGCAACGCATAGGTCCAGGCGCGATCCGGGGCCAGCGTGATGTCCAGGTACAGCGGATCGGTGGCCGGCTGCATGATCGGGCCCTGCGTGCCATCCACGCTGCCGGCAATCACCTTCACGTCCACGCCCGGCTCCGGGTGCACCACGGGAATGCGCTCGGGCGCGAATTCCTGGTACTTCGGATCCGTCATCTTCTCCTTCGCCGGCAGGTTCACCCACAGCTGGAACCCGCGCATCTGCCCGCTCTCCTGCTCGGGCATCTCCGAATGCACCAGGCCACGGCCAGCGGTCATCCACTGCACGCTGCCCGGGGTCAGCAGGCCTTCGTTGCCGTGGTTGTCGCGATGCCGCATGCGCCCGTCGAGCATGTAGGTGACGGTTTCGAAGCCGCGGTGCGGATGCTCCGGAAACCCGGCGATGTAGTCCTCGGCACGATCGGTACCGAACTCATCGAGCAGCAAGAACGGATCCAGGTCGGGCAGCGTGGGGCCACCGATGACGCGGGTCAGGCGCACGCCGGCACCGTCGGAGGTGGGCATGCCACGGATGGTCCGCAGCACGCGGACCGGTTCGGGAAAGCTCATGGCGACTCCTGTTGGATGGATGCCACTGAAGATGGACGCCACACGGCCGCACGCCAATGGACGGCGCCGCAACCGATTGTTCCATCCCTGATGTTCGCTGCACGTCAGCACAACAAACGTACGACCAAAGTACTACCGCCGATTCGTCCTGTGCCAATTGACCCTGTCGAGGGCACGCGGGACTCTTTGTCTGTCTTTCCGGGAGAGAGCACCTCATGAAAGGGTTTTCCAAACTGGGCTGGGCGGTACTCGCCCTGCTCGGCGCATTCTGTCTGGGCACCGTAGCCCTGCGCCGCGGCGAACACATCAACGCACTGTGGATCGTGGTGGCAGCGGTTTCGCTGTACCTGGTCGCCTACCGCTTCTACAGCCTGTTCATCGCCAACAAGGTGATGCAGCTGGATCCGACCCGGGCCACCCCGGCGGTGATCAACAACGATGGCCTGGACTACGTGCCGACCAACAAGCACGTGCTGTTCGGCCATCACTTTGCCGCCATCGCCGGTGCCGGCCCGCTGGTCGGCCCGGTACTGGCCGCGCAGATGGGCTACCTGCCCGGCCTGTTGTGGCTGGTGGTGGGCGTGGTGCTGGCCGGTGCGGTGCAGGACTTCATGGTCCTGTTCCTGTCCAGCCGCCGCAACGGCCGTTCGCTGGGCGACCTGGTAAGAGAAGAGATGGGCCAGGTGCCCGGCACCATCGCGCTGTTCGGCGCGTTCCTGATCATGATCATCATCCTGGCGGTGCTGGCGATGGTGGTGGTCAAGGCGCTGGCCGAAAGCCCGTGGGGCATGTTCACGGTGATCGCGACGATGCCCATCGCGATCCTGATGGGCGTGTACATGCGCTACATCCGCCCCGGCAAGATCGGCGAGATCTCGGTGGTTGGCCTGATCCTGCTGCTGGCTGCGATCTGGTACGGCGGCAAGGTCGCCGCCGATCCGGTCTGGGGCCCGGCGTTCACCTTCACCGGCACCCAGATCACCTGGATGCTGATCGGTTACGGCTTCGTCGCCTCGGTACTGCCGGTGTGGCTGCTGCTGGCCCCGCGTGATTACCTGTCGACCTTCCTCAAGATCGGCACCATCATCGCGCTGGCCATCGGCATCCTGGTGGTGATGCCGGAACTGAAGATGCCGGCGCTGACCCAGTTCGCCGCCAGCGGTGATGGTCCGGTGTGGAAGGGCGGCATGTTCCCGTTCCTGTTCATCACCATCGCCTGCGGTGCGGTCTCCGGTTTCCATGCCCTGATTTCCTCGGGCACCACGCCGAAGCTGCTGGCCAATGAAGCGCACATGCGCTACATCGGCTACGGCGGCATGCTGATGGAATCGTTCGTAGCGGTGATGGCACTGGTGGCCGCATCGATCATCGACCCGGGCATTTACTTCGCGATGAACAGCCCGGCCGCGGTGATCGGTGCCGACGCGGCCTCGGCGGCGCACTACATCACCAACACCTGGGGCTTCACCATCACCCCCGAACAGCTGACTGCGACCGCGGCGGCGATCGGCGAACCGACCATCCTGCATCGTGCCGGTGGTGCGCCGACACTGGCGGTGGGCATCGCGCAGATCCTGCACGAAGCAATTCCCAGTGGCAGCGACGCGATGATGGCGTTCTGGTACCACTTCGCGATCCTGTTCGAGGCGTTGTTCATCCTGACCGCGGTGGACGCCGGTACCCGCGCCGGACGCTTCATGCTGCAGGACCTGCTGGGCAACTTCGTGCCGGCCCTGAAGAAGACCGAGTCGTGGACCGCCAACATCATCGGTACCGCAGGCTGCGTGGCGCTGTGGGGCTACCTGCTCTACACCGGCGTGGTCGATCCCTTCGGTGGCATCCAGACACTGTGGCCGCTGTTCGGCATCTCCAACCAGATGCTGGCCGGTATCGCGCTGATGCTGGGCACGGTGGTGCTGTTCAAGATGAAGCGTGACCGCTATGCGTGGGTTACCGCAGTACCGGCAGTGTGGCTGCTGATCTGCACCACCTACGCCGGCTTCATCAAGATCTTCGACAGCAACCCGGCACAGGGCTTCCTGGCACAGGCACACAAGTTCCAGGCCGCGCTCGCCAGCGACACCATCACCGCACCGGCCAAGTCAGTGGCGCAGATGAAGCAGATCGTGGTCAACGCCTACGTCAACACCGGCCTGACCGCGCTGTTCCTGCTGGTGGTGGGCGCGGTGCTGGTGTATTCGATCAAGACCATCCTGGCGGCCCGCCGCAATCCGCAGCGCAGCGACCGCGAGACCCCGTACGTGGCGCTGAAGCCGCATGAAATGGTGGATCTGTGATGAGCACGCAACTGGTTCCCGCCGGCCAGTACCAGGCCCACCGCCGCATCTGGCGGCGCCTGGTGCAGACCGCACGGCTGTGCTGTGGCATTCCTGATTACGACAACTACGTCCGGCACATGCTGGAAAAGCATCCGGACCAGGAGCCGATGGACTACAAGACGTTCTTCCGCGAACGCCAGGAAGCGCGTTACGGCGGTCGCAACGGTGGCCGCTGCTGTTGAGGGTTGGGTGCCGGGCTTGCAGCCCGGCGCCCGCAGAAGCCCGAGCAACTACAAACTGCAACTGCAACTGCAACTGCTGGAGCGTCGGCTCTGGGTTTCTGTTTGCTTGGCGGGGCGGTGTCGGATTGCCGGTGACGGCGAGACACATGCGGGGTCAGATCCGTTTTCCGAAAGAAGACGGATCTGACCCCATTCTATTTATCGATATCTGGCAGAAAAATCGTGTCGACCAAGGTCGACACCTACCAAAACCCGCGCGTACCAGCAGTCGCCGTTACCCACAGCCGCGTGAACCTGTCGAAGGCGGGTGGGTCCGGTTGTGGGGGCGTGAGCGCCATGGATGGCGCGACCGAGGCTACATGGACGTATTCACGCCGTCCCCCTCAACCGGACCCACCCCGTCATCACACGGAATGCCGCTCTGGCTTTTGATGTTGAGGTTGCCGACCAGCGGCCGGCACTACCGCGGGTGCCGGGCGCCGCCTGGCTGGCCTCCTCAGCCGGTGGCCATCCACTTCAGGATCAGACCGGTGACATACGCCAGGCCGGTACCAGTGGCATAGCCCACCGTGCCCAACAGCACGCCCACCGGGGCCAGCGTCGGATGGAACGCCGCTGCCACCACCGGCGCCGAGGCCGCAGCGCCGATGTTGCCCTGCGAGCCAATGGCGAAGAAGAACAGCGGCGCGCGCAGCAGCTTGGCCACGACCCACAGCACCAGCACGTGCGTGGCCATCCAGATCGCACCGAGCAGGAACAGCCATGGCCGGTCCAGCAGCGACAACAGGTTCATCTGCATGCCGATGCAGGCGATCAGGAAGTACAGGAACACCGTGCCCAGCCGCGATGCACCGGCCGCTTCCAACCTGCGTGCACGAGTGAAGCTCAGGCCCAGGCCCATCGCGGTGGACAGCAGGATCACCCACACGAACTGGCTGTCCAGGCTGAACTGGCTGGCCCAGCTGACATGGGCCTTGAACCAGCCCGCCAGCGGCGCGGCGATCGCGTGCGCCAGGCCGACGCCGCCCAAGGCCACGCCGACGATCACCATCAGGTCGGTCATGCTGGGAATGCGCGCGTTCTGCGCCTCGTAGGCACTGATGCGCGCCTTCATCTCGTCGATGGCGCGGGTGTCGGCACCATTGCGGGTGTCGATCTGCTGTGCGCGGTTGGCCAGGAACAGCAGGATCGCCATCCACAGGCTGGCGCAGGCCACGTCGACCACGGCGAACTGGCCGAAGGTGGTGGCATCGGTGCCGAACACTTCGCGCATGGCGACCATGTTGGCGCCGCCACCGATCCAGCTGCCGGCCAGCGCCGCCATGCCCGCCCAGGTATCACCGGCCACGGTTTCCGGATGGATCAGCTTCATCAGCTGGAACGAGACGATAGCGCCGAGCATGATGCCGGCGGTACCGGCGCAGAACACGAGCAGCAGTTTCGGCCCGAGCTTGATGACGCCCTTCAGGTCGATCGACAGGGTCAGCAGGACCAGCGCGGCCGGCAGCAGCACGTCACGCGCGACCGGGTTGTACAGCGAGGTGTTGTGGCCATCGATGACACCAGCGGTGTTGTAGATGGCGGGGATGAAATAGCACAGCAGCAGTGCCGGCACCCAGGCGAAGATCTTCTTCAGCAGCGGGGTCGGACCACTGGCGGCCCAGAAGATCAGGGCCAGGGTGGCGGCAATCAGGCCCAGTCCAACGATGTCGTTGCTGATCAGGGCAGTAGCGGGTTCGGTCGGCACGGGATCCTCTGTCGATCGAAAGAGCGGAGAAAAAAAAGCGCCGCATAAAGCGGCGCAGGTCGAGATTAACATTGTCTTCACGCCGGGTCATGCTGCAGTGCCGACCACGCCTCCATCCCCTCAGGGAGCCTACTCATGCAGCTTGGCGCCTTTTCGGTCAGTCTCTCGGTGAAGGATCTCGCGGCCTCCCGTGCCTTCTACGAAGCCCTGGGCTTCTCGGTCACCGGCGGCGATCCAGCACAGAACTGGCTGGTGCTGCGCAGCAACGGCACCGTGATCGGCCTGTTCCAGGGCATGTTCGAGGGCAACCTGCTGACCTTCAACCCCGGCTGGGACCAGCACAAGCAGGAACTGACCCACTTCCAGGATGTGCGCGAGCTGCAGGCGGAGCTGGACGCCAGGGGCATCGCGCTGGCAGTCCGCACCGATCCCGATGGCCAGGGGACCGGCTACCTGCAGCTGGCCGATCCCGACGGCAACGTGATCCTGATCGACCAGCATGTGGCGCGGCCGAACGGGCGTTGACGCGGACAGCCATTGCGTGGGTAGGCGTCGACCTTGGTCGACGGGCAGCATGCCAACCAGGATTGGCATCTACCAGAACGGCCGGATCAGCCCGGTCGCGAGGCACTGAAATCGAGCGTGACACGCGTGCCACGCGGCTCGCAGGGCTGCAGCTGCAGGGTCCAGCCCAGATGCTCGCAGAGCCGCGCGATCAGATCCAGCCCGATGCCACCGCCACGATCGGCGCGCTCGCCACGGGCCATCCGCGCGTGGATGGCCGCGATCTCCTCCGGGCTCATGCCATGCCCGGGGTCCTGCAGGGTCAGCACCGCCGACGAACTCAGCCGCAATTCGATGTGGCCACGGCCACTGTTCTCGATGGCGTTGCGCACCAGGTTGCCGATCGCCGCCTGCACCACTGCCAGCGGCGCGACGATGTCCACCGGCGCGGCCTGGATGCCGATGCTCAGGTCCTTGTCGCCCAACAGATGGCGATGGTCGTCGACGATCTCCGGCAGCAGCTGGTCCAGCGCGATGCGCTCGGCACGCGCCGCCAGTCGTGCCGGATCACGCGCCAGCACCAGCAGCAGTTCGATCAGCTGCTCCACGCTCTGCGCGGTGCGCAGTACCCGCTGCATCTGCTGGCGCGCACGCTCGGGCAGGCCCGGTTGCTCCAGCGCCAGTTCGGCGGCACCGGTCATCACCGCGATCGGCGTGCGCAGTTCATGGCTGGCGGTGCTGATGAACACCCGCTCGCGTTCGACGAACTGTTCGTTGCGGTCCAGGTAATCGTTCAGTGCACCGGCAATCGTGTGCAGCTCGGAGCTGCCACGCGGGTCGACCTCTATGCGCTGCCCCTGCGCACCGGGCCGCAGATCGGCGATGCGCTGCGCCAGCAGGCTCAACGGTCGCACCATCCGCTCCATGCCGAAGGACGCCATCAGCACGGTGACGAAGATCATGATCACGCCCGCCAGCATCACCCAGCGCGTGGCGAACTGCTCCAGATCGTGGAAGTCGGAGATATCCAGCGCCAGCGCGACCCGCCCCATCGATTCGGTCTCGCGCACCATCACCGCCGTCTCGCGGCCCTTCACCATCACCCCGTCATGCAGCCCGGGATGCAGGGTACGCAGGCTGTCGGGCAGGTTGACCGCGTCGAAGCGGTAAAGGCTGAGCGTGTCCGAATCCTGCCAGCGGTAATGCGGCTCGTGTTCGACATGTTCGACGATGCTGTCGAGTTCGGAATTGAGCAGCGCGCGCCAGGCAGCGTGCTCGGCATGCTCATGCACGTAATTGCCGACGCTGAACACCGCCAGCGAAAGCAGCGCCAGGTAGCCCAGCAACCACCACAGCACGCGCCGGTACAGCGGCCCGGGCTTACGCGCCTTCATCAGTATCCTTGCCAGCGTCGCTGCCGGTGGTCACGGCCAGCCGATAACCCACCCGCGGCAGGGTGTGGATCAGCTTCTCGGCAAACGGGCCGTCAACGCTGCGACGCAACTCGTAGACATGCGAGCGCAGCAGGTCACCATCCGGCGGCTCGTCGCCCCACAGGGCGAACTCCAGCTGCTGTCGTGTCACCGCACTCGGGCTGGCCCGCATCAGCACTTCCAGCAGTTTGCGGCAGGCCGGGTACAGGTGCAGCACCTGGCCCTCACGCTGGGCCTCCAGCGTCGCCAGATCCAGCACCAGGTCGCCCACCTGCAGGCGCTTGCGCGGGTTGCGGCCCTGCGCACGCAGCAGCAGCGCTTCCAGCCGCACCTCCAGCTCGGGCAGCGCGAACGGCTTGGTCAGGTAGTCGTCGGCACCGGC
>NZ_LLXT01000168.1 GCF_001431625.1 Stenotrophomonas geniculata ATCC 19374 = JCM 13324
ACATACAAGCCATGCTCGACTCGGGTTCTCGCGTGGCCCGGCCGCAGAGCAGCCGAGCGTGGGCTCGGCTCTACAAAAACCGAGGCGGCGCTTACTCGCAGCGGGTGGCGGTGATGACGTTGTCCTTGTCCACGAACACGCGCAGGCGGTCCTGGCGGATGTCCTTGGTGGTGATGGTGCTGGGGCCGATCGGGTTGACCAGGCCGGCACCACTCTCGCGGGACAGGCGGCGGATGTTGGGCTCATTGGCCGGCTGGCCGATCGCCCAGCCCAGCTGGCTGGCGTCACAACGGCCGCTGCCTTTGACTTCCGGGCCAGGGGTGCTGACGCAGGCCGACAGCAGCAGGGCAGAGGCCGGCAGCAACAGGGACAGACGGAATGCGGACATGCGAGCGCTCCTGCGCAGGGGAAGATGGCGGGAACGATAGCACCGAGCGTGCGAAAGGCGTCAGCGCCCCGGTCATTGCCGGCACAGCGTGGTCATTGCATAGTGGGAGGAATGGCTGGTAGTACGCCAGCGGGCAGGCCGGGCCTTTCCGGCGCAGGTGTTGGATAGGGTATGACGGCAGGCAGTTTCCGCGGCAAGGACAAGACGATGACGGCGCTGGCGTTGTCGTTGCTGGGCGTGGCGTTTGCCGCCTGCGCTGCCGATCCGGAACCCGTGCCGGTCGAATCCCCGGTATTCGGCGCCTGGCGCAACCTGCAGACTGAAGCGGGCTACGCGCCTGCGCAGCGCAATCTGGCGTTTGCCATGCTGCCGCAGGCGGCCACCCGCGGTGACCGTTTCGCCATCCTCGATCGTGAGGGCAAGCGCGCGGTGTGCTGCCTGCAGGTGGCCAGCCCCTCGCTGGGCGTGGCCGCGCTGCGCGAGCAGTACCACCTGCCGCAGGCCTGGGTGACCGACCTGAGCAATGGCCGCAGCCCGGCACGTCCCTATGTGCCGCACGTCTATGCGATGCAACGGGTGGACGAGCTGGCCGACTACAGCTTCGCCGACGTGCCTGGCGCCTACAGCGACCTGGGCGGGCTGCTGATTCCCGAAGGTGCCGCGCTGGAGGCCGACGGCAGCGCCGTCCGCCTGGGGGACATTCGCTATCCGCTGCATTTCCAGCGTCAGCCGCACGCCGATGACGACGGCGCGCTGGATCGCTACAGCCTGCAGGCGGGTGAGGGCGAGGCACCGATCGTGGTTGAAGTGCCGTTCGGCACCTACTGATTGCAGCTTCGCGCTGGCTAGAATGCAGCGCGGCGCTGTCTGCCGTGCCTGCTCCGTGAGTCGTTTCCGTGTCCTTGCGCCCCTTCCTGCTGCCGTCCCTGCTGCCGTCCCTGCTGCTGTTGTCCGCCTGCGCCAGCGCGCCGCCGCCGCCGGCCCATTCCGACGCGTTATGGCGATTGATCGAACGTGACTGCCAGGGCGCCGAAGGTCCACGCGGCGACTGCCTGCGCGTGGAGACGGCCGCGGATCGCCGCGATGTGCTGGTCAAGGACGCGCACGGCGACTACCAGTTCCTGCTGATGCCGCTGGACAAGGTCAGCGGTATCGAGAACCGCCGCCTGTACCAGCGTGGTGCACCGAACTACTTCGCTGCAGCCTGGCAGGCGCGCAGCCACACCGAACAGGCCTTGCGGCAACCGCTGCCGCGCAACGTCGCCAGCCTGGCGTTGAACTCGCCGCACGGCCGGTCACAGCACCAGCTGCATATCCATGTGGATTGCCTGCGTGCCGACGTGCTGCAGGCGCTGGACACGCATGCTGCCGCCCTCGGCAGCCGCTGGGCACCGTTGCCGGTGCTGCTGCGCGGCCATCAGTACCAGGCCCGCCTGCTGCCGGGCGCGGAACTGACCGCCAATCCGCTCAATCTGTTGGCCTATGACCTCGCTGGCGTGGACGACGTGGGCCAGTGGAGCCTGGTCGTGGCCGGCCGGGACGAGGTGCAGGGCGGCCCGGGCTTCATTCTGCTGGCGACCCGTGTGGACGCCGGCACCGGCAACGAGGCCAGCGCTGAAGAGCTGCAGGACCACGCCTGCTCGGTGTTGACCGGCGCAGGCGCGTCGCTGGAGCGGGTCCGCTAACCCTGGGGCTGCTGGCGGCTTCGCCAGACCGGTGCGGTCAGCGCCAGCAGCTGGCGATCCTGCCAGCCCTCCAGGTCCAGATGATGGTCGCGCAGCAGGCCTTCCTGCTCGAAGCCGAAGGCGTGCAGCGCAGTGGCGAACGGGTCATTGCAGTCCGGTGGCAGCATCACGAACAGGCGATGCAGGCCGACATCCTCGAACAGGAACGGGCACAGCGCCCGCAGCGCCGCGTCGGTATGCGGGTGCCAGTGTTGCAGCGACAGCAACTCGGCGCTGCGCGCATGCAGCGACTGCAGGCGGATGTGCAGCTGATCCAGCACAGTGCCGTGTTCGTCGTCGAACACCCCCAGCAGCAGCTGGTCGTTGTCCTGCTCCAGACGCGAGCGATGCATGTGGGCGAGAAAGCGTGCCTCCTCGTCGATGTCGCCGGGGTGACGGCGGCCGCGCCGGCGGCGGTCATCGAACAGGCGCCAGCGCGGCAGGTCGGTACGCTGGAAGGGGCGCAGGGTGACCGGTGCGGCCTGCAGCTGCAGCAGGTGACGGCGCAGTACCGGGCGCAACGGGGGAAGGAGGGAGGTGGGATACGGGGTCATCATCCCCGGCACGATGGCCGTGCCCGCAGCGCCACACCATTCAAAACATTGCAAAAGTGTGGCGAATGGCACTGCGGGTCTGATTCGGTTCAGGCATAAGGCCATCAGGCCTGGTCATTTCCGTTGAACCCCCCCATTCAGGACACTTTCGTTACGGGATCGTTATGTGCCGCACAGGCCGCTGTCCCGTACCACCACCCGCCAAACTCCCCAGGAAGCCCATGTCCGCCTCCCACAAGGCGCTGCGCCCGCGTCCGCTGGTGCTCGCACTGTCGTCCCTGATGCTGGTCTCACTGCCGGCCTTCGCGCAGGAAAGCGCACCCACCACATTGCAGGAAGTGAAGGTCACCGGCTCGCGTATTCCGCGCGCCAGTGTGGAGGGGCCCTCGCCGGTGACGGTGATCAGCCGGGAGCAGATCGATGCACAGGGCTACCGCAATGCCTTCGATGCGCTGAGCGCGCTGACCGAGAACACCGGCAACGTGCAGGGCGAGGACTTCGGCAATACCTTCACCCCGGCCGCCAACACCATCAACCTGCGCGGGCTGGGCCCGAACCGCACGCTGGTGCTGGTCAACGGCCGCCGCCAGGCCGACTATCCGCTGGCCTACGAGGGCTCGGTGAACGTGGTCAACCTGGCCAACATCCCCAGTGCGCTGATCGAGCGCATCGAGGTGCTGGCGGCCGGTGCGTCGGCGGTGTATGGCTCCGATGCCATCGCCGGCGTGGTCAACATCATCCTCAAGGACCGTTTTGAGGGTGTGGACGTGAACGTGCGCGCCGGCGGCACCCAGCAGGGCGGTGGCGACAACCAGCGCGCGCAGGTGGTCGGTGGCAGTTCCGGCGAGCGTTGGGATGCGCTGTTCGGCTTCGAGTTCGATGTGCGCAAGGCGATCCACGCGCGCCAGCGCGACTTCATGGATTCGCTGGATGATGACCCGGCCGGCAAGGCGCCGCAGGCGACCGCGATCGCCTATCGCCGCAATGCTGCCACCGGCCGCAACATCGATCCGGGCGTCAGCGGCTGCGACGCAGCGTCGGAGATCTATGGCGGCAGCGTGTTCCGCGCCAACAACCCGCGCCAGGGCTGGTACTGCGGCAGCAACGAGGCCGCCGCCAGCTACTGGACCGTGCAGACCCAGAAGCGCAACCTCAACGGCTACGGTCTGTTGACCTTCCACGTCAACGAGACCACCGACCTGTTCGCTGATGTCGCCGTGGGCAGCGCGCGCATCTACAACAACACGCGTGCGCCGACCTGGACCTCGGCGCGCAACTACTTCTACAACCAGACCACCGGCAATCTGGAAAGCTGGTACCGCCGCTTCGCGCCGGAGGAAATCGGCGGCCTGCCGCGCAATGCCAACCGCTTCCTGGAAAACTCGTGGTCGTTCAACGTCGGCGCACGTGGTCAGATCGGTGACAGTGGCTGGGACTATGAGGCGGTCTACAGCCGCTCGCGTTACGAGAACCGCACCCGCCGCCCGGTGCTGCTGGCCGGCATCAACGAATACCTGCTGGGTCCGAAGCTGGGCGTACGCAATGGCGTTGAGGTCTATGCGCCGGACCCGGCACGCCTGTTCAAGCCGTTGACCCCAAACGAATACGAGGGCCTGTCCGACTACCAGGAAAGCCGCAATGCGGCATGGCTGCAGACCTTCAGCGCCAGCGTCAACGGCCGCCTGTTCGCGCTGCCCGGTGGCGACGCTGCATTGGCAGCGGTGGTCGAAGCCGGCAGCCAGGGCTACCGCAACCGCCCGGACCCGCGCCTGGGAACCGGCGAGTTCTGGAACACCAGTGCAGGCGTCGGCGCCGGTGGCGAGCGTGACCGCTACGCCGCAGGTGTGGAGCTGCAGTTGCCGCTGCTGCAGTCGCTGACCACCACGCTGGCCGGCCGTTACGACCAGTACCGTGCGGGTGGCGAGCACATCGGCAAGGCGACCTGGAGCGTTGGCGTCGAGTTCCGTCCGATCGAGAGCCTGCTGATCCGTGGTACGGCGGCGACCAGTTTCCGGGCGCCGGACATGAACTATGTGTTCGCGACGGAGACGCGCGGTTACAACCCGGGCATGACCGACTACTGGCGCTGCCGCACCGCAGGCCAGTCGTACGACAACTGTGACTACAACGGCCTGTCGATCGACTACAGCAACCGCGCCAATGCGCAGCTGCAGCCGGAATCGGCCAAGTCCTATGGCTTCGGCGTGGTCTGGTCGCCGCTGTCTGGCCTGGATTTCAGTGCCGACTACTACGACATCCGCATCGACAACGAGGTGACCAGCCTCGATACCAGCCGAATCCTGCGTGACGAGGCCGATTGCCGCCTGGGCCGCACGCTGGGCGGCGAAGCGCGGGATATCGGTTCACCGCTGTGCCAGGACGCGCTGTCTCGGGTGATCCGCAACCCGTCCAACGCAACCGTGCAGCCGGACCAGGTGACCCGTGTGCTGATCAATCCGATCAACGCCGCCTCCGAATCGGTTCGTGGCCTGGACCTGAAGGGCAACTGGCGTTTCGATGCCGGCCGTTATGGCCGCTTCACCACGCGCCTGGCCTACACGGTGGTGCTGGAGCACAAATACCGGCAGTTCTCCGATGATCCGGAGCGTGACATCCGCAATTCGCTGGATGACTACCAGTGGCGCAGCAAGGCCAACGGCAGCATCACCTGGAACCAGGGTGACTGGACCACCACGCTGTACGGCAACCGCTTCGGCTCGCTGCCGAAGACCGATGGCAGTGGCCGCATCGCGCCGTACATGACGTACAACGCCAGCGTGTTCCGCCAGTTCGGCGAGAACCTGTCGGTGGGGGTGATCGTCAACAACCTGCGCGACAGCCGCCCGCCGGCAGACAGGAACGGAGGCGGCTGGCCGTTCTACCCGGTCGGCAATTACGACCCGTACGGCCGCCAGTACTGGGTGCAGCTGGATTACCGGTTCCGTTGATCCGGCAGGCGAACGAAAGGCCCGGCATTGCCGGGCTTTTCTTTGTGCAGTGCACCGGTGCTGCCGCTGCGCGCGTGGCATGCTGTGGCGATACCCGGAGGATGATGCGCATGGATGCCAGAGTGTGGAGTGTGATTGCCGTGCTGGCCATTGCCGGTTGCAGCAGCAAGCAGGCGGCCAGTGTGGACGATGCTGCGGAGGCGGCCAGCGCCGCGCCCGTGCCGTCTCTTTCCAACGCAGTGACCGATGCTGGATCAGCGCGCGTGCCAACGGCATCGACGCGTGCGACGGCCGGGCAAGGGCCTGCGGATCCGGAGGGACACTTCCTCGAGGGCGAGCGCTTGCTGTTGACTGAAGGAGCACTGTCGGCGGAAAAGAGCGACGTGATCCTGGGCTCGGACAACGCCTTTGCGCAGGCGATCAGCCAGTTCGAGCAGGATGCGGCGGGCCACCCGGAAGTGCAGGACCTGACCCGGCTCTACAGGACGGCTGCGACCCGGCTCATCGGCAGCGACGGCACGCTGGTGTCTTTTGCCTGTGGCTACAGCCTGTGTGTCGGCGAGATCCGCAGCCGCACCGATGAGGATTTCAGCGCCTGGTCCGAGGCGATCGGCATGGACAGGGCAAGTCCGGTCTACAGCCTGACCACGGCACCGATGACGTGGGGCAGGGACCAGCACGGCGGGCGTTTCGTGTTTTCGGTGGACCCGGCCGCCAACGCCATCACGGGTCGGTAGCGGCGGGACATGCCCGGGACAGCAGTGCGCTACGGCAGCGCCTGTTGGAGGTACGACTCGATGACGTAGCTGAAAGGCTGCTGCTGGCGGTCGCGCAACAGGGCACGCACCTCCAGGATCACGCCGTGATCGCCTTCACCCCGCGGCGGCCAGAACGTCTGGTCAGCCAGGGTCTGGCGCTGGAAACCGAGCGGGCCGACCACGCGACCGAACGGCTCGTCGGTGCTGTCCAGCACCTGGTTCATGGCCGGGCTGAGGTGGCCGGGCAGGTACCAGTTGTCGGCCTCGGACAGAACGCGGCTGCCGCAGACCAGCTGTACGCGGCGATAGCGCAGTTCGGTACCCGGCGTCGCGCCCAGCGACTGCAGAACGTCGGCGGGGGCCGGCTTGTCCTGGCCGTGTATGCGCACTGCACGCACCCGCGCCTGTTCGGCCAGGCCGTGCTCGGCGCACCAGTGTTCCAGCGTGGCGGTGGCGCTCTGCCCGGACAGTACGCGCTGGTGCAGGCGCTCGACCAGTGCCGCCGGGGCGATGCGCTGCTGGCCCGGCGGCGACTGCAGCGGCGCAGCGGCCGCAGCATCAGTGGCGGACAGGCTGGCGATCGGGGCGGCGGCAAGCAGGGACGCGGCCTGCCAGCGGCGGAGGCGATCGTGGCGGTCGGACGGGCCCATGCGGCATCACAACGGAAACAGGCGCCCATGTTACCCGTTCAGGGGTGTGCACGGCGTGGCTGCGACCGGTTGTCGCAGGGCTGATCATTTTTCTGGTGAATGTGTGCCATCCAGATATTTCGTTGGCCGATGGCTGTGTCGAGGCGCACGATGGCGCCAGTCTTGGCTTTCCGGGAGTTCCCGATGACCCTCCAGTTCGTCCATGGCGGTGTCGACCGCGACGGTGCGCCACTGCATTTCCATATCCGTGATGGCCGCATCAGCGGCCTCAATGGCGAGGCCGCGCCGGCTGACGGGGCGGAATGCGTCGACCTGCAGGGCTTCGCGGTGCTGCCCGGGCTGGTGGACGGCCACATCCACCTCGACAAGAGCTTTGTCGGCGACCGTTGGCACCCGCACCAGCCGGTGAACAGCCTGCGTGAGCGGCTGGCGGTAGAGAAGGCGGCGGTGGCGGGTGCAGCACCGATGGTGGACCGTGCCGAGGCGCTGATCCGCCAGTGCAGTGCTTTCGGTACCGTGGCGATGCGCTGTCATGTCGATATCGACGCCAGCACCGGGCTTGGCCATCTCGAAGCCGTACGCGAGGCGGCGTTGCGCTGTGTGGACATCATGCGCATCCAGCTGGTGGCGTTCCCGCAGGCCGGGGTGATGTCCTGTCCGGGTACCGCCGCGGTGCTGGAGCAGGCGCTTGCCGCGGGCGTGGAGGTGCTCGGCGGCATCGACCCGACCACGCTCGATGGTGATGCCGAAGGCCAATTGGCGCTGCTGTTCGGCCTGGCCGAGCACTACGGCGTGCAGCTGGACATCCATCTGCACGAGCCGGGCGAAACCGGCCTGGCCCAGCTGCTGCGCATCGCCGCGCGGACACGGGCTGCCGGCCTGCAGGGGCGTGTTGCGGTCAGCCATGCCTATGCGCTGGGCGACGTGCCGCTGGCGCGCGCGCTGCAGGTGGGCGAAGCATTGGCCACCGCGGGTGTGGCGATCATGAGCAACGCGCCGGGGGATCATCCGTTCCCGCCGCTGCGCGCGCTGCATGATGCCGGTGTGCGCGTGTTCGCAGGCAACGACAACATCCGTGACTGCTGGTGGCCGTATGGCAATGGCGACCTGCTGCAGCGGGCGATGCTGCTGGGCTACCGGTCCGGCTTCTACACCGATGCCGACCTGATGCTGGCGCTGGACATGGTCACCACCCATGCCGCGCAGGCGATCGGCCTGCCGCAGCATGGTATTGCCGAAGGCCGGCCGGCGACCTTCGTGGCCGTGCGTGCCGACCACGGCCCGGCGGCCGTGGCTGCGGTGCCGCTGGAGCGCCGCGTGGTGGTCGACGGCCGCTGGCTCTAGATCCACGCCGCGCAACCCCCTGTAGTGCCGAGCCATGCTCGGCGACCTTTCAGGCGTAATCGTCGGCGTGGGTGGCGATGAATTCCTCAAGCCACGCCAGCAGATGGGCGATGTCGATGATCTCGCCCTGCTCGACGCGCTTGAGCAGCAGCGTGCTGGCGCCGATCTGCAGGCTGCTGTCGGCATAGCGCAGCACCGCGTCGACGCCCCAGGCATCGGTCACCTGCATCCAGGCCAGGCCCGGCACGCGCTGGGCCAGGGTGTCACCGAACGCAACGCCCAGTGCTTCCCAGCCTTCGCCGTCGTCACGATCGATCAGCTCCGCGTCGACCACGCGCTGCAGGGTGGTGGCCGCCAGCGGCCACTGCACCGGCAACGTCGGAAAGCCGGCGGCCACGCGCGCGGCGATCAGCGAACGCTGGTGCTGCAGATGCGTCTGCAGGGCAGCGGGCAGGGGATCGAAACGGGTGGGGATTTCGTCGGACATGGCAAGGCGCCGTGGAGCACGGAAACAACAGGCACTCTACGAGGCGATGTTGCCGGCCGTGCGGCCGGATTGACCATGTTTCGATGCGTGATGCGCGAAATCCATCCACGCATGGCGTGGATCTACTGTGGTCAGTCCGGTTCGCGTTGCACCTGCCGCCACAGCTCGCTGGCCAGTGCGCGCACGGCATCGTCGGCATCGGCACGGTGCAGCAGGCCGATCTCGTAGTTGTCGATCACCGGCAGCTCACGCTCGCCATCGATGATGCGGTGCTCGCGGGTGACTGCACGGCGCGGCAGCAGGCTGATGCCGATGCCGTCGGCTACCGCGCCCTGGATGCCGCTCAGCGACGAGCTGGTGAAGGCGATGCGCCAGCGCAGGCCCAGCGCTTCCACGGCGTGGATCATCTCGTCGCGGTACAGCCCTCGCGGCGGGAAGGTGACCAGCGGCAGCGGGTCCTGCTGCAGGCAACTGCTGCGCAGGCTGTCGATCCAGTGCATCGGCTCGCGCCGGCAATGCACCGCCTGGCGGCTGTTGCGGCGCTGCTTGACCAGCACCAGGTCCAGCTCGCCGTGGTCGAAGCCCTGCGCCAGGTCACGGCTCAGGCCGCTGCTGATCTCCAGTTTCACCTGCGGGTGGCGGCGGCTGAAGGCGGCCAGCATGCGGGTGGTCTGCGGGTTGACGAAGTCCTCCGGCACGCCGATGCGGACGGCGGTCTCCACCATCGCGCCGGCCAGCGCCTGTGCCATTTCCTCGTTCAGGTCGAGCATGCGCCGCGCGTAGCCGAGCAGGGTGTGGCCGGCGTCGGTGGGGTGAACGTCGCGGTGGCCGCGTTCGAGCAGGCGATGCCCGGCCAGTTCCTCCAGCCGGCGTACCTTCTGGCTGACCGTGGATTGTGTCGAATGCAGGCGCGTGGCCGCCGTGGTGAAGCTGCCGCAGTCGGCCACCATCACCAGCGCCCGCAGCAGGTCCAGTTCGAACAGGGTTCTATTCGATTTGGCACTGTCTTGCATTTGAACATTTCACTTCTGGATACCCAAGCCGACTTCTACCATGCAGGGCAGGGGCCGGCAATGCCCGGCTGTTGCTACCGTCGCCCGGTGCTCCGTGGCGACGGACATGAGGAGTCACTGTCATGCGCGTCCATCGTTCCCCTGGCTGGCGTGCGCCGTTCGCGCGCGTGCTGCTGTTGTGCCTGCTGGCCATGGTCACCCCGGCCTGCACCGCAACGTCCAAAGCCGACGTCGATGGCCGCCTGCGTGATGCTGCCAGCCGCGGTGACGCTGCTGCGGTGCGACAGGCGATCGAGGAGGGCGCCACGCTGGAGGCGCGCGATGGACAGGGCCGCACCGCGCTGCTGCTGGCCACGCATGGCAACAACGTGGATGCCGCGCGCGAGCTGATCGAGGCCGGTGCCGACGTCAACGCCAAGGATGCGTTGCAGGACAGCGCCTACCTGTACGCAGGCGCGCGTGGCCTTGATGAGATCCTGGCGATGACCCTGGCGCATGGTGCCGATCTTCGCAGCACCAACCGCTATGGCGGCACCGCGCTGATTCCGGCGGCAGAGCGCGGCCATGTCGCCACTGTGCGCACGCTGCTGCGGGCCGGCGTGGCGGTGGACCATGTCAACCGCCTGCACTGGACTGCGCTGCTGGAAGCGATCCTGCTCGGCGATGGCGGCGCGCGCCACGTGCAGATCGTGCAGCTGCTGCTGGAGGCCGGTGCCGACCCGGAGCTGGCTGACGGCGACGGTGTGACGCCGCTGGCGCACGCGCGCCAGCGCGGCTATTCCGGAATTGAAACCCTGCTGCGCCAGCACGGCGCGGTGCGCTGAATGCAAACCCCTTCCACCCGCACGCTGGGCGTGCCCACCAGGATGCTGTCCATGTTCCGTTCCCGTCCGTTGTCCTTCGCCATCCTTCTTGCGGTGGCACCGCTGTCGGCGTCTGCTGCCGAGCGCGCCGACCTGCTGATCCGCAACGCTACCGTGGTCGATGTCGAGCACGCCAGTACCCTGGCTGGTCAGAGCGTGGTGATCCGCGGCGAGGACATCGTCGCTGTCGGCCCGGACGCGCAGCTGCGCAGCCAGTGGAGCGCGACCCGCCAGATCGATGCCAAGGGCAAATACCTGATCCCGGGGCTGTGGGACATGCACGTGCACTTCGGTGGTGGCCCGGCGCTGATCGAAGAGAACAAGGCACTGCTGCCGCTGTACATCGCGCATGGCATCACCACGGTGCGTGACTGTTCCGGCGATCTGCCCGAGCA
This sequence comes from Stenotrophomonas geniculata ATCC 19374 = JCM 13324, assembly GCF_001431625.1. GTDB lineage: Bacteria > Pseudomonadota > Gammaproteobacteria > Xanthomonadales > Xanthomonadaceae > Stenotrophomonas > Stenotrophomonas geniculata. The sequence goes on from NZ_LLXT01000168.1 coordinate 11,125, forward strand.
GGTGCTGCAGTGGCGTGGCGAGATCGCCAAGGGCACCCTGTTCGGCCCGCGCCTGCTGAGTTCCGGCGCGAAGATCGAAGGCATCAAGCCGGTCTGGAAGGGCACGATCGAAGTGGGCAGCGAGGCCGACGCCGACAAGGCAATCGCCCGCCTGCAGCACGACAAGGTCGATTTCGTGAAGATCACCGACAGCACGCTGAAGCCGGAACTGTTCCTGTACTCGGCCAGTGCCGCGCGCAAGGCCGGATTCAAGGCGTCGGGCCACATCCCGATGGCGCTGACCGTGGAGCAGGCGGTCGATGCCGGCCTGGCCTCGATCGAGCACCTGGACTACGCGTTCAAGGCCGGCAGCAAGGACGAGGCGCAGATTGCCGCCGACTTCGGAGCTGGCCGCATCGACCGTGCCGAAGCCAACCGCCGCCTCGACGCCAGCTTCGACCGTGACACCGCAATGCGGGCCTACCGTGATTTCGCCAAGCGCGGCGTATTCGTGACCCCGACCCTCAACGGCGGCCGCATCCTCGACTTCCTCGACCAGGATGACCACGCCAACGACCCGTACCTGGCCTACATCGGCCCGGGCCTGCGCGCGACCTACCAGTGGCGCGTGGACCGCGCGGCGAAGGCGACGCCGGCGCAGATCGAAGCGCGCCACGCGCAGTATCACCAGGTGGCCGCCGTGCTGCCGCTGCTGCAGGAAGCGGGTGTGACGATCATTGCCGGTACTGATGCGGGCTTCCTCAACTCGTTCAACTTCCCGGGCATCGCCCTGCACCAGGAACTGCAGCTGTTCGTGAAGGAAGGCCTGAGCGCACCGCAGGCACTGTCGGCCGCAACCCGTTCCGGCCCGGCCTGGTTCGGCCAGATGGACCGTTACGGTGGTGTCGCGCAGGGCAAGGCCGCCGATCTGGTGCTGCTGACCGCCAACCCGCTGCAGGACATCGCTGCCACCGAGAAGATCGACAGCGTGATCCTGCGCGGCAACGTGTATGACCGCGCCGCGCTGGACAGGATGCTGGCCGACACCAAGGCCAAGGTCGCGGCGTGGAATGCCGAGGCGGCGAAGGCCAATTGATGATGCGGCCGGTGACCTAGCGCGGCGCCGGCCGCATGCCGTGCAGCTGCGGTAGTGCGGCCTTCATCGCATCGATGAAGGCGCGCAGCCGCGGCGGCTGCTGGCGCGCTGCGGGAAATACCACGTGTACCGGCAGTGGCGGTGCCTGCCAGTCCGGCAGCAGCTGCACCAGCCGCCCTTGTGCGAGGTCGTCGGCCACCAGCCAGGCCGAGACCACGGCCGCTCCCAGCCCGGCACATGCGGCCTGCTGCACCACGAACAGGTTGTCGCTGAGCAGGCGCGGGCTGATCGAAAGGGTATGCGCGTGCCCCTGCGCGTCATGCAGCAGCAGTCGTTCGCGGTAGTAGGTGACCAGCGAGATCCACGGCAGTGACTGCGCCTGTTCCGGCGTACTGACTGCCGTGGCGTCCACCAGCGAGGGCGCCGCCACGACGATGCGCGGTACTTCGGCCAGCGGCAGCGCGACCATGCGCGGTTCGTCGACCGGGCCCACCCGCACCGCGCAGTCGATGCCTTCTGCAATGAAATCCGGACGCCGATCTTCAAGGATCCACTCCAGGCTCAGCTGCGGATGCCGGGCGAGGAATGCGAGCATGGTCGGCAGCAGCTGCGCCTGGCCGAAGGCATGCGGCACCATCACCCGCAGACGGCCGCGCAGTGTTTCCGGCTCGCCGTGGAGTTCGGCCTGCAGCGACTCCCATTCGTCGACCACGCGTTGCGCATGGCGCTGGCAGCGCAGGCCATCCTCGGTCAGTTGCAGGCCATGGGTGGAGCGCAGCAGCAGGCGCAGGCCGAGCTGCCGCTCCAATGCCTGCAGGCGTCGGCTGACCGTTGGCTGGGTGGTGCCCAGCTGCGCGGCTGCGGCAGACAGGCTGCCGGTATCGACGATGCGCAGGAAGGTGCGCAGCAGATCCAGGCGATCGGCGCCAGCGGTGAGCTCGGTCATGCGTAGGGCGTATGAATGATATGTATTTCAGCCTACTACAGACGTTGGGCGAATGCGGGCAGGATACGTCCACTTCTTCCACCGGACTCCCCCATGTCTACCCCTTCGCTGTCCGTCGCCGCCGCACCCGCGACCGCACCCTCCACCCCGCTGGTGCTGGCAATGGCGGCCGGCGCCGGCTTCTCGGTCGCCTCGCTCTATTACAGCCAGCCGATGCTGGGCCTGATCGCCCAGGACCTCGGCGCGGGTGAGCGCGCCGCTGGCCTGGTACCGACCCTGACCCAGCTTGGCTATGCAATGGGCATCCTGCTGCTGGCGCCGCTGGGTGACCGGTTCGACCGCCGCAAGCTGATCCTGTTGAAATCTGCATTGCTGGCACTGGCATTGGGTGCTGCAGCGATGGCCGGGCACCTGCCGGGCCTGCTGATGGCCAGCCTGCTGGTCGGGCTGATGGCCACGCTGGCGCAGGACATCGTGCCGGCCGCTGCGGTGCTGGCACCGGATGCGCAGCGCGGGCAGATCGTCGGCCGGGTGATGACCGGCTTGTTGCTGGGCATCCTGTTGTCGCGCGTGGTCAGTGGCGTGGTGGCTGAAGCGTGGGGTTGGCGCACGCAGTTCGTACTGGCTGCGGTATCGGTGGCGGCGATGGGCGCGGTGATGGCGCGTGCGCTGCCGCGTTTTGCACCGACCAGCACGCTGCGCTATCCGGCGTTGCTGGGCTCATTGCTGGCGTTGTGGCGCGAGCAGCCGCAGCTGCGCCGTGCGGTGGCCAGCCAGTCGCTTCTGGCGGTGGGTTTCAGTGCATTCTGGTCGACCCTGGCGCTGATGCTGCATGCTCGTCTGGGCCTGGGCAGTGCGGCGGCGGGTGCGTTCGGTATTGCGGGTGCGGCCGGTGCACTGGCCGCACCATTTGCGGGTCGATTCGCCGATCGCTTGGGTTGCCATGCAGTGGCGCGGCTGGCGATCGCGGTGGCGTTGCTGGGCTTCGGCCTGCTGCTGGCTGAGTCCTGGCTGCCGGCCGCCGCGCTGCTGCCGCTGCTGGTGGTGAGTGCGCTGCTGTTCGACTTCGGCTTCCAGTCGGCGCTGGTGGCGCACCAGACGCTGGTCTATGGCCTGGTGCCGCCGGCACGTAGCCGGCTCAATGCGTTGCTGTTCACCGGCATGTTCATCGGCATGGCTGCCGGTGGTGCGCTGGGCAGCCTGGCGCTGGCGCAGTGGGGGTGGCACGGCGTGGCCTGGTTGGCGGTGGTATGTGCGGGCGGCAGCCTGCTGCTGCGTTTGAAGTAAGGGGGCGTTCGGCAGGGCTTGCAGCCCTGCACCTGCTGGAGGCAACGGCACCAGCAACGGCACCAGCAACAGCAACGGCAACGGCGGGGTTCCTGTAGGTAGGCGGGGTGGGTCCGGTTGCGGGGGACG
>NZ_LLXT01000169.1 GCF_001431625.1 Stenotrophomonas geniculata ATCC 19374 = JCM 13324
CCCCTCCATGAGACGGGCACGGTAGTGCCGGCCGCTGGCCGGCAGCCTTTGGTCTTGCGCCCTGCCTGGCCTTAGGCTGGGACCAACCCGTTTTCAGCGTCGCGCACCCGGGCGTTGAGGATCACCAGCATCTTCCGCATCACCGCCACGATGGCTACTTTTCCTTCTTTGCCTCGGGCTCGCAGCGACTGGTAGAAATCGCGCAGTTGAGGTTCATGCCGCATGGCCGACATGCTGGCCATGTAGAGCACCTGGCGGATCTCGGCTCTGCCGCCATGGATGCTGCGTTTCCCTCGCATGGTTCCGCTGTCGTGGGACATCGGAGCCACACCGACGAGGCTGGCGATGGCCTTGCCGCTGATCTTTCCCAACTCGGGAAGATAGCTTGCCAATACCGCCTGCAGGCCAGGGCCAACGCCCTTCATCGACTTCAGGACAGCCAGTTGAGGCTGCTGGGTAACCTGCTCGGCAATTTGCTTTCCCAGACGTTCAACCAGCGTCTGCAAGCGGGTGATGTTGGCCTGCAGTAGCCGGCGCAATTCACGATCACCGACCATTTCCAGCTGCTGCCGCGCGATGGTCAGCGCGTGCATCGCCTGTCGACGTGCCCGCACGAATTCCCGCATTTTCTGCTGCCAAGGCTCCAGCGGTTGGTAGGCCGGAAGTTTCACCAAGGCCGCCATCTGCGCCAATGCATAGGCATCCAACCGGTCGGTCTTGGCCATCTGCCCCATCCCCTGAGCCAGCCTGCGGGCCCGCAGGGCATTGGCGCGGACCACCGGATGGCCCACTGCGTGCAGAAAATCCAGCACCGGTCGTTCGTAGCCGCCGGTGGCTTCCAGCACGATCTGGCTGACCGGACGCTTCTTCAGCCAAACATCCAATTCAGAAAAGCCGGAGCGGTTATTGCAGACCTGCAGGGTCTCTCCGTCCGTCGTGCCGACATCCAGTTGGCGCTTGCTGACATCAATCCCGATCCCGTTCATCACCGGACTCCGTATAGTCTGGAAGGGTCGAGAGCTCCCCCGCTTGCCCAGTCTTATCACTGCGAGTGTCAGCTCCAGCAACTGTTCGGGCGGATCAAGGGAGATTCCGGCGTGGGCGCCAAGCTCCAAGGCGATCGTCGAGATCCAGGCTTACACGGCGGCCCACGCCGGCTCTCGGCACCTACGCTGCCAGATTTCCATCAGATAAGGCTTGGCAGCCGCATCCATGCGGCTGACACCCCGCACTCCGACACCGCCCCACCT
>NZ_LLXT01000170.1 GCF_001431625.1 Stenotrophomonas geniculata ATCC 19374 = JCM 13324
GGGTAGGACTGGCCACGGAAGCGGAAGCCGCCGGCATCCAGCGCCACGCTGCCCTCGCGGCGGCCGAGGTCGAGAGAGCCCTGCCAGTCGGCAGCGCCCTTGTCATGGGCACGGCGCAGGGTATCGGCGCTGTCGCGGGTCAGCAGGGGGCCGGTGTAATGGGGCACGGCGGGTACCGGGGCGGTTCGGGGGAGGGCATGGTACCGCAGCTGTTGTAGAGCCAAGCCGATGTCAAAGTAGGTCCACGCCATGCGTGGATGCAGGCAGGGAGGAGTCGGGCGTGGGCCCGACGCTAGCGCTGGTGCAGCTGTAACCGTGTGTGGTCCCTTCCCCCGCGATCATGCCGACGCCACGCGACGGCTGCATGCCCTGCCGCGCGCACGATCGACGATGGGCCTCCTGGGTTTGCGGTGGCTGCCAATCGAAGTCGTAGCGCATGCGGCCGTCCTCCTGCAGCAGCCAGTGCACGATGACGCGCTCCTTCGTGCCATCGCCGAGGTCCCAATCCAGAGTGCGCATTATCAGGATCTGGCCATCGGGCAGCTGCCGGACTTCGTCATAGGCACCCTGGGTCTTCGGCGCGCTTACCGCAAGCAGCAGAAACAGCAGCATTGGCATCGCTCCTCAAAGAAGACAGGATGCGCCCATAGTGCCCTGAGTCGCCATCAGAATCATTGCGTCTTACGAGCACTTCACCGCATACACCGGCCCAGCACCGATCAGCATCAGCGCCATGTAGTCACTATCACTGGCCTTGCCCTTCAATGTCGCGTCCTTGTTGAAGTGGAAGATGCCGAAGCCACCGGCCATGCGGATCAATGCGCTGTCGATCTGCTCGGCGTCATCGCGGAAGTAGCGGCTGATCTCGCTGCGGGTGGCCTTATGCAGGGCATTCGGCTCGCGCTGCCACTGGTCGCCGCGGCTGAAGGAGACGAAGTACTGGCCGCCTTCCTTGTCGATGCGGAAGTCGGCCGGTTTGCGCGCGCCGGTGGCGAAGCAGCCCTGCAACGGGTCGGCGCTGAAAGGAAGCCCGGCATCACCACCGCAGGCGGTGAGCAGCAGGAGAGCACCGGGCAGCAGCAGGCGGAGCATGCGCATGGGATGTCCCGACGGGGCAGGTGCGGCTAGTGTAGGCAGCATGCGGGCACGGCCCGTACAGAAATTCGGCAAGGACACAGGGGTTTTCGGATGGCGCAGGGCAAGGCACCGTGGTGCGGCGTGGCCACTTGGCTGGGGATCGCTGTGGGTTGGGGCGCGGGCACGTTGGCTGCGCAGGCGGCGGTGGCCGCAGGCGGCAATGGCATGGCCGCCGGGCTGGGCGTGGGCGTGCTGGGTGCGGCACTGGTGGGTGGCGGTCTGGCGGTGGCGTCGCGCGTGCGCGGCGAGCGCTGGCCGTGGATCGGCATCGGTGGTGCGGTGCTGAGTGCGCTGCCGCTGCTGATGTACCTGTTGCGGATGATGCTGAAGCTCTGACTGTAGAGCCGAGCCCGTGCTCGGCTGATGGCCTGCGACAGCCGAGCATGGCTCGGCGCTGCAAAGGCAACGGCAAGCCGAGCATGGGTTCGGCTCTACAGATTCGACCGCAGTCGCGCAGGATCAGCTACGGTGAATCTCCACCGTCACATGCACCAGCTCCTCATGGATCGCCAGCGCGTTGCGCACGGTATCGGCATCCAGACCTGCGTCGCTGGTGACCACGCTGGCACTGACCGCGTACTTGCCGCGACCGACCTGCCAGACGTGCAGGTCGGCCAAACGTGCCGGCCACGGGCCCTGTTCGATCACTTCGCGTACTTCGGCCACCACTGGTGCGTCCATCTGCGCGTCGAGCAGGATGCGGCCGCTGTCGCGCAGCAGGCCCACTGCCCACACCGTGACCAGCGCGGCGCCGACCAGCCCCATCACCGGGTCCAGCCAGGTCAGGCCCAGCAGCTTGCCGCCGAGCAGTGCGACGATGGCCAGCACCGAGGTGGCGGCGTCGGCCAGCACGTGCACGTAGGCCGAGCGCAGATTGAGGTCGTGACCGTGCGCGTGGTCGTGATCGTGGTGCGCGTGATCATGCCCGTGGTGTTCGCCATGATCGTGGCCGTGCGCGTGGTGGTGATGCGCATGCCCCGGGCTGTCGTGCAGCCACCAGGCGCACAGCAGGTTCACCGCCAGGCCGACGACCGCAATGGCAATGGCTTCGTCGTAATGGATCGGTGCCGGTACCCACAGCCGCTCCAGAGACTGCACGGCCATCAGCGCGGCGACGCCGAGCAGGGCGATGGCGCTCGTGTAGCCGGCCAGGATCTCGATCTTCCAGGTGCCAAAGGCGAAGCGCGGATCGTGCGCGTAGCGGCGCGCGCAGCGGTACGCGAACACCGAGAGGCCCAGCGCCAGCGCGTGCGAACTCATGTGCCAGCCATCGGCGAGCACGGCCATGGAGTTGAACCACCAGCCGCCGATGATCTCCGCCAGCATCATGCCGACGGTGAGCCACAGGGCGCGGCGGGTATTGCGTTCGGCCAGCGGATTGCCGTCGTCGAAGCGGTGTTCGTGGCGGCGGGCGGCGGCGAGGGCGTCCAGGTGCATGGGGGGACCAAGGGGGTGGAGTGGATACCCCCATAGGGTATATGATCCAGTCATGGCCCATGTACACAAGAATCGAAAGCAGCTGCTGACCCGGGTGCGCCGTATCGCGGGTCAGGTGGCGGCGTTGGAGCAGGCGCTGGACAAGCCCGAGGGCGAGGCGGGCGAATGCGCGGACGTGCTGGTGCAGGTCGCCGCCGTGCGCGGTGCAGCCCACAGCCTGTTGATGGAGCTGCTGCACGAGCACCTGCAGGAACATGTGGTGGCTGCCGACGACCCGCAGCAGCGGGCGGACGAGGCCGCGGTGCTGGTCGAGCTGCTGCGCCGCTACGGCAAATAGGCCGAGGGGCGGTAGAGTCGACTGTTAGTCGACTGCTCTTCGCCCAGGCGGCATGAGATCCCGCGCTTCGCGCGAGAGTCGACTAACAGTCGACTCTACCCCGCGTGCCGGTGCCGTGCGTTCCAGATGTGCGTGGCGGCCAGCAGCAGGCTGCCGGTGACGGTCATCGGCGTTTCCCAGTCATGCGAGGGCAGCGCCAGCGCGCCGGCCAGCAACAGGCCCAGACCGGCGCCGGCGGTGGCCCAGGCCAGCACCGGCAGCGGGTGACGGCGCTCGGCCCGCCACAGCGCGTAGCCGGTCAGCGGCAGGGCGATGGCCACGAACAGCAGATGCACCCATTCCGCTTCGGCCCAGGTGCCGAACAGGGGGAGCGCGGCGGCCAGCAGGGGTAGCGCCAGGCAGTGCAGCAGGCACAGGCTGGACAGGGCGACCGCGCCGGCATCGAGCAGGGCGGCAGAAGGCGACTTCATCGGAGGAGGTTCCTTGCGCAACAATTGTTATACAGTAACATTTCCGTTCCGCAGCCAACCCGCTCCGACATGAACACTGTTTCCCGCGCCGACCGTCGCCTTCCGGTCACCGTGCTGTCCGGCTTCCTGGGGGCCGGCAAGACCACCCTGCTCAACCAGATCCTGCGCAACCGCGAGGGTCTGCGCGTGGCGGTCATCGTCAACGACATGAGCGAGGTCAACATCGATGCGCAGCTGGTGCGCGAAGGTGGGGCCGAACTGCGCCGCACCGAAGAGACGCTGGTGGAGTTCAGCAACGGCTGCATCTGCTGCACGCTGCGCGATGACCTGCTGCAGGAAGTGCGGCGCCTGGCCGATGCGGGCCGCTATGACTATCTGCTGATCGAATCGACGGGCATCGGCGAGCCGATGCCGGTGGCGGCCACCTTCGCGGTGCGCGACGAGCACGGCTTCAGCCTGAGTGACATCGCGCGGCTGGACACGATGGTGACGGTGGTCGACGGCAGCGCGTTCCTTGCCGACTTCGGCTCGACGTCGCGACTGGCCGAGCGCGGCCAGCAGGCCGGCCCGGAGGACGATCGCGGCGTGGTTGACCTGCTGTGCGAGCAGGTGGAGTTTGCCGACGTGATCGTGGTCAGCAAGGTGGACCAGGTGGATGACGAAGTGCTGCAGGACACGCTGGCTGTGCTGCGTGGCCTGAACCGCGACGCGAAGCTGCTGCTGTCCAGCTTCGGCAATGTGCCGCTGGCCGAGCTGCTGGATACCGGGCGCTTCGACATGGAGCGTGCGCAACGTGCGCCGGGCTGGGTGAAGGAACTGCGTGGCGAGCACACACCGGAAACCGAGGAGTACGGCATCGGTAGCTTCGTCTACCGCTCGCGACGTCCGTTCCATCCCGCGCGATTCGCACGCGCGCTGCAGTCGGGCATGCCCGGCGTGATCCGCAGCAAGGGCTGGTTCTGGCTGGCCAACCGCATGGACTGGGTGGGCGAGCTGAACACCGTGGGTGCCGCGACGCGGACGCAGGCGGCGGGCTTCTGGTACGCCGCGCGCGATCGCGTGCGTGCGGGCATCGAGGACACCACACCGCTGTTGCCGCCGACACCGCTGCCGTACAGCGACCTCGGATGGGCGCGCCAGCAGGCCGACTGCTGGAGCGCGCCGTTGCCGGGACCGGAGGAGTTTCCGGACGCGGCCGCGCATTCGGCAATGCAGCGCCTGTGGCACCCGTTGTGGGGCGATCGGCGCCAGGAACTGGTGGTGATTGGCGTGCACATGGACGAGCGCGCCGTGCGCGCAGAGCTGGATGCCTGCCTGCTCAACGAACAGGAGCTGCGTGCGGGACCGCTGCTGTGGCAGCAGATGCCGCAGGCATTCCCGGTGTGGAAGCGCTGAGCTGACGGCTCCTGTAGATCCACGCCATGCGTGGATGGCGGTTCAACCGGTCTTTGCCCGCCTTGTAGAGCCGAGCCCACGCTCGGCTGGCGGATCATTCCATCCGCGCATGGCGTGGATCTACTGCAATTGCAGCCGAGCGTGGGCTCGGCTCTACAAGATCGAATCCACGCATGGCGTGGATCTACAAGGCATCTCGCCACTGCCAACCCTCGGTGTTCACGTGCAGCACGTGGGTCGGTCGCAATGCCTGCAGCAGGTGCCGGTCGTGGCTGACCATCACCAGCGCGCCCGGCCACGCCGCAAGCAGTTCCTCCAGCGCCTGCAATGCGCTCAGATCCAGCGCATTACCGGGTTCGTCCAGCAGCAACAGTTGGGGCGCGGGATCGGCATACAGCACGCTGGCCAGCGCACCCTTCACCCGCTCGCCATCACTGAGGCTGTGGGCCGCCCGCTGGATGCGCTGTGCATCCAGCCCGAGCAGGGCCAGCCGCGTGCGCAGCTCGCCTGGGTCCGCGCGCGGGTTGGCGGCCTGCACGGTGTCAAGGATGCTGCGCGCGCCGGACAGCCCCAGCAACTGCTGGTCGAGCAGGGCCAGTGGTGCATGCCGTTGCACGGTGCCACTGCATGCAGGCAGCTGGCCGGCCAACACACGCAGCAGGGTCGATTTGCCGCTGCCGTTGTCACCGACCACGGCGATGCGCTGCCCCCGGCGGATCTCCAGCTGCAGCGGGGCGCTGCAGCCATGTGGCAGCACCAGCGCCTCGGCCTCCAGCAGACGCGCGCTGCCACGCTCGCCCGCACCGGCAAACAGCGCCAGTTCCGGCGCCGCATGCACCGCGGATGCAGCTGCGCGCAGCTGCTCTGCGCTGGCCTGCAGGCGCTCGGCCTGCACCTGCTGTGCGCGGCCGTGGCTGGCCTCGGCGCGCTGCTTCTGCCGGCCGAGCAGGATCGGGGCCTGGTTGGCCTGCTTCGCATCACGGTTGCCACGTGCCTGGCGCTGCTGCTGGCGTTCGTGTTGTTCGCGCGCGCTGCGTTGCTGCTGCCGGTGCTGTGCACGTGCATGGTCAAGCTGGGCGGCGGCGGCTTCACGTTCGGCGGCGCGCGCGTCGGCGTAGTGCTGCCACGGTCCGCCATAGCGATGCAGCCCGCGCGCATCGAGCTCGACGATCTGCTGCATGTGCGCCAGCAGTTCGCGATCATGGCTGATCGCCAGCAGGCCGCCGCGCCACTGCTGCAACTGTTCATACAACTGTTGGCGATGGCGTGCGTCGAGGTGGTTGCTGGGTTCGTCCAGGATCAGCCAGTCGGCACCGCTGGCCCAGGCACCGGACAGCGCCACCTGCATGGCCTGGCCACCACTGAGGCGCGCGGCCGGCTGGGCCGGATCGAGGTCGTCGGGTAGCTGCAGCGTACGCCACTGCTGCTGCAGGCGTTCGCGCAGATCCCAGCGGTCGCCGACGCGGGCGAAGTCGGCCTCGTCCACGCTGCCGGCTTCGATGCGTTGCAGTGCGGCCAGTTCCGTGCCGACACCGGCCAGTTCACCGACCGTGCCGGCGGGTGGATAGCCGGGCGTCGGCAACAGGAACACGCGGCCACTGCCGCGAACCTGGCCGTTGTCGGGCAGCCGCCGGCCGGCCAGCAGGCGTGCGAGCACGCTCTTGCCGGCGCCATTGGCACCGACGAGGCCGGTGGCGACCGGTTCGAAGGAAAACGTCAGATCGGAAAACAGCGGGCGGCCGTCGGCCAATCGATACGACACGCGATCGAGCGTGAGGGAATGCGGGGTCATGCGACCTCCATGGATGCCGGGTTCTCCCCTGCGCGCAGGGGCGGGAAGAGTCAGGCCGTCTAGTGGGAAGACGGCGGCATCAATGGCGCATTGGTCGCGAGCCTCTTGGAGGAATGAGCGGCCAGTATAGCGGCAGTGGCTGAATGGTCGGGTGCGCGGCCGCCGGGCATGGCCCGGCGCTACCGATGATCGGGCGGTTCTGTAGAGCCGAGCCGATGCTCGGCTTCCTTTCGCCGCGAGACGCATCCACGCATGGCGTGGATCTACGGTACGGTACCCAGGCGGGCGCCGACGAAGTCGATGAACACCCGCAGCTTCGGCAGTACGTGTCGGCCCGACGGCCACAGCAGATGGAAGGTGCCGCAGGAATGCACGTGTTCGTCCAGCACGGTGACCAGGCGGCCGTCGGCCAGGGCATCGCGCACCGAGTGCACCGGCACGAAGGCCAGGCCGATATCGCGCAGTGCGAGCGCTACCCGCGCTTCGATGGTGTTGGCCACCATGTGCACCGGAAGCTCCTGCGGCGTTTCATCGTCGGGCCAGTGGATCGGCCACGGTTCCAGCTTGCCGGTGGTGGGGAAGCGATAGTGCAGCAGCGTGTGCTGCATCAAGCCTGCCGGCGTGCGCGGAACGCCGCAGCGCTGCAGGTAGCCCGGCGAGGCAACGACACGCCGCGGGAATACCCCCAGCCGGCGTGCGTTCATCCGCGAGTCGCTGGGTTCGCCGACGCGCAGCACCGCATCGAAGCCCTCTTCGATGACATCAACCAGGCGGTCACTGAAGTCCAGGTCCAGGCGGATATCCGGATACGCGGCCATGAATTCGGCCATCAACGGCAGGGTGAGGTCGCCCACCAGCGGCAGGCTGATGCGCAGGGTGCCACGGGGCGAGGCGTGCGGTTGTGCCAGCTCGGTGCGGGCGGCATCGCGCTCGTCGAGGATGCGCCGGCAACGCGCCAGGAACAGCTGACCCTCGGCGGTGAGCGTGATGCTGCGCGTGCTGCGGTGGAACAGGCGCACGCCCAGTGCGTGCTCCAGCCGCGCCACGCACTTGCCCGCTGCCGAGGCGGATATGCCCTGCAGGCGCCCGGTCTCGACGAAGCTGCGGGTATCGGCCGCGTGCACGAAGGTCTGCAGGTTGGCGAGGTTGTCCAGGACTGACATGGGCGTGCGGGCAATGAAAGCGGCAGGGTAGGCCGGTGCGGCTGTAGCGGGCGGCTCCGCCATCGCAACACTGTGGTGCGGGGTGGCGTGGAGACCGTTGCGGCCTTGCGGTTCCGGCCATCATGCCGATTGCGGACTACACGGTCCATGATGCCCGGAGCGGCAACCGGCTTTTTGCGCGGACGCCCGCTGCCTAACGTGGCGGCCTCTCCCCCACGGATCATCGCGATGAATGCCGCTCCTTCCTTCGACCCTGCGCCGACACTTCCTTCGGTGCAGCGGCTGCTGCAGCAGCTCCACCCGCAGCGCCTGGTCGGTGCGGTGGTGCTGGTGCGCGAGCACGGCGCGCTGCGCCATGCCAGCGCCACGGGCCTGGCGGATCGCGAGTCGGCCACGCCGATGCAGCGCGACCAGCTGTTCCGGCTGGCCTCGGTGAGCAAGCCGCTGCTGAGCACGGTGATCCTGGGCCTGGTGGCCGAGGGCGTGCTCGACCTGGATGCACCGGTGCAGCGCTGGCTGCGGGACTTCCGCCCGGCGCTGGCTGATGGCAGCACGCCAGCGATCAGCCTGCGCCAGCTGCTCAGCCACAGCAGCGGGCTGGGCTATCGCTTTCTCGAAGCCGATGCGAAGGCTCCCTACGCACGCGCTGGCGTCAGCGATGGCATGGACGCGAACCCGCTCTCTCTGGCCGACAACGTGCGCCGCATCGCGAAGGCTCCCCTGCTGTTCGCGCCGGGCAGCCAGTGGCTGTACTCGCTGGGCGTGGACGTTGCCGGTGCCGTGGCTGAAGCAGCGACCGGTGAATCCCTGCAGGCACTGTTCGAGCGCTTGCTGGCCGCACCCCTGGGCCTGCGGGACACCGCCTTCGCTGCGCGCAACGCGGCACGGCTGGCCACGCCCTATGTGAGCGACACACCGCAGCCGCACCGCCTGCGCGAAGGCGAGGTGGTCGCTCCGTTCGAGGGTACCGTCGGTATCGAGTACAGCCTCGCGCGCGCCACCGATGCCAGCCGTTTCCCCTCGGCCGGGGCAGGCCTGGTCGGTAGCGCCGATGAAGTGATGGCGGTGCTGGAGGCCTTGCGTGATGTGCAGCGTTCAGGCCTGTTGCCGCCCGCACTGGCAGCGGAGATGGCCAGCCCGCAGGTGGGCGAACAGGGGCCGCCGGAACCGGCCGGCTGGGGCTTCGGCCTTGGCTTTGCGGTGCTGCGCGATGCGGCCGCCAGCGGTACGCCGCAGAGCGCAGGTACATGGCGTTGGGGCGGTGCCTACGGGCACAGCTGGTTTGTCGATCCTGCGCGTGGGCTCAGCGTGGTGGCGCTGACCAACACCCTGTACGAAGGCATGGACGGTGCCTTCGTCGATGAGCTGCGCGATGCGGTCTATGCTGATCTGGAGACCGCGCGATGAGCGGCCATGCCATCGATGCGGCTGGCCCGGCCGGTGAAGCCACGCGCCTACCGTGGGCGGGACTGCTGGCGCTGGCCGGTGGCGGCTTCATCACTCTGCTGACCGAGACCCTGCCGGCCGGCGTCCTGCGGCCGATGGGCGAAAGCCTCGGTGTGAGCGACGCGGCGGTTGGCCAGCTGGTCAGCGTGTACGCGCTCGGCTCGGTGATGGCCGCACTGCCGATGACCGCACTGACCCAGCGCCTGCCGCGACGTCCCTTGCTGCTCGCCGCGATTGCCGGCTTCGTGGTGGTCAATACGCTGACCGCATTGAGCAGCAGCTACCCGCTGATCCTGGCCGCGCGCTTCCTGGCCGGCGTGTGTGGTGGCCTGCTGTGGTCGCTGGTGGCCGGCTACGCCGCGCGCATGGTGGTGCCCTCGCTGCAGGGCCGGGCGATTGCGGTGGCGATGGTCGGATCGCCGCTGGCACTGTCGCTGGGCGTACCGGCGGGCACCTTGCTGGGCCAGCAGATCGGCTGGCGCTGGGCATTCGCGCTGATGAGTGTGCTGGCAGTCGTGCTGCTGGCCTACGCGCGCTGGGCATTGCCCGCGTTGCCGGCGGCGGCGGCCGGTCAGCGTACGTCGTTGGCTACGGTGTGGCGCATGCCGGGCGTGCGCAGTGCGTTGGCGGTGATGGTGCTGTACGTGCTGGCGCACAACGTGCTCTACACCTACATCGAACCGCTGGCGGTGGAGGCCGGTGCCGGCCCGTGGCTGGACCGCCTGCTGCTGGCCTTCGGCCTGGCCGCCATCGCCGGCATCGTCATTGCCGGCTGGGGTGTGGACCGTCATCTGCGCACGCTGGTGTGGGCCGCGGTGATCGGCTTCATCGTGCCGGTGCTGACCCTGCTGTTGTGGCCGGGCGACGCGATCGCGCTGCTGCTGGCGACGATCCTGTGGGGCGTTGCCTTCGGCGCGGTACCTACGTTGTTCCAGACCGCATTGGCGCGGCGTGCCGGTGCCGCCGCGGATCTGGCGCAGTCGATGCTGGTGACCGGCTGGAACCTGGCCATTGCTGCCGGTGGCGTTGCAGGGGGTGTGCTGCTGCAGGCGGGCGGCCCGAGCCAGTTGGGATGGCTGCCGCTGCTGCTGCTGGCGGTGAGCGTGGCGTGGCTGTTGGCACGGCCGAAGGCCTGGGCGTAGGCGCAGCAACACGTTACGGAGGTGCCGGCCAGCGGCCGGCACTACCGTGGTCCACGCCATCCACGCATGGCGTGGATCTACCGAGCGCAGCGACCCGCGTTTGCTTTTGCCTTTTCCCGTTGATTCCGTGGTGGGACGCTGCAGGAACCTGTCAGAGGCCGGGGCGGTCGGGTTCGCGGGGGTGTCCGCGGCATGGATGCCGCGGCCAAGCCCCCATGGACGGGTTTACGGCGTCCCCCGCGAACCCGATCGTCCCGGCCAGCCCTGGGATAGCAGTACGCGACCCACCACGAGGGGCTCCGCCGTTCGCCGTCCTACTCCACTCCCTCACGCTCGATCGGCACGCTGCGCGGATTCTGCATGTGCTCCCGCGCCGCGCCATAGCGCTGCTGCCGCTTGTGATGGAACACCACGAACTCATCCCGTGGCAGCGGCCGCGAGAACAGCCAGCCCTGCGCGAACTCGACCTTGCGGGTATGCAGATACGCCAGCTGTGCCTCGGTTTCAACGCCCTCGGCCACCACCCACAGGCCCAGCTCCTTGGCCATGTCGATGATGTGCGGCGTCACCGGGCTGGTTGCACTCTCGGTGCCGATCGCATCGATGAACGACTTGTCGATCTTCAGCGCGTCCAGCGGCAGCTGTTCCAGGTACTGCAGGCTGGAGAAGCCGACGCCGAAATAGTCAATGGCCACGCTGTGCCCGGCCCGACGTGCCTGTGCCAGCATCGTGCGGGCGCGGTCCAGGTCGAGGAAGCCGCGCTCGGTGGCCTCCATCCAGATCTGCTGCGGCAGGATGCCGCTGCCGGCCATGTGCTTGGAGATCATCTTCAGCGCGCGGCCGCTGCTGATGTCTTCGGCGGCCAGGTTGATTGCGATGTGCGCGCTGCGGTCGGCCACCAGCAGCTCGCGCATGTCGCGCACCACGTTCTCGATCACCAGATCGGTGACCGCGCCGATCATGCCGGCCTCTTCGGCCAGCGGAATGAACAGGTCCGGCCGCACCTGGGTGCCATCCGGGCGCTGCCAGCGCACCAGCGCTTCGGCGCCGACGCAGATGCCGGTATCCAGTTCGATGATGGGCTGGTAGTGCAGGTACAGCTCGCGGCGGCGGATCGCCGTGGCCAGCTCGCCGCGCAGCGACAGGCGGCGACGCGACAGCCAGATCACCAGGCCGGCACCGACAGCGGCCAGCAGAACGCCGATCGGCACGAACAGCCACGCCTGCTGGCGGAAGGTCGCGGCGAGCGCGGTACGCGGTGTGGTCGCGATCGCCAGCCACTCTTCGTTGCGGGCGGTGGCGTACAGGGTGTTGTGGTCCAGGCCTTCACCAGGCGCGCGCAGCAGGGTCTCAAGCAATGCCGGATCCATGCCGTCCTGCCTGGCCAGGAGGCGGCCGTCCGGGCTGGCCAGGGCAAGGCGCACGTTCGGGTCGGCGATGACATCGACGAAGCGGCGCGGATCGACCAGCACGTCGTAGTTGCCATACAGGATCGACAGGACCTGGCGCCGTCCGCTTGCCTCGGGGCGCACATCCACGGCGATGCCGGCGCCATCACTGGTGACGTGGTCGGACTTGGGCTGGTTGACGTCGGACAGGAACGGCCCCCACGACGTACAGCGTAGCTTGCCACCCTCGAAGTAGCCCATCTGGTCGACCGACGGCGAGGTCATCACCAGCGTCTGCATGCGCCGGATATGGTCGGGCCCGCAGGCGCTGTGGGCGCCGACCTCGGCCGACTGCAGTGCCGCCAGTGCTTCCTGGTAGGACTGGTCGGCGCGGCGCAGGGCACGGCCGGCAATGTCGCGCAGGCGTTGCTGCTCGACGCTGACCGCACGGTCCCAGGTGGCATAGGCCATCACCGCGATCGGCACGGCCGCGGCCAGCAGCGCCAGTGCGGTGCCACCAATGATGACGCGCAGCCGGCTCATGGCCGGGGCTCCAGCGGGGCAGGCAGGGCAGGGCGCATGGTCGGGCCGATCCTTGGGCAGGTGCGGCTATCTGAGCATGGCGCCGGGCCGGGCGGAATGGGATGAATCCGGTATTTGGTCACATTGTGATGAAAGCGGCCAAGTTTGACGGGATTGGCTCATCCGGCGCTGGCGCTCCTGCCTGAGGAGGACTACCGTCGAACGCTTCGCCCGCCCTTTTGCCCGCGCCCATGACCGAGCCCGCAACGCCCCCCGAGCACCTGCGCCGCAGCCTGTCCAACCGCCACCTCCAGTTGATCGCCATTGGCGGTGCCATCGGCACCGGCCTGTTCATGGGGTCGGGCAAGACCATCAGCCTGGCCGGCCCGTCCATCGTCTTCGTCTACCTGATCATCGGCGCGATGCTGTTCTTCGTGATGCGCGCGATGGGCGAACTGTTGCTGTCCAACCTGCAGTACAAATCCTTCATCGATTTTTCCACCGATCTGCTCGGCCCCTGGGCCGGCTTCTTCTGTGGATGGACCTACTGGTTCTGCTGGATCGTCACCGCCATCGCCGATGTGATCGCGATCGCTGCCTACGCACAGTTCTGGTTCCCCGGGCTGGAAGCCTGGAAGCCGGCGCTGACCTGCGTGATGCTGCTGCTGTCGTTGAACCTGGTGACGGTGAAGCTGTTTGGCGAGATGGAATTCTGGTTCGCGCTGATCAAGATCGTGGCGATCTGCGCGCTGATCATTACCGGCGCCGGGCTGGTGGCCTGGGGCTTCACCTCGCCCAGTGGCCACACCGCGGCGCTGTCGAACCTGTGGAATGACGGCGGCATGTTCCCGATGGGCCTGGTCGGCTTCTTCGCCGGCTTCCAGATTGCCGTGTTCGCTTTCGTCGGCATCGAGCTGGTCGGCACCACCGCCGCCGAAACCGCCGACCCCGAGCGCAACCTGCCCAAGGCGATCAATTCGATTCCGGTGCGCATCATCATCTTCTACGTACTGGCGCTGATCGCGATCATGGCCGTCACCCCGTGGCGCCAGGTGGTGCCGGACAAGAGCCCGTTCGTGCAGCTGTTCGTGCTGGCCGGTATTCCGGCCGCGGCCAGCCTGATCAACTTCGTGGTGCTGACCTCTGCCACGTCCTCGGCCAACAGCGGCATCTTCTCCACCAGCCGCATGCTGTACGGCCTGGCCGAAGAGGGCCACGCCCCGCGCGGGTTGTCGAAACTGTCACGCGCCGCCGTGCCGGCCCGTGGCCTGTTGTTCTCGTGCCTGTGCCTGCTCGGTGGCACGCTGCTGATCTACCTGATTCCGAACCTGGT
Organism: Stenotrophomonas geniculata ATCC 19374 = JCM 13324; assembly: GCF_001431625.1. Classification (GTDB taxonomy): domain Bacteria; phylum Pseudomonadota; class Gammaproteobacteria; order Xanthomonadales; family Xanthomonadaceae; genus Stenotrophomonas; species Stenotrophomonas geniculata. Next base: position 13,563 of record NZ_LLXT01000170.1, read on the forward strand.
GACCGCCTTCACCCTGGTCACGACGCTGGCGACGGTGCTGTTCATCTTCGTGTGGTCGCTGATCCTGGTGGCCTACATGGCCTATCGCCGCCGCTACCCGGAACGCCACGCTGCGTCGATCTTCAAGATGCCCGGCGGGGTTGCCATGTGCTGGGCCTGCCTGGTGTTCTTCGCGGCCGTGCTGGTGCTGCTGAGCCTGCAGCCCGACACCCGCCAGGCATTGATCGCCAGCCCGGTGTGGTTCGTGCTGCTTGGCGTGGGGTATTGGGTGCGTCGGAAGACCGCGAAGTGATCCAACGTCTTCGTTCCATCCATTGACCCATCGTCTCCAGAGAGCTCCATCCACGCATGGCGTGGATCTACTGTCAGCCGCAGGAAACTGTCGAGGGCGGGTGGGTGTGGCCCGGCAGGACCGTTGGCGCCATGGATGGCGCCATCGAGCCCCCATGGATGGGTTTACGGCGTGTCCTGCCGGGCCACACCCACCCGACCAGCCCTCAACTGCCCAGCGCTGCTCTGGCTGTTGACGTTGCCTCTGCAGGTGCAGGGCGCAGCCCTGCCGGCCCCCATTCACCCAACATTAGCGGGCGCGGCCGGATGATCCGGCCGCCATGTCCCGTCGCCCTCTCCTGCTAGCGCTGTTGCTGCTGCCCAGCCTGTGGCCCGGGCTGGCTGCCGCGCGCACCGTCTACCGCTGCGTGCAGGGCAACACCGTCAGCCTGGCCACCGCGCCGGAACCCGGTTCACGCTGCACCCCGAAGGAAATCGACGACAACGCCATCCAGACCCCGAACCTGTGGGGCAACATGGGCGTGTTCAGCGGCGTGCTGTACGAGCGCGAGCAGGATGGCGCGCTGGTCTACTCCACCCGCAACCTGCCCGGCTCGCGGGTGTTCCTGAAGTTCACCATGGCCACGCCGCCGGGCGAGCCGGCCCACGAAGGCCTGGGCAAGGTCGGCAAGCCGCAGCTGGCGCAGCACGCCAAACAGTTCAAGGCTGCGGCCAAGGCTACGGGCGTCGATGACGCGTGGCTGCGTGCGATTGCCCATGCTGAAAGCAACTTCGATGCGCTGGCGGTGTCCAGCAAGGGCGCACAGGGCGTGATGCAGTTGATGCCGGACACCGCGCAGGAGTACGGCGTGAATGATCCGTTCTCGCCCCAGCAGTCGATCGATGGCGGCGCCCGCTACATGCGCGCGCTGCTGCGTCGCTACAACGGTGACCGTCCGCTGGCAGCGGCTGCGTACAACGCCGGCATCGGCGCGGTCACCCGCTACAAGGGCGTGCCGCCCTACGCCGAAACCCTGGCCTATGTGGACAAGGTGATGGCGCTGTACGCGCGCTACCGCGAGGCGATGGGCATCCGTACCGAGGTGCCGGCGCGCTAGGCCAGTGGCGCT